>JBBABA010000061.1:0-2513 GCA_041657955.1 Thermoplasmata archaeon | reverse complement strand
AGCGATTGTAGGTTTATTCACTATCACCGTATCAACCGATGTGAAACCAAAGACATCTGTAGCTGTAACGCTGTAAATGCCGCCAGTATTGACTGTAAGAGTTGATAAAGTATCTACTGTATTTCCTGTGTTCCATTTATAATGGATAAAATGTGGGCCGGCATCCAGTGTTGTATCGCAGAAATTAGTGGAATAAATATCGGGACCGAGGTTTACGGGGAGGGGGGCGTATTTGAACCGGAGGTATTGTTCTACTTGTTGTCGCTGGGTTGTGGTTAATACTGTATCGTAGATGATGATTTCGGCATAATCACCTGTCCAATATCTTCCTGTCATATTTCTGTCATTTGTTATATATTTAGATGTCCCATTTCCCGTTAAGACAAATACGAATATTGAATAATCAATTGGTTTGAGAAAATTTGTAGTTCCTACAGGATTGTAATAAACACCATTATTATATCCATAACCATTTGTTATTAATGCAGAAGTATTCTCGCCAAACAAACTTGTTCCTGTTATACCACATCCATCAAGCCATTGATAATTAACATCATGTCCTAATAATGGTTCACATTTGCCAACAACATCTGTATTTTTAACAACAAAAAAAACAGTTCTTATCGTTGATATTTCAGGAAATTCCATAAAATCATTTATTCCATCAAATCTCACAACAGGTTTAGTATTTAATTGATTATCCACCCATAAAGGTTGACTTGCAATATTTGTTGATTGTGTTGCGTTATTGATATGTACTGATTGGTCGTCCCACTTGCTCACTAAATTATTAATATCTTTTGTTACTCCTAAATCTGCTTTTAGCCATAATGTTAAATTAGTTGTATCAAAAGGTGTAGGCAGTGTTGTAAAATATTTTTCATCGCCATAAGTTGTATCAATATTAGTTATTGTATAAGCTCTCACATAATAAGTTGTTGATGAATCTAAACCTGTTATTGAACTTACAAATGTTCCAATCCCTGTACCATCGTTGGTATGACTGTTAATTATTGTTGGATTTTGCAATGTATTCCAACATACACCCCTTTTTATGATAGAAACTCCGCCATCACATATTATATTTCCACCACTTATTGCTGAGTGGTTAGTTATTGATGTTATAGCAGTAGTTGTAAATAGTGTTAATCTATATTTACATTGCAGATAATTTTCAACAGTTTGTCTCTCTGTATCTGATAAAGGTAAATCGCAGATGATGATTTCGGCATAATCACCATCCCAAACTCTGTCACTATAACTCCTGTCCTTGCTGATATTATCAGCACGAACATTCCCTGTTGTAATAATAGAAATAATACTATAAACAGTTGGAATATCCACTTGTGTCCCGTTAATGATTTGAGAATTTAATCGGGTTTCTCCTTGGAGAATATTATTACTCGTATTTGCTCCCCAAAATTTTATCCCATCATCACTTAAAAAGTCATAATAAGTTGTATGCCCTAATAATGGACGAGCATTAGGTGTACTACCATTTTTTTTCTTCAATACTAAAAAAACGCTTCTGATATTATTAATAGATGTGTTTAATTGTAAATAATCATCTGTGCCATCAAATTGTATAACGGAATGATAGTTTAATTGGGGTATTGAATTTAAAAGAATTGGTTGAAAAGAAGTGTTAGTTTGAACAGCGTGATTACCATTGCCTGATAAATCGTAAATTGTATCAATAGAACTACCAAAAGAAAAGTGAACACTATCTGCTGCAAGCCAAAGAATCAGACCGGGAATAGTAGTAGGTTGTGAATATAAAAAATTATCTTTGCAGAAAAAACAGATAATAAGAAAAATGATATGGTATGAAATTTTTCGCATTAAGAAAGAATTTTTTGATACAAATGTAAATATTCCTTTGCTTGTTTTTCTAATGAATATAATAAAACAATACGTTCCCTGTTCTTACTTGCAAATTTAACTAATAAATCCTTATTATTGACTAGTTGAAAAATATTATTTTTCATTTCGTCAACATTAGCCTTTTCAACAATATAACCGTTTTCTCCATTGATTACCATTTCGGGTATTCCACCGGTATTAAATCCCACTACCGGAATTCCACACGCCATTGCTTCCAAAACCGTGTTTGGCAAATTATCCTCTAATGATGGAATAACAAATAAGTTGGCTGATGAATATGCTAAAGCCATCTTGTTCTCATCTAAAATTTTCCCCAAATAGATAATCTTTTCGTTTACTGATTCCTTTCCTTTGCCAATTGCACACAATAAAATATCAGGGTCAGATATTCCTTCTAATACTTGCATCAACAAATGTAACCCTTTTCTTCTATTGTTTAATGAATCGGAAACAAAAATAATATTTTTTTTATCAATAGGTAACCCAAAAGCATTGCGTGCAGCGATTTTTGGAAATGGTTTAAAAACTTTAGTATCTATTCCATAAGGAATGTGAAAAATATTTTTTTCAGCGAGCAGATGACTCTTTTTCGCTGTCTCGCAAAGCCACTGTGATGGAGTAATAAATAC
>JBBABA010000060.1:0-2537 GCA_041657955.1 Thermoplasmata archaeon | reverse complement strand
AACGGTTTTGCTTAAATAATATTTTGTGAAGTTTAAGCATTACTGTAAAGTTATTTTTTCAAATAATATTTAGAAATAATTTTTCCGTTTTCAAATTCATAAACCAACGGGTTGCCGGTTGGAATATTTAGTTCAAGCACTTGCTCTTTGGTTAAATTATCAAGATACATTACTAACGCGCGCAAACTGTTTCCGTGTGCAACAATCCAAACATTTTTTCCTTCTTTTACGAGCGGCTCAATTTTCTGCCGGTAATAAGGAATGGTTCGCGAGGCGGTATCTTTCAAACTTTCTGTAAATCCATCGGGATTTAATTCCGTTACATCGCTTGGAGGTGGAACGTCATAACTTCTTCGCCAAATATGGACTTGCTCATCGCCGTAAATCTTTGCGGTTTCGGCTTTGTTCAATCCTTGCAATGCGCCGTAATGCCGTTCGTTTAATGCCATATTGCGTTCAGTTGGAATTGCGCTAAAGCCTGCGGTTTCGCTCGCAAGTTCTGCGGTGCGAATTGCGCGTTTAAGAACGGAAGTGAACAGGAAATCAAATGAAAATTTTTTTTCTTTTAATAATTCTCCGGCTTCTTCGGCTTCCTTTTCTCCTTTAGCGGAAACATCAACGTCAACCCAGCCGGTAAAGCGGTTTTCTAAATTCCACTGCGATTCTCCGTGGCGTAATAAAACAAGGTAATTCATTTATAATCCTTTATGATAGTCCTATTCTCAATTACAAACTTACTAATTTTTTCATTGTTTACAGCGCAAAGTTTTGATAACTTTGCAACAAAAATTTTTGAAAAATGCTTATGAAAAATACGGTTGACGTTTCCAACATTCTTCTTCCTTTATTTTATCTTGCTTCTTTCGCCATCTATCTTTATGATTTCCAGAGAGATGAAAGAAGGTTATCAAATGTTAAGAGATTATTTCTTTTTCTTACGCTGGTGTTTCATACTTTTTATTTGGTTGCAAGAACCGTAGCCTTTAACCATCCGCCGATAACGAATGTATTTGAAATTTTTACCGTGCTTGCTTTTTCGGTTAGCTTTTCTTATTTCATTTTGGAATTGGTTACCGATATTCGGGGAACCGGGCTTTTCATCATCGTCATTTCTCTCATCTTCCAAACGATTTCATCAATTTTTATTGTTGATTTGTTTGAAGTGAAAGAAGTGCTGCGGAGTAATTTGCTCGGCATTCACGTTCTGCATGCGCTGCTTGGTTACGCCGGCATCACCATTTCCGCCGTGTACGGATTTTTATATTTGATGCTTTATAAAGAATTGAAGCTGAATAAATTCGGATTGATTTTTGAGCGGCTGCCGAATTTAGAAATTTTAGAAAAGTTAAGTTTTTATTCGGCTATTATCGGATTCATTTTACTCAGCATTGCCATAGCGATTGGCGTGATCTGGCTGCCTAAAGCGTTTCCAAAATTTTCATATTTTGACCCGAAGTTGGTTGCGACATTTTTGGTTTGGCTGATGTACGGCATCGGAATTACCGCTAAAATCACCGGGAAATTACAAGGAAAGAAAGTTGTCATTTTTTCCATTGTTGGTTTCGGGTTGGCAATTTTTTCAACCATCGTAACAAACTTTCTTGCAAAAAGTTTTCACGCATTTTATTAATCATCATTGACTAATGACCATTGACTAAATTCAAATGAAGAATAATTATTTTTTATGAACCTGCTGGCGATATCTATTAATCATCATACCGCCCCGGTAACGCTGCGGGAAGCCGTGCATCTTAGTTCGGATGAAATAAAAGTTTTTATTGATGAGTTGAAAGAAAAATATTTTTCCGAAGGATTTATCATTTCAACTTGTAACCGAACGGAATTGTACGGCATTCCGAAAGAAGCGGGAACAAGTTACTTGGAATTAGAAAAGTTTCTTGTTGAAAAAAAATCAATTACAAATTTAACCGACGAACATTTTCAAAAATTTTTTTCATGCAGCGCGCTGAATCATCTTTTCAAAATTACGGCAGGAATTGATTCACTGCTCATCGGCGATAACCAAATTCTCGGACAAGTCAAAGAATCGTTTCAACTTGCGCAAGAAAAACAGTTTGCCGGTTTTTTAGTGAACAGAGTTTTTGACTCGGCAATAAGAGTCGGCAAGCGGGCAAAAACAGAAACCACAATTAGCGACGGCGCAATAACCGTAAGTTATGCCGCAGTGCAGTTGATTGAAAAAATCTTTTCAAATCTATCAAAAAAATCTGCGCTTGTTATCGGTATGGGCGAAACAGGAAAAATTGCCGCACAGCATTTACATGATAAACACATCGGCAAACTTTCCATTACAAATAGAACGATTGAAAAATCCGAAATGATTGCAAAGGAAATTAACGCGCAAATTCTGCCGTTCAAAAGATTTAAAGATCATTTAGCCGAATTTGATATTATTATCAGCGCAACCTCATCGCCTAATTTAATTCTTACTAAAGAAGAAGTTAAAGCGATGATGAAAAAACGGGGCAACACCGCTACCGTGCTTATGGACATTGCTCTTCCGCGCGATATTGATC
>JBBABA010000059.1:0-2545 GCA_041657955.1 Thermoplasmata archaeon | reverse complement strand
ATCAGTTAGCTGCAAGCGTAAAAAGACAACGACATGGCAAAATTGACATAATTTAAAATCGTAATTTAGCCACTTTAATACTTGACAGTGAATTTTAATGAAATTAATACCACAAACACCGAAAAAATCACTTAAAGCATTCTTGAAGCAAAAACCGTTGAGAAGCGAAATAGATGTTTTCAAAACCAACCTCATTGCTTTGCTTGACAAGATTAGCGTTATTGAAAAACGACCTAAAGACGAAAGCGAAGAACATCTAAAAAACGACTTACGTGACTTTTTGCGTGATACTTACTACAAGGATACAAACGCTATAAATACCAAAGACAGAAAAGATTTAGTAATTCATTTAGGTGAAACTACCGACAGCGAAATTGGTGTAATCATTGAAGCCAAAAGGCCGACCAATACAAATGAAATGATTTCGGCTGACAGCCCAAACAAAAAAGCGCTTCACGAATTAATACTTTACTACTTAGACGAGAGAAATAATGTTGGAAATAACCAATTGAAGCAGCTTGTAATAACCAATGTAAACGAGTGGTATATCATAGACGCTAACTATTTTGACAAGCATATTTACCGCAATGTGCAAATCAAAAAACTTTACGAAACCAAACTCAACGACAAAAAGGATAATCCGTTTTTTTATGAGGAAATTTCAAAAATAATTTCAAAAATTGATATTGAAATTCCTTGCGTTTACTTCGACATCAGAGAATACGACACCATTTTACGCAACAACAAAAAAGAAGATGACCGAGAATTAAGCGCTTTACTCAAAATACTTTCGCCACAGCATTTATTGAAAATTGCAACGCCAAACGACAGCAACTCACTTAACGAAAGGTTTTACAAGGAATTGCTTCATATCATCGGACTTGAAGAAGCAAAAGAAGGAACAAAAAATATTATCAGAAGAAAAAAGGAAAACCGTAACGCTGCCTCTCTTATCGAATTGACTATTGAAGCAATAATTACAGAGGACACTTTACACCGCCTTCCCGACCAAAGCATTTATGGTGAAACTGAAGAAGAACAGATTTTTAATGTGTCATTGGAACTTTGCATCACCTGGATAAACAGAATATTATTTCTTAAATTATTAGAAGGTCAATTAATAACTTATCATCAGGGTAATAAAGAATACCGGTTCTTAAATACCGAAACAATTAACGACTTTGACGAACTGTTTAAACTTTTTCACAAAGTTTTAGCTGTTAACCTCAAAGACAGAACCGAAGCCATAAGGAGCAAATACAGCCGTGTTCCTTACTTAAACAGTTCGCTTTTTGAAATCAGCGAATTAGAAGATCAAACTACAAAAATTAATTCGCTTGACAATGATGGACAACTTGAATTAATCAATACAACTATTTTAAAAGATACAAAAAAGAATGCAGACAAGCTGCCCACTCTTGATTATCTTTTTAAATTTTTAGATGCTTACGACTTTGCAAGCGAAGGTACGGAAGATGTTCAGGAAAATAATAAAACCATTATCACCGCTTCTGTATTAGGCAAAGTGTTTGAAAAAATAAACGGTTACAAAGATGGTTCAATTTTTACTCCTGCATTCATTACAATGTATATGTGCAAACAGTCAATCCGCTTGGCTGTGGTAGAAAAATTTAACGAAGCATTATCTGAAAACGGAAAAACTTTGTTTGATAAATTTGAAGATGTAAAAAATTACACTTCCCGCTTGTTCAAAACACAAGAGATTTTAAAAGCTAACGAAATAATTAATTCACTTCGCATTTGCGACCCTGCAGTAGGAAGCGGACACTTTTTAGTTTCATCGCTAAATGAAATTATTAGTATAAAAGCAGAGTTGGGAATACTTGCAGACGAAAAAGGCAACAGCATTAGCGGTTATGAAATTGAAATAGTAAATGATGAATTGATTATTACCGACCCGAAAAGCAATATTTTAGAATACAAATTGCAAAACGGAAAACCAATAAGTAAAGAAATTCAACATTTGCAAAAAACACTTTTTCACGAAAAACAAAACATTATTGAGAACTGCTTATTTGGTGTTGACATTAATCCAAATTCAGTAAAAATTTGCCGTTTACGTTTGTGGATCGAACTTTTGAAAAACGCCTACTATAAAGAAGAAACCAACTTTTTAGAATTGGAAACACTTCCAAATATTGACATAAATATAAAATGCGGAAATAGTTTATTGAGCCGATTCCCATTAGATGCTGATTTGAGTAAGGCATTGAGAAGCATAAAGTATAATATTAAAACATATAGGGGTTTTGTAAACGATTATAAAAACGAAAAAAGCCGGGATGTAAAAAGAGGTTTGCAAAAAATGATTGATAGCATAAAAAATGATTTTCAGACAGAAATATATAAAAATGATCCAAAAAATATTAAAGTTCAAAAATTGCAGTATGAGTATAATTTACTCGTTGCTCCAACTATTTTTAAAAATAATTTTGTAAAAGAAGATGAAGCCGTTTATGGAAGCAAAGAAAATATAAAGAAATCAAAAGAGAGAAAAATAAAATTAGAAGCTCAGTTAAAAATT
>JBBABA010000058.1:0-2552 GCA_041657955.1 Thermoplasmata archaeon | reverse complement strand
AACCCCAACCAGTATACCAATCGTACCAACTTTGTGTTCCGCAAGAAGGATAATATTGTAAAATTCTAACTTGGTTATAATACGAAGCATTAAAAGTCTGGCCACAACTGGCTTCCCCATAGGTTATAGTAAAATTGCTATATGTTCCCGAGCAAAGATAGCATGACCCCGAAAGGTTGCAACCGGTAACCCATCGGCAATAATTTGGATCTTTTGTCGCTTGCCCATCGCAGTTATAATCAAAGCTGCCGCAATTATTCGCGGTTTCATAGGTATATCCTATGCCAGGGCGCGCTCGGGAATCAGTATCGCAGCAATCGCCATGAGTTTTTGGCATACATGTGCCGGTTGTAGTGTTTGATAAATATCCATCGTTATCGCCATCAACTCCGCAATAATAGCCGCTACCGCATTGGTTATCCGCTGTGCAAGCCGCTCCTGGGGATAATTTGCAGGTGCCAGTCGCGTCGCAGACAAGATTGCCAACACAACCGTGAGTTGCGTTATCTACATAGCAAATTTCACTTGCTTGGTCGCAAGAAGAAGCCGGCAAATCTGCCCTACAGACGGTATTCCAACATCCGATGCTACCACAGGTTGCGCTTGCCGTGCCTTGGCCTTGGCAAGAACTATGCACGGAATAACAAGCGCCTAATCCATCGCACATTCCATTATGAGGAAGAATCGCGGCATATTTATAACAAGAGGGATCGCCAAAAACGTCACCCCATATATATTGATTGCATGTTATGGCAGGACAATCATTGTTAATATCAGTATTATCAGGAACATTAACGCAACTTCCTAAATTACCGGCAACATTACAAGCGGAACAAGCCGAACCGCAAGCGCTATTGCAACAATATCCGTCTACGCAATATCCGGAAGAGCAAGTCGTCCCAACCGTGCAGGCCGCTCCATTATTTGAGCACAAATATTTGCTGGCGTCGCTGTCATAACAATCCGCCGCGGCTGGCTTAGGAATAGTGAGATAAGCGGTTTGGTCAATTTTCCCGTCCGCATCTCCGTCGCAAGTGCCGTCAGCCGCCGCGCCAATAGCCGAACCAATCTCGGGAGTGTCATTACAATCAGTCGCGCCAGTTATGCCATCGCCATCCAAATCATTAGAAATCCCGGCTTTAGTACAGAAATCGCCGACACATTTAAAATCCATCGTTCCGCTCCGGCCGCATTTTTGCCCTTGATGAGCCGCGCACCAAGCCTCATAATATTGGTCCATGCAATTGCCGCTGGAAGCATCCACATAGCTCTTGGTAACTAAATGGTTGCCGGCTGTAGGAGCATTGGCAATGATGTTGCCTATCACTTCTAATTTGGCTTGCGGGCTAGTTGTGCCAATGCCGACATTGCCGAATTGGACTATTAAGCCGTTAACCATAGCTTCGCCGCCTTCGCCAGTGTTTAGGATCAAGCCGCCTTTCTTGTACTGGGCAGTATAGCTGGCATTAATCGGAGCGGCAATATTACCTTCCGGAGGGGAAGAAGCCGGAGCTGTCCAGGCAGCCAAAAGAGAGCCCAGAGATATAGATAATCCCAGAGTGAGAATGATGGAAAATATTAAAAGTAGAGAAAATTTACGAGGAAGCATAAATTAAATGGCAGAACAAACACATTGAAGTTTTATGGTCGTATATTCGGAAGCAGGGCAATCCACATTGTTCCAATACTCTCCGGACCATATATAATTTGTTACTGACGGTATTGAATAGGGAGGCGGAGCATAATAACCCTGGCGATTAACCGTGCTGGGCCGGCAATAAAACGTTGACCCTGTTACACAATAAGATGAATGCCAGCCGGTAACATATGTCCAGGAACATGATAAGCAGGCTCCCGCTCCATTGCAGAAATTTGAACCATTGCAACCCGTGACTTGGGAATCAGTAATTACATTTCCGCAAGTGCCCGCTCCGGCGCTGGAGTAACTATCGCATCTCTGGCAAACATTTCCTGAACAGGCAGAATTACAACAAACGCCGTTAACGCAATAATTACTGTTGCACTCGGAAGCCGAACTGCAAGAAATTCCGTTCGGTTTTAAACTGCAACCACCACTAGCGTTACAAAAATACCCAGAAGAACAATTACGTTGCAGGAAATCAGTATAACAAACTTCGTTATAAGCATCATAAGAAGTAGAGGGAGAATTAGCCACGCAGGCTTTCCAACAACCTGTACTACCACAAGTTATAGTCGCCGAACCCTGCCCAGAACAAGAATCAGATACGGGAGTATAACAAGCGCCCGCGCCATTACACATACCGTTATGGGAAGTGGCGCTAGCATACTTGTAGCACGACGGGCTCGTTCCGCCATATACATAATTAGAACAAGTAATCGCCGCACACTCGTTAAAAGGATCTGAATCATTAGGAATATTTGCGCAAGTACCAATACTGCCAGCCATATTGCAAGCAGCGCAGGTAGCCTCGCAGGTGTTGTTACAACAAACTCCGTCAATACAATAGCCGGAAGCGCAATAAATTCCACTACTGCAAACTGTACCATTGCTTAAACAAGAATATTTAGCG
>JBBABA010000057.1:0-2562 GCA_041657955.1 Thermoplasmata archaeon | reverse complement strand
TCGGGGCAGGGGAAATTTCACCTATGATGAGAACCCAAAAACAAACTGTAATCGAAAACCAATGCTGATGCCTGATGACAATTATTTTCCTTGCGAAGTAGCCGAATTGTAAATATTTTCACGATGTTGTTTGGTAAAGGATGATGATGGAACGATGTTTTTAAGGGAATGAACGTGGAAAAGGCTTTCGGGAAAAAGAAACAAACCGAACAGACGGCTAAAGGAGAGTTATAGCCAATGCTAAGAAAACAACCAAACATTTTAGGAAATGGGTAAAACATTAGTAAGAAATAAAAAAATGCCAACATTCTTCGGAGAAATTCAACTCAGAGGAGAACGAAAACTTGTCGGCTTTGAAAAAAAACAAATTGAACAGCCGAATTTGTTTTATCAGCATCCGCACGGAGAACTTTGGCAAGGCAATAGCATTGAATGGTTGAAATCATTGAAAGACGAAAGTGTTGATTTGATTTTTGCAGACCCACCCTACAACATAAAAAAAGCAGATTGGGACACCTTTGAAAGTCAAGAAGAATACATAAAATTTTCAATGCGATGGATTGAACAATCTGCAAGAGTTTTAAAACCGACCGGAACACTTTTTATTTGCGGTTTCTCTGAAATTCTTGCTGACTTGAAACATCCAGCAACAAAATATTTTAAAGGTTGCCGCTGGATTATTTGGAATTATAAAAACAAAGCAAACCTTGGCAGCGACTGGGGACGGAGCCACGAAAGTATTTTACATTTGCGTAAGACAAATAATTTCACTTTCAACATTGACGAAATTCGTATTCCTTACAGTGAACATACATTAAAATACCCAAGTCATCCGCAAGCGGAGACAAGCCAATACGGAAACGGTAAAAACGGAAATCATATTTGGGAGCCAAATCCTTTGGGTGCAAAACCAAAAGATGTTTTGGAAATACCGCAAGACATAATTGAAGTGCCGACAACTTGCAACGGAATGCACGAAAAAACTCCACACCCAACACAGAAGCCGGAAGAACTTTTACGAAAAATAATTTTAGCTTCATCAAACGTCGGCGAGACTGTACTTGACCCGTTTTGTGGTTCTGGGACAACTCCTGTTTGTGCAGAGCAACTTAAAAGAAAATGGTTGTCTTGCGACTTATCACCTGAATATTTGGATTGGGCGGCAAACCGAATTGAATTAGTTGAAGATTGGAACATTAGCAAATGGATTCAGTATGATTTTGAAAACCAAAAAAGGCGAAACTCTATAAGATGAAACTGAAACAACTTGTAAATAAAGCCAAAAATAAAAAGAACTTTGCCGACTTGAAAGGATTTATCGCTTTTTGTTCTGAATATTTGAACTACATCAGCGACAACTTACAAGCGACGATAGTTTCGCAAAACGAGAATCATTATCGTTTTTATCAGTATCGCAAAGAAGGTAATTTTCAAATTACAAGACCAATAAATTCAAACTTGATGTATGAGGCAGAAGTATTTTCAAAAATATCAAAAGAGTTTTTGAAAATTTTGCGAAGCATCAAAAACATTGACCGTAACGACGATTCAATCCGACAAATTCTTAACAACTCAACTTACACTATTCAACAATCTGTTGGCTCTGCATTAGATGGTTTGCCAGCAGGAAAATCAAACACAGCAAGAAAATTAAATGGTGATTTGTTTGAACATTTCATTCGTTTAATCATTCGTGAAATCGGAATACCTTGCAACGCTGGAGTAATTCAAGTTCCGGTAATTGTTGAAGGAGAACCACAATTCAATATGAGTTATCAGCATGATTTGATTATTGAGAAAAACTATGAGGTGAAAGTTATCGGCTCTATCAAAACATCAAGCAAAGACCGCATTGACAAAATTTTCATTGACAAATTTCTTTACAACAAGCTTACTGAAAAAGCAACTCCACACATTGCCATTTTCTTGAACGATGTACAAAGAAAAAATACCAAACGAGAAAATGAATATGGTATCAACGCAACTTTTCTTCCGGGACACTTCAAGGGTTACACAGTAAAACTAAATCCACTTGATGGAGTTTATTATTGCGACATTAGACCAAATATGCGAACTGAAAGTATTCTCAAAGACCACATTAAGACCTTTGACAATTTGCTTATTGAAGACATTTGGAAATTTATTTAGCCCTCGCATAACCGTACCTCCTAATCTTTCTCTGCGCCCTCACTGATCTCCGCGGTTAAGTGACACTTTGCTGTTCTCTTTGCCCGCTCAGAAGATTAAATTTGTCCCGATACTATTCGGGATTGAAAGTTGAATGGAGTGGTTATGCCGTTCAGGAAATGTGTTTGTTTCGGTTTATTGATAGTCCTCGGTCTCAGTAGTTGCGCCGTTCAGCCTTCCGCGCAGGAAAAGAGCATCCGGATTCAATTGCACAGTCCGAATTCTGTCGAAATGAACTGCGATCCCGGCGAGATAGAAATTGTTTTGAACAATTTGATATCCAATGCCGTTAAATACAATCGAGACAATGGACAAGTCGATATTGATATTTGGAATGAAGAGAACAAAGTAACGATCGCGGTAAAGGACACCGGC
>JBBABA010000056.1:0-2672 GCA_041657955.1 Thermoplasmata archaeon | reverse complement strand
ACCCGAATGGATTTTACCAGCCAATGAAGCAAAACAATTGAAGCAAAATGTTCACATAGAAATTTTGGACAGTTTGAGCTCAAAGCGAAAGGACAAACTGCATGGTAACAATCCAAATTTGGAAAAAGTAAATCGGCTCACACAGATAAATGATTTCGGGCTTGTGTTTATTACCAATGCTGAGAAAGTGGTGTTGGAACGATACGATGTAAAAGATTTGGTGTTTTTGAAAACAGGACAAATGAAAATCGGACAGGACATTGTTGAAGAAATTAAAAAGACAAACGAACTTCGGGAAAAACTTTCACAGATCCCAAACCTCTCCGTAATTCTTGACGAAGTCCATCACGCTTACGAGGGAAGCGGGCAAGGGGAAAAAAAGTTGAGGCAATCTGTCAGCATATTAAATCAGCATAACAATATTGTTTCTGTTTTGGGTTTATCGGGAACTCCATTTGTAAAAACTAAAGTGAAAGTAGGCATTGAAGAAATCCGGCTCAATCAAATTCAGGACATTGTTTATAATTATTCACTTGCCGACGGCATTGGTAAATTTTTAAAGAGACCTGAAGTAACAAAAGTGGAAGGTGTCAGAGAAAAAAAATTTATTTCAGATTCATTAGATGAGTTTTTCAAAAACTACAACATCACTTATTCCAACGGAGCAAAAAGTAAAGTGGCGTTTTATTGCCCAAGCAAAAAAGTTTTACATGAAGAAATTTTGCCCGTCATAAATGAATGGTATGCAAATAACCGTTCAGGAAAAGAAAATGAGATTTTTAAATTCTACTCTGACGATAAACAATACAAATTGCCAAAGGAAAGCAAAGCTATCTTCCACAATTTAGACAAACCTTATTCTGATAAACGGGTAATTCTTTTAGTGGCAATCGGAACAGAAGGTTGGGACTGCCGTAGTTTGACCGGCGTTGTGTTACCAAGAAATGAGACTACTAAGAATTTTGTTTTACAAACCACTTGTCGCTGTCTTCGTGAAGTTGATATTGCGAAGAACGAAAAGGCAATGATTTTTTTAGGCGAGGGGAACTATGAAATGTTGAACAGGCAGTTAGAAGAAAATTATCAACTTACTATTGATGATCTAAAAGGTAAGAATGAAAACGAATTACCTGTTGTGGTTCGTAAACCGCAAATCGGGCAGCTGAAATTTAAACAGGTTCAAAAACATTTCAAGATTGAAATCAAAGAGGAAACAACCGATTTCAAAAAACAATTACAACAATATAAAATTGAAAAATTCATAACAGCTAATCTCTATTCAGCAAGAACTACAAAAGGGAAAATTGGCAAAACTGGTTTAAGCGGAGTTTCGGAAGATCTTGTTGTATATGCAGCATTGACTTATTCGTTTGACAACTTTCTTTACGATTTATCTAAAAAACTTTACGGAAGATTTACTGAGTCAGATTTATTTTTGGAATACAGCAAGGAATTAAAAGCAGTTCACGAACAAATTGCAGAAAACAACGATTGGATTGGCAACCATCCTACAATTGAAACAATTGATTTGGTAAAAGATATTGCTGCTTGTTTTGCTGTGGAAGTAAAAACAACTTCCTACATTGTGGAAGATAATACAGCCATTGAATTACTCGAATGGACTTTGCCTGCAAATATTACCTTTACCGGAAATGTTTTTCTGCCTCCTCTTGAAAAAGGAATTTGGCGCGGGCAAAACAGCATGATAAAATTTACTAACCGTTGGACCGAATTTATTGATGACCGTGGGAACCCAGACCCACAGGACATTTCCCTCAACTACATTCCTTACCGGTTTGACAGCGACTATGAACGGATTGCTTTATTGGAAATGATGCAGGTAGGTGAATTAAAAAACTTGGAAGTGTATTACAACGGTTTCAATGACAATAGTCAACTGCAAAGTTTTGTTATCAAGACACCGCTTGGCGAATACACACCCGACTTCCTGATTCTGAAACGCAATGGCAAAACTTACAAAACGCAAAAAGAATTTTCAGCAGATAAACAAAAAGGATGTATTGATAAAGTGCTGATGATTGAAACCAAAGGCAAACCTTATTATACTGAAGAGTTTCAGCAGAAAGAACAATTTGTAAAAACTACTTTCAAAAAATACAACCCGAACTTTGAGTATGTCTGTTTTATTGACGAAGGCAAAAACGATTTCAAGAAACACCTTACCGAATTAAAAAAAATATTGTCTGAACTATGATTCTTATGATTAAATGCTTGCTATAGGTGTTAAAGAGAAAAGCAGCCCATAGCTTCAGCTATGGGAATGAAAAGAGATAAACAATTATTAACCGTTTCAACGGTTTAGGAAAGATAATAACGATGTTAAATTCATTAATAAAAATATGGCTTTCAAATTGTAAACCGATGAATCGGTTTGAAAACTTTACTTCTGCTGAATATCCCACAGATGAATCTGTGGGCTGCTGATTGAAGATACTAAAACGAACTTTAGCGAGACAAGATACAAGTTCATTGTAAAAAACAAAAAAATATTTTGACAGAATAAACAAAAAATTAACTAACAATATTATAGTGCAGACAACATGAAGAAACCAATTGACTATACCATTTCACCTGCTAAAGGACAAGCGCTTCTTAATTTCCAGGGAAGAAGATTGCCTGATAAAATTGATTTGTTTGAAACTTCTTTGATT
>JBBABA010000055.1:0-2689 GCA_041657955.1 Thermoplasmata archaeon | reverse complement strand
CTTTTAGAACAAACCAACTTGGTTGATTACACTTACACAAATGTTACTTTGTTTATAAACCTAACGGCCTTGCAACTAAACCGCTGCCCAGAACAACAATATAGTTTAGAAGCACAACGCCAATGATTTATTAATAACTCCGTTTTGTTCAGGGTGTGAGATAATATTTTGATTAACTCACAATCCTTTTATTTAATAAATCTAACTTCAATAATAATTTCTATGCTTTAATATCTCACACCCTAAACTACATTCAAAAAGCAATTTGCTTTTACAACGCAATTCTAAAATTTGTAAAATGTCGAACCGTTTAAAGCAGTCGGTTTGAGTTGCGGGTTAGGTTTTGCTTTTTTAGAACTTGGCAATGTTGATAAAATAATAAAACTACCCAACTATGAAAACCAATGACCAAAGAACTCCACGCCGAACAACACCTCAATTTATGTTTTGAGCGAACCAAAATAACCAAACATATTTCTGACAACTAATAAATATCATTGCCGCTTAATAAGGTAGAGAAATAAACTAAAACAAACACGGAACAATTACCCTGTGACCAACACAAAACCAGCATACCGCCACCTAAGCATTGAAAACTTAGGAATACGACTTTGGCAAACCAACTTTTAATCAGCAATTTTAGTTTTGCAAACCAAAAACCGAACTGAGCAACAACAAGAAACAAAGAACTAAACTCAAACAACAAATCCCAATGGGATTGACAACACTTGCGCGAAACCAACTTTGTTTATAAACCTAACGGCTTTGCCGATAAGCGGCGCCCCAGAACAAGGATGCCGCATAAAAGACAACGCCAATAATTATTAAAAATTTATTTAACAGAACTACTTTGCACAACCAACATTACACGGAACTACAAAGCCAATAATTATGAAAATGCCGAATGCGAATACGGCGTCCGCTTGATTGGCTTGTTAGGTACTATTTTATTTAAGTTGTGCCAAATAAATTAATTCTTGTACTACTAACCTTATATCTGAAATTAAATCTTTTATATCATTTAACTGAGCATTAAACCTTCGGCTATGTGCAGATTTATCTCCAATATCTTTTAATTTAGGCAAAGCTTTTTTTGTATTTCTGCCAAGATTCCAAGTTGTTTCAGTTAAGGTAATATTTATCAAATCTTTCAAGTAAAAAAAATCACCGTATGGATTTTTAATTTTATTAGCAATCTGATGTTTTTCAAAACATTCTATTATTAATGTCTCTAATAATCTTCTTATCATAACTGCACTGCTATCAAACCAACCTTTTTCATAACAACCATTAACTTGATTTGCAACTTTTTCGATGTATCCGCGAGTATTTCTTACAATTGAAATAGGAACGACTTGATTTGTTTCTGAAATGAAACCTTCTTCAGGCGGGTCAATTAATTTCTCAATATCTAATAAAATATCTTTAGATAACGAAAGCGCATTATTACTTGAACTAATTTTAATCATCAATCAATTTTCTCCTAAAAATATGTTTTGACATACTCAGAAATATTTTATCAATTTGTTCCGGTGATGCGTCTGGAGAAATATGAATTTGTATGTCAATGTGCACAGATGGATTAAAATCTTTACTACTATCTAAGTCGTTATCTTTAGAGGGCTTTTCTCTATCAGTAGTTTTTATAGTTGGTTTTTCGATTTTCTCTTTAAACTTAGGTTTGTCATTAATAGATTTAGTATTGTTTAGTGATTCTTCACCTTTTTTTAAATCAGCTTCGCAAAGAGTTTCGTACATTATAGCCATTTTCTTTGCGGCATTTGCACCTACTTTAGCTTTATTTGCAAACCATCCTTCAACAGAACCCCTTGATGGATTTGGGCCAGGAAGAGCTTCTATAAGTTCTTCTGGATAAATTTCTTTAATAATCTCACCACATACTTTAGAATAATTTTTATCATCTCGCCATTCATAAACTCTTTCTGTTGGTTTCAATTTGTCATCA
Organism: Thermoplasmata archaeon; assembly: GCA_041657955.1. Lineage (GTDB taxonomy): Archaea > Thermoplasmatota > JASEFT01 > JBBABA01 > JBBABA01 > JBBABA01. The sequence continues at coordinate 723 of JBBABA010000055.1, read as the reverse complement.
ACAAATCCAAGTTTTATTAATGCCGGCATTACATTAGCTTTAGCAGAACTTTCTTTCATACCTAAAGCTGTTGCAACGTAACCAGTGCTAATCGTGGAAGGAATCGATGTTTTAAATTTACTACGTAACTGCCACCAAAGCTTAGAGGGAAGATTTGGATAATTATCTTTTTGTTCTTTTGCCATTTTTATATTCCTTCAATTATGTTTTTATGGTACCTAACGACGTTGCAACTAAACCGCTGCCCAGAACAACTATGTAGTTTAGAAGTACAACGCCAATGATTTATTAATAACTCCGTTTAATTAATCACATTTAATGAGCAATTTGCTTTTACAACGAAACTCTAAAATCTGTAAAATGCCGAACCGTTTAAAGCAGTCGGTTTGAGTTGCGGGTTAGGTTTTGCTTTTTAAGAACTTGACAATGTTAAAAAATAAAAAAACCTACCCAGCATTGAAAAACAATAACCGAAGAACTCCACACCGAACAACAGAACAATTTTCTTTTGAACCTACCAGAACTCTGTCCAACATTTTCTGTTTTGCAGACTAAACCGATAAAATTAAACTAACTTTTACAACAAACAATATTTTTAGAACCAACTTGCTTGTTTAACTAAAACCAACAATGCCGGACTTATAAACCAACGACCAACACAAAACAAACTTACCGCCACCTTAGCATTGAAAACTTAGGAAGATGATTTTGTAAACCAACTTT
>JBBABA010000054.1:0-2692 GCA_041657955.1 Thermoplasmata archaeon | reverse complement strand
GGTTGGTGAAAGCGGAGTAACAGAAATAAAACCAATTACATATTCACCAGAACCGTTTTGTAATAAAACATATTATGAAATTTACAAAGGTGAAAATCTTTTTGCGGAAATGCACCACTATAGTGTGGTTGAATATGATAGCCCGCAATAAGCATAACAGAGCGAAACTAAAGCGTGAGGAGCGGTAATGACTTACAATGATTTGATTGACATAGTGAGTAAGCATAAAACAGAGATTAAATATTACCATAACTGCAAGACAACGATTTACACACTTTATTTTGGATGCAAAGAGATAGACATACACCCGAATGTTATTAAGAAAATAAAACGGATGCACTACTGGCGTGAAGGAATATATGCGATTGAAGGTAGCGAAGAAACTGGTTGGTTAATAATAAAAGAGCGACGAATCGCTTTGAGTTTTTAGTTATAATTTTTTTTGGCGGAAGGAGAAAGACAATGAATTTATACAAAGTAATTTTAAGATTTGCTTATAACCACAGCAGAGAATTTACGTTTTATGTAGTTGCAAAAGATTTGCAAGATGCTGGAGATTTAGCAATAGAAACATTTAAGAAATATGATTATGGAGATTGCCATTTACACACGACTGAATTAATTGCTGGAGAAGGGCAGTATGCCCGACCGAACATATTGTTATTGGTGGGTAATAGCCAAAAACAATTATAACTAGATATTATACAGAATCAATTCTTGATAATACTCAGACAAGAATAAAAGGGAGAATGAAAAATGTTAAAAGATGATTTCCACGCGGCTTGTAGGGTGAACCAGTTGAGTGAGAAAACCGAAGAATCGTATTTTGGGTACGTTAAGCAGTTCATAAAGTTTAATAATATACGGCAACCGGAGGAAATGAACGCTGCTAAGGTAGAAAATTTTATTAAATATTTGGCGGTTGACCGGAAATTATCTTTGGCTACTCAAGAACTTGCTTTTAATTCTCTCGTTTTTTTGTTCAAGAAAGTTCTCAAAAAGAAAATGAAAATCCGAAAAGATTATCGAGTGAAGCGACCAGTATTAATCCCGGATGTTTTGACGAAGAACGAAGTAAGAACAATAATTGATCTGCTAAGTGGAAGACCGAAACTAATTACCGAGATATTATACGGTTGTGGAATGCGGAAAAGTGAGGTTCTGTCTTTAAGAATATTAAATATTGACTTGGGCAACGGTGTTATCAATATCAAACAAAGCAAGGGTAAGAAGGATAGAATTGCAGTTATCCCGAAAAAATTGATAGAGAAATTGAGCGACCAAATTCGTAGAGTAAAAAACCTTTACGAGATAGACATTAAGAAGAATTTTAACGGATGCTTTTTGCCGGATAGTCTTGAGAATAAGAACCCCGAAGCCGCGAAAGAATTTAAATGGCAATATCTTTTCCCCGCAAAGGATTTAGTAAAAGACCACAGAAAAAGATGGCATTTACATCCAAGTACATACGACAAGATATTAAAATCAGTTGTAAATGAAGCTGGAATTAATAAGCGAATTCACGCTCACACTTTCCGGCATAGTTTCGCCACTCATCTTATAGAAGACGGATATGACATTGCGCTAGTCCAACAACTCTTAGGGCATTCAGATATTCGCACCACGATGGTTTACAACCATACTTCTCAAAAGAGAATTAGGGGATATGAAAGCCCATACGATACACTTAAAGAAGAGAAAAATGGACAAAGCAATTTGATATATGTGGATTTCAAAAGAGCGCAATAGAAAAAATATTAAATAATCAAAAAAAAGTTTATATATAAATGAACGACCCAAAACCTAAGATTCACGAAATAGAGCGAGGATAAAATGAAAGAAACAACTGGCGAAACCATAATGTTAGCTTGGTTGAAAGATAAGCTAAACGAAGCCTTTTCCAACCGAGAAATTCAGCTACAGCTTCACAACTTTATGCTCAAAAACTTCCCCGACAACAACCACATTCCCGATTGCTGGAGTAGATACTTCCGTTTTGTTAGGAGCAAGAAATTGCTTGAACGCGAAGGGCTTTACATATCTCCGGTTACAGACGAAAGAAAATTTAAGGGCTTGAAGACTTGGGAGATAAAAAGTGTTTGCGTTTAATTTGGGATTTAATTATTTTTGCATTGTGATTGATAATGATAATAACATACCGTACTTTCTTACAATTCAACATAGAAATCAAAAGCCCCTTAGTTTTCGGGAAATGAATACTAATTATCATTTCAATCACACCGGAAATTTAAGGGGTTTTTTGTTTTATGAGGTACAAAATGGCTAAGAATAACTCCGCTTATCTGGAAAAACTAAAAGACCCACGTTGGCAAAAAAAGCGTTTAGAAATAATGCAAAGAGACGAATTTACTTGTCAAATTTGTGGAGACACAGAAATGACGCTAAACGTACATCATAGAAATTATTCGCCAAACAAGAACCCCTGGGAATATCCAAACGATTATTTAGTAACACTTTGTGAAGTTTGCCACCAATATGAATCCGAAAACATCGGTGATACAATCCATGATTTTAACTTAATAGTTCGTTCTTATTTTTATAGTGGGGAGATACAAACATTAATTAATGGGTTTATTAATATGAAACCTCAACATAATATGGAAGTAACATCTTCCGCTATTGCATATTATTTATCCGATGAAAATTGTATGGAAGAAATGTTGTCAAAATA
>JBBABA010000053.1:0-2783 GCA_041657955.1 Thermoplasmata archaeon | reverse complement strand
AAAATGAAGCAGCAGCAAGTTAGATATTATGGTACTTGTAAAATTTGTGGTAGTCCAACTGACGGACGTTATAAACGTGATGATGATTTGTATTGCAAATCTGATTACGATAAAACGTCTGCACTTGAAAAGACTATGAATAAACTAATCAACGAAAAAGAAAAGATATTCAAAAAACTATTTGATACAACAAGATGATAGAATCATACTTAGTAACCGCAGACGTAAATAACAGAGAACCGGATTTAGCCAATCTTTATCCTTCCGGTGAGACTGATTGGTCTGATTTCTTAACGGATGCTTTTGAAGAATTAACCCAAGATGTAAGAGATGGTGGTTGGAATATCAGAAAATTATGTAAGAGATATTCTCTCCAAAGCTCTGTTACTAAAACAGCCGCGTTCACCGGGACAATCACGACTGATGAAGATAATCTCCAGAGGCTAAGACTTGTTATAAATTGTACTGCTAAAACGGGTTCCGGTTCGGTTGCGTTCTTGCTTGAAGGTACTGATGATGATGGAACGACTTACGAAACCGTAACAACTTTGTCTGTAACTGCTACTGGCGATACCAATGTGATATTTACTAAAGTCTATAAAAAATACCGTCTTTCGATTACCGGATTTACTACAATTACGTCCATGACTTATTCTGCGTATCTGGTGGAAACTACTTTTGAAAGATTACATCTTTATAAGACGTTAGAAATGATTTGGCGGATTCAGAATAGGCTTACTGGTGATGTTTACGCTGATAAAGAAGCCAAATATAAAACTATGTACGACGATAAATTAACTTCTACACAATTTGCTTATGACGAAGATGACGACGGCGAAATAAGTGATACGGAAGAAGAAACCAATAACCAAGACATAACATTTAGAGTATAAATGAGTTGGGTAACTGATAAAGCGGCAATCACAAGCGCAATGACTACTTTGGAATATACTGAAATCCCGAATAAGTTAAGCCCTAAAGAAGCACCTAATATGTTGAATCATAAAAAATATACTATTTCATTAGGCGACCCGCAGATTACTCAAATGACTAACAATGCTGAGATCCAGATTGACAGAGTTAGGATAGAGATTAATTATTTACAAAAAGACAATGCAGCATTCGACGCTAATTACGATTTATTAAAAGGTGTTTATAATGCTATCAAGGCTTTACCGTTATACATTTCTCCTATTGGGCGTGGTTTTTATTTTGAACGCTATGCAGAGAATGTAAACGCATCAATTGGAGTAATAGAGGTTTATTATGGACAAAATACTAATTAAAAAATCAAGTTCTTATAAAGTTGGTATCTGTGGAGTTCGGGCTTTATTAGGAGATAAAGAAAGAGCCGTAAAGTTTGAACAAGACGAGCCAATAGAAGTTGATGCAAACGAATTTGTAAGATTAACAGCACTTGATTGGTGCGAGGAGTATAAAAATGCCAGCAGCGACACCCAGAATATTAACTAAAGAGCAAAGAGTTGGGATATACCAACAAGATAAAACCTCTAATCATTGGTCTGCGCCAGCAGCAGCTAATGCGGCTTTTGAAACACAATTTTATGACAGAGCCGGAACTACACCAGACCCTAACGTCCAAGTTGACCAGTTCAATAATATGACTGGACGTGGTGGTGTAATGACCGAGTATGACAATGTAAATATTGACGCGATTACCGGTCTTAAAACTATTCCCTTTACTGGCATAGTAACAAAGCTAACTGCCGCAAAACACTTAGTGGCTTTTTTCCAACTTGTTACGGAAGCAGCCACCACTCCATATGCTAAACAATTCAAATTTGCTGATGATGTTTTAGATTGGGCTTTTAATGAAGGATATTTATTTACTGTTGCTATGGACACCGGAATTTCCGGTAAGGGTATTATTTTAGAGAATGCTTTACTCAATGAATATTCATTAGTTATAGAACCGCAAGCTCGTGGAGTTGGTGTTTATATGAAACACTCCGGTACGTGGATTGGTAACGAAATGAACTATAACCAAACCTTAAACGGAACGTGGACTAATCCAGCGAAGACCTTCTTCAATACTACCGCTGAATGTTTTGCGCCTAATCTTGATATTACGGTTGGTTCTGATGTTCTAACATCCGTCCCATTCTATCGTTTCGAGTTCAAGGGTATGAATAATATATCCGATGACTTCGCTGTATGTGGTGGAAAAGCTGGAAATTATTTATGGGCTCCTTCTGCACAATTTATAATTGATATTCCTTACAATGCAAGCACTTGTGGATTGTTAGGTGCTTATGCTTCCGGTTCGCTTGCAAAAGTAGTTTCTTTGGATAATGGAGTTGCGGCTCATGCTGATAAAGATTTTATCTTTACTAATACTTATGGACATCTTAAAACTAACCCTTATAAGTATGATAAGGAATATGTAGCTCTAAGACTTGAAATTGAAATTGAAAGACCTACTGCCGCCGGAGCATGGGGAGACATCATTCAATTAACCGATACATTAGACGGAGCTTATTAATGATCTTCACACTTGATATGAGTGAGAAATGGATAGACCTAGGTAATAACCAAGCAGTTAGAGTTGATTATCCTACTTCGGAACAAAAGTATAAGTTAAGACTTTTACAAACTAAAGGTATTGACTTTGCGATTGAAAAAGATGAAGAGGGGATTAAGTTTGATACAATGACTTTAGAACAATACGCTAAGTTAGATGCAGCTTCTAAACTCTTCGCCGAATATTACTTAAAATATGTGATTAAGGAATTTAGAAATATTAAAACAAGTCTTGGTGTAGA
>JBBABA010000052.1:0-2790 GCA_041657955.1 Thermoplasmata archaeon | reverse complement strand
CACTGCTTGTATCACGTATAGCGTCTCTGGCGGAGATGAGAAATGGGGTGACAGAGAAAGCACTTGTATTGGTTAAGCAAAGTTATGAACAATTATTAGCTGCTGCTGACCCGGTAATTAAGGCTAAGTTAATGGATTCATTAACATATAGACCAACAACTCTTGGGAGCAATATAGACGTAAAATGACATATCAAGGAATAATCAATAGAGTAGTTAATGATACTGGCGTTGACAATAACAATATAACGGTTAAAGATGTTGCTAAATTTAAGTTAGACTTATTTGATGTTACTACACAATTACTCAGAATAGGTGAAGCATTAAAAGCCGCAACAACTTATAGCATTAGTGAAACTGCATTAGTTGGTGGGTTTGGCGAGCTTGGATTTGGTGAATCTGGGTTTGGTGCAGAGCCAGCAATCCAAGAAGTTAATATGGAAACCAGTTTCTATGCCCCCCAAGAAGTAATTTTTAAGAACTCTGATGGCGTTAGAGTATATGCACAAGAAATGCAATACGAAGAATATCTTAGATGGAATCCCAATATAACTGAGGTTACTACATCGTTTAATGATATAGTCACCGATGCTACACCACAAGAACTGTTTTACACAGAAGAAAATAATAAATTTGATGGTGGTATTGGTTATTGTTTTACCGATACTAATCCACAAAAGTTAATATGGAAACCCGCATTTACTGGCACGGTTGAAATATATTATAGTAAGATTAATCCAGAAACTGCATTATCATTATCATCTTCTCCCGACATACACTTTGCGTTTCACGAAGCAATAGTACATGGGGTAACTATGAAATGGTTGTTTAGGCTATTGCCATTTGCTAAAACAGAAGTGCAGTTATTAGCTTATCGTGATATGGTCGCTTATCATAAAGATGAATATAAAAAGATGGTAGCTGACTTTACCGGTTGGGTTAATAGATTGGCTGAGACGCCAGTGATACAAGGGTTTGGTTTTCTGCAAGACCCAAGTATGTTCATATCAAGAGGGTTTTAATGCCAGGCAACTTTCCATTAGTTGAACTAAGAAATTTCGACAGTTGGATTCCAACTACCGATATAGATGGCATAGATGCACAACCTAACGTGCTTGCTGATGTTTCTTCAATGGACTTTGAGAATGGATATATTCAGAATACTTATGGCATATCTACTGCAAGTTTACCAGCTAATATAACCACACAAATAGCTGCTGGCTATAATATACTATCTGCTAAAAAGTTTGATATATACTATACCGATAGCATTCATACATATACATTATTCGTGATGTATAAAGCAAATGGTAATCTACTTAAAATTTATGTAGATGATACGCAAGTGTTGATAGATGGCAATATAACAACTGGCATAGTAACTAATGGTACGCCCGACCATATTAACTATAATTTTGCTAATAACTCATTAAAGATTAACTTAAATTGCACTGGAACGTTTACAAGTATAACTGGCGCACCAGTTGTTATATTAAATCTATCGTTAGAGTATATAGAAATTATTAGAGAATATGGTAATGGTGGTGTAAATTTAGTTACCGATGGTACGTTCCCCACTGGTTCAACCGCTTGGACTTTAGGTACTGGCATAACAATAGCAGATGGTGTAGCGCATTTTACTGGTGTAGCACAAGGACAGATACTTGCTTCTGCTTCTGCAATAATGACTGTTGGGCAAAAATATAAACTTATGTTTACAATATCTAATCTTACTGCTGGTGGAGTATATGTTTATATTGGCTCGCCAGAGAATTATAATGGGAACATAGCTACTTCTTCAATGAATTGGACAGTTGCTGGATTATGTTATGTTGAGTTTACTTGTGCAATTGGTGAAGAGAAATTAACTTTACGTGCTTTTGCGGCTGGGGCGGGCAGCAATACATTTGACATAGATAATGTTAATATTTATTCTTTACCATTACAAGGCACAAAAATTGGTTGGATTTTGCAGCCAAGATGGATTGGCTGGCAACATAGCGATGTGCTAACTGGCTCTGAAGCCGGTAGTAAAAAAGATGAAGATTATTCACCCACAAAAGTTACCTTCAGTGTTGTTGATGGGGATTATACATCTACTGGGATAAATAGTGGTATAATTTATTACAGTCCGGCAGATGCAGACCACCCGACAGAAGTGTTCCCATTTAGACCCTCTGCGGGATATTTTATAGAGGGTAATAAATATGCATTAATTGCGACAAATGAATCACTTACCGAAGCAAGGTATATCTACTTAGAAATTACCCATCAGACAGTGTTGCGTGATATAGATAAAATCAAAATGAATATTTCTATTTTTAATACCACTTATACTGATAAGAAGTTGTATTATTACGTAAGGGTGTTGGATGCGAGTACGAGAAATGTATTATATTCTGCCTCTTTTGACACGACTTCTTATATAGGGGAAGATATAGAATTAGATGTTAATCTTTTATGCAACACGGATAGTTCATTTATTATATCAATAGTGTGCCAAGTTCCATCATATTACAGCAAAGTTGTTATAAGGTCGTTTGAAATTATACCACATAACCTTGCCCTTGTAGTTAAAACTGCTGACGGTCAGCGAGGATTAATACAGTATAAAGAAAACACTATTGCTAATGACCATGTACTGCAGTTTCCACTTACAAAAATTGATTGGAGAGTGACCAGTTATGAGTTTTATTTAGAATGGAATAGCATATATTATTTAGCTAAAACATCGAACTTGTCTGGTGTTTACGCTGTGATGATTTCTGGTACTGCGGTTTATCTTGTATTG
>JBBABA010000051.1:0-2803 GCA_041657955.1 Thermoplasmata archaeon | reverse complement strand
TCATTCCACATTTTAGCGTGGCTTATACACCACCAAATTATTCTTCCGTTGTGTAAATCTGTCCACATTACTTTTAAATTATCGTGATAGGGTTTTCCACAATTTATACATACGGATTGCTTAATGTTCCTATCCACATATTCTTGAAACCAATCTTCTGTTTTCTCATAAAATGGCTCTAGGTATATCTTATTTACAAATTCACTCATATGTCTTCGTATTCCAACTGATAAAATCATTTTTTTCTTTTGTAAAAATTAAGAAATAATACCTACCAAACCATCTTTTGTCTTGTACGACTTTTATACTTTGAATATAAAATCCTTTGTTCTTCAAGATTTCAAGACGACTTGGTAAAAGAAAAGAATTAAAACATTGATTATTGATTAAAAATGCTATACCTTTTTGTGCTATATCACTTGCTTTAAGTAAAAAATCTTTACCCAAATGAAACGGTGGATTACCAATTACCCAATCAACTTTTTTAGTCCATTCAAAGAAATCGCAACCATCTTCAATTTCACATTCATATTTTTCTTTATTTTGAATGGAATTATACCAAACTTTATTTTTTCCACTTCCTGCATCTAAGATTGTATCAGTTTCAGATATAGGAATTAAACAGATTAAATCTCTCGCCATTTCAGGATTTGTATAGTGAAATGTTATATCTTTATTCATAACTCGTAATGGCGCGATTTAATTCTGGTATTTCATAAACTACTTTCTTAAATGGAATTTTTGTTAAAGAATATCTATAATCTTGCCCAAATTTAGTTTTGACATATTCCTGTTTAAATTCCCAACCCTTACTTTTTAACTTGCATATAATCGCACCTAATCTTGAACAAAAGTTTTGTAAAGCCCAGTTTCTACTGATTTCTCCATCAACTTTTAATTTATTTATTACCATTTGTTCTTGTGTCATATCTATATTTTATAACAAACTATAATTTTTGAAATGGTGAAATTAGATTTAACTTATTTTCTTTGTTTTCTTCTCTTATTATTTCTGCGAACATTTGAATTATTCTTAAATACATAATTTCATCTTTATTTAATACTTTCTCAATATCTTCATGTGATTTTATGTTACTAATTTTTTTGGCAATCTCTCTATTCTTTTCACAACAAATGTAAAACATCTCTTTCAATGTTTTTCCCTCTAATTCTTTTGGGATTTCCTCTTTAAATGTTATTTTTATATCTTGTGTCATACTTATATTTTACTACTCTTTAAACATTTCTCAACCAAAAAGGTGCATAACTATTCTTCATATTCTGCTAACATTATTTGTGATATACTTGGAAATGCCTCGTGGACTCCTAATTGAGCAAGATGTCTGTTTAGAACTTCATAAATTTTATCAATTTCTTTTGTTGTCAATTCTGCGGTGTGTTCTTTTTTAGTCATTATCTTTTGTATTGGCTTCCAAAGATAAGTTTTTATTGTTTCTTTATCCCACGGGATTTCAACTTCTGGTTTTAAAACCGCTCTCATATCCATTCCTGCATCATTTAAAGTATCAGCAACCAATTCAAAAAATTTATGAAGGGCTTTGTTTTGTTGGATTGTCCTTTGCTTTTCATTTGTTTCCATAAGTATTTATTAAAATTTTAATATATTTTTCTATTAAAGGAATTGTTTTGGGATTGTGAAAATCAAATCGTGATAATTTGAGTATTTGACATTTTTTGCATATCAACTCTAAATTTTCTATGTCATTTGTTATGTATTCATTTAATCCCCACGAACTTAATAAACTTTGCGGAAAAATATGGTCTACACTTAACTCGTTGTATTCTCCACACTTTTGGCAATTACCAAATTTATTTTCTCTGTTTTGTAATGTCCACAATGGACTTTTAATTTTTCCTTTCATTTCTCTCTTAAAATAATTGTTTATGTTCCTTAAATGCTTCTTGAAAGATGTAGAGTCCCATTTTAGGGTCAACACAATTTCTTAAAAGTAATCTCGGTTTGTTTCTTGGAATTGGCATATTTAATGTTTCAGAAAGTTGTTCTTGTGTTGACCTGCTTACATCAATATTTGTAAACTTTTTTGGTTCTATGTGAAAATTAGACCAAAAATAATGTCTTCCTAATAGTGCGGTCGGTTGAATTAGTGGTTCGTAATAAGGAATTACATTTTCAATACACCATTTTCCCTTAAACCAACTCTTTAATAAAATTATCTCTTGATAAATCATCATATTTGGATATTGTTTTGTTGTTTTACTAAAACACAAACGACTATGTGTCGGACAAGGTGGACTACTCCATATAAAATCAAACTCTTTGAAATGGTTTAAAAGATATTGGTGGGCATCGGTTGTAATTACATTATCTTTTGGGAAATTAGATTTATATATTCCCGCAATTTCTTCATCTATTTCAACAGCAGTAATTTCGTGTTCATCGCCCCAAAGTTGTCTGTTCCCCCCAATTCCTGAAAACAAATTTAGTATTTTCATATCTCTCTTAATAAAGTTAAAATCTGTTCTTTTACACTTCCTTTGCCTCTACTATATTCTGAAATTTTCTCTACTTTTTCTATAATCTCATCTAATTCCTCTTGGCGTTTTTGAAGCCACCAATTACCTACCTCTTCACAGGAAATCTCTTTTGTTTTAGGATAAATATATTCTTCCCATTTTTTATTCCAGTCCTTTTTTAAGTATTCTTCTCTATTCATTTTGTTTCTCTTAATAAAGTTAGTAAATCATCTCTTATTTTATCTTCGGGGGTTTGAAATGCTTGTATTCCCGTTACAAGCCCCTGATAACCAAGTGAGCCATTCAT
>JBBABA010000050.1:0-2836 GCA_041657955.1 Thermoplasmata archaeon | reverse complement strand
TAGGCTTTACAATAGTATTGCCGGCTAATGTTACCGCGGCAATGCGTGCTAACAATCTGCCTTCAACTGTTGCACCGGTATTCAATGAGATTGATTGATCAGCCATGATAGTTCCTTTGAAGACAGAGGTCGTTCCAAGAGTTGCCGAACTGCCAACCTGCCAAAAAATGTTGGAAGCCTTCGCGCCGCCGCTCAAAATAATCTGGCGACCCGATGTTGTGACAAGTGTGGATACCATCTGCAGAATGAAAACAGCATTTGCGTTCCCCTTGGCATCGAAGGTGAGATCGCCTGATGATATCTCAAGTGATCCACTCGATTTATAGAGCCCGGGTGTGAGTGTCAGTCCGCCGAGATTTCCGGCAAGAAGCACCATATCAGTTGATGTGCGTCCCGCGGCATCATTATACGCCGTTGTCAAATCGCCTTTCGCTGCCGTTAACATAGCAGGAACACCTGCGGGAGAAATATCATCGGCCGCATAAATCGTCCCGGTTACTTCGGTTAAACCAAAACCAGTGATGAACGATCTGGCCGCCGGACTCAATCCGATATCTCCGGTAATGGCAGATGTTGGAATGTTGGAAATTAACGAACCGGCAAGAATCACAAAACCTGCGGTTGATCGAAGGTTGACCGTTGCCTGCACGGTAGTTTGAAGAGGTATGGCTATTGGTGTTGGACTTACTACTGTATCATCTTTTTTACAACCTGCTATCAAAAGAAACAAGGGTAATACAGCGGTCAGTCCCGCTTTTCGCGAGACACCGACGAAATGCGTCCACCTGCTTAAGACAGTTGTTGGATTTTTTGTATAAGTTTTCATAAAATTCTTCTTATGAGGTTTTTGTAATGTATTGCTATTCATATTTTGAATAGTCGGTGAAGTGAATTTTTTTATTGATTGAATGAGAACAAACATCAAAAAAATATTTTTGACTTTTTACACAACCTCAATCTCTCGGACTTCTGAGAGATTGAGGTTAGCATTTACTTATTTATTTAAGAAGGATCAACTTCTTAATCGAAACAAACGACCCGGCTTGCAAACGGTAGAAGTACACACCACTTGAAAGATTCAGTTCGCTCGTGTTAAACGGTACTGTATAACTTCCGGCTTCCTGATTGCTGTTCACAAGCGTAGCAACTTCATGACCGAGCACATCATACACCTTGAGGGAAACCAAACCGGCATTTCCAATTGTGTATTGAATCTTTGTTGACGGATTGAATGGGTTCGGATAGTTTTGGTCGAGAGAAAAAGCTTGAGGCACTACATCATTTTCGACCGAGGTAACTGTTGCCGGTTTGGTGACGGCATAAGAGGCTGTTGCCCCGGTATTCAGTGAGATGGTATTGGCATCTAATGTAACCGATGCAGTTCGCGCTAATGCTCTGCCTTCCAAAGATGCGCCTGTAGCAAACGTAATGTTTGCATAAGCCATAATGGTTCCCTTCATTACAGCAGTTGTTCCAAAAGTTGCCGCACTGCCAACTTGCCAAAAAATGTTGGAAGCCTTCGCGCCGCCGATTAGGAAAACTTGGCGACCGGATGTCATATTGAAACTGGATGCTATTTGAAAAATCCAAACAGCATTCGCGTCGCCTTTAGCATTGAGCGTAAGATCGCCTGACGATATTTCAAGCGAGCTGGTGGATTTATAAAGTCCCGGAGGAAGTGTTTGTCCGCCGAGATTTCCGGCTATACCGATAGGATTTACTGTTCGTCCTGCGGCATCGTTATATGCAGTCGTTAAATCAAGCATTGCCTGAGTTAGCAAGGCAGGGTTTGTCACGTAACCCGTAGGACCGGCAGGGCCAACCACATAGATCGTTCCGACTAAGGCTACTGTCTCAAATCCGGTCATGGAAGCACCGGTGATAGGACTCGCTCCAACATCTCCGGTAATACTCGTAAAACCGGTATTGGTGATTCCAGCGTACGACAGAATTGCAAATCTGCTGGTCGAACCAAGAGTTACCGGCGCTTGACTTCCAGCACCTGCTAAAGCAAAGTTCACTACTAATGTTCTGTTTCCACTTATTGTAAATGTATAACTTGCATTTGTAGATACTTCAATTCCGTTTTCTGTCCAGTTAGTAAATGTATATCCAGCGTTCGGTGTTGCGGTTACTGTTACTGAAGAGCCTGAATTAAATGTACCGCCTCCGCTTGTCGTTCCACCTAAAGCTGGTATTGATGATAGTGTTACTGTGTACTGGACAACAATAGCAGCAAAGTTCGCTACTAATGTACTGTTTCCACTTATTGTAAATGTATAACTTGCATTTGTAGATACGGCAATTCCGTTTTCTGTCCAGTTAGTAAATGTATATCCAGCGTTCGGTGTTGCGGTTACTGTTACTGAAGAGCCTGAATTAAACGTACCGCCTTCACTTGTAGTTCCGCCTGCCGCCGGATTTGATGATAACGTTACTGTATACTGCATAGCAGCAAAGTTCACTACTAATGTTCTGTTTCCACTTATAGTAAATTGATAACTTGCATTTGTAGATACTTCAATTCCGTTTTCTGTCCAGTTAGTAAATGTATATCCAGCATTTGGTGTTGCAGTTACTGTTACTGAAGAGCCTGAATTAAATGTACCGCCTCCACTTGTAGTTCCGCCTGCCGATGGATTTGATGATAGCGTTACTGTATACGGAATAACGGTTGCCCCGGTATTCAGCGAGATGGTATTGGCATCTAATGTAACCGACTCAGTTCGCGCTAATGCTCTGCCTTCCAAAGATGCGCCTGTAGCAAACGTAATGTTTGCATAAGCCATAATGGTTCCCTTCATTACAGCAGTTGTTCCAAAAGTTGCCGCACTGC
>JBBABA010000049.1:0-2901 GCA_041657955.1 Thermoplasmata archaeon | reverse complement strand
GTTTTAGGCGCATGATGGCGGTATCGTACTCGCGGAAAAGGGCTTGCCTCTGCGACTCTGCGACGGCTTCGAGCTGTGCGTCGGTGGGTGGAGGCGGCAGGGGTTCGGGTTGTAGGGCGTCGGGGTGAGCGAGGAGGTAGGTGTCAATAAGTTTTATCATATCTAAGTCATTTGGTTGCACATAATATGGGTTCCCCTGCCAATGGTATCGTGGATCATCAGATAGGAACGCATAATTCCCGGTAGTTGATTTCCAAACTTTTATAAATATCATAGTTGCCTCCAAATAAATCCCTGAATAGTTTGTCCTGCTGCGCAGGTGAACACTGTGCCACCCGCCCAAATTCCAGCCCCTGAGTTAGCAGCAACAATGGCACCAGTTGCGGTGGTATGACAAATTATAATACCCATCCAGTATGCGGATCCCAAACCTGGTGCAGTGTATGCACTATATTGGCTAATAGGTATGAATTGTCCGGGGCCATTTGCACCACCAGCAGGTGCTCCTAATGCTGGCTTCGGTGCTGGAGGCTGTCCGCCGTTGCCGTCGGAATCTTGCGACCACAGATACTTCCACGCTCCCCATGTTGTATCTTTTTGCCGGTACTTAACTCCGCAATTCCCGGCAACAACATAGGTTGAAAACGCCACCTGAATTACTACGCCGGACGTAAATGGCATTACTATAATTGTGGAATAGTTATTACTGGGAAATGGTGAGTTTGTAAGACTTCCTGCTTCTCGGAAAATACCGGCTGTGACATAGTTATCGACAGACGTTGCCATTGTAGGAAGCGTAGTAGCACCAATCCCGAATGCCGTCACACTAGCCGCATCATACGTCCCCGCATTCAGCGCCGCCGCAATAGCCAACAGTATCCTCGCATATGTCGCACCATCAGCGATATTATCGAGATTATCCGTCCCTGTTGCAGGCGAGAGCGAATACCCTGCCGCCGTGATGAGCGCCACAAGGTCAGCGCCGAGCGCTTTAGGGGCTTTGGTTGCAGAGGGGACGCCGGTAGCGGCATACTGCACGACGCCTTTTGCGGATTCGCTCGCGTCTTGGACAAGCGCGGCGAGGCCGGAGGGGGAGTCGAGTATTGCCTTTATGAATTTCGTGCGGTTGGCAAGAGCCTGCGCCTGCGAGTTCATCACACCGCCTGGGCCGCCTACTGCCTGCGTGTTTGTTGCGAGTTCCGGTACCGCCGCGTCGTAGGTTGCGGTTTCGGTGATATTTGCCATATCCTCTCCTCTGGCTGTCATCACGACAGTCGCGTAAATTCCTTACTTCGTTTCTATTCGCGCATCCCTTACACTATTGCCGTTATTAGTCCATTTTTCACCGTCACGGTTTTACTGTCGGCGGTGGTAAATGAACCTGTCGCACCCGTTGAATCATCAACGCTTTTATATCCCGCCATTGGCCGAAGCACTCCGGTCGGGGAAATGTATGCAATGATCGAGGTTCCATTCATCAACCGCAGGTATGTGTCAGCTCCAATTATTTCTGTTTCCCAAGAATAATCATCGAAAAACTGCACCGCGCCCGATGAATCAAATAAATCTATGTGGTCAGTGGTGGGATAGTTATAGTATCCGGTTGCGTTAAGCGTTAAAGTGCTTGCGTCGGTAAATGTAATCCTTATTGAATTAGTGCCGGATATATATACAGAGGCGGGGGTTTTTCCGTTAAATGTTCCGGTATCTACTAGTTGTTCAATATAAGAGCGCACTTTTCCATCGAATAGGCTAATAAATGTAGAACCGAGCCAATGGGTATAAGACACGATAAAATCAGCAAGTCCGGCAAGGTTGATATTTCCAGTCTGTGTATAATACGCCGCATTATCAATAACCAAAACCGTGCCGTCAGTATCGTTAAATACGCCAATAGTGTTCGGGGTGGGTGAAATACGAAAGTTTTTATGTCCATCGGGTACAGCCGATCCTTCGGTTTTAACATATAATTGTATTGTATCCCCGATAGATATTCGTATATCAATATATTCCAAAGCGTATACACCGGGAGATGTATCCAATAACCAAGTAGATAATAAAACACCATTCGAATAAATACGTGTCCAGGCTGTGCCGCTGTAACTAAAAGCAGTATGTTCAAAATGTACTCTTACGTAACCATTTACAGATGATACAATAGTTTTGAGTAGATATAATCCTGTGGATCGAGTTGCTATAATCTCCGAATCATCACTTTGGTATGATACCACATTAGTTCCTGCCTGATTTTTATATATTTTTGTTACATTCTTTCCATCAAAAGTGCTTGTGGCGTCAACCGCTATTTCTCCATCGGCAAGCGTTGAACAATGAGACACAAGTGCACTTCCAATCCAATGTGTCGCAGCAGGTGCGGCTATCTCCCCGGCGTCTGTGGGGTCGGTAGTGGCAAGTACGGGAGTGTCTAGTACTCCACGAACAGTGCCATTCTCCATATTAACATCACCAGAAAAATGAGCATCGCCACCGCGAAGATAATCAATGAGTGCCGTCTTTATATGGGCAACGTCAATCGATGAAGTAACGCCATAATCCGCTTCGGTTCCATAGAGGGCAACAGGCGGGGTGTCTGCGCTCAATAGGGCACATATATCCTTAATGTCCCGAATTGCCTTGTACATATCGGCGCTATCGGTTGTCCATACCCATGCGGAAGCGGTGTACCGGAACACACCGCGATGATCGGGAGGCGAGGCAAGCGTCGGCGGGGTGACGGTGTTAGGCGTTGCAGAGTAGAGCAGGTATACATCGCCCTCTTTTGCGGAGGACGGAACGCCGTCAAGGTGTGCGCCAAGGTACGCGGGGACATAGACAGGGACGGCGGCGGCCACTTCTTCGGCGGTCTGCCCTGCGTCGTCGAGTGCCCAGGTCGTCGGCACG
>JBBABA010000048.1:0-2955 GCA_041657955.1 Thermoplasmata archaeon | reverse complement strand
AATAATGTTCGTTTTTCACGCAATATAATATTGCAAGGGAAAAGTTCATTTCAACATAAGTTTGATTTTTTAATTCCTTCTTCTGAAAAAGCTCCCGAACGAATTATCAAAGCAGTTTCAAGTCCTAAGAAACAAAATATCATCGCTCATCTTTTTGCCTTTGAAGACACAAAACTTGCACGTGATAACGAGGGAATAATGATATTGAATGATTTGGAAAAAGAAATTGCCCCTGATGTTTCTCAGGCAATCGGCGAATACGGTATTTATGATTTTTCGTGGAAGAAAAGAGATGAGTTAATAGAAAAACTGGTTGCATAAGAATGAAACTCCACTTTGACAGCAAGCAGGAATTTCAAATAGAGGCGGTAAAAGCCATCACCGATATTTTTGAAGGACAGCAGTTGAATAGCGGCGACTTTGAATTTTCAATCACTCTGCCGGGCGCACTGCTTACTGAAAACGGTTTCGGCAACAAGATTGATTTTTCTCATCTTGACCAATTGACAGAAAATATTCAGCGCGTTCAAAAAAATAACGGATTAAAAATCTCGACTGAGGATGAAATTATTAACAATGGCTGGAATTTTTCCATTGAGATGGAAACAGGCACTGGAAAAACTTATGTCTATCTCCGCACCATTTATGAACTGAATAAACTTTACGGCTTCAAAAAATTTGTAATTGTTGTTCCTTCGGTCGCCATTCGTGAAGGGGTAATGAAAAATCTTGAAATAACTGAAGAACATTTTCAAAATCTTTATGACAAAATTCCGGTTACTTCTGATGTTTATGACAGCAAGAAAGTTTCCAATCTGAGGGGTTTTGCATCTGCAAATACCATTCAGGTATTAGTCATCAATATTGATTCTTTTGCAAAAGATGAAAATATAATAAACAAGCCAAACGATAAACTCACCGGTAAAAAACCCATTGAGTTTATTCAAAGCTGCCAGCCGATTGTAATTGTGGATGAACCGCAGAATATGGAAACGGAAATCCGTAAGCGGGCAATTGAAAATTTAAGTCCGCTTTGCACGCTTCGCTATTCTGCAACACACACAAACCTTTACAATCTGATGTATTCGCTCAATCCTGTTAAAGCTTATGATTTGGGTTTAGTGAAACAGATAGAGGTTGATTCTGTTGTGAGCGAAAATGATTTTAACTCTCCATTTCTCCAATTAGAAAATATCACACGAACCGGAAATGCAATTAAAGCAAAAATAAAGATTGATGTTGCCACGGAAGACGGAGTAAAAAGAAAATCCGTTACGGCAAGCGGAAAAAATCTTGATTTGTTTCTGCTATCAAACAGAAATGAAAAATACGATGGATTAAAAATTTATGAAATTGATTTTGGCAATGAGCAAATTGAATTGAGCAACGGAATTGTTTTGAAGAAAGGTGAAACGCAAGGCGGAATGAACGATGAAGTAATGCGTTTTATGATTAGCAAAACAGTTGAAGAACATCTGAAAAAAGAAAAGAATTACAAGGACAAAGGAATAAAAGTTCTTTCGCTTTTTTTCATTGACAAAGTGAAAAATTATCGTGAGTATGATTCTAACGGAAGCCCGCTCAAAGGAAAGTTTGCACAATGGTTTGAAGAAATTTATCAAAAGGAAATTTCTAAGCCTGTTTATAAAGGTTTAATCCCTTATCCGGTTGACGATATACACAACGGTTATTTTTCGCAAGACAACAAAGGCAGAGTAAAAGATACAGGGGGAGAAACGCAATTAGATGATGATACATACAAATTGATAATGCATGATAAAGAAAAGCTGCTTGATGTAAATGTTCCGCTTCAATTCATATTCAGCCATTCTGCTTTACGTGAAGGTTGGGATAATCCTAATGTATTTCAGATTTGTACATTGAACGAAACAAAATCGGAAATTAAAAAGCGACAGGAAATTGGCAGAGGACTAAGGTTGTCCGTAAATCAGGACGGACAAAGAATTTTTGATCCCAACATAAATAAACTTACAGTTGTTGCAAATGAACGCTATGAAGATTTTGCAAAAGCATTGCAAAAAGAAATTCAGGAAGATTGCGGAGTAAATTTCTCAGGCAAAATAAAAGATAAAAGCAAAAGCGAGAAAGTTAATTACAGAAAAGGATTTGAAGCAGATCCTAAGTTTTTACAGATTTGGGAGAAGATTCGGTTTCAAACAAAATACAGTGTTAATTACGACACTGAAAAACTAATTACGCTTGCTGCAAATGCAGTGAGCAAAATGGATGAAACGAAAAAACCAACAATCAGGTCAACCAAGAAAAAAGTTTTGATTACTGATGAAGGTGTGGGCGGTCAATTAGTCAGCGACAGTGCAAATGATGGATATGGAATTGCTTTTGAGATTCCTGACATGTTGTCTTACATACAAAGTAAAACGGAATTAACCCGAAATACCATTTTAGAAATACTGAAAAACTCAAAACGGTTAAAAGAGTTATTACTAAATCCACAGTTGTTTATGGATAATGCAGTTTCAATAATCAAAGACGAATTACATCAGTTAATGATTGACGGAATTAAATATGAAAAAATCGGGGACAAGATTTATGAAATGACTTTGTTTGACGACAGCGATTTTGAAATTTACCTTGACAATTTTACGCACACTGTTAACGACAGTTCAAAGACAATTTATGAAAACTACATTCCGCTTGATAGTGGAGTGGAAAATCAATTCGCCAAAGACTGCGAGAGCAGTGAGCAAATTGAATTTTATTTCAAACTCCCTTATTGGTTTAAGATAAATACTCCTATCGGAACATATAACCCTGATTGGGCTATAGTTAAAAAAGGAGAAAAAAAAATCTACTTTATTGCCGAAACAAAATCCGCAGGACAGGAATTGAGAGGAAGTGAGAAATTAAAAATTGAATGTGGAAAAGCACATTTCAGCAATTTTGACGATGTAGTTTATAAAAGAGTTTCATCGG
>JBBABA010000047.1:0-3023 GCA_041657955.1 Thermoplasmata archaeon | reverse complement strand
TTTTTTGTAAAACTATCGGTAATTCATTTTTTTTATTTTCAGTAATGTATTGCCCATCAACTAAGCGAATTAACGTGGGATTTTCTTTTACTAAACGGTCAAGGGTTTGTTGTTTTTCAAGTTCTAATTTTCCCAGTGAATAAGTATAGTCAATTTCTAACACTTCCAGGTCAATTCCATAACGCTTATGAAAGCGAACTCTAACATTACAGGTTATTTCCAACCCGCTTGCAAAGGTTTGACCTGACAGTTTTTCAAATTTTTCAATGTTATGAAAAGTGTTAGACCAGAATACGCCTTTAATTTCTGTAGTAATCAGATGTCCGTCTTTTTCTATAAATTTTAAAAAGCACCAACGTTTGTCTGTTTGTTTTTTTACATCTGTTATCTCTGCTGTAATCCAAAATGTTTCTCCCGCAAATCTGTTTTGAATCGCATCCTCTATTTCGTTTACAAGTTCAGAAAGTCTTAATCGCTTTGTCATTATTTTAAGTAAATATGTTCTACTACAGATGCCATTGATTTTATACTTCGGCTATTTGAATCCATTGTTTAACGACCAAGGCTTGCTAACGGCTGCGATTAAAAGCACTGTCCTGTCCGCCTTTGCTTATGTTTATTAAATTGATTTTTCGCTGAATTTATGCACATTCTCGCAGCTGGTAGCAGAGCCGAAGTTAGCGTTTCGTTGGTTATTCACTCATTTTTTAGGTTATCAAAAAAATGCCATTGTCGCCCGTTATTGTCCTGCCACCCTCATTGCTTCAGTCAATCGTTTCAGTGAATCTGACCCAGTTTGTCCCATTGTAGACCCGCAGTCCGGGCGTATCGTCGGTCTGATAGATTATCATCCCTGCCACTTTTAACGTGATCGCATCGCGCTCTGCTTTCGTCATGCGAGGCAGGACGAATCCTTTCGTTGTGGATGCAAGTTCGAGCAAGTTTGACGCCCCTGGCGTCGTCGTCCCGATGCCGACGTTACCGCCGTTAAAGATTGCCGCGTAGTTACTCGTAGCACCAGTAGGGGCGTCTACATAGAGACCGTAACCATTAGTTACTCCTGAAGCAATAGAGGTGCCTGCGGCAATTCGTAAGGCTATTGAATTTGTAATAGTTGCGGAACCTGCAGATATCGGAGCACCGGCAATATTCATAGTACTGACTTCTGAGGAAATATTTAAAGAAGAAGCAGCCGTTATAAGTGGTTGTCCCCATAATACAAACCGCTGAGTAGCAAAACCATCAGTAATCGTATAGTTATTACTATTAAACTTATACATATTTTTCTCGGAAGTTACCGATGTTTGGTAGGTCGGTGACATCGTAAGAAAGGTCTCTCCTCCAACAACACCCTGATGTGCTGCATATATAAAAGCACCTCTTGCGCTTATTTTGTATACACTCCAACCAAATCGTTGAATATCTAGAAGATTTACTGCTGCAGAGTTTTCACCGTTAATAGCTAATATCGTTCCACCACTACTCCCACTAAACTTACCAGAAGATACCCCATCCCAAGGACCAGCACCAAGCGAAAAAGTACCAAAGTTAGTGGTAGCAACCGGCGTTGTAATAATATTCAAAGTCGAAACTGGTGTAATCGTTCCAATTCCGACGTTGCCAGTTGAATCAATAATCATTTTCGGAGTATCATTTGTTCTAAAACGAAATGAAGCATTATTCGTAGTACCAATAAAATTGGCAGAGGTTATTCCAGTATTACCTGTTAATCCCCAAGCATTGAGAGAACCGTCTGCACCTGTAGTTCCAGTTGCCCCTGTCGCACCTGTTGCTCCAACTGCGCCATCTATACCATTATTTCCTGAAGCACCAGTAGCGCCTGTTACACCATCTGAACCGATAGCGCCTGTTGGGCCTGTTGTACCTTGTGGTCCAGGTGTTCCATTTGCTGAAAACAATGCATACGGCACACTTAAAAATTCACTTGTGCCAATAATACTGTAGCTGGTTCCTCCACTTGGGTCGGTTTCTGTTTTTATAAAATAAGGTCCGTTTGCCCAGTCAATTGTTGCAAATGTTCCTGTTATCGGTATTCCACTGCCAATTTCTATGGTTACCAATCCATTGGCATTGGTTTGTGGGTTAGGGTTATATATTTCTTTGTAAACCTCTGTTCCTGTATCTGAACCTTGCAAGATACTAACTCGCATTCCCACAGCTGTTGAAGTAATAAGCGCATTACTGCTGTCACGAATTACTGCCTGATAGCTCATTTTTTGTGGTGCTTGAGCAAACACACTTGCCGTTAATACTACGGCTGCTAAAACTGCAAATAATCTTTTCATGACGTTTAGTTTTTAATGATTTTAAATGTTTTTACTTCTTTGTTACTTTGGATTACTTTCAGAAAATAGGTTGCCGGCACAAGATTGCTCATAACAATACTTGTTTCGTTGCCTTCAATTTTTTTGTTTTTCAAAAGTTTGCCGTTGATGTCATACAGTTGAAAGTTCAAAGTTAAAAGTTCAAAGTTTTCTATTTTCAACTTTACAAAGTTAGTTGCCGGATTGGGATAAGCCGAGCATTGTAATGTAATGCCTTTGGCTTCTGTAATCCCGTTTACAATCGAAATTTCGTAGGGTTGTTGTACGCCTTGTGCCACTGAACCAGTTTGTCCTGTGTTGGTGGTGTAAACAACCTGTCCAACGGAATAGCTCACCGAGCCTCCGCTACCCGAAGCATTACCGCCCGTGGCCGGTATGGCTTCCTGTGCGTGTAGCCCTGTCAGTCCTAAGCCCAACAAGAGTACTGTACATAATTTTACTTTTTTGTGTCGCATTATTGTCCTCCTTATTTTTAATTAACTGTCAAATTTATTTCTTGTTGATACTCTGTTTGTCTGTGTCATTTCGTTTTTTACCAATCATATATAACTAATCACTGATGTCCGAGTAAAAATAGGCAAGCATACCTGAATAAACCGATATACTTGCCATCTTTGCCTAAGTTTCAAATTTAGGGCTATGAGCAAAGATAAAACAAAAAAATTAGTCGGACAGCCG
>JBBABA010000046.1:0-3061 GCA_041657955.1 Thermoplasmata archaeon | reverse complement strand
GCCGTTTAGTCATGGTGTCTCTATTGTACCAAGTTAGAACCTATTTTCAAAATAAAGTGAGGTAATGATTTCGCACGCCCCGCGTGCGTGGTGATGTGAAATGTAATCGTACGCTCCACGACGAATTCCGTCACGCCGTAGCGTCCACTTCGGAATACTGTCGGGTACGACAGTATTCCTCCGTTCCCGCTCCGTCGCTCCGCCCTCGCCTCGCCACCACGCATTCTGTTTTGTTTGTCGCCGATTCAGTTTTCTTTTTTTCGGTATGGTGGTGGCGGGCGAGGTCGGGTTTCTCCTAAGGGAGAAACTGACGGAATTCTAGTGCCAATTCGGTGGACTCGGTTTTGCCAAACTATTTTCTGGGGATATGGATTTGGCAAAACCGAGACTAATTTGTTTTTGCATTTTGTCCGCCCGCAGAAAGGGGTCTGGGGAATGAATGCGGGCGGGCTTGTTTTTTAGCGGGGCGGGGAATTCAGAAAGACAAAACTCAAATTTACTTTTCTAGTACGAAAGTGTTATAATGTGTTTATATGAAAATTAATCTCATCTCCAACGCAAACAAAGCCCTTAGCCTTTTCTGGCTTGTGGCCATTTCGCTTTCCATCATTGGTATTGCTTTTGCGGCGGCGCCGAATCCGGGGCACGATGTTACTGCAGTTTCGGGTGGTGCTGTTCAGGGTGATATTTTTTATGGTTCGGCGGTGGATACTCTTTTGGCACTTCCAAAAAATATAACCGCCACGCGATACCTATCCAACACTGGCGCGACCAATAATCCGGCATGGGCGCAAATTGATTTGACGAATGGAGTAACGGGTCTCTTGCCAGATGGAAATATTAGCTCGGCTGCCACTTGGAATGCGAAACTGACTAATCCAATGACGACATTGGGGGATATTATTTATGGCGGAGCCAGCGGAGTGGCAACCAGATTGGGCGGAGCAGCTGGATTTTTGAAATCAACTGGCGCGGCCGCGCCGGCATGGAGCGCGGTCAGTTTAACAGCCGATGTCAGTGGCATCCTCCCTACAGCAAACGGTGGCACGGGCATAGCTTTTTTCACTGCCGCCGGCCCCACAGCAGCAAGAATTTTCACATTCCCCGATGCCGCTGCCACGGTCTTGACGAGTAATGCCGCGGTTACGGTGGCGCAGGGCGGTACCGCCCTCACTGCCGCCGTAGGAGATGCGGTGCTAGTGGGAGATTCTACCTCGGCATATACGGCAAGAACGCTACCGGCGAGCTGTGCCGGGACTACCGCCAAGCTCCTCTACGACAGCACCACCAACCTTTTTTCCTGTGGGACTGACCAGACCGCCGCCGGCGGCACACCCCAGCCATACTATCCAAATCGCCAGTGGTGTTATTTAAGACCGCTTGGCACTACGGCCACGGTTTTTACATCGGTTGGTTGCGCCGCTTTTGTGGTTACCGGCACAGCCGCCGCGAGCGCCCAAACCAATTCTTATTATATTCAGCACACCGCCGCCGCCACCATCAACACATTGGGGGGGATAAGTCAGACACTTATCCAAACCCAAGGTCGGTATCGTCCTAAATTAACCGCACTTATCCGTACCGACTCTGTTATTACTAGTAGGCGTATCTGGGTGGGATTGCACTCTGTTGCTAATTCAACTACAGCCAGTATGCAAGGTTCTGACCTCACCGGGGCGCAAACTGATAGATATGTAGGCGTGCGCTATTCCACTTCCGCCGGCGATACGCAATGGCAGTGCGGTTCGGGTGATGGTACTACGGGGAGCGTGATTACTACCGGCGTTACGGTCGCAGCGAGCACTGCCTACCTCATCACCGTTGACTGGTCAGTCAACGGCACTTTAACTTGCACCGTGAACGGCACATCGGTCAACAAAACCACCAACTTAGACGCCACCCAAACCGCCAACCTTGGTCTCCATGCGGCGCTTACGACGCTTACCGCCGCGACAAGAATTCATCAAACCGCTTTCGTTCATTTGGAAACGAACTAATAAATTATGAGATATTTTTTTAGCATAGTATTGGGTCTGGTAATGTTATTTCCGGCTTTAGCTGGGGCGATTTCGTTAGACAAAAGCAGTTATGTGATGGATCAAGTGGCGGACGAAACGATTTTTATTCCTAATGTTTCGGGGATTGGCGGCAGATTTTATAATTTAACTGTTCCCGATTTTGCGATGACCGTGAATGGCTGGTCTGAAATGTATGAATTGCCCTCGGATTTTCTGATTCCAGGCGAGTATGTTTTAGTTGACACCAATAATTCCGATTTGTGTGGCAATCTTACTTTGGACGAATGCCGCGCGGATGCGGGTTTTCTTAATGAACAATCGTTTTCAATTAAGTTTCCATCACCAATACCCGAAAAAGTTGAGGTACCGGTACCTGCAACAGAAAAAGACAGTCTTTTAGATAAAGCACTGGGATTTTTTCTTGGATTAGATGACACCGCCACCTCTACCGATACGGTAACCACCGAAACAATAAATACAGACTCACTAGCAAATGTAATTAGTGCTGTCAGTGATACCACGAGTACTACTTCCAACAATTCTTCTGTGGCAACCAGTACGGAAGAGCAAACTGCTCTAATTATTGTGTCTGACACAAATGCCGCATCAATCACAAGTCCTCTACTTGACGAAACGGCGACAAGCACTCCTCCGAAAGAAACTCCCACAACATCTTCTGTAACAGGAGATACGAATACCAATGGCACCACTACCACGACATTTTAATGCGATACAAAGAGGGACAGTTTTATTTTTAGCGACTGTCTTATTTTTTGTATTGTCGTTTGAGCATATTGCATATGCGGGCACTTTGTCTTGTTCCATTACGACAGCCGCCGCTTGTACCGGAACGGTAATTTATAGAATGTCGGGTACATCAAACGCGCACGCCGAACTTCCAAGCCAAGCAACCGCCGCGTATGACAGCAATGTCGTCTGTTGCAGTGGAGTAACGGGGCTGGGAAATGCT
Organism: Thermoplasmata archaeon; assembly: GCA_041657955.1. Lineage (GTDB taxonomy): Archaea > Thermoplasmatota > JASEFT01 > JBBABA01 > JBBABA01 > JBBABA01. The sequence continues at coordinate 73 of JBBABA010000046.1, read as the reverse complement.
TGCTCCGGCACTTTTGCAACCGCGCTTAAATTATCGGGAGTGACTAATGCGCATGTTGAGCAAAACAGCCAAG
>JBBABA010000045.1:0-3075 GCA_041657955.1 Thermoplasmata archaeon | reverse complement strand
TGAAGAAGCCTTTGGAAATAAGTTACGCTGGAATGAAAACGATAAAAAAAAATTCATTTCGGAGCCAGACTTAGAAACGAAGGTGGTATCTACGGACGGTTCGCAAAGTTCCCAATAATTATACAGCCTATGGATATTGGACGAGAGCCGATAACCATAAATAGCTTAGATGAATTACTTGACTTAGTGAGCGAAGAACTTGAAGATGGATTTAACGAAGGTAAGAAGTTGAGCCAGATATGTTTAGAGTTAGGAATAAAAGACACAATGAATTTGCTTGACGAAAGAACCGTACAATTAATTGAGTTACAAGAACATTACGTTAATGCACCGCACATGATAGATAATATGATATTCTTTGATGCTAACAGAATCTTAAATCAGTACAAACCGAGAATGTTTTAATGGGCGATACCACCACAAATTATAAGATACAACAGACTGGCGGAGAAGATGTAGCGCAAGCCTTTGGAAAGATTAATACTGAACTATTGAAAAGTCAAGGCATTATTCAAAAGAACGGTGAGTATTTCCAGAAAGACGCTGCCGGTGGATTGAAGAGACTTTCTGCTTCGTATTTAGAGGCTTCTGGTATTATTAATAAAACCGCAGACGCTACCTCAAATTTGCACAAGCGTATGGGCGATTTTAATATGGTTGGTATGAACACCGCCAGATTATTTTCCGACATGGGCTATACGGCGCAATCATTTAGCTTTGGTGTGCTGGCAATAGGTAATAATATTTCGCCATTGATTGAATCTTTACAAAGAGCAAGATTGGCTGGACAAAGTTTTAAGGACATATTGATTACTACCTTCACTGGTACGAGTGGTGTGCTTGTAGGAATAAATATTTTAGTTTCTGCAATTACCGCATGGAGCATAGCATCAAGTAAGGCTAAAACAGACACCGACAATATAACTTCAAGTTTAGACCGAATGACAAGTAGTATGATAAAGTTTGGTGAGGCGAGCCAGTTTTTAGTTAAGCCGGAAGACGTACAAACAAGAATTTCACAATTGGAAGAATTGGGGAAAAAATATAGAAGTGAGGCGGAGAGAATAAGCGGTGGTGCTGGTGCTGCATCAAAAGGCGGAGCTTTCGCGGAATGGATTGTTAATGCTTTTTCGAGCGGTAAACTAACCGATGCAGAGAAAAAAAGATTAGAGGCTGTTGAAAATATTCTGACTAAACTGAAAGAACAAAGAAGTGAACTTGAGGCACAATTAGAAATAAGCCAAGTATTAAAAAGTTTGGGCGTGGAAGAGATTGATAAAAACAAAATACATGATGAAAAAACTAAAAAGATTAAAGAAGAAACTAAAAGCATGGGCTTCTTAGTTGCCTTATATGGAGATTATTTAGATGTAGTTCAAAAAGCAATGATGTTAGAAGCAAGTGGACAAAGAGCGAGAGGATTAAAAGAATTTCAGATAGCTGGTGCAGTAGCAGTACCAAACAGACCAGATATGCAAATGACACAAAAAGAAATTGAAGAATTACAAGATAAAAGAATTGCGGCGATAACCAAACAATACAATAATGTTTTTAACACTGCCGGTAAAATAGGCAACTTACTCCAAAACTCATTTGACAAAACTGGAACTGGTTTTATCTCACAATTAAACGAAGCATTACAGATAGTAATACAGATAGCCGATATTATGGAAATGACCGGATTGCTAAAGATGATTATTGGTGGCGCTGCTACGGTGGCGAGTGCCGGTGCTGGTGCGGCTGTTGCTGGCGTTATACCGGGCTTTTTACCAATACCAAGAATGCAACAAGCACCCACAATAGTAAACGTACAATTAGGTACTGCAACAGTAGCAAGGGTAGTAGCACAAGGCAACCAATTAGCTCAAGAGTTGAGATACTAATGCTAACAATGAACATGACAGTTGGTGCTGAAAAGGATATTATTTGGGTCTATAAAATAGACATGGATACTTCTTTCTTATACTTTTCTACCGAATGGGATAAGATAACTTTAGACGCAGTAGATTTTGATGGTAAAGTCATTCTCAAAGATTCAATTAGCACAATGGAAGAAGGGATAGTAGGAGACGGAATTAACGGCGGGAATATTTCGATAGTTTCTAATCATTCGTTTTCTATTGCAAGATATAATACTTACACCGGAACGGCTAACTTTTTTAACGACTTTTACCCGCAGACATCTAAACCTCTTTTAACGGCTAAGGATGTTCATGTAGGGATATGCTGGAGAGGTGCGACTACATTAGCAGAAATTACTTGGATTAAAAAATACAAAATACAAGAAGTAAAAACGTATTACAATAAGATTGATTGTTTTTGTGTGGAAGAAGACGAGTTAAGCGCAACACAGTTACCGCCTTATGTTATACAAAACAAATTTGACAACGGAATAAGTTATTTTTCTACTTTACCGGACGATAGAACTGGGCAAATAATACCAATTGTTTATGGCGATTTTTCGAGTTTAGATTTAGCCTATGAAAATTATTCAGTAGTGCCTACCGTCCCATTAATCGGGAATGATTATTTAATAGCCTCTCATATCTGCCACACTGTTGATGCTTCTAACCAAGTGTATATGTATAAAAACAAGGTAGAAACGTTAATGGAGATTAGTGCCGGTTCGCCAACGAATGCTAATAGCAGAGCCGGGCATCGTTTGACGATGACCTCAAGGGGTGAAAAACTAACTGGCAAAATTAAAATAATCCCAAGAGGTTATCTTGGTACGCCTTACGGTGGGACTGATTTAGCAAATGCAATAGATAAAAGTTCTACATCTTATGCTACAATAAGCCCGAACACAATTGCCGCATTCAAATTTGGAACCGATTTTTCAAGAAACGAACTTGGTGAATTTAGCGGCATACTTGGCGAAAATATTCTAAAAGTTTTATGGGATGCTAATGGTGGTAGTGTGGATTTACAAATAAAATATTATCACCCACAAATGGGAAGTAATTCCGGTTATTCGTCTCTGGTATTAAGCGCAACGAGAAGCGGAACTGGCTATACTGAAAATTATAAATTTGGGCAAGGGAATTATGATTATGGCTCTAATCCCAAAAAGTT
>JBBABA010000044.1:0-3138 GCA_041657955.1 Thermoplasmata archaeon | reverse complement strand
AGAATAATTTTTTATGTGAAGTTTTTTTGCATAAACATCTAACAATTCATTTCTTTTCACTGCCTCATAACCATTATTTTTGAGCTAATACGCAACAAGTATAGATTTTTGATGGGATAAACGCAATGTTTGTAAAAAATATAAATTAATTAATTTCGTTTATCCTATGTTATGTGTAATGCTGCGACCCGAAAATAAACCTTCCGACCGATAAATATTTTGACTATCTTTGTATTGACAGAAAAATAAATGAAACAGAGAATTTACATAGACACATCAGTAGTTGGCGGTAACTTTGACGAAGAGTTCAAGGAAGCAACCATAAAGCTCTTTGAAAGGCTTGACAACAACGAATTAATATTTGTAGTTTCTGACCTGCTTGACCTTGAATTGTTAAACGCACCGCAACAAGTTCGGGAACATTTACTCAAATACTCGACTGACAAGTTTCAGAGAGTTGAATTGACTGAGGAAGCCATTCAACTTGCTGACTCTTATATTTCAGAAAAAGTAGTTGGCAAAACAAGTTTAGAAGACTGCCGACACATTGCCTTGGCGACCATTAACAAAGTTGATGTTTTAGCGAGTTGGAACTTCAAACACATCGTAAACCTTGACAGAATTAAGGGCTACAATTCCGTTAACTTACGACTTGGTTACTCAATCTTAGAAATCAGAAGCCCAAAAGACTTAGTAAAATATGGAGACGACTAAAAAAGAAAAATCATTTGACGCAGTTAAAATGATGCGTGACATTCGGGACAAGATAAGTGCTGAAACTCAAAACATGACATTTGATGAGTTAAAAGCATATATCAAGCAACTCTTGGTGGACAGCAAAACTAAGCTGGTTGGACAATAGTGAGAAGAGGCACTACACATAACAGCAGATTTGCAATAGCGGGGGTTTAGTTCTCCGCAGACAGTTTTGTGGTTAAAGGAAGCTCAGTTCTCCGCATTAAGTTTTGTGGTGAAAAGCCCCGCCATCGCAAATCTGCAAAACGTTAGCGGCAACCATACCGACACCTTAGAGTACACTTACTATATGACAAACGAGCCCCTAATTAAATACATTTCAGAGTACGTTAAAATTTCCGATTTGGATATTGAATTACTGACACACTTTTTTAAATATGAACGTTTTTCCAAAAGTACAGTTCTTGAAAAAGAAAATACAATCGCCCAAAAACTTTATTTTATAAAAAGTGGCTTTATTAGGACTTTCTATAATGAAAATGAAGAAGAAATTACGACCCAAATAGTAGGAAACAATAATTTCATTACAGGTTTTAATAGCTTTGTAACAGGCACTCCATCCCAAGACAATGTAAAATGTATTACAGAATGTGAAGTTTTTTATATCTCTAAAACCGACTACGACTTCCTAACTCAAAAAAGTTCAACTTGGGGAGTGTTCTGTAAAAAAATCTATGAAAAAGCCATATCATTTAATCTTCAGCGAACAAACGATTTGCTAACGTTGTCGGCTGAAAAACGATATTTGAAATTAATGTTTGACCAGCCCGAAGTGATACAAAATGTACCGATACAATATATTGCTTCATATATTGGTATTAAATCTGAATCTCTAAGCAGAATACGTAAAAAAATAATTTCCTAACATTTATCAAGTACATTCTGTTATTCAATATTTAACTTTGCATTGTTAAAACAAAGGACAAAAACAATGCAGAAAATCATACAACTATCCGTTTTCCCTTTTGGGATGATAAATTGCTTCCTCATAAAAGGAGAAAAAAAACATATCCTTGTAGACACAGGTATTCCGAAAAGTGAGAAAAAAATTCTTAAACAGATAAATTCTCACGGAATTAAAAAGGAAGACATCGGGCTACTAATTATTACTCACGGACATATAGACCATTTTGGTAGTGCCAAAGAACTAAAAGAAATATTGAAAGTGCCTATTCTTATGCACGAGTTGGACAGCAAAGCATTAGAAACAGGAAAGAGTTTGGTGGAAACACTGAAACCAACCAAAAAATATTGGAACATCCTAAAACGGAAATTATTAAAAGATAGTGCTTCACCTTGTACACCCGACATTATTTTAAGAGAAAATGACGAATACGAATTAACAAATTTGGGAGTTAATGGAAAAGTCATTCATACACCAGGACACACACCGGGTTCCCTTTCTGTTGTTCTTGACGATGGGAATGCGATAATAATGGATTTGGCATCATCAGGAATATTGCTTGGTGGAATTGCATTTAATTCAAGAATGAAGCACCCACCTTTTCACGACAATTTGGAACAAGTAAAAAGCAGTATCAATCAAATACTGTCGTTAAACACCGAAACATTTTATCTTGGACACGGCAACCCTGTTTCAAGAAAATCTTTAATCTATTATAGAGATAATTATTTGTAAATTCAGACATCAAAAACGATGCATAAAGGTATGACTAAAATGGCAGCCGCTAACATCGGTTTGGCAATATGGCGGCGACGTGCTTCGTATGAACGATAGTGCTAAAAATCCGCCACATCGCCAATCCCCAAACCGTTAGTGGTCATTGTACCGAAACTCACGACAGACAAGTAACTAACAAAAATTAATGACTGAAAAGAAAAACATATTTGTAATTATTGGAAGTGCAAGTTCAAATTCTGCAAACCTAAAACTTATTGAAAAAATCGAAAGTTTGACAGAGAATGAATTTAACTTGACAATTTTTAATGAACTTAAAATGCTTCCTCATTTTAACCCAGAACTTTCGACAGACAATCCACCAAAACTTATAGTTGAATTTAGAAATAAAATCGAAAAAGCGGATGGAATAATAATTTTGCACGAAGTTGTTTCTGTGCTAGTAGGTCTAATCAAGAGTAATTCTGACAGATCATTTGAACCGGCTGAAGGTTGTGGGCAGTCAAAAGATTAAGATTAAGATTAGGATTAAGAGTAAGAATAAGAGTAAGAGTAAGAATAACATTCTGTAAAAAAGGAAAATTATGAGCATAAAAACACAACTCGCAGTTATAGGCGGTGGACCCGGAGGTTATGCTGCGGCATTTCTTGCGGCTGATCTTGGTATGCAAGTTACATTGATTGATTTAGAAAAAAATCCCGGCGGTGTATGTTTGTACCGCGGTTGTATCCCTTCGAAAGCA
>JBBABA010000043.1:0-3288 GCA_041657955.1 Thermoplasmata archaeon | reverse complement strand
TCTCTGCCGAGCACATCAAAGACTTTCAGCGTCACATACTCGCGATGGGGAATTGTGAAGTGAATGGTCGTGCTTGGGTTAAACGGATTAGGATAAGCGTTCTCTAATGAATAACTCGTTGCTAACGGCGTGTTTTTCACTCCAACTCCAGTCAATCGGTCAAATTTAAAAATGAAAACACCGGCACCACTTACTACATAAATATAGGGTAGCTGGATGTGAAAATGCCTTGGAGGCGCAAAGAAAATTCCGGTGACAGAATGAGCTAATGTTGGATTTGTAGGATTGGAAATATCAAAGGCGAATAGTGACTGTTGAGTGAGAGCGAAAACAAAATTGCCCGAAACTGCTACATCCATCGTTTGCGAATTTCCTAATGCGATTTCTTTTACAAGAACAGGTGATGAGGGATTGGAAACATCTAATATCACCAGATTTCCTGAATGGGCAAGATAAGCATAATTGTTTTTCACGCTCACCGCTCTCGTGTGTCTTTTCAGAAGTTGAGTGCGAACCCATTTGCCTGCAACAAATGGATTTGCCGGATTGCTCACATCCACAATGTATAAGCCCGAAGTGTCAATGACCGTGCTGCTATCGGGGTTACTTGCGGCAATGTAAGCGTAATTTCCTTCCTGAAAAATTCCACGGCATTGTGGCGTAATATTTATTTTTCCCAATTGAATTAATGAACTAGGGTTTGACACATCTACAATTCGCAAGCCCGGATTGTTGCTGCTGTGATTTTCAAACCACTCGCCTTCACTATTTGGCTGCCCGGCAATGACATAAGCGAGATTGCTTTGCGGATTGACAAATACTTGCACATCGTTATTTCCAGAATCAGGTGGACTCCAGCCTTTCTCTATCGGTTGATTAGGATTTGAAATATCATAAACAATCAGGCCACCCCTTTTTGTTAGTGGCGGATAAGGAGGACTCTGCATACCCATTGCGAGATATGCAAAATTATTTTTCACGTCAATCCCCCAACCCGAACCCCAAACTTCTGTCCGCTGAGAGATTACAGGATTCATAACATCGCTTACATCTAAAGAATAAAGTTGATAAAAATTCCAAACCGATGCAAAAACAGAGTTGGTGTCCATTGCAGCAATATCTTTCCAATCGTGAGCAAAAGGGATTGTATCAATCAGCGCAGTATTGCACGGTGAAGAAACATCTAAAGTATAAGCAGCATAATTATCAAGATTGAAAAGGAAAGCGTAATTTCCGAACAACTGCATAAAAAAATTGGTTTTGTAGTAAGGCGGCACAAAACCATTGATTCGTTTGCAGAGTGAAAGAGTCGTGTCGTTGGTAATGGAAATGACATTGAAGTGGCTGCTATAATCAGTGAGAAAAAGATTATTGCCTGAAATTTCAATATCGCCACTTCCACCGGTTATTGTGGTGTCAGTCCATTCTTTCACAACTTGCGGTGTAAGCGGATTGGTAACATCCACAATTTTGATTTTTGATTTTGGTTGAACAAACCATGCAGCAACATAGATGAAATTGTTTTTTTTCACCAAATCCCAATGCGAATTCTGTAAACCTGCGCCAATGGCGCTGCTCTTGCCCAGCGAAACCGAGCCAATGTGTGAAATGTTTGACGGTGCGGATATGTCAAATATGTGCAACTCAGTAGCGCCAATTACTCCGCGGGGTCCCATTGTGAGATAGAGATAATTGCCGTTAATAATGAACCGTTTGGCTTCATAAGCAGTATGCGGAAAACCGCTGAGCAAATTCATCGAACCAAGGATTATTCCGTTGGTAACGTCAATGGACTGAAGGTAGAGTGAACCAGTGCTTTGAGATTTTGCAATAGCATAGAGATAAGGAAATTTTAGTACGAGATTTTGATAATCATAAGAGTTGTTCAGCGGGTTGCCGATGGGCGTTGGATTTGCGAGACTGGAAAAATCTATTCGCATAATTCCACCACCATTCCACGTTGCATAACCTGTATCGCCATTAATAATTAACTCGTTATTAGGATTCATTCCTTCCATTGGTGTCAAATGATTGATGAGTCTTGGATTGCTTGGATTTGAAAAATCAAAAATCGCAAGCCCTATATCAATCACATAGAGATAATTACCGTCAAGAATTGCATTTCCCAGTGCACCTGCACACACCTTCGAAACATATTGCAGATTAGTTTGGGCAAAAGAGAGTTGAATAGTAAAAGCAAAAAGTAATAGTGTTAGATTTACTTTGTTTTTCATTTTATTACCTCCATGGGTTTTGTTTCTGAAAATGTTCCAGCGGTCAATCGGTAGAAATAAACGCCGCTTGCCAAGTCTTTGGCATCAAACACAACGGAATGCTCACCGGGGTTTAATTCCCCATCCACAAGCGCTGCCACTTCTCTGCCAAGCATATCAAAAACTTTCAGCGTTACATACTCGCGATGGGGAATTGTGAAGAGAATGGTCGTGCTTGGGTTAAACGGATTAGGATAAGCGTTCTCTAATGAATAACTCATTGCTAAGGGAGGATTAGTTTCCACTCTGGTAGCTATTGACCCAAATCTCAAGGCGGTTAAAGAAAATGCTGGGAGCGTAATTTGAACCGAATTATTAACGATTGGTAATGTTTCTTTTTCGAGATTGTAGACACTTGTATTTGGTATGCCGGTCATCCGTTCAACATAAACGGTGTCAACTGACCATGCAGTCGGCACATGAAACGTAACCGAATGATTAAGACTATCATCTTGATTGATGAGTAACATACTATAATCATGGTGTAAGCTGTCAATACCACCCCACATTTTAACCGCAGGAACTGATATTGTTTGAATGGAACCGTTAGGATTTTTGGTAAAAATACTTATCATTGGGTTCCCAGCAATATTTGCTGAATCAATTGTAAAAAATTTTGTGCCGATTGTATTGCTCAACATGCGCATTGCGTGGGCGCGGGAGGTAATAACAAGATTCAATGAGCCAGGGGTAATGTCATATATGCTTCCGCCGCCCCATTTTGCGGCTAGAGTGAAGAAATTTAAGGCAACAAGATTAATTGACGAATTATGCATGGCTTCCATATACGAAGCAGCAAACATTGCGGTGTTGGTGGCTCCGATTATGCCATCAAATCGAGACCTATCGCACTCTTTGCACATATTAATTGCATAACTCCATTCAGTAATTGCTATACCTAATCTTAGCGGTAAACCCAAATTGGTCGATACCGAATCTATGTAATCTTGCCCGGCAATAATGTATTGAACAAGTTGTTGCGGCAGGTAGAGAATTTCACTAAAATATTTATTAT
>JBBABA010000042.1:0-3346 GCA_041657955.1 Thermoplasmata archaeon | reverse complement strand
CTATATTTGTAATCATGAAAAACAGCATAGAAAAAACCTCAATGGGAAATTCATTTTTAGTGGCACAGTTTAACGCGGAATAGGTGGTCTTCTTTGCGCGGAATTTCCAACTGAAAGCAAACGCCTGTTACCAACCGTTTTTTATTTTCCAGTCCTAAAATGAAAATCCAAGTTGTACTCCGACTTTTGGAAATACTCCCGTGTAATTGTCGTCCCAATAGTCCTTGCCACCGAATATTTCATTGTTTTTATTTATTATTGATTTTTTGAATCCTCCACCTACAAAAATGTCGAACACAAAACGACTGTAAGTCCCTTTCCAGCCCGATATAATTCCCGATGAAATTGAATTTGAATAATCGTAATAGTAGCTGTCCGCCTTGATATATTTATGAGCAATAAATGGGCTGAAATAAAAAGCAAATTGAAACTTATTTTCCTTTCCGGAATTTCTTATATCGTTAAGATATAATCTGAATTGTATTTCATCTGTAAATCCTAAGTCCATATTATTATTGTCCCCTGTTGCCAATATACCACCGCTAATTAGAATACTTTTCTTTGCATTGCCTAAAATTCTTTCATAACTTATTTGGAATGTCTTGGAAATGGCAGGTAATGGGACAAGGTAAAAATAATTTTTCAAGTATTTGTCGTTATTATCTTCATCGGTTTCTTGTGAAAACCCCGAAATACTTGAAAGAATTAAAAATATCAGAATGCAGATTGTTTTTTTCATTTGATTTAAAAATTATAGCCGAATTGAATACCTAATTTAGGGATTGGTCCCGTATAATAACCGTAATATCTAATGTCCATTGTTGGAAAAACTTTTTCACCATTAAATTGTGAAATTTGCATTCCTCCGCCAATGTAAGTGTCAATTGACAATCGTGTATTTAAAACCCATTTAAAACCAATTAAAAGTCCACCTGTGTAGGAACTCACATATACATCAGGTAGGTCGATAAAATAGTATTCTTTGTTATCATTGTTCCATTGATAATAACCCAGTGTTGATTCAATGTATTGAAATCTTGCATAGGGACTGAAATAAAACAATTTTCTTGCTTTGTTTTTTGTGTCGGAAAGGTATATTCTAAATTGTATTTCTCCGTTTCCCCCTCTTTTTCCATCGTCATAACCGCTTACAAGTGTACAGCCCGAACTGAGTAAGAGTCCGATTTTGTTTGATAATAGTCGTTCAAAATTTATTTGAAATGTATTATTGACAAAAGGCAATGGATTTAAGTAGAAGAAATTTTTATTGTCGGTCGTGTCGCTATTATCTTGCGCAGAACAAACTGTCCAGATTATTGTCGCCAGTATCAATGTTGCTATCTTTTTCATTTTTAAAATGGTTGGTAACGTTTTGGCGGTTGCTTTTCGGTGGCGATTTTGCCCACTAAATTTTCCACGAAGCACTACCGTTTAAAATTATTACTTCTCTGTCCTACGAGCCACTGTCCCGCCACTGAAAGCAACCGCCTGTTGGCTGCTGCCGCTTTTTTTATTAATTTGTCACTATTAATTTTTTTGTCACAGTCTGTTTGTCTGTTGTTACTTGTATGAAATAAATTCCGTTTTCATCGAGTACAAAATATAAATTCATTTGTCCGTTAACAATTATCTTTTGAACTATTTGTCCTTTTGTATTTATGATTTGAACCTGTCTTGTTGCAGGTGGAAGTTCTATATTAAACCCATTATTTGTTGGATTAGGAAATGGTAAAATATAATTTTCATATTCAGATGGCGTACAATCTAGTCCTGTAATAATGCTTTCAATTTTAGCAGTAAATACATCATAATTACCTTGTACATGGGCAAATAATGTCGTACTGTCAAATGTCAAAGTCAAACTTGAAAATCCTCCTGTTACGTATATATTATCATCATTATCCAATTGTATAGAACAACCCCAGTCATCCTCATTACCTCCACATTTTTTTGCCCATAAAGAATTTCCATTAATATCAAACTTTGCTACAAACATTTCGCAGGTGTTTCCATAAATATCAACATTAGAAAATGTTGTACTTCCAAAAGAAATGGATTGGCTATAAAAACCACCTGTAATATAACAATTACCGTATTTATCTGTGGATATTCCATTACTGAAATCTATTATGCTACCTCCAATTCCTTTTGCCCAAAATACGCTTCCTGAGGAATCTGTCTTAGTTACGAATATATCTTCAGCACCCGAATTGTTAAGATTAATTGAATCGAATTGCATAACAGAACTACCGAAGGCTCCAGTAATAAAAATATTTCCAATAGTGTCAAAGGAAACCCAATAGCCATTATCGTTTCCCGCGCCTCCAAAGTTTTTTGCCCAAATTACATTTCCAGATGAATTATATTTTGCAATGAAAATATCTCTGTCACCATTATTTGACAAAACATATGACCCAAATGTTAATGATGGGCTTGAAAAAGTACCAACTAAATAGATATTTTCGTGGTTGTCAAAAGAAACACAATTACCGCGATCATACGAACTACCACCATATCCTTTAGCCCATAAAACATTTCCAAGTGAATCATATTTGACGAAGAAAATTTTCTGATATGATGTCGTGTTAGTCAAAGTAGTACTACCAAAGGTAATTGAATTGCTTGTAAAAATACCTGTAACATATACGCCTTTTTGAAAATCTACATTGATTTTATACCCACAGTCTGAACTGTTTCCACCACTACTCTTCGCCCATACTGCATTGCCCAATGAATTATATTTTACAGTAAAAATGTCATAACCACTTATATTTGATAAAACTGTTCCTCCAAATGTTAAATCGGAACTATTAAATTTCCCTGTCAAATATATATTTCCAGACGGGTCGCTCGAAACGCCAAAACATATATCGTCATTACTTCCACCTGCACTTTTTGCCCAAATCACATTGCCATCTGGATTATACATTGCTAAAAAAATATCATTACTTGGGCTGTTGGTATTAATTAACGTGATTGTGTCAAATGTTATGGTAGGACTACTAAAATAACCAGCAACAACAATGTTTCCTGTCGGATCAATAGTTGACCTAGCATATTGGTATGAAGTACCACCAGCACTTTTTGCCCATTTCCAATCAGGTGTCTGTCCTTGTGAAACAATAATGGAGAAGAGCATTATTGTCAGAATGTAAATTTTTTGTCTCATGTTTATCAAATTTATAGCGGTTGCAGCCAACGACCGGCGCTTGCTTACGGTGGCGGTTTTACCTACTGAATTTCCTACGAAGCACTACTGTTTAAATTGTTACTTCACTGTCCTACGAGAACTGCCCCGCCACTGAAAGCAAACGCTTGTTATGGGCTGGTTTTATTAATCATTTTT
>JBBABA010000041.1:0-3388 GCA_041657955.1 Thermoplasmata archaeon | reverse complement strand
CTATGGTAGGCTTTGTTGATGGAAACTTTTTAGCGTACGATCTGGTTGGTAGTAAAGTAAGTAATTCGGGATATAGTTCTTCTTCATTTGCAACGGCATCACACGGACATACATATTTAGATGCAACTTCATCTATCCAAACACAGTTAAATGCAAAAGCTCCATTGGCATCCCCAACGTTCACCGGAACTGTAACTTCACCATATTTTATACCAACAACTAATTATAAATCAGTTGATGGGACGGTAGGAGCAACAGGTTCGTTTACGACTGTTGATGGTAAAACGGTTACCGTGAAAAATGGTCTCGTAACACTTATAGCGGTTAATTAAAAAAGGAAATATATGAAAACAATAACATTTATGATTTTATTCACGGTCTTAGGTTTTGCACAAGAAAAAACAGACAGTTTAAAACAAGTAGAAATTGTTAATGAGTATCGAACGTATGAAAAAGCAATTGCAAGTTTAGATAGTGCTAAGATAAAATATCTTGGTGTCTTAGAATATTTATCAAAGCAATATCAGTTAATTGAAGATAAGAAAAAGAGATAGGAGTTTAATATGTCTGGTTTTCAAGATGTAAATGGTTTAGCTTCTGCAATCCCTTATGTTGGTGGATTATCCGCATTACTATCAATAGGGGGTGGAATACTTGGTAGCCAATCTTCACCACAAGAAGATTACTTTAAGAATATGTCTAAGACTATATCTGATTATATGCCTTACTTATCTTCATCTGCATTTAGTAAATCAGATATAGATAATATAGTCAAGTCAATATCTGCTATGTATAGAGGTTCTGCTAATGTGGCAGCTGGTGGTATAGGTGCTTCGTTAGGCGAATCACTTAATGCATCTGGCGTACCTAAAGGACAACCATCTGCAAGCATGTACGTTAGTGAATTAGCACCAGTTATAGCTGAAGGCGAAAAAGGTGCAGCATCTGCTGCCCAATGGGGCAGTGATTTCTTTGCTAACTTAGATGCACAAGCTAAACAAAGAGTAATGTCTGCATTAGGTATGATGAGTAGTTTAGGGCAAGGGTACTCAGACCAAACTGGTGGACAAAAAGGTTTAATGAGTGGGATTAGTTCGTTTAATATGTTAACATCTGGCTTTGGTAACATTGCTAAGATGTGGAAAGATATAAATACACAAGAAATTAAGGTAGATTAATGGCTACATTTGCACAAGATATGGCAAGGTTAAGTTCGCTTAATTTTTTAGGTGGGTTAGCTGATGTTGGTGCTGCTGTTAAAGAGCAGAAACAAAATCAAAACTTGGTTGATTTGTATGAGCAGTTTAAAACTAAATCAAGCCAAATTGACACTACTGATAAGCAAGTAACTGACTTTAATAAAGTTGCTAAAACAAGTGAGCAAGGCGGTGTTTCACCTTCTTCTGATATTACTCAAAGCCTTAATTTATTTTCATCTTTAGATAGAATAAATAAACTTAATAAAGCATATCAACCTTATATCACTGCGTTTTCTATGTTAGGTGAAGATGGGATAAGAGTGGCTAAAGCTATTACAAATGATTTATCTACGAAAATAGGGGTGGAACAAGCTAAGACAGAAGTGCCGTTAAAAGAGTTGCAGTATAAACAGCTTGTGGATGAGAATACTTTAACCAGGAATAGGATTATTGATTATAATGATGCTAAAGCGAAGAACAAACAGTTACAAGAGGTTGAAGATGCTATATCGCAAAGCAAGATATTCCAAAGCATTAGCCCTATCGAACAGCAAGTTGACCCAACCACTACTTATGGTAAACGCACAATAGACGAATATACCAATATGGTGAACTCATTAACTTCGGAAATAGTACAGCAGTTCCCAAACCTTGATAAAGGTATATTAAGTAAAGCTATTGTGATGCAATTAAACGCTTACGATAAATCTGTTAAAGGTAAACAAGAAAGAGCAATTAATATATCTAATGGTGGTGGTAATGATAATGGGTTCACTAATTATGATTGGACAGATAACCTAAACAAACTTAGGACTATGTCCCAAGAGTGGGTTTCATTAGATGATGACACTATAATGGAATTAAAAAAGTATGCTACTGCTAAACAAACTGTTGATGAAGATACTGGGATGCCGACCAATATACCAGAGAAGATTAAATCATTATATGAAACATTTAAACCAGGTGGGGCATTCGATACAGCTAATAACTTTATCATAGGAATGACCCAGGGTAGATGGTTAAGCAATGAAAATGTTATCAAGGATAAGGATGGCAAAATTAAAGCAATCCCAGTTTTTAAATATAGTGTTGGCAAAGATATTGACCCAAGACCTACTAAAATAGGTATGACGATGCTAACCGATGAGGATAAAAATGTGTGGGGCATTAATAGAGAAGATTTAATAATAGCAAGAAATGCTTCTGACTTATTAAATGGTTCAGTTTCGTATGACCCAAGATGGGCTGGCAAGTTTAAAGAATGGACAAATAACGCACCAGAATCAAATGGTAGTTTGTTTAATAATGTATATGACGGTAATTATAATCCACGCAAAAGTGCTAATCGTGGCACTTCTTGGAGAAAATAATGGCAGATAAGAAACAGAAAAAATCTCCTTTTGTTACTTTACCTTCTGCTGGTTTTATGCAGACTGTTGAAGAAAATAAACAGACAGCGAATTTTCTTGACAGTTTTAAAACACCACAAGACAGAGAGCAATACAACAACTATCTTGTGGCTACAGAGCTTGTTGATAACTTAGGTATCTCGCCATTTAATAGTGTGGGCGATAAGAGAGCTGAGTTTGACCCAAATGTAGAACCATTACCTATATACGAACATATAGACGATGCCAAGGAGAAAGCATTTAAAACTATATTTAATAAGATAGTCGCTGGCAGAGGTGGTGTAGGTGCTGGTAGTTTTGCTCAACGTACATTTGGTGGTTCGATGACTGGTGGTTGGGCGAAGATGTTAGGTCTTGATAAACTTACTGGGATGGACGATGGTCTATCTGATTTCTCGTTTCAAAAGGATGGTGTATTTTTTGATGGGCATAAACTTAGCCTTGATGCGGTTGAAGGTAAAATGGTATCTGACTTTGCTGCACGTGTGTTAGACCAAGATAGGGAGAAATCATTTGCTGAGAAAGCTGCAGAGACTACCGTTAGTGTGTTATGGGACTTACCTTTAATGGCTCTTACTGGCGCAATAACTGGCGGTATGGGGACAGGTGCATTAGCTGCAGCAAGAGCATCCCGTGGGTTTGGTGCGTTGGTGGGCAATGTCGCACGTAATGCTGCGAATTTTAATATAATGGGAATACCAGCTTATGTAGATGCTATACACACCGACCAGAAGTTTGATGTACTTGCCAACCTATTCTTGCATAATACTGCATTAGGTG
>JBBABA010000040.1:0-3388 GCA_041657955.1 Thermoplasmata archaeon | reverse complement strand
TTTATTTATTGTTTGTTCTTCATCTGAATTATTATCGCAGTCAGAATCTCAAATCAAAGATTTAGAAAAACAAATAATTGAACTTCGTGTAGAGGTTTCTTTTTTGAAAGGGAAAATAGAATCTATCGAAAAATCTTTAGCTAATCTTATTACTGACAGAACACAAACAGAGGTAAAGAATACATCGACAGATGAAAAAACGACTGTAAAACCTAAGACTAATAATCAGCAAACTACTGGAAGATGCCAAGCTTTTACGAAGAAAGGGAAACAGTGTTCACGTAATGCAAAGCCTGGAAGTATTTATTGTTGGCAACACGGAGGATAAATTAAAAAACGCTTTATAACCCGCAACTCAAAGCGACTGCTTTAAACGTTGCGGCATTTGACAAGTTTTAGAGTTGCGTTGTAAAAGCAAGTTGCTCTTTGAGTTTAGTGAACAAAATAAATTTATAAATAATTATTGGCGTTAGCTTTTCAGTGTTGCATTGTTGTTCTGGGCAGCGCTTTAGTTGCAACGCCGTTATGCTTACCTAATTTAAGAGGAACTTATGAAAAAAATATTTTTTCTTTGCCTTATTACTTTGAGCGGGATTTACGCTCAAAGTGAAATTGTTCAATCAACAAAAGGTTTTTTTGGCTATGTCGGTGATATTCCAATTGCACCTTTAGGTGGAATGGGAGGTGTGCTAAAATCCGAAACCATTGGATATTATTTCTCAATCAGATTGGACACTGACGAACCAACTGATAAAGAATATATGAGCACAATGAATTACAACCAAGCTAAATACACTTTTAATGATTCAGAAAGAGGTGAGATCTGGCGTGATATTGGTGTATCAGTTGGGTTGACAAAAATAATGTATAAATCAGTAGTCCTTTTTGGTGGTCTGAGTTATTATGAAAGAACTCACTATGTTAAATTTTTTGATAAATTATATATACTTGGTGATAGTGGTAATTATGTTGTAGATGGGCCCAAAAAATCTGAATCTTCCATAGGATTAAATGTTGGTGTTATGATATTTTTTACAATGCAAGAGCAAAATAGTTGGTATTTAATGCTTGGTTCGAATATCAACCCAACTGCTTTTCAATTGGGAATCGGTTATTCATTAAATTGGTTTTAAAAGACATTTATCATTTTGTAAATATTTATAAACGTAAGCATAACCCGTTCTTCAAGCCGACCGCATCTTCGATACGGTCGTTTGAAGTTATTACAAAGTAGGTTGTCAAAACTTAGTTGCTCTTTGAATGTAGTATACAAAATAAAATTATTAATAATTATTGGTGTTCGTTTTTCAAAGTTGCATTGCTGTGTTGGGCGGCGGCTTAAAAACAACGCCGTTAGCCCTATAAATTGAATAAGGAAATGGGAAAATGAAACAAGGATATGACAATCAACTTACACGTCAGATTGGTGAGCATCTTGTTGTCGCAAAACTCGGACGTCTTGGCATTCTTGCTACTCCTTTTGCCGGTAATGTTCCCAATATCGATTTACTCGCCTCGGATATTTCTGGTCATTCATTACCTATCCAAGTAAAAGCCATCAATGGGCCATCATGGCAATTTTCAGCAACGTCATTTCTTGATATTGAATTTGAAGGTGATAGACAAGTTATCAAAGGGAAGAAGGCTCTATTAAATCCTAAACTTATCTGTGTTTTTGTTTTTATTAAGCAAGATGGTAATGACGACTTTTATATCTTATCATTAAAAAATTTGCAAGAGCATTTTTATAAAAATTATAAAGGTAGGATAAGACCAAAAAATCCTAAATCTACTCATTGTGCTGTTTGGCCTAAAGAACTTACGAAGTATCAAAATAAATGGAATATTATCATTAAGCACTTTGATATAATTCAAGAAAAGGGCTAACCAGTTCTTCAAGCCGACCGCCTCTTCGATGCGGTCGGTTTCGGTTTTTCAAATTAGGTTTACAAAACTTAGTTGCTCTTTGAAGTAGGTTGTAATAAAAAGTAATTATAAAATTATTGGCGTTCGTTTTACAAAGCTGTATTGCTGTTATGGGCGGCGGCTTAAAAACAACGCCGTTAGGCATCATAATCTAAAGTGGAGGAAAAGTGAAAAAGTTATTTGTAGTTTTGTCTTTAGTTGTTTTAGTAGTAACAACTATTTTATTAGCACAGAATAATTCTAAACTTCCAAAAGGATGGTTCTCTGCCGGAAGCAAACCAACTGAATATGAAATGGGTTTAGATAAATCAGTATTCCAAAATGGTAGCTCAAGTGCGTTTCTAAAATCAAAAGAGCCAAAGAATAATGAATTCGGGACATTAATGCAGTATATCAATGCTGAAAACTACATTGGAAAGAGATTAAGATTGACTGGTTATGTTAAGTGTGAATCAGTAGAAGGATGGAGTGGAATGTGGATGCGTATCGACGGAGAAACTGGTCAACAATTAGGTTTTGACAATATGCAAGAAAGAGCAATTAAAGGAACTACAGATTGGAAGAAATATGAAATTGTTTTGGATATCCCAACTGGAAGTAAAGGAATTGCATACGGTGTATTACTTGGTGGTAAAGGGAAAGTATGGTTTGATAATATGAAAATGGAAGAAGTTGATAAAACAATTCCAGTGACAAATATGACTAGAGAGAATAATAATCCAAAACAACCAGTCAATTTAGATTTCGAAGAATAAATAATGCCTAACAAGTTCTTCAAGCCGACCGCTTTAAATTGTTCGGCATTTGTGTTGTTATAAAGTTGCGCTGTAAATGTTAGTTGCTATTTAAAGTAGGTTGTAATAAAAAAAGTATTTATAAAATTATTGGCATTGATTTTCAAAGCTGCATTGCTGTATTGGGCGGCGGCTTAAAAACAACGCCGTTAGGTTTATAAACAAAGTATCATTTGTGTAAGTGTAATCAACCGTGTTGGTTGGCAGTTCTGGTTTTGTTCTTTGTGTTTTGTTGTTGTGCAGTTTGGGTTTCGGTTGTCAAATCAAAACTGTTTTGTTCATAGTTGGTTTACAAAATCATCTTCCTAAGTTTTCAATGCTAAGGTGGCGGTAAGCTTGTTTTGTGTTGGTCGTTGGTTTATAAGTCCCGCATTGTTGGTTTTGGTTGCACTATAAAGTTGTCTGCTAAAAATATCGTTTGTTATAAAAGTTAGTTTGGTTTTATCGGTTTAGTTTACAAAACAAAATTGTCGGTAATGTTCTGGTAGTAGCAAAAGTAACATTCGTTTGTTGTTCGGCGTGGAGTTCTTTGGTCATTGGTTTTCATAGTTGGGTAGTTTTATTATTTTATCAACATTGTCAAGTTCTTAAAAAGCAAAACCTAACCCGCAACTCAAACCGACTGCTTTAAACGGTTCGACATTTTACAAATTTTAGAGTTGCGTTGT
>JBBABA010000039.1:0-3479 GCA_041657955.1 Thermoplasmata archaeon | reverse complement strand
TGTTTTGAATCTCATTGTATGCTTTTCGAGAATAACACCGGAAAATATAAACTTGTTGCGTTGGATACAGATACCGCGACAACAAATCTAATTGATGAAAGCCAGATTATAGGAACACCAAACATAGGAAAAGCAAAGACAATATTTAATAATTTTACAATTAGTTATTGTCAAAACTATGCTTCTAATGCGTTTGAGAAATCAATAACAGTAAATGAATTACAATCAACTTTAACAGTAAACACATTTACACCAGCAGATTTTACACCGGATGAAGATGCTGGAATAGTCTTTTATGGCGGGTCAATATTGACAAGTCTTTGCGGTGCATCGGTAACTCGGTATAAAGTTCACAATCCTTTCGATGAAAATTTAATATGGGTGCATGACGATACAACGGCAAACGCGCTCACAAAAAAACTGATTGAATGGAACTATTGCCCTAAAATAATGGTACAACTTACCGGATGGCGCGGTAACTCGTTTACGACTGGCTATAAGCCCTTATTAGCGTATGAGTTAGGCGATCAATGCAAAGTAAACCATGATATTTTAGACCCTGATATTTCAAGCGTTTATATTTTTATGGTGGTAGGAAAAAGTATTTCAACAAACGATCAAACAGTCACTTTAACTTTAATGCAGATGAGATGAGCGTAATATTTTTACATAAAACTTTAGATACAACAAGCTATGCTTCTATTGCGTTGACAAACTCAGAGGCATTGGCGGCTGGTTATCCTCTGACAAATTTACAAGATCAATATAAAAGTACGGTAGCCAAGTCCAACACAACGGCGGGCGATCAAACATGGAAAATAGATTTAGGTGCAACTTTTGCTTGCGATAGTGCGGCTTTTCTTAATCACAATTTCACTTCTGTTGCAGCGGACGCAGGAATAAAACTTCAACACGCAGATGATAGCGGATATTCGACAAATCTTGTCACGGACGATGGAGACGTAACAACGGCAGACGGGGTTACTTCTTACACAACTTTTGCAAGCGCAACAAAAAGATATTGGA
Organism: Thermoplasmata archaeon; assembly: GCA_041657955.1. Classification (GTDB taxonomy): domain Archaea; phylum Thermoplasmatota; class JASEFT01; order JBBABA01; family JBBABA01; genus JBBABA01. The sequence goes on along the minus strand of JBBABA010000039.1, from coordinate 2,453 downwards.
GACTTCTTTTTGATATGACTGCTGGCTCTTTAGGTGTAGCTCCATATATCGGTCAAATATTTTTAGGCACAAAATTTACTCACGCCTATAATTATTCTATTGGAAACACCGAAGAGACGGGATACGAAGTAATAAAGCAAAGAAGCTGGGACGGAACAGATTCAGCATTTCTTCAATATTCAACAAAAAGAAAATATTGGGGATCGGTAAAGTTTCAGATTATAACCTCTGCGTACAAAACAAACTTTGATACATTCTTTGAATCAGTCAAAGGTGGATACAGACCGTTTCTAATGTCAACCGATTCAGGAACTACGTGGTATTACGTGAGAGTAGCAGAAGATCGAATTGCATACGTAAACAAGGGCGCGGACTATTGGGAAACAACATTAAACTTCTTTGAACAGATAGGATAATTTATGCCGATACCAGTTTTCAAATTACAATTAACAGACCTGAAAGATAGGGTAGTTTCTTTTTATGCTGGTGGTGCGGTTGAGGAAAATATCGTCGATTCGTTTACAATAGAAATCGAAAAGAAAGTAAAATATACCATCACAAAAAAGCAGAGAGAAAAAGCTATCAGAGAAGGTGTCGAAGTAGCAATGAGGAAATTCAAAGAACTTTCTAAACAACTTAATATTCCAAGACCGATATGAATATAGTAACCGATGGTTTATCGTTCTTACAGCCGACGGCAAATTACGTTTGGTCAACATCTCTACTCGCATGGGATGAGATGGAACAGCCGATTATTAGCGGCGGGACCATTGTTGTTGGTTCTGTAAACCAGGGAACGGGCGGAGCTTCGGCATGGCTGATCACAGCAAGTTCTTTGCCCTTACCGACAGGCGCGGCAACACAAACGACGTTGGCGGATGTTCTTGCCAAAATAATTACATCACCGGCAACAGAAGCGAAACAAGATACTTTAATTGCGAAAGATTTCGCAACGCAAACAACGCTTGCTTTAATTAAGGCAAAGACTGACAATTTAGACGTAGCTTTATCGACAAGAACAAAATCAACCGATACTCAGATTGTTTCGTCTAAAGTTGCGCTAACCGCCTCTGTTCCGGCAAGCGGTAGTGTTGGAACTTCATCCGCCGAACTTGTGGCGACAAATTCAAACAGAAAAAGTCTAATAATTAAAAATATATCTATCAATACGATCTCGTTAGGACTCGGACAAACGGCAATATTAAATGCCGGTTTAACACTCGCCCCTTACGAAGTATGGACGATGAACGAATATACATTTGTGACAGGTGCAATTAACGCAATAGCGTCCGACGTAACAAGCGCAGTATCAATACAAGAATTTAATTAATTATGAAAAAAATATTTCTATCAATACTTTTTTGTTTATCACTTTCGTTTTCTCAGCCAACAGGCGGAGGAATAAAAGCGATTAACAATGTTTTTTCTCCGTTGATTAATATTTTAATTGACACGACTTCAACGGTTTCTTCGCCTGTATTTGTTTCGGCTTCGCCAAATATAACACTAAGGCTTCCGTTTGCCCGTATGAAATCAATGTCGTGGATAACTGGTCTTTCAGATTCACTATTGTTTTATTTGAAACGAACAGATTCTATGATTGTAACCGCTTCCGGTTTACTATCTGTATCGCGTTCTAATCATACCACAACGATAGCATACGATACCCTCACCCGTAATCTTTCCTTCTCAACCGATAACGACAGGATAAGGGATTCGCTGACTTGGGTTGCGCTTGCGGGAACGAAATTAAACTACGCCGATACAACAGGTGACTGGGCTCCAAAGGGTGTTTATATTTTTCCTTCTGATACAGCCCTATCCACAGCATACACTACTGCAAGATTGGCGTATAAGATTCCATATTCTGATACAACAACTTCTCTTGCTATGCAGTGGGAGCTTGACAGAAAACTTTGGATAACCGATACCACAAATAAGTGGGCGCCAAAAGGAACTTACATATTTCCTTCCGATACAACACTTGCACGTAATTACACAACAGCACTTCTCAACGCTAAACTTGCCATCGTTGATACTCCCAAAGTAGCCTCTGGTTACGGATGGAACGCTACGCAATCAGGTCATACGGTAACGGGTTCAACCGACTCATCAAAGACGTTTAATAAATTAGTTCCGCAGGTTTTAGGGCAGACGAATTATTTTACTGCAACCGATAATTATTTTACAAACAATTTATCTCTTGGTGGAGCAACAAGAGACTCAATGCTTACCGTTAATCAAGGGGGTCACTTCTTGCGTGGGTTAAAAGTGGACGGTGTTTCATCGCAATTTACAGGTTCTATTGGAAGAACATCGGGAGTTTGGAATAACGATTTTCTTATTTATTCTTACAATGACATAATAGCACCAACGGGAAATAGTGGTATTGCGATCTTTGGGCAAGAAGATATGAATGGGCAAACGAGTAAAACAATAACCGGTGTTTATGG
>JBBABA010000038.1:0-3503 GCA_041657955.1 Thermoplasmata archaeon | reverse complement strand
ATCCGCTTCAAATCCGATTACTTATAACAATGGAACAGGTGCAATAGGTTGGACAAATTCAAATAACTATATTGCTCTTACTGACTTGTCTGCGACTTATCCGCTTATAAAAACAAGCGGAGTGTTTAGCACAGCATTCGGAACAACTACTGCAAATAATTTTAATCTTTTAAACACATTCGCTTTTGCTTCAACTACCCAATTAACAATAAATAAACTTTATGATAATGACGGAGATGTGGGAACTTCAGGACAAGTTCTTTCTTCCACAGGTTTAGTTACGAATTGGATAGCGGCAGGTGCAGGAACTGTAACTTCAGTGGGAATAACTCCACCAATAGGACTTTCAGTTTCAGGTTCACCAATTACTTCATCAGGAAACATCACATTGGCATACGACATAGAACCAACATTTATTCCATTTGGTAGTGCCACAAGAACAATGGCAACTTCAACTGCTTTATACTACACATCGGGAACGGGGACTTTAAACGCTACAACATTTGTAGGAGCTTTGACAGGAACTGCTTCGGGCAACTTAACCACAATAGGTTCTGGCACAAGCGGAAACCTTGCTTATTGGACAGGTGCAAATACATTAACAGGAATTGCTACTACTACTCTAACTGCAACTTCTCCACTTTCTCTTTCTCAACCGATTTCAGTTATAGGTTCTTCGGCTTCGGCTCTGACGCTTTCAACCGCAGGCGACTGGACAGGAACATTTGACGGTTATAACGGCCCCGCAATAGCGATGGGAACAACCTCAGTGGCAAGTATTACAACACTCGCAAATTTAACAGGCATCGCAAATGCTTCTCTAACAAACTCAACAATAGGACTTACTTCATCAGGTTCAATTACTGTCGGTACATCTCCTATTTCTCTTGGAGGAACTTCCGCTCTTAATCTTAATATGGCTAACGCTAATACTTGGACTGCTTTACAGACATTTGGCAACGCTTCAACTACTCAAATATCTTCAACTGGTTCAACATATCTGGCGACAGCTGGTGGCAACGTCGGCATCGGGACGACGGGGCCGGGGGAGAAGTTGGAGGTAAGTGGCAATATCAGAGTTTCGTCAACCGATTCACGCATTAGATTCGTGTCTCCAAGTGGTTTTACTGGAGAGCAGTCTGGGCGAATGGAATGGTGGAATGAAAACCTTGCTGGAATCATGGCGAAAATATCGGTCGTACGAGAGGCTTCTGCCCTCGCCCCTGGCGCTTTGGCTTTTTATACGAGTGCTAACGTAGATACAGCAGATAATAGTGGTGAGGGTGCGTGGTCTGAAAAGATGCGGATTACAAGTACAGGCAACGTCGGCATCGGGACGACGGGGCCGGGAGATAAATTATCTGTGGCTGGTTCTATCGGTCTTGGTTCTGCAAGTGCTGCTAGTAATTTCTTGGGAATGAATAGGACTGTGGCGGGAGCCATTCTCAATTCTGGCATAGCCGCCTATGACTTTTATAATGACGGAACGAATTTAAACATAGAACGCTATTCTGGAGCTGGGGCGGGAAGAGGGACATTACAACTTGCTGATGACGGTGCAGTAAATGTCATTGATGCTGGAGCAATTAACAATCTCGCTCTTACTAAAACACTAATGACGGTGCGTGGAAATCTTAATGTGAATGGGACAGGGAATAGTTATATACAAGGCAACGTCGGCATCGGGACGACGAGTCCACAATCCTTGCTTACAGTCCCCGGTATAGTTGCTATTGGAACAAATGGAGTAGAAATGACTATAAGTGCAAATGGAATAATAACTGCCATAGCAGGAATTTCGGGAGCAACAGGAACCTATGATTTTGGTGGAGCTACTTCTATTGAAATAGTCAACGGAACAGCACCAACAGTTGATTTAACTGGTAAAATTGCTTTTGATACAACTGACAATCAACTGCTTGTGGCGACTTCAACAACACCAGCTGTGATAAGAACTACTGATAAGATATTCTCATTTATTTTGGCTTCAACTTCTCCAGCGTTCTATAACGGAGGCATACTTCCTATTCCAACCGAACGAGACGGATTTATACTTACAGAATTTAGTTGTTATGTTAAAAATGGGACTTCTGTTGTAGTGGCTATTTCAGATGGGACAAATGCCACAGAAAGCATTACTTGTGCCGTAACGAATACAACAGATACTAATGTAGGAACAAATCCTGTCTTTACAGCGGGAGAGTTAATTCAAGCCAATCTAACAACGATAACAGGCACACCAGATTATTTAATATTTAGAGCATTTGGAATTTATGTTCGTGAGTAGTAAAAAAATAATATTAGGTGGTTTAATTGTAGGAACACTTATTTTAGGTGGGAATGTTTTGATTACGGATATAAAAATACAACAACTCCCAGAACACCAAAAACTTAAAACTGATAAAACTTTAATTGTAGGAAGTAAAGATTATGGATTGGATAAAAAATACGCATACAAGACAAATCAAATTATAGATTTACCAAATGAAGTAGTAAATAAAAGAGGTAGAAATATTAGAGTATTCACAACAGGAAGAAATAACGAATTAAAAGCAGAGATTATTTCAGGGGACGGGCAATATATGAATGACAATGGAACTTGGTATCAAGTTGATTACGCCACCACCACAAAAGAAGCGTTTGATTTACAAACCACACCAACCTTAATTGAAAAAATAGTTTTAGGAGATAAACTTTATGCCGCTACAGGGACATTCTATCCAGACCCAAATGTTGAAAGCACAAGTGTTGATGGATATGTAGGCAGATTGTGGGTAGCAGGAGAAAGTTTTGCAACATTAAGAGGTGCGGCAACAGGAACTGCGGCAGATGATTTAGCGGCAACAGGCGCAGAGCCTTACGCTTCACATGATAGTGGAAATAATACTTATGCAATTAAAAGAACTTATTATCTTTTTGACACTTCATCATTAGGTGCAGGTTCAACAATAAGTGCGGCAGTATTATCTATTTATACGACGGGAGGAGCTTCAACAGATGCCACTTCAATAGGAATTATACAGACTGCCCCAGCTTCAAATACTGCACTTACAACAGCAGATTATAATGACGTTACGCTGACTTTTGTTTCTACAACAATTTTAATAACAAGTTTATCCGCAGGTGGATATAATGATTTTACACTTGATGCAACTGGTAGAAGTGCAGTGAGTGTGACGGGTATTTCAAAGTTTGGAGCAACGACCGCTCTTGATGTAAATAATTCCGCTCCAAGTTCAAATGCTACAAACAAAGTTGATGTTTCAAGTTATGCGGATGCTACTGGAACTGCTAATGACCCAAAACTTGTAGTAACATATACAGCAGTCGCAGTTAGTGGTTATAAGCAAGACGTAATTTTTATGGACTAATGAAAACAATATTTAAAAAAGGAATAGTATCTATTACAATACCAACCTTTTTAACACTTGGAACATTTTTGGCTGGTTCAATTTTATGGATAAATAGTCAGTTTGTTTCCTCTAATGAAAAAATAAACATAG
>JBBABA010000037.1:0-3600 GCA_041657955.1 Thermoplasmata archaeon | reverse complement strand
AAGGTCCCTGCTGCGAAACACCGTTTACAAAAAACTGGTAGGTGTTTGCCCCGCTTGCCGTGAATGTAATGCTCTGCCCTGCGCAGATTGTAGCGTTTGATGGATTGCTCGAAAGAGCTATTGGAACAAATACCGTGGGGTCATCACCCTTGAACCAACTCTCGTTGCCGCTCAACTGTTCTCCGCAAGTACAAGCATTGTCAACAATACAACGATACTGATAGCCGTTATTGCCGGCAACTATACCGCTTAAATTTAAAGTAGCAGTATTCCATCCGAAATAAGCAGGATTAGAACCCGCAGAAGTAATATTGTTCCAGCCACTGCCTGTATTTACCTGCCATTGGTAAGTTAAAGGAACAGAAGCGCCTGTTCCCACATTGAATATTGCACTTCCTCCGGCAGATACTATCTGGTCAGATGGCTGACTTATTATGCAAGTAGTTGACGGATAAATACAACTTATTGTAGCCGCCCATCCAGCAGATACTGTACTAGCATTAGAAGTCCACTGAAAAGTTATTTGGCCCGTGGGGTTGGTTGCAGTTATTATTCCCGGGCTGGTTGTTCCTGAAAATATTCCTATCACTGGGTAAGATGTATTCGGTCCATCATAAATCTTTAAAGTATCATTACCATAAACTAGAAATGATGTAAATGTAAATTGCAGCATACTACCAGATATAACCGGAGTAAAGGTCTTTGTATAGTTTTCGTTATTGCTATAATTGCCGGATGGTCCTCCTGAATCATAAAATGCCCCGTTGTTAGTAGTAACAGGGGTGTTATCCATAAGGTATGTAACACCACTGCCAATTATTAAAAAGGCAGCGGCACTTGTGCGGGTGGAAGTTATATCTGCCTGCGTATCATAAGCCGTAACCTCAATGGTATCTGTTGCGCTCACACCGCTGAGTGCATAACTCGTTACATTGCCAACATCAATAACATTTGAAAAAGAATAGCCCGTTGGATTTCCCCAGTAAATTTTGTAGCCGGCAATATCTGTTTCTAAATTTGCTGACCAGGTCAATTGCACATCGCTTCCTGCTTGTGTTTTTGTTACATTCTGAACCGGAGTAACAGGAGCCGACGTATCGGGCAGCATCAGGAACGGATTGAAATTAACTCTGCCGAGAGTGGAAGTATCAAGATAATCGTAAATAACATTGTTCACATCTGTTAAGGTGCTTTGCTGCCAATAAGTATTCCTCGCATTGATGGAATCGCTGTTGGCGCCAGCGAACCAGAAATCGTAAAAGGGGCTGTTGCAATGGCTGTTGTAAATATTATTGTTATTTAAAGTCATATTGGTGCTTGCCGGGTAAGCCCCTATATACACCGCCCGGGTGGGCGCTGCGCCTGTGGTCTTGTTCCAGACTATAGTATTTTTATTCGCCTGCAATACTCCCGCTCCTTTGTACCAAAATGCAGAACTATTGGGCGCATAGTTATTGATGAGCGAATTATACTGGAAAACATTATTCGTTTCATTCTGAATATCCATATACACGCCGCCTCCCTCTTGTGTGGCTTTGTTGCCCGCTATTACATTTTGGGTAATATTGGGATTTACTCTTGTGAAGTTATTTGTGTAAATATAGATTCCCGCCCCTTTGTTGCTCTGGTTGTTCACTATTTTATTCTTTTGAATAGTAAGAGTATTGGGGGTCAGATTTTGATTGTTCGGATTTGAATAATAATAAATCCCGCTGCCCTGATTTTTTGAAATAATATTGTTGCTGATGGTGTAGGTATTAGAATAAAATACAAAAGAAAAAGAAAAAAAAATCCCGTTTCCTGTGTTACCTGTTATGGTATTGTTGCTTATGGTGTGGTTATTAAAATTATTAAATATTGACAAACTATAATAATAATAAATCCCGTTCCCCGTGTTGTTAGTAATGGAGTTTCCTGTAATAGTATCTTTCAAATTACTGGCAGACATAATAAAAATTCCATATTGGTTATTATTAGAAATCGTGCAGTTTTTTATCCGGTTGTTTAAGTTATTTCCAAAATAACCTGCCACTTTGTAAATGTTATTGCTTGGAAGGGTAGAAGTATTATTTGTAATGGTGCAGCCGGTAAGAATAGCAGTGGCAGCAGCGCTGGCGCCTCTTATGGTAACACTGCCTGTGTCCACAGTATTGTTTTGTATGGTGCAACTGTCAATGCGCAGGGTTTTGGTGTAGTTCCATCCTTTAATGCCGGGCTTGGTGTTATAGCGTATGGTGCAGTTGTTAATATAAGGTATTGCATTGTCAAGGCGAAGGGCGGCATTATTACTTACAGTAACCCCGCCTGCATATTCAATGGTGCAGTACTGCAAAATGCTGCCTGTGCCGGTGCTAAAATTGTAAGCAGCGCTGTTGCTGTTAAAGAGAATAAAACCCCAGTCGCCCGGCTGTGGGCTTACAGTGTTGCTTGTAATTAGGATGGGCTGTGCAGCAGTGCCGATGGCGCGCAGGGTACCGTCAATTTGTATAGAGCGGGTGGAGTCAAACTTTACGGTAACGCCTGCGTCAATGGTGAGCGTAACGCCACTGCTCACAATGATATTTTGTCCTGTAACAATATAAGGGCTGCCTGCGAGGTTCCATGTGGTGTTGGTGGAGATGAAACCGCCTACGGGGGTTTGGGCAAATAAGTTGGCAGTAGGCAGCAGCAATGGCAGTAAAAAAAGAATTTTACAGAGTTTATTGCCGGATATAGGAACTAATTTGCTCATACTGTTACTTCGATTTGCTGCAATCCGATAAATTTCATTCAGACATAATAAATTTTTTTATAAAGATACGAAATTAAAAGGCAAAAAGCAATAAATCGCCACAGATTCACAGATTATAAAATGACTCTTTTTGTTATTAATGAGTTTTCGCCAAAGTTGACAATTAAACCCAAAGGACATTCAGATATTCCTAAATAATTTATTACCCAATTGTAATGTTCATCAACTATTCCTTTCTGTGCTTTTACTTCCAATATAATTTTATCAAACACTACAAAGTCAGCAAAAAAATAATGAGGTAGAATTATTCCTTTATATTCAACTTCATATTTTTTTTCACGTTCATACGGAATTTCTTTCTTCTCAAATTCATATTCAATAGCATCTTTATAAACTATTTCCAATAAACCCTTTCCCAAAATACTATGAACTTCCATACATATACCAATAATTTGATAGCTTTCTTTTTGTAACGGATATTCCTTTTCTGAATATTTCATAAAATTAATCTGTGAATCTGTGGCAATTTTTTTATTTATTTTTTCTTTTCTTCTTCCTTTGGATTCGGATATTCACTTTTCTTCACGCCTTTCTTGTATGTTACCATGTAAACAACAGTTCCTTTTTCGTCGTAATATATCCATTTGCCTTCTTTATACCCGTTGATGTTGCAGCCCTCACCTGATTTCTGGCCGTTGGCATAATAAGAAATCCATTTGCCGTTAGGGAGCCCATTTTCAAACTGCTGTTCTTTAAATACCACTCCGTAACTATCATAAAATATCCAGTAACCGTCTTTTTTATCTTTTTTATAATACCCTGATTCTTGCGTCAATCCGGTTTCGTACCACTGTGTCCACACACCATTT
>JBBABA010000036.1:0-3710 GCA_041657955.1 Thermoplasmata archaeon | reverse complement strand
GAATAAAAGTAAATTGTGTTTTGTGAAAGCAAAGAAATTATACTATCATTTTGTGTAATGTTTGTCCCAACATTAGTCCCGCCAATTACACTCTTAAAACTCGAACCATCGTAAGAAAAATAATTTAGACTATCTGCACCGAACCAGAACCGGTTTGCATAAACACCATAACCACTCAACAAAGAGCCGTCCGGCTTTTGTATTCCCGCTAAATTCCCGACTTGCACTTTCATATTTGAAGCAGATTTCCACGCTGCCCAAGAATTTATGTTCGCAGTAATTCTTATGTAAGGAGAATTTGGTTCATCGGAATAAACCCCGACCATTCCTTGTCGTGAAAGAACACTATCATTCCCAAGTCTTACAAATACATCCCCTTTAGTAATCCTTGCTTTATTTGTGGGCGCACCACTTAGTAATGAGGGATAAACTTTCAATCCATTAACAGAATCAACTTTGAACACTAACCTTTTTATTAAGAAATTATTTATGACAATATCACCATTGGCATCGTAAGTCGCTCCACTCATATCAACTCTTTGGCACATTAACATATCACCGTGTTGGAATGGTGAAATGTTATTTGTACTTGCCGAATCTGTTATAAACCAAAGTGCAGTTGCCGGTAATCTCCAAAAATAATCATTTGTAGTATCGACTTTCGCTGTGGATGTTACAAGAAGATTTCCATTCTCTCCCCTAGTTTGGTTTACAAGAAACTCCAGAGCTTGTAGTGTCCCACGAATGACTATATTGTCAACGGTTAAATTATATTCCTTTGTCGTATCATCATAGGCAATTTTCCATCCTTTACCAGATTGCCAACCATTAAGAAAAGTCTTATTCCCTAATTCTCCACCATTACGGACTATCATTGCTCCGTGTCTTGAAGTGTCTAATGGGACACCAATACGAAGTTGTGCGTTTTCAGTTGAATCATTACTAATACCAAATGATTTTTTACTCGTCCCAGTTGTACTTATTACTTGTGCATAAGTTATACTTGTTAAAAATAATATAAGTATTATATATTTCATATTGCATTCACTTCAAATATAATAGTTGCATGTCCAACAGCTGGCGTGCCAGTTAAAGTGACAGTAATTAAACCACTTGTTATATACTTTTTCCATATAGGTATTTCATAAGATTGTTTAGTATCTAAATATACATCCGGCATCTTCACAATATCACCAGAATAGTCAGTTAATAAAATAGTCGAATTAGCAGTAAAGACTTCATCTACATTTATTACAACATATTCCAACCAATATCCAATAGGTACATTCATATAAAATATACTTGGAAAATTAATATATGATATATCTTTACGAACCTTATCAGATATAGATACAACTGGCGCAGTAACGGTATAAGTATTATATACTTTTTTAATGATTTTAAATGACGGTTTAGTAATTACTCCACCTAACATTATACTAATTCCTCAAATACAACATTAAAACTTTTATCTACTACTTGTTTAAATAGTTTACCATCTGCTTTAATTACAGCGGCATTACGGTCTTTGCTAATTCTACTTTCACCTTCTACCATACTACCTAAATCACCAGTAGTCACATCTTTAGAGACAACCATGCCTTTAGATGCATTAATAAAGTCAGAGATTTCATAGTCATCTCTAAATTCTCTACGTTTAATATTTGGGAATATGGTTCGCATTAATTATTAGAATAACCTATTTCTATCCAATAAGTACCTCTGCATAATAAGATTAACATATCATCTTTGCCAAGTATTCTCGTTGCACCTAATTTAAAATAAGTACCATCAGTAAATGTTGTTAGGTATGTCGCATCATCATTCTCTATATAAATTATATCACCAGCAATACCACTTGATATATTTGTTACTTCTGCATTTAGTGATATGGTATTTGTTAATCTCACATAACTACTATTATAAGAAAAAGTAATTGGTGTAGAGTTTATCATCCAAAGACTAACCGATAATCTCTCTTTAGTCAGTACTATATCATTAAGATATTTTGTACCAGTAATCGTTTGTGTGTTGTTTAATGTAACCACATTCGCCGCCGATGCAGTATTCGCCCTTACCCACGCTTTATTTGGTATAGTATCATCAGCTGTTGAACTACGAAACATTAATTCACTAAAAGTAGTGGGTGTAAACCACATAGCACCACTACCAATCTGTGGAGTACTGTATAGACCAAAAGAACCCGACACTGTTATACCATCATTAAAATTCTTAACACCAGTTATAGTTTGGTTACCAGTAGTTTGTACTAACTTAGCCTTTTCTGCTGTTTGCAACATAGATAATGTAAGTTTATTATCTTGATGTACTCCATTATAACCATGTTCGGTATAAAGGTCTGCTTTAACTGCATCAATAGTATCTTGACGTGCTTTAATAGCAGCATCTGTTTTTGTCCAGTTACCATTCAGCGTATCTGCCCAATTAAGTGTGCCAGTGGTTATCTTGGTTAAATAATAATTAGGTGTGTAAGTGCCTAAACCTTGTGCAAATGTACCAACAGTTAATAGCACAAATAATGCAAGTATTTTTTTCATAACGTTCTCCTTTTAAAATTAAGTTCCAAATTGTTGACCAAATGGTGTAACACCAAATCCTTGCTCGTATGTATGAACTACATTCTGCCCAAGCATTTCATTATTATCTTCAGAGTATGTATATCTTAATGATTTTATCCTTACCAATTTAACAGAATAAGTAGTAAAATCAAAATATATGCTCTTAAACCTAAAGCCTAACGGCATCAATAACTTATGAAACTTAGTCGAAGTATTCAATGTATACATCTGCGATACGATTATGCCTTCCATGCAAGCACGTACAGTCAAATAGAATACTTCGTCAGTCTCTACCGCATCATCTATAATCAAATATACTTCTTGCAGTATGTTCCAGTAATCTTCATTGTTGGGTGTATGTCTGTGTGTGACAAAATCACCAGCCATACGTGTTAAATAATCATACTTATACATCAGATTATTAGCTCTGTAGTAGAATATGTTCTCATCTATACCGCAATATTCTTGAAGTGAATCATTCATCATCCGTTTCTTCCACTTCTTATATGGTATTTCATATATCATCGTAACTACACCAAAACAAACCCATATCTCTCTATCCCTAACGTTATAAAATATTACTGCTATATCTTTAGCCACACTGGATAAAGCTGCCCAGTAGTTCTCATGTGTAGGTACTATTAAATTAATAGGTACATCTACTCCGCCAAAGTAAGCATATACACCATTTTTATCACACCAAAATAAACCATCTGAAAACGGTTCACCATTAAGTACCTTTACAATGGAATTAATAGAAGACACACCAACAGAACCACTAATAAGTTTAAGTTGTTTATAAGTACCACTATTAGATGCTTGTATAAAATAAACATAAAATGAATTAGATGTAAATATACCTAAGTTATTATCTGGTGTGACCGCTAATGCTTTATTTTGTTTATCACGATTAACAATGAAGTAACCAAATCCAGTATCTTCATCATAAGGAAAAGCATCTGGTTGCGTAACACCATTAGCAGATATATGCGATTGATATACCTTTTCATCTTCATTAATAAAATATACTCTCCCCTTATGTGTTACTTCAGAATATATATTGCGTTGATTATCTACTCGTTTATCAAATGGTAAGTTATAGTTATAGTTTAATGTAGTAGATGTAAGTTC
>JBBABA010000035.1:0-4024 GCA_041657955.1 Thermoplasmata archaeon | reverse complement strand
ATTTTCAGCTGGGCAGATTTGCAGATAAGCAAGTTTTTCCTATCTTTGTAATGACGTTGACGGGGGATAGATTTGATGCTTCGAACCCCCAGCCGCAAATTAGCATCGACCGTTACCCAACATAATGAGAAAAGATAACGAACACTGATAGAATCAGAAAAAGTAAAATGAATATTAACCAATAAAAAAGGAGTTAAAATGCAACACAGAAAGTTAAAATTAAGTGCATTACTCTTGTTGGGACTCGGACTGACAGGACTACAGTCACAAGAAGCCATACCCGCCACAGGTGGAGAGGCTTCGGGCAGTGGAGGAACGGTGAATTATTCCGTTGGACAGGTTTTTTACACTACCAACACAGGAACAAATGGTTCTGTGGCACAAGGCGTACAACAACCATTCGAGATTTCGGTTGTAACCGGACTTGAAGAAGCCAAAGGCATTACATTGCAATGCTCGGCTTACCCAAATCCGACAACCGATTTTCTGACGTTAAAGGTTGAAAACTACGACACTGAAAACTTGTCGTATCAACTGTTCGACATCAGCGGAAAACTTTTACAGAACAAAAAAGCAGAAGGCAACGGAACCACCATTTCAATGGAAAATCTTGTACCTGCAACTTATTTTCTAAAAGTTTACGCCGTAGGGAGAAACGACCGTACTGGTGTAACCGACAACAACAAAGAAGTAAAAACATTTAAAATCATTAAAAATTAAAAAAGTATGAAAAAAATATTTACAATTTTAGCAGCAGTAATAATCACTGCAAGTGTGTTCCTGCCTCAGCAGGCAAGTGCTCAGGCACCTGAAAGAATGAGCTATCAGGCAGTAATCCGGGATGTAAGTAACAATCTTGTTCCAAGCCACAGTATAGGAATGCGTATTAGCATTTTGCAAGATTCTGCAACCGGTTCAGCCGTTTATGTTGAAACCCATACGCCAACTACTAATGCTAATGGTTTGGTAAGTATTGAAATAGGAGGCGGAATAATTATATCAGGTGTTTTTGCATTCATTGACTGGGCAAACGGTCCATATTTTATTAAAACCGAAACAGACCCTACAGGCGGTACAAACTACACTATTACAGGCACAAGTCAATTATTGAGTGTGCCATATGCCCTGTTTGCAGCAAATAGTACGCCTGGTCCACAAGGTCCAATAGGAAATGACGGAGCGCCTGGTCCACAAGGTCCAATAGGAAATGACGGAGCGCCTGGTCCACAAGGTCCCGTAGGAAATGACGGAGCAACAGGTGCAACTGGACTACAAGGTCCCGCAGGAAATAATGGAGTAACTGGCCCGCAAGGTCCGATAGGTTTAACAGGAGCACAAGGCATTCAAGGTTTAACTGGAGCTGACGGAGCAACAGGTGCGACCGGACCAACAGGGGCAGATGCAGGTACAACTTTATATGCCGTTGGGACAAACTATCCAGCTTTAGGCGGTATAGTATTTCAAGTAAATAGTGCTACTCCAAATACGCTAGGTTCAACCGGTACGCACGGCCTAGTGGCGGCTCCATCAGACCAATCTACTAGTTGTACTTGGTATTTAGCCCAAAATTCCATAAGTATATATACTACTGCTAATTCTGTAGCAATGGTACATCGTGATTGGCGTCTGCCAACAAAAAACGAGCTGAATTTAATGTATGTTTTAAAAAGTATTATTGGCGGTTTTGCTAATAGCCACTATTGGAGTTCAACGGAGAGTGACTATACCTATGCGTGGTTCCAGTACTTCGACAATGGCTATCAGTACTACGACTATAAACCCACCACGTACTATGTGCGTGCAGTTCGGGCTTTTTAACAATTTATTACCTATTGCAAAGCGGTCGAATTTAATTTATGATGAATTTAATATAGAATAATTACGTTGGGTAACTGCACCTTGCTGTCATGCGGGCAGATGTGCGAGGGTTTGCATCGGAGCAATTAAAAAACATAATTTAAACCGGACAGTGACGCTGCTTTGAAACCCGCACTAACAGCAAGCTGCGGAACGTTAGCAACAATTGTAAAATGACAGACATATACTCAAAAATACTTTTAACACTTAACAACAATTCTGACACAGGCGATTTTACCGACTTAACAGAAAAACTCACAGACATAAATTTTAATAATATTAAAAGTGCCTGTATGACTTTAGAAAAAGAAAATAAAATTGAAATGAAACGACTTGGTGAATATGCTATATCATTCGGTGATGGTTCATATATTAACACAAGAAAAAATAAGGTATTTGCACGACTTAAACCAAACGGACTACGATATGTAAAAGAAGTTATATCTCCAAACCAAGAAGAAAAAGTTAATATTAAAGCTGACAATTTACACATAGGCAACAATTTTGGAGACTATTCAATATCATCATCAAAAATTATAAATCCAGATAAGCCGACAACAACTAAAGCAAGTAAAATAATTAAATGGGTGTTTGCTGTTATTGCATTTATTTCTGCCATTGCGACTATTTATAAAATATTTTTTTAAAACAATACGAATCATTATTATAAATCAAAAAACAGAACAATGAAACGTTTAATACTTATTATTACTGTCTTTTTAACAACTAATTGTTTATTTAGCCAAGAACCAATATCCTATTCTGGAGTAGTAGAGACAGATAGTGTTTCCAAGGAAATACTTTACAAAAGAGGTTTATTATGGATAGCAAATGCTTTTAAGGATTCTAAAGAGGTTATTCAACTTAAAGACGAAAATAGTGGTCAAATAATTAGCAAAGGAACATTTAAATATAATGGAAAAGATGACTTTTATAGAGGATTTATTGAATTTAAACTTGAATTATACTTCAAGGATGGAAGATATAAATATGTAATCACAGATTTTTATCATAAAGGTGAAATGATGAACATAGGGTTAATAACAAATCAGGAAGAAGCTCCATTTAAAGCATTTGGCAGTACTAAATTTTATAGGGATAGAGAATGGAATAATATAAAATCAGAAATTGGATCTACCGTAAATCAATTGACAGAATCAATGCAGAAATCGATAACAAAACCTTCTGAAGTTGAAAAAGATAATTGGTAAAGAAAATTTGTTGGAATAGCATAAAAAATATGAATTGGTTTAAAAAAATATTTCAGAAAAATAGCCCTGATACTGACTTAAATAAAACTATTAAGTCAACGAATGAGACCCCACTCATCTCTATTAATACTTTAACTAAAACTAAATATGTCGGAATTGACCGTGAATTCGTGAACTTGCTTTATTTTAAAAATGAAGAAGAAAAAGAAAAATTTATTGATAGAATTGAAAAAGTCATTATCAAATTAAAAATCAATAATGACACAGACATCGTTACTGCCATAAATAAATTAGTAGAATACGAACTCAATTTGGAAAGCAAACACACCTCATGTGGAGACGATGAATCTGATTTTATTTTATTTATAAGAAAATTTTTGCTGTTTAACGAATTTACAGTAATATCAACAAAAACAAATAATAATACAAAAGTTATAGAGGAACTAAAAGGAATCACAAAAATCACAAAATGGACTCCATTAGATATTTGTTTCTACAATCTTGAAAAGAAAACTGAAAATAATTTTTTGGACTTTCAATGGGAAGAAACACTTATTAGTGATGCAATAAAGAATAATCATCTAATTAATTATGAAAGAATTGATGCATTATATCGCTTGGGCTATGCTTTTTACAAAGCAAACAATATTGAAAAAATGGAACATTACTTTAACATAATTCGGTCTGAAAAATACAACCTGGGTCCAACCACAATAGTAAATTATTATCGCTCAATTGATGAAATATATGGTAAAATATATGAAATATATAATGAGTTAAAGCAGGACGGAAAAGCATTAGAATGGCTCAAATTTGAAGAAACATTTATTAGTTGGAGATTCCGCGCAAACTGTGCCGGTAATTCCGCAGCAAAGTGTTCCACACTTTCCGCACTAAACTGTACCGTCTATTCCGCGGCAAACTGTGCCGCCTAAAACACATTGAAGCTCTGTTGT
>JBBABA010000034.1:0-4115 GCA_041657955.1 Thermoplasmata archaeon | reverse complement strand
TTAAATGAAGATAGCTAAAGAACTTTAAATACCATTTACAGAAAAAATATGATCCTTACATCTTTGTTCTTCATCTTTTCGGTTTTTCTGATTGATTTTTATATTGGCATCTTTATTAATCGTCACGCTTCGAAACATAAAAAGTTATTTTTCAAACGCATTCATCTTGGTTTGATCATCGCATTTTTAGTGGTTGAACTGTTTCTTATTATTTATATACAACTTTCGGGATTTCCGGAATATATAAAGTACCGGGATATTTTTTATGTCATCGGGTTATTTATGATCATTTACCTGCCTAAAGCCGCAATGGTTCTGTTTTTTCTATTCGCTGACCTGTTTCGTTTTCTGAATAAAAAAACAATAGCAAGGATATTTCTTTTTATAGGATTCGCATTCGGACTTTTTACATTTTATAATGTTGTATGGGGATTTCTTATAGGCAAATATGATTTTGAAGTCAGGCGTGTTACTATTGAAAGCCCTGATATTCCAAAGGCTTTTGATGGTTTCAAAATAACCCAGTTTTCCGACATGCATCTGGGAAGTTTTAGTTCTTCTGTAGATATCAATAAGGGTTTATCTCTGATACAGGCTTTGAATCCTGATATTATTGTTTTCACCGGCGATATGATCAACGTTGACGTGTTAGAAGCCCACCTTTGGAAAGATGAATTTAAAGTGCTGCAAGCACCATTCGGAAAGTACTCAATTTTAGGGAATCACGATTTGGGTGATTACCGCCGCTGGTTTTCCAAATCAGAAGGAAATGAAGAGAATGCGGAACTGGCGAAAGTTGAAGAGGATATGGGCTTCAAAGTTCTGATAAATGAGCATGTCATAATCAAAAAGGACCATGACTCCATATTGCTTATCGGGGTTAATAACTGGGGCCTACCTCCCTTTAAACAATACGGAAACATTGATAAGGCGATGAATGGAAATTTTAGCGATATGTTTAAAATTCTGTTATCGCACGATCCCACACATTGGGAAAATAAGGTTTTGAAGCACACAAACATTAACCTCACATTATCGGGTCACACACATGGATGGCAATTTGGAATTCACTGGTTTGGTTTAGAATGGAGTCCTATTGCATTGAAATATGCACGCTGGGCGGGATTGTACTCCGAAAATGGACAATATCTTTATGTGAATCGCGGTATGGGATTCATAGGCTTTCCCGGAAGAATAGGTATGCGGCCCGAAATAACATTATTTACATTGAAACGGAAATAATTATAAGTTGAATGATGTTTGGAAATCCAGAACATTTAAAGAAAGACAACGGACAGACATAACAGATGATTATAAAGTTTAAAAATATTATTTCGCTTTTGATGGTGTTGATTCTACTCATGCCGTCAATAGTTAAGCTTGAGCATCATCACGAACATTTTATATGCAAAGCAAAAAATGAGAAACATTACCATGTTTTCCATGAGAAGTGTGGTATATGCAATTTTGAATTTTCTGTTTTTTCGTCAGATATTGAAAATATTGATTTACAAAAGGAAAAACC
The DNA here is from genome assembly GCA_041657955.1 of Thermoplasmata archaeon. GTDB lineage: Archaea > Thermoplasmatota > JASEFT01 > JBBABA01 > JBBABA01 > JBBABA01. The sequence continues at coordinate 2,590 of JBBABA010000034.1, read as the reverse complement.
TTTAAATAATTACTGTAATAATTACAGTTCCGTATATTATTCTAATCTCTCACAATTTTCATATTTATTACGCGCACCGCCTTATAGACAAATTTGAATTACAACATCCTTTGTGGTGTTTTTCGAAAATTTGTTTAACATTTAAAACGAAATAAAATGAAAAATATATTTATTATATGTGCATTGGTGTTATCATGCCAATTCACAATTGCTCAAAATTCAGTCAAAGGGAAAATATGCGATTCGGATAATAAGCCATTAACCGGCGCTACAATATTTTTGCCTGAGCTTAACAAAAGCACAATATCAAATCAAAATGGCGAATACATTATTAATAATTTACCAAATGGAAAAATTAAAATCCAATTTTCATTTGTTGGGTACAATACGGAAATAAAGACAATTGAAATTTCACATGGCGAAAATAAAGTAGATGTATCGTTGTCCTTTGCAGTTATTGAATCACAAGAAGTAGTAATCACAGGCGGTTATGTGAGTTCGCAACACGAAAACGCTGTAAAAATTGATATATTGAAAAGCAAAGATATTGCTATATCAGGTACACCTAACTTCATGGAATCTATAACCAAAGTTCCGGGGGTGGATATGATTGCCAAAGGACAAGGTGTTTCAAAACCAGTAATTCGTGGACTTTCCATGAACGATATTTTAGTTATGAATAATGGTGTTCGCATTGAAAACTATCAATTTAGTGAAAACCATCCATTAGGCATTGATGAAAACGATGTAGAAAGAATTGAAATCATAAAAGGCCCTGCCTCCTTACTTTATGGTTCAGATGCAATAGGTGGAGTAATAAATTTCATTAAAGAGAAACCTGCACCAATAGGAAAGATAATAGGCGACTACCGTATGCAATTACATTCTAATACACTTGGGATGAACAACAGTCTCGGATTAAAAGGAACTTCAAAAAATCTTTTTGGTGGTTTTCGGTTTGGGCATAAAACTCATGCTGATTATTTACAGGGCGGTGGCGATTATGTACCTAATTCACGATTCAACGAATTGACTTTTAACGCCAATACAGGATACACTGGTAAAATTGGCACTTTTAAAGTTTTTTATGACTATTTTAAACAAGACTTAGGAATGACTGTTCCTCCTGTAAAAATATTGATTACAGAACAAGGGCGAAAAAATGAAATTTGGTATCAGGATTTAGAGCATCAATTGGTTTCATCTCAAAACAGCCTTTACTTAGGAAAATTTAAGTGGGAGATTAATACTGCGTATCAAAACGCATTAAGAAAACTTCAAACTACACTTGACGCTCCGGTTGTCGAAATGAACTTGAATACTATTACTTATGAATCTAAATTGTATTTGCCATCCAACGAAAAATCAGAATATATTATCGGTTTGCAAGGTATGTCGCAAAATAACAGAAATCTTAATAATCGGGCTTCTCAATTTTTGCCTGATGCAAATATTAATAATATAGGTTTTTTAGGAATGATTCAATATACCTTTTTTAAAAAACTAAAATTGCAAGGTGGTTTGCGTTTCGATATGTATAAAACTGAAACTTTCGCATTGGGTGTAGAAGGCACAAGTAGTTATCATGCCCCTGTAAATAAGGACTTTTCAAACGTTAACGGGTCACTTGGTGCTACATATAATGTTACTGAAAAATTAATGTTCAGAGCTAATTTTGCAAAAGCATACCGTGTACCCAATTTATCCGAATTGACTTCTAATGGAATGCATGGAAACAGATACGAGATTGGAAATGAAAATTTATCGCCTGAAAATACGTTTGAAACTGATTTAAGTATGCATTATCATGGTGAATTTTTATCATTTGATTTGGCAGGATTTTACAATCAAATTAATGATTACATTTTCATTTCACCATCCACAGATACTACATCAGCAGGCGATGGTATTTATCATTTTTCTCAGACTAATGCAACTCTTTATGGTGGCGAAGCAGGGATTCATTTTCATCCTAAATCTTTACAATGGCTGCATATAGAAGGGACATATTCTTCAGTTGTTGGTAAACAGGAAAATGGAAATTATTTACCATTTATCCCTGCTCAAAAATTACGTTATGAAATAAGAGCAGAACGCAAGAAAATTAGATTTTTGGAAAAACCATCAATTAAACTTTCGGCTATAACTGCATTTAAACAAGGGAATCCTTCGCCATACGAAACAGCAACAGATGGATATACACTTGTTAATTTTAGTATTAATACTGATGTTCGTGTATTTCAACAAACAATGAGTTTTGGTATATCTGTAAACAATATTTTTGACACACAATATTTTGACCATCTTTCTACATTGAAACCCCTGAATTATTATAATCAAGGGAGAAATATTAGTGCATCTTTAAAAATACCATTTGGAATAAAACAATATCAATAATTTAAAAACTTAATGTTATGCCACAATTAGACCATAAAGGCCCTGATGGTAAGGGTTCAAAAACGGGAAGAAAACTCGGCAAATGCCATAAAAATGAAGCCGAGCAAAAAGAAATTGGTGAACTTGGTAAAGGACAAGGAGTACGTAGAAATTCTGGCGGTGGAAAAGGTAAAGGAAAAAGATTAAAATATAA
>JBBABA010000033.1:0-4194 GCA_041657955.1 Thermoplasmata archaeon | reverse complement strand
TCTTCAACAAAATATAATTCACCACCAATTGAATCCGTTTTAATGAATGTATAAGTTGTTGTTCTTCCAGCCCAAGCTAAATTCTCAACGGTGTATAATACTGTTTGATTACTCACGCACAATGGCAGGTAATAATCTGATGCTGTTTGCGCAAAAGATATTTCAATTGCACAAATTGATAATGCTATTAATAAAAATTTTTTCATCTTAATTTTGTCAGAGTTTATCGTGCTGACTCCGCACTTTTAATGGTTAATTTGTTTATTAAAGTTAATCTCGTATCGTTTCTTTTGGTTGCATATACCGGTATCGGAGCTGCTACTGTGCCTCCGTTCCACAAAGATAAAAAATTAAATCAAGGCACGGGGCATTGTAGCAGCTCCGTGTTATAAGCATGTTCATTCATCAGATGCCTTTGATGCTTCTGCTTCATTGGCAGATATGTTTGAACGTAGTTCAGGTGTCAACACCTCTGCATAAAAAGCAGTTATTTTAAATAATTAATTATTGCTCCAATATCCCCATATTAGAGCACGTCATTAAGCATGTCAGGATTGTTAATAAAAAAAATAGTTCTTTTCTATCACACGTCCTCTGCGGGTTTCAGTCAGCTACACAGCTTCGCAAAGTCACGGAAATTTGTTAGTCTCAAATTTTTCCTGTACCTTTGCCAAGTCTTATTAACGTTTCTACGTTTAAAAGTGCTAACTTTTACCGGTATCACCGTCTAAGACTTGAGCTAAATCTTTCTGATTTTTCTTAAAGCTGTTCCGCTTCCTTTTCACCCGCAGTACCTTTCAAAGAACTACCTTTTTTATCCTTCATCAATCCTGTCAAATAGCTGCTTCGATTCCCAGTTGCACCTGAATTGCTTATAACGATTAAGGCTTGCTAACGGCTGCGCTTAAAAGCACTGTCCTGTCCACCGTTGCTTATGTTTATTAAATTAATTTTTCATTCAATTTACGCACAATCCCGCAGCTGGTAGCAGAGCCGAAGTGTGTGCCCTGCATGAGCAGAGCACACCCGTCCGCAAGCTCTATAAAAACTTCAAAAATACAAATTAATTTATAGAAGCAAAACGGCGGGTGTATTTTTCCAAAGGGTGCAAGTCCCTTATGTGCGGAGTCGTGTCCGAAACATTAGCAAGTCGCAAGGTGGTTTACCGTGAGGTATGCACTGAAGGAAGCGAGACTGCAAAATCCGGTACTGACGAACAGAAACGGAATACAGAGGCATATTTGTTCGGGTAAGCAAGCACATCTTTGTAAAGCCCAAAGAACACAAAAAGGACAATTATGTAGATTCCGCAGGCATTGGAAGAAGGGAAAAGCTCTTACCGGGGGAGGTCTTGGAATAGATTCGCTTTCTATGAGCCAAGAAGTCAGCAGAGGTCATAGTAGTTATGGGAAACGAGCCGGCATAGATAGTCGGATGGCTCACAGAAGTAGCGAAGGACTGAACGTTAAGCGTTCCTAATTCAATAAGGAGGTTTAAACTTCGAGTTTACCAGCCTTATTTTAAACGGAACAAAGTAAATCTGGTGTAAAGAGCGGATTTGCTTATGCTTAACGAACCGCCCTGTACGAGAACCGTACGCAGGGTGGTGTGAGAGGCGCACTCCGCTATCGAAAGGTAGCGGAGCCGTCTACTCGATTAGCCACAGTGCATTTTGTCATCATACATTGGTATCAGTTGTCAGTGATTACTATTTTGTCTGTCGAGAGAATCTTGTTGTCTTGTGTCAGCCGAATGAAATACAATCCGCTTGGTAAATTGTCTCGGTGAAAATTAACTGTCTGTCCAGAAATGTTTTTTATTTGTTTTACTGTCTGCCCGAAGGAATTGTAAACTGTCAGCGTTGCGTCTTTTAAAAATTTGTCTGTCTGTAAATTTGTCAAGGAAGAAAATGGGTTTGGAAAAACATTAATAGTATTTTGAATGTTAATTTCATTTATGCCTACCATTTCAGATAGAGATCGTCTCCAAACTCCGCCCATATAAATGCTGGCATAAATATTTGCTCCACTAATGGCTAACCCACTTATATTTGAACTTGTAAATCCACTATTTTCAGCAGTCCAACTTGCACCATTGTTCGTTGATAAATAAACTCCGCCACCCGTTCCTGAAAAAATATTTCCGCCATTTACTGCTAATGAAGTGATATTTAGATTTAATAATCCACTATTAACCGCTGTCCAATTACCGCCATTGTTGGTTGATAAAAATATTCCGCCACCAGAAGTTCCTGCATAAATATTTCCACCGTCTATTGCTACTGAACTGATATTGCCATTTGCAAGTCCATTGTTAACCGCAGTCCAATTACCACCATTGTTAGATGAAAGGAATATTCCACCACCAGAAGTGCCTGCAAAAATATTTGTTCCACTTATTGCTAATGCACGAACTGTACTGCTCGTCAGTCCATTATTTACAGCAGTCCAGTTGTTGCCGTAGTTAGTTGAGAAAAATACTCCACCAGTAGTTCCCGCGAAAATATTTGTTCCGCTTATTACTAATGACAAAACAGTAGTATCTGTTAATCCATTACTCAGTTGAGTCCAATTGGCGGCACTGTCGGTTGAGATATACACCCCGCTTCCAGTGGCGGTAAAAAGATTTGTTCCGTCTATAACTAAAGACCAGATATAAGGGTATGTCATTCCATTGTAACAACAAATTGTCCAATTGTTACCATTGTCAGTGGAACCTTCAACGCCACCACCAGCTCGCCCAGCAAAAACATTTGTACCACTCGCAGCAACACAGTTCATTTGAGGTGAAACACTGTTAGTGTTTTGCCATTGGGCATTTGCAATTCCGCAGATTGCAAAAGATATGATGAGTAATTTTATTTTCATTGTCGTTGGTTTTTGCATTGTCAAAGTTAAGAATAGTTTGTCTATTGAAAAATTGTCTGTCCGTTTTTTTTGCATTGTGGCTAACGATTAAGGCTTGCTAACGGCTGCGCTTAATAGCACTGCCCTGTCCACCGTTGCTTATGTTTATTAAATTCATTTTCCGTTCAATTTACGTACATTCCCGCAGCTGGTAGCAAGCCGAAGTTGGCAGCTGCTCTATTTTTTAATTATTAAATGTTTTGAAATTATTTTATTGTCTGTTTTTATTATCAAGTCATAAAATCCTGCTCTGAAGTTGTCAAGTATTATTGAAGTCAAGTCTGAACGTAAAACACCTGTCTTTATTAACTGTCCGTATGAATTGATAATATAATAATCAAGTTGTTGATTAAATTTATTTTCAACATAAATTTGATTATGTGCAGGATTTGGAAAAACTTTTATTGTGTTGATGTCATTTTCTTTGACGTCATCTACAATCCATGATGGCAAATAACTACATGGAATTGTGTCTGGCCATGAAGATGAATGATAATAAATATCACTGTCCTCATAACATCTTAGGCAACAAACTGGACCTTCCATTACGAAATTTATAGTAACTCCAAATAAATACTTTAATGAGCCAATTCTTTCTATGATTGGGTAATTGCCAGTTGGTCCTGATGGATCTGAAAAGAACCAGTCTGAATTTTGTGTCCGTTTAACAAATTGTCTGTGAAGCGAAATTCCACTAATAATAATATCATTGACACTATCAACCACATATTGGAATAAATTACTTGTTACAGCATCAGGGCAGTATCCAGAGAAAGTAGTATCATTTACTGTTACAGTGTCTCCATTTATTGCATTAAAATCATACAGTATATTGAAATCATTTTTTGATGAGTCGAAAAGATATACTATACCTGAGTCTTGAAATGTATATTGCAGTGGACATACTATTGTATCCCAATGATGCGCCAATGTTGAATCCATAGCATCATCAATTTCGTACGTCTTAAGAATCTTGCATTGTTTGGTATTTATAATTGTGTCACCGATTGATTCAATAACAGTCAAGTACGGTTGTGCTCCACTGTAATGACTATAGTACCATTTTGCTCCTGTCGGTGCCCAAGTCTGTCCGTTGACAAATGTCGTTAATGAAGTCAGGATAAATATTGATAAAAGTTTTTTCATTTGTCTATACTTTATAGAGTTGCTGCCAACGGTATCGGAGCTGCTACTGTGCCTCCGTTCCACAAAGATAAAAAATTAAATCAAGGCACGGGGCATTGTAGCAGCTCCGTGTTATAAGCATGTTCATTCATCAGATGCCTTT
>JBBABA010000032.1:0-4930 GCA_041657955.1 Thermoplasmata archaeon | reverse complement strand
TGGACTAATGAAAACAATATTTAAAAAAGGAATAGTATCTATTACAATACCAACCTTTTTAACACTTGGAACATTTTTGGCTGGTTCAATTTTATGGATAAATAGTCAGTTTGTTTCCTCTAATGATAAAATAGCATTAGAAAAAAATACAAACATCGCACAACAAAAAGATATAGACGGAATAAGAGAAGATTTGACAGAAATTAAGGATGGTATTAAGGAGATTAAAAAAGCACTTTATATTGTAGATAAAACACCAAACACAGACAACAAGCTTAATGGGTTTACAACAAAATGAAAAATAAAATAAAAATAGGAGGAGGATTACTAAAACCAAAATATGACCCTCGTAGATTTTCTTATAAGAAAATGTTTGGTTCTTTTCCATTAGAGAATATTCCCTATGACTTTATTGTAGGAGAACCAACTTTGTATGACCAAGAATTTAATGATATATGCACTGCTGTTGCTACTTGTTATGCTTCAGAAGTTCAAGAAGGCGTTCCACTATCTCCTGAATATACTTTCTACAAAACAAAACTAATAATGGGAAATTATAAATCATTTGGGGCTGACCCAGACAGTGCAAGCAAATCCCATATAAAATATGGAGCAATTAAAAGAGACGAAACTCCCTATAATCTTTTAATTGATGGACGAGATAAAATTGCAAATCCTGAAAGTTGGAAAGGCAAGGAATACTTAGATGAAAAAGCGAAACAATATAAAAAATTCTCATATTTCAAAGCAGATTCACAAGAAGATTTATTTGATAGTATGCGTTCGGCTTTATGGGAAAACAAAGACAAAAAAAGATTAGTTATGACTGGAGCAAATGTAAAATCAAGTTGGTTTTTATCTTCGGTTGTGTCAAAAGAAGATAATCCAAATGAAAGTGGCTCACCTGATATGTTTGTTGTTATTGGGTCTAAAATGATTGATAATGAATTACATCTTATTGCAAACTTTTCTTTTGGTGGGAAAGAAAAAGGAGATGGAGGAAAGTTTTATTTTCCAAGAAATATAGTAAACAAATATTTCTTCTTTGCTTATTTATTCGTGGATGTAGACCCTGAAAATATAAAGCGTTTACAGTGGACTTTACTACAAATAATATGGGATTATTTACAAATACTGAAGAAACTGGTAAAATTAAAATATGGTCTAATTTTTAAGCAATGATACATAAAAGTAAAGGAAAACATTATTCTTTGGATACTGAATTTAAAAAGGGACATATATTGGGATTTAAAAAAGGTTATATTCCATATAACAAAGGGATTAAATTAACAGAAAAAGCTAAAAAGAAAATTAGTGCATCTCTTAAGGGTAGAGTTTTTTCTGAAGAACACAAAAGGAAACTAAGCGAACACAATAAAGGTGAAAAACATTATAATTGGAAGGGAGGGAAGGAGGGTATACCAGATTGCAGTAAATGTAAGAAAAAATTAAATAGGAGACAAACTAAAAATGGAATATGTAGGGCATGTTCATTTGGTGAAAATAATCCTGCTTGGAAAGGTGGAGTGAGTAAACAATATAGATTGGGGTATCAAGAGAGAATAGCAGGTAGAAAGCGTCCTGAACAATGTGAAGTATGTGGTGCGATAGGACAAATTTGTTACGACCACGACCATATCACGGGAAAGTTTAGGGGGTGGATATGTAAAAGATGTAATTCTGTTCTTGGTTTTGTAAAGGATAATACAGAACTTCTAATCGCTTTAAAAAATTATCTAAGAAATTAAAATGAAAAATATCCTGCAAAAATTGTATAATGCCCTTGTGTCCTTATTGGCTCTGCTCAAAAAGAAAAAAGAAGAACCAAAAGAAATTCCAGAAAAACCAGTTGAAGTTCCAAAGAAAGATTACCTTAATCTTTTTTGTCTCGCTATACAAGAACACGAAGGTTGGTATAATGGAAGTAGGTCATTTAGAAATAATAACCCGGGGAATTTAAAAGATACTGGAAGCTGGAAGTTATCCACAGGACGTGATGCACAAAATTTTGCTATATTTAAAACATACGAAGACGGTTTTAATACACTTAAACAAATGATACTTAATATTATAAAAGGTTATTCAAAATACTATAAACCAGATTTTACTCTCTTAGAATTTTTTAGCGTATATGCACCAAAACCAGAAAACGACTCAGTTGCTTATGCTTCTTTTGTGCAAAAGAAATTGGGTGTTGATAGCTCTTTTAGAATTAAAGATTTAACGACCTTTGAATAGGGGAGGGTTTAAAAACACACACCAAATAAAAAAATGAAACCTCGGTTTTATCCCTCTCCCATTGAGCGATTGTTCTTTATATTTAGATTAGTTCTTTATAGTTCTTTGAAAACACACAACTTAAATAAAGGAGTAAAAAATGAAAGATAGCATAGTAGGTCGTCCTATAAGACTTAACAGGCAAATTCTTATTCCAAAAAAGAGAAAAGAATATGCAGAAGTTGTCTTTATTGGTGACGCACATCTCGGTAGTCCTCAATTTGATAAACCTCGTTTTTTAAAAATGTTAGATTATTGTTTGCAAAACAAAATCTATGTTTTTTTAATGGGAGATATGATTGAAATTGCTACCCGTGATTCTGTTGGTGCTGGTGTCTATGAACAGGAGTTTATAGGGCAGAGCCAATACGAACAAATGGTTGATTTACTTCAACCACTTGCAGATAAAAAACTCATTCTTGGTTTTCATAATGGAAATCACGAAGAAAGAGTTTACAAATCAACAGGAGTAAATATTGGCAAAATGTTTGCTCGTGAATTAAATGTAAAGTATTTAGGAGATGCTTGTTGGAATACTTTTAAAGTAGGAAAACAAACATATTCTATTTATTCTTTACATGGTAGAACTGGGGCAAGATTTGACGGAACTGCACTACTTGCTCTTGAAAGAATTTCAACCTCTTTCTTTTGTGATTTAATTGTAATGGGGCATACTCACAAACTTGTATCTTCATCGGTTATAATTCAGGAAGTAAAACGAGGATTAGTAAAGGAACACAAGAAAACTTTACTAATTACAGGAAGTTTTCTGAAATATGATGGAGGATATGGACAAACAATAGGTTTGCCAATCTCAAAACTTGGTAGTCCAAAAGTTAAATTCAGTTCCAAAGTCAAAGACATCCACATTTCGTGGTAAAGGAGGTATCAAGTGAAAGCAATTAGAGGTTATCCTTGTAGTAATTGTAAAAAACTTACGAATGGGAAAATCCTCGTTAAACGACCAATTGACGGGAGATTCATAGAAATTCGTTTTAAAAAGGATTGTTGTGGGCAAGAAGAAGTTCGTTATATGAGACCTTACGACTTATTCCGTTATGTGAGGTTAAAATGAAAAGATTTATCAATGTTCAACCCGAATGTTGCGAATGCCATGGGCAACTCGCAATAGACCATTTCCAAGTAGACCTCCCAAATTGTGCTTACATTTTCCATTGCGAATGTATCTTGTGTGGGGAAGAAAACATTATTTTATTGGGATTAGATGACTTCATAGAGTTAAGTCAGAAGTTAATTGACCCACAAAAATTGTTAGGAGGAGAAAATGGTAATTAGTTCTTTTATAAGGTGGTTGAGTTATAAACATATTGTTTTGACAATATACCACCTTTTTTGTATAATAAAGAGTTGAGATGGAGAGAATTGTTTATAGTTAAGGGTCGGGTATGGGGAATGGCGTGAGAAGGTAGTAACTTCACTCATCAATTCCGAAAGGAGATAACCCGAACGCACCCGCCCATTAACTATAAAGAATAGTTCTTTGAATGTAGGGGTTCTTATTGAGGCGTTGATGACCAGACCTCTAATATCTCTTTAACGGATAAGCGTGAGATATTAGTTGTAGAAACAACACAGGTCGCAAGAATTGGTTTCTGGTATGAACTGTGAATATCACCGAATGGCTAATTACCTTAGGAATATTTAAAATCTTGCCCCCTACATTGAGATTGCTATGAAAAAGATGAAAAAGAAAATTAACTTTAACCAAATGGATAATCCCTGTTATGTAGCCAATAACGGATTTGTTTCCCAGTGGTGTTGTGAATGTAAAAATCGTCATATCTTATTTTTCAAAATCCACAAAGGCGATAAATCAACTGGTGGGGACTACATTGAAGTCAATTGGTTTCAAGATGATGTCGGGACAAAATTAAGGAAGATTTATGAAAAATAAAATAAAAAAATGTGTTGTTTCACCAATGTATGGTAAGGATAATGATAAAAATCTTTATTTCTATTGTGATTATTGTGGGAAAGAAATTGAATATGAGGAAGACAGAATATGTTTAGCAGAAAGAGAAAAATGTCCTAATTGCGGTGCTGATATAGGAGATAGTGAAAAATCAGTTAGTCATTGTTTTAATTGTGATAAAGATTTAGATGAAGAATAAATTAACTTTAAAGGTCAAAAAGTAGTAAAATAGATGCGTTATTAGTTTAACAAATTAAATTATGGGAACAGAAAGTAAAATAAATTCAATCGTTAGTCGTTTAAAATCGTTCGGGTGGAGATTTTTATCTTACATTATAACAATGGCACTTGCTTATCTTGTAGATAATATAGGACTTTTAGAAATTTCGCCTTTCTACACAACTTTCATTGCCTTGATTTTGGGAGAAGTGTCTAAATGGTGGGCAAACAAACAAAAAGAACTTGGTAGAAGTTTCTTTGGTAGAAGTATAAAATAACATCAAATACATAACACTAATCATGTTGGTATGTTTATTGTTGCCCTCAATTACACAAGCTAATATCTTCTGCAGTTGCATATCTACTGCTCGTTGGCTCGGTGTTCCTATACCAATTAACACAGACGCTAAAGATATTAAACCAAACTCTTATCCTGTTAAAAATGGACTTATTCTGTTTAGCTATAAGGACAACGACCACGTAGCCAAGATAATGGGGTTT
>JBBABA010000031.1:0-5085 GCA_041657955.1 Thermoplasmata archaeon | reverse complement strand
TTATAACAACAAAGAAGTGCATATTGCTGGCGCACCTCGCTTATCAAGCAAAGTAAGTGGAGACATCCACAAAGAGAAGTGGTATGGTAAACAAATCGGATTCCGTCACGGAAACCAAGTAATACCACTTGGGGCGGTGGAGCATATCGAAGCACAATGCTTACAGCTTGGAATGAGACCAAGTGTGTACTTTGCGCACGTGATTAAATTAGCAGACCAAACCTTTGATGCCAAAAAAGGCATTCCAGGCTGGTCAAACAGTAACTTAACAGAAATTAATTAACAAAATCAACATCTAACCGTTTCCATCTTACTATTGACTAATGGTTTTATCGCAGTTCGATTCTGCGAAGTCAACTAAATCACAACCATAGGACAGCAATGGAAAATCTTGCTGTTAAATGGGTGGATTTTGATTTAGAACGAAAAGAGTATTTCAGTAATTACATAAATTAACGGCACAGAGGCGTCTGCAAGACAATGCGTATTAAATCACTCGCATCATAGATGTCCTTCTGAAGCGGTTAGTGCAGTCAATGCTTGAACGCATCTGCACTAATTTTATGACTGGCTTATAGAAAATGGAACTGCAAATGTGACTTTAGCTATACAGTAGCGACAGTACGAATTGCGAAGTGGGTTCAACTCCCATTAAGCCAGCTAATTCACAAAAAAGGTGTTGAAATGAGAAGTGTACGTAAAATGGTATGGGATACAGCATTTGCATCTCTTACGAAAGTAGAGCGAGAATGTACTTGTGGCGCAGTGTTCGCATCTGATAAAGATTATCAGAAACACGTAAAGATGTTAACACCACGCCGTCCAACGGCGTATATTCTGTGTAAAAACAAGATGACAAAGGATAAGCATGAAGAAGCAGAAAGTGCTTACTCAGAAGCACTAACTGCTCATCAACCAGTTTTAACAGAAAAAGAATTAAATAAAGGTTTGTCATTTCTAAACTGACGTTAATGCCTATATTAGAAAACAGGCATAAACTGGCTTATCTGGTGAATAAGTGTGGTTCGATTCCACAAAGCCAGCTAATCAATGTTTAATCATTGTTATGCCATCAATCAAATAATAAAGTTGGTGCAAGCAATCCTTGAACATTGATTCATTTTTATTGGACACTAATACTGCATTAGCAGATTAACAAGTATGTACCGTTGCGGTTAATTACCTCTGTTGATGAGCTGGTTAGTAAACGCACAAGCTGCCCTAAAGTCCAGAAATTAGTGTTCATTTATTTTTGCAGATATAGTAGCCAAGAGGCATTAGCCAAAAGCCACATCACAGCGACCAATACATTTTGAGTCTGGCACTTTGCAGACAATAGTACTTTGCGGTGTCAAGCCGATAGCACTCATTAACTATGCGCTGGTATGAGTCCAGAAACTATGTCTGCTATATTTTTAACTAAATAGGACATTAAAATGAGAGAGATACATATAACTGCCGATGGAGTGATTATAATAACAATAGTCATTTTGTTTTGGGCATGGATTATAGTTATGTCATACTGCGAATGGGGATGGAGCAAATGAAACCAAATAACTGCTCAACACCAGAGGCTGCAAGCCATCAAGACTGCTTTAACTGCTCAACTATATGCGATTGTAGACGTGAAACACCGTCACAAACAAGCTGTGCGGTTATGATGGTGCTGGCAGTTACTGCTACGTTTGCTTGGATTTATGGTATCTATGAAGGCTTAAAATGGCTATATGCTCTTGCCATTAAATAGGGCATTAACTAATGGAAGGATGTCAAAATGACACCAGTAAAAGCTGTTAAATCGGCAAAAACAATCAAGATTCAGTTCCAGAAACCTGGCTCATTGCCAGAAGAAGTGAAACTGAAATCGGGTTCAACGGTAACCGATTTGCTCAACACTTACAATGTTGATGCAAAAGGTTACTCTATCAGTATTGGCGGTTCATCTGCTGATGGCGATACATCATTATCTAATGGTGATGTTGTTAGAGTAGCGTTGAAAACAAAGAACGCACGCCAATAATCATTCACGGCAGATGGAAAATAGTTTTCACGACGGCACTCATTATCGTGGTTAAACCGTACTTTATCTGCCAACTATATTAACAAGAAGGACATTAAAATGGAACAAATTCAATTAGCAGCTTTTGTTATGGTAATAGCTGCAGTAGTTATGGTGATTACTGCCGTTGTATCATTTATTGAATGGAATCGTGTGAGGAAAATTAAATGAAACTTGAAATGACAACTTTATCATTAATTATTCCATTATCTATACTTGCTTTTGCGGTTGCCATTGGTGGCTTGATAATCATATCAAATATGGTGATTAAATGAAAACACTTAAAATTAACTCTCACAAACTCATTAACTTTGCCAGTTTACTGGCTATCGTTAGTGCGCTTAGCATGGAAGCTATCAGCTTAACTGCAATAGCACTGCAAGGTTTATGCGTTATAGGTGCATTAGCATTAATTAAATTTAACAATGAGTAACAAAATGGAAACTAAATCAAGACTAAATAATTACATTATAGGTCAAGTGGCTAAAGAAGTGCGCCAAGACGATGGCAACTACATAGTTGGTTCATATAATGCATCTGGAGATAAAATTTATGTATGCGCTGATTTTATAACCTTATGGGCATCGAATAGTAAATATGCGCTTCGATTTAACCGTACAGATGCTAAAGCTATTAGACATTTATTAAATGCACAATATGCGGGAAAATCTGATATTCATTTTATCGAAAAGGTTAAACTATGTTAACACAAGAACAGAAAATTAAAATTATCACTGAACATTTGCGTAAAGACCCATATATATTGGCACTGCGTAAAGCATTTGGTGTTAAATGGTATCATAAATTTATGGTTAGTCCATCAATACTGTTAGGACTTGTTAAAAAATATGGCGGGGGCTGGGATTTGCCAGAGCATCTTACGCATAAGAAATGCTTTAATCGTGAAAACTGGCTGATTAAATTACTTAGAAAATCACGTTACATTCGTAACAAAATGACCATGCAAGAAATTAAATGGGAATTAGATAAATGCTAATCAAAGTAATTTTAACTAAAAGTGAAGAACGGCTTGTGTCTTATTATACTAAGACAGCTGTTAAGAAACTGCCCACCATCTATATAGCAGATAATGATATTTGTCATACTACACCTTTTATTAATACTGACATCGGCAGAATTTACCATAAAGATGGTAATGTATTTGTTTATATAAATGGTAGTGATGGTTATGAAAAATGGTTATTAACAGTTATAGCAATAGCGACCAAAGATGATGATGTCGCATTGTCCACCTATAATAAATTTATCAGCAATAAAGCTGAATTGTATTTTTCTCATAAAGAATCGCTAAGGTATAAAGAAAGATATGAAGAAAATTTCCACAACTTTCTTGTGGATGGCACTGGACTAAATATTTTTTCATTCAAAGATTATCTGAAGAAACTTTCCAAGCTGAAAATACCAATGGAAGTTATAGATATAGCTAATAAGAGATACATTAAATTTACTTTCAAGAGGGTGAAAGTAGGTAATGAAATCGAGGGTTATGTATCTTATAAATCCATTGAACTCATTTTAGACCCAGTTTCATTTAGCTTAAAAGATTCCATATATACATTTAATAACTTTTCAGTTAAATCATCTGAGTATTTACCGATAAGTTTCCATCCGCATATATCCACTTCAATATGCTTTGGCAATATGAAAGATGAATATAGTAATTATATTGTAAATGGATTTTATGATTTTGCATTAGCACTTATCAAAGAATCTGTGCATAATTATAGCAGTGAATCACCTTACACAAACATTGCTACAATAGCGAAAACTGTACGTGCTTGTGAAAGATTATGGAAAATTGAAAAAAATCAACACGATAATTTTATGCAATTTTATGGCAGATGTGCTGGATGTGGCGAGGGCACTGTATTAAATTCTGACAATATACCCGAATGTAATAATAACCATTGTCGTGGCAATGCTAATGCATCGGTAAACTGTGATATATGTGGTGGGCGTATGACGTTAGTACAACCACCTACCCGTGATTTAGCGCATAGCTGGGCTTATAGATTTGAGTGTAATTGTTCAGTAACTTGCCCTTATTGTGGGACTGTGCGTGCACGAACCAGTGACTGTGCTGGTGCAAATTGCATTTATAATCCAAATGCAGTCATTACCTGTTGGCAACGCACCCGCAGACGTAAAGTTGGTGGAGATAAATGCACTATAAATATGCTACATTTAGGCGAGAAAACTACCACTGGTGTATTCATTTGGTATTGCCCATTGCATGATACCAAAGCATTAAAGGCTAAGATAGCATTACCAGAATTTGAAGGCTTTCGTGAATTTATTAACAGAAAATTTAGAGCATTAATAAACTAAGGAATAATAAAATGGAATTTACTGAAGTAATGGAAGCGGTTGCAGCCATAGATAATAAGCAAAGTGAACCCACTTTGCCATTCAAAGAACCTATGAAAGTTGATTACTGGCGACAGTTAGACTTTTATAATCCAGCAAATGATAACAGTGAAGTGTTAATAATTGGTGCTGGCAGCATCGGTAGTTATACTGCATTTTGCTTACAAAGAATGGGTGTAAAAAATATAACTGTAGTAGATTTTGATTCAGTTGAACCGCATAATCTGCCCAATCAGTTTTTTATACCGCCAATGGAAACAACATTAAAAGTAAAAGCATTGTATGAAACTTTAGCAGTGCTTAATCCAACAGCAGACCGCATAAGAATACAACCAGTTGAATGGGAAATATTTAGGCAAACAAATAATTTATCTGCATATAACACAGTATTTATGTGCGTTGATGATATGAATGTAAGAAAATCTATATATGTTGCATTTAAGCAAGTAGGCAGTAATATATTCCTATGCGATGCTCGTGTAGGTGGATTGTTTGGTCATGTGTTTTCGGTTTGTATGACTGATTCTTTTGACAGAGAATATTTTGAAGCAAAGCTGTGGGCAAATGAAGATGCTGCACCATTACCTTGTACCGCTACTATTACTAACTATGTAGCTATGGGTATATCTGCAGAGTTA
>JBBABA010000030.1:0-5252 GCA_041657955.1 Thermoplasmata archaeon | reverse complement strand
TTTTTTGGGAAAACTTCTTTGACTTTATTAATAACTATATCAGTTGTTTCCCGTTTTGCATCAAGATTATTTAAGATGTCTGACCAAGTTGATTCAGCACCAAGAAGGAAATATGATTTTATCACTGAAGGAGGAGGATTAATTGGAACAACTTCAAATGTTAGTGAAAACTCTTTTAAAGATTTTTTGTTTGGAGTAATATTTTCAGATTTAGAAAATAAAATCCAAGCAGGATTTATTGTTTGAAGAATAGTTTCTTTGTTGGGCAATTGATGACTTACTTTTTCAATCCATTTCATAAAATCTTCAACAGAAGCGTTTATGCCAATGATATTATATTTACTTAATGCCGCTTCTTTTAGTGCTGAAATTGTTGGTGAAATTAGGAATGACCGCAAACGCATTTCTGGTATGTCTTGTTTTTTAAATTTTCTTTCTTCAATATATTGCCATAAAAAATCTTCTTCTAATGATGAACCAATGAAGATAGTACATTTAGTTGAATATTCAGATGTGAATTGAAGGTAAAAAGGTTGTATAAGATTGGTATTCCTAGCATATTGTTCATGTGCAAATATTAAATCATTCGGTTCACATTTTAGTTTTCCATTTAAGTGAAAAATTTGGACTCGTTCCAAAAACTGATCTCGTTCTTTTGTATCTATTTCAGGATAACTAATTATTTCTAAATTTTGATTTCTATTATTTGAATAAATTTTTTCTACAAGATTATCTATATTCGTTGTATAAATTCTATGCCAAAAAACCTTACTTAAATTATTGTAAAAATCAGGATATTCAGTTACTAATAAATTATCTTCCAAGAATGATTTTATTTTATTTGCTCCAATTCGGCTTGTTAAGAGAGCTTGAAATGCCATTTTTAAAGTAGTGTTTTCATATTCATTTCGAGGGAAAAGAAGTTCCCAAATTTTTCTAGTCAAAGTATCACACATAGGTAAAGTTTCACCTGAATTGTTTTTTGCCATACAAGAGAACCCTGCCCCTAAAAAAAGAATGACTTGATTTTTTGAAAGGTGGTTTAGTAAATGTTGTTCATCAGCTTTTTCAAACATGATTAATTTTATTAATGATTATTTATTATTTTTTCAATAACAGCAACAAAAATAGGATTAAATTTTATTGTATTTTAGTTTTTTTACTTCATCAATTTTTTATTTCCGCTTCTTCTTACAAATACGAAATTTCTACAAAACACTATTCATAAAATCAATGTCTTGTTTCTGATAGTCCCACTTGATAATTTGAATTTTTCTTTTCGGACGAAATTCTAAAATATCTTTTCGGTTAAATGTTTGAAGCAATTTACTTAGAGTTGTTCCCATTCCCTGCGGACTTAAAAGGATAGAATAAATTGGTAAGGCAATACAGGAATAGCCGATTATTTGTGAAAGATGAATTAATGACATTGTTTCATTTTTGCACTCAACGAAAATTAATTCCACTTTATCTGCATACTCTACAAAACCAGTAATGTCTTGTCGTATCTGATAAGTAGTAAATTCAGGAAAATATTTTTGGTAATTCAAACGAATAATAAAATTACTCAAATCAGAATCGTGTGTGTCCAACACGGTGATTTTTTTCGCTTGCTTGGAAAATTTTTGTTTCAAATCATTTTCAAGCCACCGAATAATATCGGGATACATTTCTACTTCTGTGCGATACATAAATTTTCGGTTAATTCTTTTGCAAATAACATCCTAAACATTTACAAATTTCTTTAAAATTGTCAAAGTGTTGTCCGTTAATTTCGGGAGGAAGTTTTTCGTGTTTTTCGTGTTGGTGCGGTTCTTTAATAACTTTTCTACTGCTTTTCCCAGTGCATAACGATTGCTTTTTGTCAAAGTTTGCTTTGTTGTAATCAGCAAGTTCTTTCAATGCTTCGTTCTTGTGAGAAATATAAAATCCAATTTTTTCAAAGTCCTCTGCATAAATTTTTGTCTGATGTTCTTTCGCCCAACTTGTTCCGCTTCCATGTCTGATATTCGGATGTCCGTAACCAATGAATTGAGTTGGCACATTGAGTGATTGATTTAATTGACAAATTTGCGGTGGTAAAAACCAATTCTTGTTTGATATTTCAATATAAACTCTGTGTCTGCCAACTTGGTCACGATTGGAATTTCTTACATAAGCTGTAACATCAGCCAGTCCTCTCAAAAATTCTTTTTTGTTTGCGTCTGTTGATTCAAAGATAGGTTCGGGAATTAAAAAGTCATGGTAACTAAACCTTGTTCCATTGATAAGGTATTTTATAAAAAGCCATGCAATATCTTCCTGCTGCCAACGCAAGACAAGAGATAATTTTTTCTCCGTGATTACTTTTTGTGTGTTGATTCCGATATTTTGCAAACGCAAAACAACGGGGTCTAAACTTGTTTGAATGTGTAACTTTTGGTCAAAAACTTTTTTGATTGCTTTTGATTCAAGAGTTTTATATTCAAAGTCAATGACAATTTTTTTTACTTCGTTGGTGTATTGAATTTCTCCTCTGCCAGTGATTAAACCAAGTAAATAAGAAATGTCAGGAGTTAAAAAGTTCGAGATTTTATTTTTCTCCATTATTCTGCTTTCTAAAGATTAAAAGATATTCATGAACTTTATTTACAATAAATTTAAAAGGGTAGCCCAATGGGCGCATATTGTTGTATTCAGGTTGCCTGTCCCAAATAATAATGTCTTCAAATGAAAAACCCACCTCTTGTGCTATTCTTGCAGTATCAATATGTAAAGGAAAAAATTTATCTTTTTTCCGCAAGTCCATAACATTTACAATAAAATATCCTTTGGGTTTTATCACTTTGTAAACCTCGCAACATACCGATTTTAGAGCGGAAACAAACTGATTGTAATCTTCAATATTTCCAATGTCTTCAATTTTGTCGGAGTAATTTATGTTCTGTTTATAGTCTGCTGTTCTTTGTCTGTTAAGAATATCCCAGTATGGTGGTGATGTAATACATAAATCAACAGAGTCTAAATCTATTTTTTTTGAAAGCTGACAAGAATCTGCAACGAAATATTTATCTTCCAAACCATAAGAATTAATATTATATGAGTTTGTAGCTCTTTTAATAAATTGATTTTTATATTCGGAATTTAAGTCGAACCCGATAACTTCTTTCTCTTTTAATAATCCTGCAATTAAAGTAGTTCCAGAACCAGCAAAACAGTCCAAAATCTTTCCTCCATTAGGTTTACAGAAAGTATCAATGAGTTTTGAAATCAATTTGATTGTGAAAATTGCAGGATGTTTTAATTTTTTTTCTTCTTCTGTTTTTCCTAAGTCCCGCCATATACTAAAAGAGTTTTGCAGCCACTCTTTACCCGAAAGGTTGTTTGATTTGTTTATTGTTTTCTTTGGCTGAACTAAAAATAAATGCTCCAAAGTTAATTGGGGGTCTTCAACAGTTTGGTTTATACTTCTATATCTTTTGTGATTTTCTGTAAATGTTTCAACATTTCCAATCCGAGCAAGCGCTTGCTGAATTGCTGCTTGTGGAATTAAACCTTCGTTGTTGTAACTTAAAACTATGTATTTTGCTTTTGAAGAATTTAAAATTAAATCTTCAAGTGCGTTCAATGCAGAATTTTTTGAACAGTATTGAGATTTTTGATGGTCGTATTTTCTCATTCCCGTCTCACCATAAATTTCAGGTTTGCTTTTAAACCAACCTTCCGCTATTAGTTCAGGAATAAAATAGTTTGAAGCGTATTGTCTGTTATTGTATGGTGGATCAAGATACAAGATATCGGAGTGAATTTCTTTTATCAAATCGTTTGCGTCTCTTTTGAAAACCTTGTTTTTATTCTTGCTCGGAATAATTTCAACTGCTTCAAGTTTCAATGGATTCAAAGCTCTCTTATCCCATGTTTTAAGATACGCTGCGTAAGTCCCTGAAACATTACTTGTTAAATTTACTCCACAAAGCAATGAAGTGATTAGGTAGTAATATTCAAGTTCAGAAATTTTATTTTCATCTTTCCATTCTTCAAACAAGTAGCGGAATGTGTCAATGCGTAAAGCGTTTTCGTCTGTAAAATATTGTCTGCCACCGTTTGGTGAATAATTTTCAAACATGAATCCCTTTTTACGAGTTTTTAGTTTGTTCAAGTAGTCAAACAATACTTCGTTGCCATTTTTCAGTTTGAGATGTGATTTAAGTTTTTTGAATTGAGGTTCTTCGTTCAATTCAATGTAGGTCTTTGCAAGAGCGTATGAAAATTCAAGGGTGTCGTTTGAGATTACAGTATAACCTAATTTTTTAAAGTGTCTGCCTACGGCAGAAGTCCCTGCAAACAAATCCACAAAATTTGAAGTTCCATTCACGCCTGTCTTTTTGACGACCTGCTCAATGAATGGCAATAATTTTGTTTTTGCTCCGTAATATCTCATTTTTTTAGTTCAAACTGTTTCGCAAATATACGAAAAATCATTTTGATTTAATCTCATTTTTCAAAAGTTCTCAACATTGTTTTGGAAAATTGGCTTTTGATAGTGTCGCTGAGTTTTTGTGCGGTTGGGGCAAAAGCAAATGTGCTGCATACCAAAATAAAAAATAAAATAAGTAATGCAGCTCTTTTGATTTTGCAGAAGCGATAGCAAATACGGCTTCGCCGAAAAAAGTGCGGTGGGGTAAAAATTTAAACTTTCGGGTTGGCGGGTGTGTCGGCTCATTTTATTTTCTGTCTTTGGTCTGTCCAGTTGCAGTGAACTGTCTGAAGTGTCAAAGTCTGCTTTCTCGTTAATAATTTTTCTCCGCTTGTGCATAACGATTTGCGGCTTGCTGACAGGCGGGGCATTAGAAGCACTTACCTGTCCAATACGAACAAAAGTAAATATAAAGATTTACAATTCAAATAACCACGTCCGCCCCGCTTGCAGCAAGCCTTGCTGTTATACACAGGGCAAAATCACCGAATAGCCTGTCTGTCGTTGTACAGAGAAAATTTAGTTTTTTTAAGGTCGGGGAAAATTTATTAAACAATAGGAATGGCAAGGCAAGTTTATTGGCAGGTTTTGGTCTTGGGTCGGCTGGTGCGACCTGACAATGTGCTTGCCTTTGCGTAGTTTTATTCCTTCACAAACTTTTCCACCGCCACTCTTTTTTCTGTTTTAACTTTTACAAAATACATCTCGCTTGTGGCAAGACTTTAGATAAGTATTGAATTTACTAATTTTCTATTCTTATTAATAAACCATTTACAAAGTGTAGGCTATATTTCCA
>JBBABA010000029.1:0-5443 GCA_041657955.1 Thermoplasmata archaeon | reverse complement strand
CAAAAAGATTATTACTGGAACTAAATGTAATATAATAATTACCTGATTGATTTGAAAAAATCATATCATAAGTCTCGTTTGCTGTTGGTTTTGCCCAAAAAGATATTGTTTTATCGGGAACTCTAAAAGACGCTGGATTGCCCACATTTATATACCCAGTATTGGCAAAATTCATTCCTTTCCCGTGTTTTCCATTTGTCCATGTGGAACCGGTGATAGTGCCTGTGTTTCCATTGCCACTCGCATCACCCACCTTTGTTCCTACCCCTTCATCCATTGGCCAATAGCCCACCAAGCCAAGATTGGTTGGCGGGCGGGAAATGGTTGCGGCCTCTGCGGTTTTAACTAAAGGGAAAAAAGAAAACAATAAGACGAATAAGACGAAATAGGTCATATAGGACTTATAGGACGTATGGGTCTTATGGGACTTATAAGTCTTATAGGACTTATAGGACGTATTGGACGAATTGGACTGATAGGTCATATTATTCAAATTTAAAGCTTTCCACCAAGCTTTTAAGCAGTTTTTCTTGTCCCGGTTGGCTGGTTATTTGATAAAGTGTTCCGTTTTGCACAAACCACACATCCCAAACTTCACCAAGTGAAGGATCTTTTCCGCTAAAACTTACCGCGTTAAAATTGCCGGCCGGCATAACAATATCTTTTAAATTTTCCAACTTTTCCTGCGCCAGTTCCCGGCGGACAAGCGCAGAATTAAACTCCTCTGTTGCCGAAAAATCGGAAATATAAATTTGTGCGCCTTTTCCGTTGTCCTGTAACAAAATTGTTTCTCCTTGGTCGTCCGCCAAATTTGATATATTGTAATTCCCCGGATAGCTAATGGTAAAACCTAAATCCGGGTGGGTGTAAGAAAGCGGTTCGGTGGATTTGGGTTGGTTGGACGTATCGGACGTATTAATCATATTGGACGAATAAGACTTATCAGTCGAATTGGACTTATAGGACAAATAAAACACAACCGCTCCGGCTAAAACCAAAACAATAATTATATAAGGCAAATATTTTTTCATAAACATTTATGTTAATTTTTAATTCTAATTACCTAAATTTTACCCCTCCCCTAACCTTTGTCCCTCCCTTAACATTTTCATTGACCGGAGTTGAACTTGCGGACGGAGCTGCGGGACAACCGGTAAAAATCATACCGGAGTTGTTGGTTCCATCTGTAGAGTTGGCACCAACATACCAAGTATCAGCCGGAGTACCTGCCATCCAAGTGAGATGCATATAATCTTCACAAATTGTCCCGCCACCTGATTTTGCCAAAGTAGCCGCAGAAGAATTTGTTGATGAAGCGTAGACAAGATTGCCCGCTGAACCATTGGTTTCAAATGTATTTAGTGTTTGAGTAGTCCCTCCTGTAAATCTGATGCCTATCGCCTGGCCAGCGTTGTTTAGAGCTAGGTTGTTAAATGTGTTACTACCAGTGAACAATACATTGGAACCAGTAATTTCTACATTGTTGTAAGTGAGGCCAGCGCCGATAAAGGTTTTAACACTAGTAGTGGTATTTGTTAGTGCAATAGTAGAAGTCTCTGCGTTCAGAGTAAACCCTGTAGCCACTGTATTCCAAACACTTCCTGTGCCAGTTATAGTAAAAGTTCCGCTCCCCATTGTGAGTGTTCGGGTAGCTGTACCACCATTTGAAAATGAAGTAGTAGTAACATTATAATCATTGGCGTCAAATGTACCATTTGTTAATACAAAAAGAGCGAGCGTAGTAATTGCATCCTGTAAGGTATATGTCCCACCAAATGACACAAAAGCAAGTGGAGAGTTGATACTGATTCCATTTGATGTAATAGTATGACTGCCTCGGCCAGCAAAGGACAAACTTGCTGTCCCGGCATAACGCATAGTAGTTGCAAGTGTAAGGTTGCCAAACACCATAGCTCCTTGTGCTTGCATATCCCACCTTGGATTGTTTGGCACGCCTGTCCAGTCAATATTTCTACCTATTCTTGGCATATCAACATCCAAATCTTGAGAAGCCCCAAACCCAGAATTGGCATCAAGAACCACATCGTCTTGTGGCAAAGGCACTCTGCCTGTACCACCCGTACCACCGGAAGTATTTGCCCATTCATTAACATCAGACCATAAACCTGTCCCCCCTACCCAATAAGTTGTCGTGGCAGAAGTAAATGTAATCCCCGAATTTCCCAAAGCATCTCCCGACAGTCCTGTAATTGCTGACAAATCCCAATTACCCGCCCCTGCTCCGGTGATATCTCTAAAATCCGCATTCGTCACGACAACATTTGCAGCTGTTATGGTGCGTGGTGTGCCAAGAGCTGTCGATTCTACGATTACACGATTGGTACTACTGTTGCCGTTTATTGTAAGCGTACCAGTAATAGTAATATTATGAATATCCAAAGTATCTGTTTTTGAGGCTACCCCAGTCTTTGTTATATTTGCAAAAGTACTACCATTGACCGATAAAACACTAGCAGAACCAGTAAGAACAAGACTTAAGCCATTCCAATCTTTGGCGCCACTTGTTCTAAAAGTGGAATATGTCTGATCAATAACAATTGTCGCTGTGTTTGCTGTCACTGTCAGATTAGCCTCATTCGTATCAAAACAGACCGATTGCGCCCTTTTAAGATTTATGGTTGAAGATCCCAAAGTGAGAGTCCTTGTGTTGGTATTACTAGAAGAGAACATCCATGCAGTAATGGTTTGATTGTTCGAATCAAATGTTCCGTTAGTCAACGTTAGAGTAGCCGCTGCAGAAACATTACCCACATTAAGTGCGTCTTGAAGTTGCCAAGTGCCACCAACACCATTAAATGTCATATTACCAAGTGTCTTGCCAGCCGTTGTTATAGCTGTTGTTCCGGAAGTGCTCGTGAATGTAATAGCAGAAGTGGCGGCATCACCAAGTGTGTACGTCATTCCGCTCGCCAGTTTGAATACTCCACTACTGTCATGAGTAAGGGTAACAGCTGCGTTGTGAGTTAGTGTCCCTGTGTAGCCGGTCATATCTAGAGAGTTCACTGTGATGTTTGCAGAGAGAGTAGAAGGAGCAGATGTGGCGGAAGTGAAAAACACATCATCACTTACTCCCGGTACCGAAGCATTGTTTGCACCTCCAGATGTATCTGACCAGTTGGTCGGACCGGTTGCATCCCAGTTTGCCGAGCTTCCACCACCAACCCAGTATCTCCCGGGGGCACATGCGCCGGTAGTAAATGAATCTGAAATTGCGCCATAACTTGTCCCGGTAGAGTTAGTGGCATAGGCACGAGAATAGTAAGTGGTGTTGCAAGTTAGAGTCAGTGATGAATTGGTAAATGTACCTGTTCCAAATGTTCCGCTTTCAGTTGTGGTAGCAGTATCTCCTCCTGATAATTCAGCATTAGTGCCCCATAAAAAACCTCTGACGGTGACATCTGCTCCACCGGTGGAAGTAATTTCTCCGTTTAGTGTTGCTCCGGTTGCCGTGACGGATGTAGCTGATGCAGTTGTTACAGTTGGAAAACAAGCAGTAAATATGAGTCCGGAATTATGCCCACCATCTGTAGAGTTTGCCCCGACATACCAAGTATTGGCTGGGGTACCGGTGATATAATCCACATCTATATAGTCTTCGCAAATTGTCCCGCCACCTGATTTTGTGATAGTTGCATTAGTGGTGGTAGTAGAACGCAGTTTTGGCTTATTACTTCCATCTCCGTTAGAAGTGAAATTAGCAACAGTTTGAGTGGTTCCGGTGGTAAGCAAAACTCCATTTGTATTTAAAGCATTTAAAGCAAAAGTGTTAAAGGTATTACTTCCCACCACCGTAAACTTGTCACCAGAGAATGTGATGTTGTTGTATGTAAGGCCGCCCCCAAAAAAATATTTATCTAAAGAACTGCTATCCGATAAAACTATAGTGGAAGCACCCGCATTAAAAGTTAAATTTGTAACGGTATTAAGAAACCACTGATAAGAGATACCATTAGAAATTATAGTCCAAGTCCCGGAACCCATTGTGATGGTACGAACATTTGAATTTGATGAGGTAAATGTACCGGTGGTAACATTATAATTATTCGCATTAAAACTTCCATAGTTAATATGAAGTCCTTTGCTTATTCCTATATTTAAAGCATCTTGTAAAGTCAAAGTACCCCCAGGAGCATTCAGGGATATATCATAATTAGAAAATTGCAATCCTGCACTGGTTAAGGTATACGCTCCACGACCTTGAAAATCTATTGACTGTGTTGTAGCTGGAAGCGTCATTCCAGCATCTAAAGTTAGGGAGCCGAATATAGAAGAGGCTGCGGTAATCACCAAAGCAGGAGTGTTGGTTACGCCGGTCCAATCTATATTTTTCCCCGCCCTCGGCATATCCAAAGTTACTGTTCTACCTGTTGTACTAAACGAACCATTATCAAAAATCACATCATCTTGAGCTAAAGGCACTCTACCGTTTCCCGCGTTGTCAGCACAACCTCCGGAAGTTGTACACCACTGCGTAGCATCCGACCAACTTCCTGTGTCTCCAGTCCAATACATTATATCTGCTGTTGTAAATGTTATGCCGGAATTCCCCAAAGCATCTCCCGACAGTCCTGTAATTGCTGACAAATTCCAACTCCCTGCTCCCGCTCCAGTTATGTCTCTAAAGTCTGCATTCGTCACTGCAACAGTCGCAGCGGTGATGGTGCGGGCGCTACCAAGAGTGTTGCTGGTTACCAAAACCCTATTTATCGATGAATTACCGTTTATTGTTAAGGTTCCAGTAACTTCTATGTTACCAACAAGTGTTAACGCATCAGTTTTTACTGCCGTGCCTGTTCGTGTAAGATTTGCAAATGCACTAGTTCCAGTAAAGGTGCCGTTAATTTCTCCAATTCCGGCTGAGGCAAAAACTACTGTTTGTCCATTAGCGTCAAAAGTTCCTGCTGTTTTAGTCAATGACCCAATACCTATGGTTAGAGTATCTTGGAGTTGAAAAGTCCCGCCAGACCCAACGAACCTTACACCTTGTATAGTCTTCCCGGCTGATGTGATAGTTGTTGTTCCACTCGTACCCGCGAATGCCATAATAGCTGATGAACTAACAGCACTGTAAGTCATACCAGCGGATAATTTAAAAACAACAGTTCCACCTGCAATTGTGAGTACTGTCGCACCATTGTGAGTTAGAGTACCAGTGTAGCCGGTCATATCCAGAGAATTGATAGTTATGTTGGCTGAAAGTGTAGAAGGAGCAGATGTGGCGGAAGTAAAAAATACATCATCACTTACTCCTGGTACCGAAGCATTGTTTGCGCCACCAGAAGTTGTTGACCAGTTGGTCGGACCGGTTGCATCCCAGTTTGTACTTGAGCCACCACCAACCCAGTATCTGTTAGTAGCGACATTTTCTTCAGTCCCCCAAGTACTATGCGCAGGTTCGGTAGCCACCAATTTGCGAACATAA
>JBBABA010000028.1:0-5766 GCA_041657955.1 Thermoplasmata archaeon | reverse complement strand
GAGCCGCAATCACTAAGAGTTCGCCGCAATAATAATGACAGAACGTGCTGCTCAAATCATTTATGAGACTTTAAAGAACGAAGGTTTACTCTCTAACTACAAAGAAGATGTTGGCGGTAAAACTTTCATGGGAATTGCATTTACTTATTATCCGGTGGACTTCATTAATATTGTAAAGATTTATGAAACAAACGGATATGATGAAGCAGAAGATTATGCAATTACTTTTTATCATAAACACTTTTGGAATGAGTTATATGATGCTGTATCAGATACAACATTACTCCAACAACTGTTTGATTTTGGCGTAAACGCCGGGACTTATATTGCGGTATCTCTATTACAAATCGTTATAAATAAAATGTATAAATATGGTTTAATTGTTGATGGAAAGTTTGGCAACCATACTTTATCTGCAATGAATTTGTACAGTGCGGAAAGTAAAGAAGGCGAACTGGAATCTGCCTTACATAATGAATATGAACTTACCATTGCTAAATGGTATAAAGGCAGAAAAGGTTTCTGGATGTTTGGACGTGGTTGGCTTCGGCGGATGAAGAAAATATTTAACTTATGATATTAGGATTTTAAGCGGATTTATAATATATTGATGTATCAATTATGATTAAAACAAGATACTCAGAGATGAGGATAAATATTAAGGCAGACAAAAATTCAGTTGATTATCTTACTGAGAATATGAAAATAAGTTTGCCGAGTAAAAGAGCACTGCAAGCATCCGACCTACGAATTGTCGAAGTTGCTGATAAAGGATTAAAGGAAAGTGGTGGATAGTTTGGGCTTAGACTGCCTTAGCTATTCTTTTATAATAGGCTAACAACCTTCATACTACTTATGTAAACTGGTTATTTAATGTTACTAAGGTATCCTTAAAGAGAGTTCGCTGTATCTATAATCTTGCAGTGCGTAGATACACTTTTTTAGGATACCATTTTTTTTAAGAAAGGAAGTTTATGAAATATATTTTAATGTTACTATTATCTATTGTGCTGGTGGGCTGTTGTACGCCTATTGAAACAATTATTCAACCACATATTATACCACCTATTGATATAACTGATACGTTAGATTACGTATGGCTACAAGGCTATAAGATAGGATTAAATGCAGTAACTGGTACGGCAGATACTATACCATTTGGTTATATGTATGGCGAAAGTTCTAAGTCTAATGTTAAAGTAGATACTGTATCAAAGAAAATTTACTTTAAAGGTAGGACAGATACCATTAAAGTTATGATACCCTATGAAGTACCAGTTGTTAAACCAACGCCACCAGCACCATTGATAATAGCTGAAAAGCATAACTGGTTTGATTGGTTGAAAGTAGGTGCATTGGGTTTCTTTATTGGAGTTATTGTTTTATTTGCTCTTAAAAAACTTGGTGGTCTCCCATTCTAAGCGATGCCCTCTCTCGCATCTCTCGATGGTGGTAGGTTCTATATTTACCTGCCATCATTTCATTCACCTAACTTTTGTATTTGGGATTTGATAAAAGTAATGGCATCAATTTGCCCATGCAGTATTTTAGCATCGTATTCATCACATCTTCGCATTATGTCTGAATATCTTTCTCGGCAAATATTTTCACACTTCTCCCTCATATCTTGTTGACCGAGAGAGTAGGCTTGGGTTAATGCAACATCAACAAAAGATTCTTTTTTGTATTCATTAAGTGTTTGGGGAATTTCGTCATCTTTATACATTGCATATTCAACAAGTTGTGATAAGTCTTTTTTGCTTTTCTCAATCAGTTTGCTTAGCTTGTTCATAATTTTCCACCTTGTTTAAGTTTATGTTCAATATATTTTTCTGTATTGGCATCATTAAATCCTCTTTCATATTCTGCTTTCAACTTCTCGAAGAACCAAGTCCAAACTTCCGATGGGGAATCTATGTCTTGCCACATATACATAGGCAAAACTGTCCCTAACAATTCTGCGCTTGTTGCAGTTAAACAGAACTTGTCCATAAATTCTTCTTTTAGCTTATCCATTTTTGTTTTTGATGGTAACTCAATAATATCAGTATAAATGTGTGTTGACGTTACTTTTAACTTATCCATTACTTACTCTCCCATTGGTTACATAAAAAATATTTTCGTATGTGTCCATCAATAATAAAATTACTTGGCGTTTTGGTGTTTCCACAAAAATCAACAAAAGGGCTGTCGTGGCTATCGTGCCATCTCCATTTACAATTCTCACACGTACACCGTGCAAGTGTTTCTTCAATGTCGGAAACTGCAACAACTATTGTGTTTTTATTGTTTGTACATTCACATTTTTTTAGTGGTGTTGCGTCTCCACAAAGGAAACAAAATAAATTCTTTCTAATTTCGTCAAGTATCATTTGTTACTCTCTTTCTTTAGCCATTCGATAAAACCAATAAAAGTTGGCTCTTTGTGTGTCCAAATATTCCGTGTTTCTTTATATGCTGGATTAAACCCTAAATCTATATCGTGATTAGAACAATGCTGAAACGCTTCTTTGCCATCATAAACATAAACGTTGAAACATTCTTCCGTTGAATCCGCATAACACTCATCTTGGTAGTTGGTAAGTAGGTTTATCAGTGCTTCCTTAATTACGTCGTGATGTTTTCCATTTCCGTCCATAAAATCAATAGGATAAATCGGGGCAGTTGTCCCAACCCTAACGGTGTGGGTTCTGCCGATAACGTTTCTGCCATTAGAATCTGCGATTATCTCCACTGTTTGGGCTTCAATCGCAAAGCAAAGTATAAAAAACATTAGTAATGTTTTCATTTTATTTATTCTCCATTAGTGAAAACGCTTTAATTATCCCTTGCTCAAATGCTTCTTGGCGGGAATCAAATGGTTTAATTTCATCTTCTAATTTTAATTTCTCCGCACTAAAAAATCTACTGCCATCTTCAAAATTTATTGCATAATGCCAATAATGTCCATCTTGCCCTTTAATCGGATAAACATAAACATAATACCCTTCTCCATCGCAAAAGTCGGTTAATAAACCGTTACGTTCGTAAATATTAACTCTATATCCATCTCCATTTAATATTTGTTTACCATCTAATGATACAGAATACTCTGTTCCTACTTGCATTATCCTTCTTGCAAACTTCTCCCAAGTCTTTGGGTACTGCTGCAGTTGTTCAAGTAATCCGGTCATTTATCTCCATCCTTATCTGTTGCAAGCAGTTGGAATGTCTCGTTAATTCTTTTAACTACTGCTTTTTGTAATTCCTCTGGTGAATAATTGTGAGTAAATACAGACGGACTATTCCAATCACACAAATCGCCCTCAATAGTTCCAATCGGTTTTTCTGTAAATACCGTAAGGCTTTTAATCAATTTGTCTTTCATTTCTTCCGCATACTCTTTAGCTATACGGATGGCATCGTCAATGTAAATAACGCTACCACTAAAATCATTGTTTACCAATGCTTTCGCATTAACTCTTTCTTCAATCGTACTCATTTCATTTCTCCTTTGTTTTTATTTATCTATGCAAAAAAGAATTAATAAAATAAATATTTTCATTTCTTTAGTTCCTTTAACCTTTTTCTTAAAGTTGATAAAAATTTTCTCCACTCTGTGATTTCGTTTTCTGCAAGGATAATTAATTCAAGTAATTCTTTTTCCGCTGTTTTCATTTTATTTCTTCCAATCCTTCCTTAGTGAGCTTGAATTTATGGCTTCCGGCCTCATAACAGTTTTTGCTAAATCTGCATCGTCCGTTCTTACCGTTACGTGGTTTATACTCGAGGCATTGTTTGCCGCAATCATTATCTCCAGCAGAACCACAGCAGTAAAACACGGAACAGTAAAAAGTTCCGTCTCCAAACTTTGGAAGGGCTTCCGTTAAAATCATCCCGACATTACCGTCTTCTCTAAAATAATTCAGAGAGTGGCAAAACTCGGAATCATCAGAAAAAAATAATTTTGGTTTCTTCATTTCTTCACCTCTTTTGATTTTACCAATTTGCTTTTTCATTTCCGTTCCGGTCTAAAATTACAAGACCAACAGCGAAAAACCCCGCCCAAGAAAAGAGGCAATAACTCAAAACCCCCAGCCGGTCATTTGTTGTCCATTCATTGAATCTTGTTGTGTAATCGTATTTGCTAAGTTGATATGTACAGAAACATCCAAGCAAATAAATCATTATAAAAAAAATAAATGTTTTCTTCTTCATTCTGTTTCCTCTTTTAGTTTATCAAATTAATTAATTATGCACCTACTCCAGCCAGTAGGTGTTTTTATTTGTGTATCAGTTATATTAGCTCTGCCAATACGTTTCATTTCTCTGCGGAATATTTTACGTTCAGCAGTGGTATATGTTTTAGCTTTTACATATTCTAAATTACCATTAATTCTAAAACGGAATAAACTAATCTTCTCCATTTCCATTCCTATTTTTCTTTAACATTATTCTAAATGAATCAGTTGCTATTTTAGGATTATAACAGCCAGTGGTTACATCTCTTAATGCTTTACGATAACCATATTCAAATGATTGAAAGATTAAGGTGTCTGCTTTATTGTATGCAAGTTCTGCTTTATAAGATATACGTATATTTTCACTTTCCAGTTTATGGATATAATGCGTGTCTCTGGTATTAAATAATATGATAAATAGTAAACCTAATACTGCAAACCAGTAAAACATATATGTTCTATCTAATGTTATTTTCATATTTCATTTTCCTCTATGATACGTAATGCAGTTACTGCTACTTGAAACAATTCTGCTCTGAAATTACCCCTTGCAGTAACTGGTTCATAATCCATATCATTATATTCCTTAACTGCTTCACCTACTTCTTCAACCATATATAATAATCTATCTGGTATCAGCTTTAATTTAGGGTGCTTAACAGTTGCAGCTTCATAGTAACCCTGTAACTCGTTAATTATATTATCATCTAATCGCATAAAAGTACCTTTTGTATTAGTTAATGTTAGTTATTTTTCTAATTTCTCCACAGACTTCCACGCTTAACGTTTAAGATTTAGCTATACTTTGCTATTACTTTGATATAATAACGCCGTACCGTTGAGCTGTGGCGGTCAAAATTAGTCTTACTCACTTCTTGCGGTAAAATATACGGTAGTAACAAAACCAACCGACAGACCAACTCACTGCAACGCTTATAAAGTATATAACACACATTTCATTCATTCTATTATCTTTATTCCTTTATACTCACATTCATCACAATAATTTGCTTTATAAGGCGTAAGCCACAATTCTGTATGCGGATTAGTTGGACTATAAATAAACCTACTACCATCATGCGAGCCAATATACCTTGTGTTATCATCAGCTATTATTTGGTATACTTGTGGTGGAAAGTTAATGCCAGCTTTACCGCATAGTACATCTTGTACGCCTTCATATAATGCCGAGCCATCTACTATGCCTTGCGTACCCATAAAGAACCAGCATTTTAAATTCATTTTAATATCAATAGGAAAACATATATTCGTATGTAAATTCTTATAGTCACTGCAAGCCTTAACTGCATTCATTGCCCAATCTTTATATGCTTGTGTATAATAATGAATTGGCTTAGTACGCATAGTTAGCGTACCATTTTTACTTTTCTGAGTGAAAGCAGTCTTGCTGGTGTTCTTTTTGACTATGGGCTGCTGGGGTATAATAATATGTATATTCATAATCTCCTTAGAATAAACTTGTTTGTGCATTAATATCACTAATGCGTTTGAGTATTGTGTTAAAATGGTCTTTATCTTTTTCAAT
>JBBABA010000027.1:0-6487 GCA_041657955.1 Thermoplasmata archaeon | reverse complement strand
AGCCGAAAAAATCGCGGTAGGTATATTTAACTTTTATGAAAACATCAATAATTCTTGAACCGGGAAAACATCATAATGTCGATGTGGTCTTTTTGATTTTTCCAAAAGATGCAGAGCTAATTGCAGCAATTAAAACATTAAGGGTCGCACATTGGAGCCAAACTCAAGGCAAATGGTTTATTTCTAAAAACGAATTTGATTTAAGTAAGCTAATTACCGTCTTAAAAGAGAAAGCATTTATAGATTATTCGGGATTAAAAGAAAAAACTATTGTTAAAAAAATTGATACGAAAAAAGAAACCTCAAAAAATAAATCTCCAGTCGCCGCCGAAATTGAGCAAGGGTTAACTGCATTAAGATTATGGATGGCGCATAAACGATACAGCGAATCGACTATAAAGACTTACTTAGAAGCAGCAAAATTTTTTTTAATGTTTATCTACCCCAAACCTATTCAAAGCGTTGTAAACGAAGATGTGGTGCGTTATGTTAATGAATATATTATTAAACGAGGGCTAAGTTTTTCATATCAAAATCAGGTTGTTAATGCTGTTAAATTATTCTTTAGAGAGGTTGAGCACTGCAATTTAGATGTTGATAAGTTAGAAAGACCGAGACGTGAATATAAGTTGCCTAATGTATTAAGCAAGGAAGAAGTAAGATTGATTTTAAATGCACATAGTAATATCAAACACAGAACAATGCTTTCTTTAATTTATAGTTGCGGCTTGCGAAGAAGCGAATTGTTAAATCTAAAGCCAACAGATATTGATTCAAAGCGTAATATAGTCGTCATAAAACAGGCGAAGGGTAGAAAAGATAGAATTGTTCCTTTATCGCAAAAGATATTAATATTGTTGAGAGATTATTACACCACCCACAAACCAAAGACATGGTTATTTGAAGGACAGAACGAAAATGAGAAATATGATGAGAGAAGTTTATCGAATGTGCTAAAGCAGGCGTTGGTGAAAGTAAATATAACAAAGCCTGTAAGTCTGCATTGGTTAAGACATAGTTATGCTACCCATTTATTGGAAAGCGGTACTGATCTGCGTTACATCCAAGAATTATTGGGACATAAAAGTAGCAGAACTACTGAAATATATACACATGTAAGCACAAAGAATATTCAACAAATAAAAAGTCCGTTTGATGATTTATAATAATATTTTTTCTTATGTTTGTACAAGAAATAAAGACAGCCATTTATGGCACAAAGCCAACAGAATTATGTTGTATATGTGCAATTTTATGGCTGGTATAAACAAGTTAGCGGCAAGCATAACGAACGACACACGACATAACAAAAGACAAATTATGACCAACGAATTATTAAGACATACAGTGGCGACAATCGGTTATCGGTTTCAAAAAGCCGTAACTAACTCAAATGAAAACTTTGGGGACTTTAAAATTGGAAAAGACACAAGAACACCAAATGAAATAGTCAATCATATGTTTGACCTTTTGAGCAAGACTAAAATATTTATAACAGAAGGACGCTTTGACAATATTGCACCAACTCGACTTGACTTTAATTCAGAGGTTGAACGTTTTCATATAGAACTTACCAATTTGGACAATGCTTTTTCTAACAATGAACTTGACATCAATTATAGCAAACGACTTCTTCAAGGACCTTTGTTAGACATTATGTGCCACGTTGGACAAATTGCAATGTTAAGTGGACTCAACGGAAATAGAATTCAAGCAGAAGACTATTCATCAGCGACTATTTCAACGGGAAAATTTTAATTAAATATTCGTTTGTAACAATGACAAAATGCAACAACAAGGAAACAATGAACAAAAAATGCCAGCCGCTAACAGCACCTACCCAAAAGGCGGGGTTTCGTGTTCCAAAGACAGTTTTGCGGTTAATGAAACATTAGTTTTTCAAATCAAGTTTTGTAGTAAAAGTCCCGCCCTTCGGGTAGCTGCAAAACGTTGGGCGTAATTAAAAAAAACAACCACCATACAGATGAAAAAAATTATTGGATTTAGCTTTCTTATCATTTTGATTTCGTTTTTACTGTTTCTTTCAAAGTATTTAGTTATTGAAGAAATCTTAGAATTTTATTTAATCCCCATATTATTGGTTATTATAGTGGCCTCAATACCTTATTTGATAATCCGAATATTTAAAAAAATTAGTTATAAAAAATTTATTACCAATTCTCTGTTAGCTGCTTGTATATTGCAAGTTGTAATAATGAGTTTAATATTATGGTCTGCTACACCTCGTTACTTTTCTCGCGAACAGGTAGTTAAAGATATTAATTATGCTATCAAAGTTGCGGAGGATGTCCATCCAAACTTGTATGCTATTATAAGTAAGGATTCCTTTTATGCAAATACTGATTCTATAAAAAAATCTTTACCTGAAAAAATGTCGGATGCTGAAACAGATAAAACATTTCGTAGAATTTTCTCCCATATACAAGACGCACACACAGGACCAGGAACGGTTATTTTTATGAAACGACTAGCATTTTTGTTTCGTAAAACCCTTCCTTACAAAATTGTAATTAAAAATGAACGATTGTTTGTTGCTAAAAATTATTTCTATAGAAACACTATTCCTGTTGGTTCTGAAATTGCTGAAATCAATGGAAAACCAGCATCAAAATGCCTGAATGAAATTAGTAAACTATTAAGTTATGAAAATATTCCTTCGCGCAATGCTAAGCTTCAGTTACCATTCTTATGGGCTTTATGGAACGATTTTGAAAATTTTGAAATAACCTATAAAGCACCCGGCACAAAAACTATAAAAACAATACGTACTTCAGGGGGTTTAATATCTAATATACTGTTCATTAAAGATATTAATATTTCAGAACGTTATAGTTATAGAACTATGGATGGCAATATTGGTTATATGGAATTTAACTCATGTAATAATTTAGATGAATTCAAAGCTTTTTTAGAAACTACTTTTAAGTTGATTAAATCGAATAAAATTAAGCAACTAATTATTGACATTCGAAGAAATGAAGGCGGTAGTTCTTCATTAGGAGATGAATTGATGCAATATATTTCAAAAACTGATTTCAAAACGTTTGATTCAGCTTTTGTTAAGATAAGTAATGAATTAGAAAAAAAAGGGGCGTTCAATTGGATTGATTCAACTAAGCGAATTGTTGGTACAATGATTTACGATACAACAGAAACATCCATTAGAAAGTTACGAGATAATCCTTTGCTCTATAATGGGAAATCATATTTGCTGGTTGGAGGAAAAACATTTTCAAGTGCAACCAATTTCGCTTCTTCTTTCCAATGTTATAAAGTAGGTAAAATATTAGGAACTGAAACCGGTGGTTTAACTTCGTGTTTTGGAGAGGGATATACTTTTGAATTGCCAAACACAAAATTTGATATGAAAGTTGCAACTAAAAAATTCGTAAATGCTTGTGGAATTAGCAATAGACGAGGTATCATACCGGATTACATAATCGAAAATTCATTTGCAGATGACAAAAAAGGAATAGACAGAGTGTTAGAATTTACGATTGACTTAACTAAACAAAATAGAAATTAACTACGCCCAACCCGCGGTAAACATAATAAGGGCTAAATTGCTATATTTAAAGTATGAATAAGAAAGTAACTACATGCGGAAATTGTACTAAGGTGCTCCGAAACCCTTACTATGCTTACCGCCAACGTTAGCGGTCATTGTAAAACGACACAACCCATTGACAACAGAATGAACATAGACGCTATAAAAAAATATTCGCTTAACTGTTTTCTTTTGACTCTTCCAATTATGGTATGGAATATTGTCTTGACAAACAAATTGCCTAAAGACTTTCAATCAGAAATATTTTGGAAAGACATTCCTGTTTTTTTGACCTATGGAGAAAATATTTCACGGACAGTGGTGTTTATGCTTACATTACTGATGCCTCTAAGTATTTCGACAATCACACAGAAGAAAGGGCTTTTTTTATATGTAGGCGGGACAATATTATACTTTGCCTCTTGGCTTGGCTTGATTTATTTTCCTAACAGTGGATGGAGTAATAATGTCTTTGGATTTATGGCACCTGCATATACTCCATTGTTATGGCTAACAGGAGTCGGACTCATTGGAAATTCATTTTATTTCAATTTGCCCTATAGACGCTGGTTTTTTATTTTGACATCATTCATATTTCTGATATTTCATAATTTTCACACCATTACAATATATTTCAGGACTCATTAATTGACAATGCTACAACAAACTAAATATCAAACTAAATGCCCTACCGCTAACAGCACATTTGCAATAGGCGGGGGTTTTGTGGTTAATGAAAGTTCTGTTCTCCGCATTAAGTATAGTGCTGAAAAGCCCCGCCATCGCAAATCTGCAAACCGTTAGCGGTCATTGTAGAGCGACACCAAGACCTTAAACAATAGAAGTAATGAACGACAAAAACACAACACCTAAACTTTGACAGACTCTTGAAAGAATCTTTAGTAAAAATACTTGTAACTTTTGGTAGTATTATTTCAATAGGTTTTGGAATGTGGCACTTTTTTGTTCCGAGCATTTGGAATTGGTATTCATATTTTGACAAAACTGCAACGGAACTTATTATTGCAGTTCGGGCAATAAATATATTTTTTTCTTTATTACTTGTTTTGCTCGGGATTGCCAATATGCTATTTGTATTTAGAAAACCACAAGACAGATTTTCCACGATAGTGATACTCTCAATATCAACCATCTTATGGACAACTCGATTAATTCTTCAGATAGTATATCCGCAAGGTTCTCAAAACTCAATCATTCAATACAGTATGTTGTTTACCTTTGCACTTGTATGGGTTTGCTTTGCACTTTCTTTAAGACTTGTATTAAATCAAAATAAACCATCAAAAATAACCCAATGACAACTTTTTAAATAAAATAATAAATGAATTCAAACAGAAAAAAATTAATTATAGCAGGTGCATTTTATATTATTGGGACAATAGCAGGAATACTTAGTATTGCTCCTGCAATTGACGCTTCAGATTATTTATATAAAGCTTCTGCAAATGCAAACCAAGTATTATTTGGAGCACTATTTCAGTTTATTATGACAATAGCATATTTAGGTTTTGCAATAACGCTATATCCGATATTAAGAAGATATAATGAGAGTTTGGCACTTGGTTTTCTTAGTTTTAGGGTCATTGCATCTGTTTTGAATATTATTGGTTTTGTAAGCTTGCTGTTGTTATTATCATTAAGCCAAGAATTTGTAAAGGCGGGAACAACTGATTTATCGTATTATCAAACCTTAGGTAATTTATTACGGTCAGGCCGTGATTTTGTGAATCATATTGCGATGATACTGACTTTAAGCGTTGGTAGCTTGATGTTTTATTTTTTATTGTATCAAACAAAACTCACTCCTCGTTGGCTTTCACTTTGGGGTCTTATAGGAACTACATTTACTATATTAGCAAGCCTTCTAATAATGTTTAATATTATTGATATTATTACGACAATCTATATTGTTCTAAATCTCCCTCTAATTTTGCTTGAAATAGTTTTGGCAATATGGTTTATTGCTAAAGGGTTTAATTCGCAAGTATTGAATTCCATAGCTGAAAAAGAATGAAAAACAACGAACCGCTAACAGCACCTACAAGAAATTGGCGGTTCAGTGGTTAAATGAAGTTTTGTGCTTCGTATCAAGTTCAGTGCTGGCAGACAGTTTTGTGCTTCGAAATCGCCAACTTCTTGTAGCCGCAAACCGTTAGCCACAATTAAAATAAAATCGACAGATTATGAAAAATTTGATATTGATTTTTAGTTTTATTTTATTTTCTGATTTAACCTTCTCACAAGGATTAAGTGAGCAAGAGAAATCATTCGAAAACTTTTGGCATGTATATGAGGATAACTATGCTTTCTTTAATTTTTATTCACTTGATTGGAAGCAACAATATAACTTTTATCGAAACAAAGTAAATGCAAAAACTAATGAAAAAGAATTAATGAATATGTTTAAAGAGATGTTGAATCCTTTAAATGATGGTCATTCATATATTTTTAAAGGTGATTCAAATATTTATCATACGCCATACAAATGCTCTTTTGATAATGAATTTCCTAACAAGGAAGTAATTGACAGTTTATGGAATGTTAGCTATCATACTCTTGAAAGCAATCATTTTCTAACAGTACAAGGTTATGGTCCAAAGGTAAGGGGCAACTCTTTATATTTTGCCTCGACTTCTGATAATATAGGATACATTCGAATTAGTAGATTTCATGGTGAACTCAAAGCGCTATTTGATGATAATTTTCAACTTATTGATAGTATTAAATCAATAACACTTTTTGATTCCTTACTTGCAAAAATGATTGACAAAAAAGCTCTAATTATTGATTTAAGAAATAATAATGGCGGTAATGGTTGGAGTTATGATTTAGCAAGGCGTTTTATAGACAATGAAAGGGTGTCTCATTATATAAATATACGGCAAAAAGGAAGTCATG
>JBBABA010000026.1:0-6982 GCA_041657955.1 Thermoplasmata archaeon | reverse complement strand
CTCTGATACTTCTTTTAAATTTCAGGTCAAAAAGAGGAGTTGCCCTGCCTCTTTTAACTGTTGTCATAACAATTATATGGACAATAGGCATTCTTTCATTGCTTCATTATGAATTAACAATGATTACAAGTATTATTCCTGTTATATTATTGGCAGTTGGTAGCGCATGGCCTATTCATGTTATAAACAGGGTAAACAAAGAAACTGATACTGACAAGAAAAGTGCATTAGTAAAATCGCTTTTATATGTGGCATTACCCGTATCCCTTGCTGCTATCGCAGCGATGATTGGTTTTTTAACTTTTGTTTTCGGTTCTTATTTGACAATGATACAGCAATTTGGAATTTTTTCTGCTGTAGGTATTTTCATTGCATTACTTCTTTCTCTGACATTTGTCCCTGCACTTATAGCCTCAATAAATTTAAAAAGTAACATAAAAGAAACCATCGAAAAAAATAATAGAAAATCATTTCTTGATAATTTTTTAAATGCCAATGTAAACTTTATATACAATCGTCCCGCTTACATTATTATTCCATGGTCACTTGTTATAATCATTTCAATTATTGGCGTCACAAGAATCCAGCATAAAGTTGACATGATTGATTATTTCAAAAAGGGAAGCGATGTACAAAAAACTGAAAGGTTAATGCAAAGTAAATTTACCGGAAGCATGCCTGTATATGTTGCAATAAAAGGTAATGTACAGTCGCCCGAAGTGCTGAATATAATGAAGCAAATTCAAAAGTTCATGGAAAAAAATCAGTACATAAAGCATACGCAATCTGTTGCCGACCTTATAGAAGAAATGAACAATGCAATGGGCGAAGGCAATAAAATACCCAAAGAGCAAGCTAAAATAGAACAACTTTGGTTTTTATTAGATGGACAGGATATTATGACACAACTCGTAAATGATTCCTTAACTGAAGGATTAATACAGGCAAATATGTCAACTGCCGATAATAAAGTTATTACCCAGTTCTCAGAAGATTTAAATCACTTTACCGAACAATTTAAAA
Organism: Thermoplasmata archaeon; assembly: GCA_041657955.1. Classification (GTDB taxonomy): domain Archaea; phylum Thermoplasmatota; class JASEFT01; order JBBABA01; family JBBABA01; genus JBBABA01. The sequence continues at coordinate 5,959 of JBBABA010000026.1, read as the reverse complement.
ATTATAATATTGAAGTATCCGGTATTCCCGCACTTTACCTACGTCTTGACCAAAGCATTGTACAAACGCAGCGACAAAGCATGTTTTTGGCGATAATTCTTGCATTTGCATTAGTTGCATTGATGTTCAAATCTGTAAAAAAAGGTTTATATTCCATTGTTCCAATGACTATAAGCATAATTGTTTTATATGGTTTTATGGGTTGGGCTGGAATCCCTATTGATATTGCAACTGTTTTAGTAGCAAGTATTTCAATAGGTGTGGGTGATTACGCCATACATATAATTTCAGGTTTTAATCATTATTTTAAGTTAGAACAAGATGTTAATACATCTTTAAGAAAAAGCATACAAATCAGTGGCAGGGCAGTTATCATTAATGTTTTGTCAGTTTCTGCGGGTTTCTTTGTGTTAATATTTTCCCACCTTGTTCCTCTTCAGCGTTTTGGTATTATTATAGGGGTTGCAATGATTAGTTCCGGGCTGGCAGCAATAACACTACTTCCTGTAATTATGAAAGCCACCCAAAAATCTCAAAAAATAAAATCGTATGATAAAACTCAGTCAGACGAAGTACTTGAAGAATCAAAATGTTTTAATTAATAAAAATAAATTACTCTATTGTTTAACTTTTAAAAATATAAATAAATGAAAAGGTCAAAAATTAAATCAACGGTTTTAATTGTATTAATCGCAACAGGCAGTATATTTTCTGCCAATGCACAAGATGCCAATTCCATTCTTAAAAAAATGGACGATGTAATGTATTCCCCAAAAGACATGACAGGGAAGAACAAAATTATTTTAATTGATAAAAATGGAAAACAGGAAACCCGTGAAGCAACTATACAACAAAAGGGAAATGATAAACGAATATTCCGTTTTATCTCTCCGGCATCACAAGCGGGAATTGCCGTTTTATCTCTACCTAATGATATTATGTATTTGTATTTGCCTGCTTTCGGAAAAGAAAGAAGAATTTCTACCAGCGTTAAAAGTCAGAATTTTGCAGGCACAGACTTTTCCTACGATGATATGGAAGCAAAACCGTATTCCGACAAATACACTCCTAAATTGATAAAAACAGAAGGCAATGTATTTGTACTTGAATTAACGCCTAAAGCACAATCCGACTATTCCAAATTAATTGTGAATATCAATAAAACGAATTATTACCCTGAATCTATGGAATATTACGACAAGGGTAATAATAAGATAAAAGAAGCAAAATACACATTTAAAAAAGTTGGCAATTACTGGAATGCCTCTGAAATTGAAATGACCGATTTAAAGAAAAACCATAAAACAAAAATGCAAATGTCTGATGTTAAATACGACCAGGGCTTAACTGATGATGATTTTACGGTTAGAAAATTAAAACAATAAAAATAAAGCCAATCTTTTATTTAATAGTTTGTTCTTCCATAAATCTGTTTCAATAAAAGATTGGTCTTTTAAATGAAAACATAAAACACATTCAGGAAATATATTGTTATGTATGGAAATAATAATAGAAAGAATTAGTGTTTTGTCAGATATAAAAGTTTCTGATATAAAAATTGATTCATTATTTGAAGATGATTTGAAATTTGACAACTTGGATTTAGCTGAGTTATTTATGGACTTAGAAGATAAATTAAAAATAACAATGGACTATAATATGTTTTATGAAATAAAGACAGTTGGTGATTTAATTTCTTATATCAAAAGTTTAATATAATTAATAATGATTTCAGGTTATATTTTGAAATATTTATTAGGATGGGAAATCAAAGGCGAATTTCCCGATGTAAAAAAAAGTATTATCATTTTTGCCCCTCATACAAGCTATATGGATGCACTATATGGTAAACTCGCTGTTATTGAATTTGGAATTAAGTATAAATTTATTTCCAAAAAGAAACTTTTCTTTTTTCCTTTGAATATTGCTATGAAATTGTACGGTTCTATTTCAGTCGGTGGAGTAAATAATAATAACACTATTCATTTGGTTTCTCAGATGTTCAACAATGCTCGTAAATTACATATTATTATTTCACCTGAGGGGACAAGAAAAAAAGTTACAAAGTGGAATAAGGGCTTTTATAGTATCGCATTAAGAACAAATGTTCCTATTGTAGTTGGTTATATTGATTACGGTAAAAAAGAAATAGGTATTAAAGGAATAATTGATGAAATAAAAGACATAGATACAGTAATGCAACAAATAAACCTATTGTATAAAGGCGTTACAGCAAAATATCCTGATAAGTTTTCACTTGAATTAGTAAATTAAAAAATGAAAAATAACCATCCTGAAATTACTGCAATAATTTGTGCATTTAACGAAGAAAGCACAATTGAGAATGTGTTAAAAGCGGTCGCAGATAGCAATTTGTTTAACGAAATTATTGTAGTAAATGACGGTTCAACTGATAATACTGGAAAAATTATTAAAGAATTAAAAAAATGTCTTGATATAACTGATATTCATTTGCCTGAAAACAAAGGAAAGGGTTTTGCAATGGCTTCAGGTGTTGAAAAAGCGAGTTCGGAATTAATTGTTTTTTGTGATGCCGATTTATCCGATTTAAGAGGAGAACATTTTCTACAACTTATAAAACCGATTATCGAAAATAAAGCCGATATGGTGTTAGGACAGGCAACAGAAACTTTAATCAACTATAAAATTAATCCTTTCAAATCACTTTCAGGTCAACGGTCACTTTTAAGAGAAGATATTTTACCGATTTTGGATGATATGAAAACATCAAAATTTGGTGTGGAAACTTTAATCAATCTTTACTATCAATCACAGGGAAAAAGAGTAGAGTATGTAATGTTGATGGACTTAAAACATCCCACTAAATTTAATAAAACAAATCAATCACAGGCGATGAAGGAATTTATTTTTGAAGGACATCAAATTGCTCTTACCGCATTCAATAATTTTAATCTGATAACAAAAATCATTAAAAATAAACTTAATAAAGTATGAACCGAATAAAATTATTTCCGATACTGATTATACTTTTAGTGGCTTCAAGTATAGTCAAAGCACAAGACAGCATAGTTAAAGTGCAAAATCCTGATGAAAACAAATTGAAATTATCAGGAGAATTATTAACTGATGACCGCTTTCTGCTTAAAGATAAAAACGATTGGGCTTGGAACGAGAATCGCCTGACATTAAAACTTGACAAAAAAATTACCGACAATTCTAAATTTTATAGTGAAGTGTGGCTTCGAAATATAGGGTTGCCAAATTTAAGCACATCAAGCGATTTGTATAACAAGAATATTGTTAATCCTTACAATATGGATATAAGAGAAGCCTACGTTGAACTTTACGGATTTCTTTTCAAAAATTTAGATTTAAAAATAGGTCGTCAACGTATTGTTTGGGGTACTGCCGATAAGCTAAACCCAACCGACAATCTAAACCCCTTAGATTTGGAAGATATTTTGGATTTTGGACGTCGCCGTGGCTCTGATGCAATTAATCTAAACTATTATTTAAACAACGATTTTTCTTTGCAAGGTATTTTTATTCCTTTCTTTCAGCCTGCTAATATGCCTATCGGAATTTTTTCAAATGCGTTAAATCCAACAATGGAATTACCGCAGGGAATGGTCTTAAAAGGATACTCTGATAATTTAATAATGCCTAAATACAACCTTGGCGAAAGTGCAGTAGCGGGCGGTAAATTCAAAGGAATGGTGAAAGGAGTTGATTTTTCATTAAGTTATGTCTGGGGTCGGGATGGATTACCTTTCGCCACAAGAAATACTTTCATTCCTGTTGATACCCTCGGCGGAATAAATATCAATTCTCAGCTTTCTTATGCAAGAACCCATATCATTGGCGCTGATATGGCAACAAGCATAGCAGGTATTGGATTTTGGGCAGAAGCAGCAGCATTTATACCCGAAAAGGATGTAATAATGACCAACGATTTGTCAGCTTTGTACCCAATGTCGCCAGTACCTGTAACAATGGATACCACGCTTTTAGACAAAACAAAGACATACATAAAATTCGTTATAGGTGGTGATTACAATTTCAGCGATGGCTCTTATTTAAATTTTCAGTACTTACATGGGTTTATTCAAGAAAGAGGCAATGAAAACCTAAATGATTATTTCTTTTTACGCTACGAGAAAAAGTTTTTTAACGAGAAACTTAAATTTGCTCCTATTGGAGGTGGTTTTATTGTAACCGATTGGGATAAAATAAAAGACAATTATGCTATTGTTTATATGCCGGAAGTTTCGTGCAAAACCACAGATAATGCAGAAATAACCTTATCAACAGTAATTTTTGACGGCAAAGGAGACAATTTATTTGCTAATCTTAAAGATTTCAATATGTTTATATTTAAGTTTAAATATAGTTTTTAGTATTAACCCTTAAATTTATTTTTATGACATCAACATCCGAAACAGGACATGATAAAAATGTTGCAAACCTTGAAGATTTAATCTCACGTTGCACGGGCTACGGAACCGCCTACAATCCGTCAAAACTAAGTCTTAAAATTCCTGCATTGCAAACATTGCAAACCAGTGGAAAAAATGCTTTACAAGCGGTTAAAGTAGCAGAAACGGCACACGACAATGCAACCAATGCCCGTGAAATTGCATTTAAACCCCTTAAAACACTATGTACACGCATTGTAAACGCTCTTGATGCTACAGATGCAACCAAACAAACCGTTGACGATGCTAAAACCGTTAATCGCAAAATACAAGGTGTTAGGACTGATTCAAAAAGCAAAAAAGCATTAGATGCCTTTATAGAGAGTACCCATGAAACTACAACCACATCAAAAGCTCCTGACATTGTAAACGAAATTTCAAAGCACACTATTTCAGTTTCACAGCAAAGCTACGACAGTTTAGTAGATAACTTCACAAAACTAATTCAAACAATTTCTACTGAGCCATTATATACTCCTAATGAAAACGAATTAAAAGTAACAACTCTAAATACCCAACTTACAAATTTAAAAGCTGCTAATACCGTTGTTATTAATGCCGAAACCGCATACAGCAACGCTTTGATTTCAAGAAACACTGTACTCTACCAAAAGTCAACAGGTTTGGTTGATATTGCTTTAGAAGTGAAAAAATACATTAAATCACTTTTTGGTGCTGAAAGCCCACAGTATAAACAGGTAAGTAAAATTAAATTTACAAGACCCAAACGTTAAAAATAAAGAATCACAATAAGGGGAGTTTTCACTCATTTATTGGGAACTCCCATTATGTTTTATAATACCAGAAGCCGCTTTTTAAGTTCTTTCATGACGTTTTATTATTATTGAATACTATTTTATAGTTATAGCATCCGGTTTTATAGTTCTTGAATCCTATTTTATAATTCTTTCATCCGGTTTGTATATTCTTATGTCAGGTCTAATATTTCTTTTGTCCGGTCTTATTGTTCTTCTATTCGATTTGATAGTTTTAGCATCCGGTTTTATAATTCTTCTATCCCGTTTCATAAATCTTCTATCCGATTTTATATTAATACAGAAGCCCTCGCTATTGCAAGCACATTGCCAAGCCACACAAGGCAAACGCTACATCCAAAGCTTGTCAAAGAGCTTGCAATTTCAGCCCACGTTGCCAAAGGCATTTTGTCCATCCCACAAAAACAAAATAAATTTGTGCTTCGTAGAAAGTGCTGTGGTATGCAGACAGAATAAATCAATATGACAGAAAAGCTAAAATGCAGTAATGACAAACGATTGACTAAAACGCCCAGTTGCTAACACGGGGTTAGTGCAATTGCCGATGTAGTGGGGCTTTCAGCGTTTCTGCTTCAATTCAAAATTCGTGTAACTTGACAGATTTGTGTTTCAATTTTCGGCAACTGCACCAACCCCCAACCGTTATCATTCCTGAAGGAGTAAAACATAGACCCATCGCCGACATTGAAACTCATTTACTTCTTTTTGAGCCGGAAACTATATTAA
>JBBABA010000025.1:0-7427 GCA_041657955.1 Thermoplasmata archaeon | reverse complement strand
CTTTACGATAGATGGACTAATGAATTACCAGAACAATACGTTAAGGAAAATGCTGATAAACTTAGAGGGTTGGCAGAGATGACTGCTGGTTCTGTTGCTGTTGGTGATTTAAGTAAACTGATGAGCAAAGTATCTTTACCAGAAGATAAAGACTTGCAAACATCTATGGTTAAGTTATCTGCAAAGTTTAACATATCTTACGGTGACGTTAAAAAGCATGTACTAAGTAACATAGGTGAGTTCTTTGCAGACCCAGAAGTATTTAAAGCTAAGTATGTAAATGAATCTAAGCCAATGCAAGAGATGGCTAAGACTGTTGAAAAGGCGCACGATGCAGTTATCAAAGAAGAAGTTAATAAAGAAGCACAAGCAGAAATAAAACAAATGACTGTATCTGCCGACCCACGCAGTAGGCTAATAGTTAATAAGGTTGTGTCTATTGTGGAGGGCGCTATGAGCAGAGGACATGAAGTTGACACAAAACTTATAACATCTAAAGTAGATGAAGTAAGAGATGTTGTTGAAAAAAGAAGATTAGAAAATCTTTATATGAAAGCCTTAGAGCATAATCGTCAGCTTAAAGCACCAGTAGAAGAAATTAAACCAGTAGAAGAAGTTTCAGCAGAACCAATACCCGCAGAACCAGAAACTGATTTACGTTTAGAAACTAAAGATGGTAACATACCAGTTACTCCTACCGAAGATGGTGGCATGCAGATAGGTGATAATGTAGTGCTTGATAAAGTACAAACAGACAAACTTAAAGAAGAAGGTAAAGTATATTCTAAAACTGCTAAAGTTAATGCTGAAGTCACTTGGGAAGCTGATGGTAAACAGCGTAAAGGTGTTGTGCTAACCGTGCATAGAGAAGCTGGCAAAGTATTAGGATATGTAGTTAAAGATAATGAAACTGGCAAGAATGTTGGACTTGGCAGAACGATGATAACGGTAACCAAAAAAGGAGTACCAAATGGACAAGAACAAGTGGATAGCGGAAAAAGTAAAGATGATGTTAAAGGAAGGAAAATCGCAGAAGGAAGCGTTAGCAATGGCGGAAAAGATGTGGTCGGAGATGCAAAGGTCGCCAATGAAGAAATCAATAGAGAAACACAAGTAAAAGTAACTAACGAACCTCAGTCAATCGAAAAACTAACGCCAGAAGTGCCTCTTAAATCAACGAACGTAACCGAAGGCGAACAAAGTATAGGCTCTACCCCCGAAATCAAGCCTAATCAAACGGTGGACGTTAGTGGAGAAATCCCTACATCTGAAGCCGTTATAACTACTTCGCCTAAAGAAGTGTTTGATATAACTAATACCACTGGGCAAACACGAGGCAAACCAGAGTATAAATCTGCTAAAGATAAGTTTGATGCGGTTGCCGAAGAACTTGTGGGCAAGATACCCGATATTAGTGAAGGTAAAAAACGTGTATTTAAAAATGATATTCAACAATTATTACTTAATGCTGCTGGCGTTACCGACCCCGATGGTATAGTAACTGGTGCTAAGGCTGCTGGCGTGCTTAAAAGATATGATGAAGTGAATAAAATAGCTGGTAACTATAACCAGAAATCTGTTGACGCATTGAAGAGTGCTGGTATATTAGATTACATCGAAAAAGTTAGAGCTGAACAAGGTACTGCTAAAGTTGCTGAAGGTGCTGTACAAGCAGAGCAGATACAGGCAATGGGTGGCGAAAGAAAGTTTACCACACAATTAGAAGAGCAAGGTTTCCATATAGAAAACCCAGCGGTTGAGAAAGGTACAACTAAATCTTCTCCAGAGCGTACTTCATTAGAGAACAGATTTACAGATGCTAAACTTGATATAACTAAACCAGAAGATGTTGATAACGCTTATAAAGACAAACTTATAAATGCACGTGAAAAGAATAATTTACTTAATGAAATAGCTGGTCTTAAAGTGGGCGAGAAAAAAATTGATGTACCGATTGCAGTTAGCAACTATATTGGCAAAGGTTTCACACGTGAGCAAGCGATAGACGAAGCTGCTAAAAACGGTGATATAACACAGAAACAAGCTGATGATTATAAATCGAGTATGAACCCATACGAACTTAAACAACTTTATAACACCACTAACTTTGCAGACCAACCAGTAGATAAAGCAGAATTTGATGCTGGTGTAGCGAAGATGTTACCAGGTGTTAAACTTAAAGTTATCCACGACGCAGTTATAGACCAAACTGGTGTTGAGCCAGGTAAAGTTAGAACTGGTTATACTAAAATATTACCAGATGGGACTGTCGAAGTTGGATTAGCTACTCTTACTGGTAAAGGTGCGCCATTAGAAGAAACCGTACATGCTGGTTTACTATTAGCAAGTAAAGGTGATGGTGCGGCAGTAGATAAGTTTCTTGCTCATTTAGGTAGTGATGGTATAAGAGGTAGTGAAAGCTGGGTAAATGCGCATGAAACATTAAGAGAACAATTAGTTGAGTTCAGCAAAGGCTATCGACCAGATGAATATGGTATGTTATCTAAAGTAAAAGAAGTATGGGAGAAACTAAAGAACTTCTTTACTGGGCATGGTATGTATAGTTCTGCAGAGATTTACCGTAAGTTACTTGATGGTGATATGACGTTTGGTGAGATAGCAAGGGGGATGAATAATGGTGAAAAAGTATCTCTATATAATCAAGCCACTTCTGCATTTGGTAAAATGTTAGATTACTTTTCTCGATTACCATTAAAAGAGTATCGCACTGGTCTGCCAGAAAGAGGTGAAACTGGTGCAAGATGGTGGAATAATCAATTAAAGGATGGGATAGATAATTTATTTACTTCATCTATGCCAGAAGAATTTAATACAAATAAAAATAATCTTGTTAAATTAGCAGAAGATTTACGTGGTTTATATAAAAATGATGTTGAAGTTGCCAAGAATAATGCCGACATGGATATTCCCAGTAAAAATGATTACGGAGAAACTGACTTTACCACATCTTACAATAGGTTTGAAGAATCTAAAATACGTTTGCAATCTGCTGAAGATAAACTTGCATTGATAAATCAATTTGCAGATAGCATAAAAGATGTTAAGTTTGAAACCAATGTTTCTTTATTCAACACTGCAGATATACCGCCTAATGCTACTACATCTAAATTGTTTAATGATACTGGTGCTAAAAATGAATACAAAGAAAAGCTAAAAGGAGAAGCATCTAAAGAGCAGTGGAAGTCTATACGTGGCGAAGGCATTATACCGCAGAAAACTATCGAAGAAAATGAAGCTAAACTAAGTACATTTGCTAAAACTATTGACCATTATAAATCTAATGCAAGAGATTTTATTAGAGGTATGTCTCAACGTTTATGGGTAACTATGAAAATAGCTGCTGAAAAAGGTGGTGCTACTGCAGATTTGATTAACCGTATAAATATGTCTGAGCAGATTAATAATGATAGGGCTGCTTATGTAGCACGTACCGCAAATGATATTTTAGATGGTACTGAAAAAGGGTTTACAGTTAAAGCAACGCCAGAGGAAACTAAAAACATAGAAGATATGTTGCAGTATTTTAATAACCATAAACTCAAAGTATCAGAAGAAAAAGATTTGCCAGAATTTATTAAGAATATGAAAGATTTAAGCGAGGGTGGCAGAGGTGAATATGTGCATTACAATGACGATGGCGTCGAATCTAAAGTAACTTGGGAGAAAGTTACACCACATGTTTGGGAAACGTTACGCACATTAAAAGAGAATGAAACAAACAAACGTAACATAGCAGAAGAAAGTAAAAATGAACTTCGCCACAAGAATAAATATGCTACTGTAAAAGAGATATTACAAGCACCTATGTCTAAGATGAGTGTAGATAAATTTGTTGGTAAAGATGCGTTTGATTTAATGGGCGTAGATAAAGACCTTAGCGAGCAACTGCGTGGTGTAGCGGAAGCAGTATTTGCTAATCCTTATGTAAAAGCAAGCGAAGTTATTAGTGATATACCCAAGATGGCAGAAGATTACTTTAATGATAACTTAACCCGATTAGATGATATTAAGAAATCACTTAATTCTGCTGATTTTAAGAATAAGTATACTTTTAAAACTATTAATGGCAAAGAGTTTGATAAAGCTAAATGGAAATCTGATAAAGATAAAATGCTTAGTCAGATAAAAGATTACCAGAACAAAGTTAAAGTTGTAAATGATGTTGACCAGCTTAGATTATTAATAGGTAGAAATGCTGAAGCTAATATGGCTAAAGTAGATGAGAATAATCCACGTAATAGCTTATTGACCTTAGAAGATTTAGCTAATAGACTTGTGAGTAGATGGGATTCTAATGCAAGTATGGAACGTGATTATAGTGAGCCGATTAAGTATCTTACTAAACTTGAAATGGATGAACATTTTAGTGATTCATATATATCACGTACATTGCCCAATGAAAAATTTGTATCACAACTACAAATAAATAGACCAGATGAAACTGAAACTATATACAGAAACCATTACAGTTCCATAGCGGAAGCGCAAAAATCAGTTCAAACTAAGTTAGCTAACAAAGCTGGTTTCATTAAGATGCTGCAAAGCAAAGGGCAGATTACCCCAGTTGAAGCCGAAGAATTATTGAAAGCATTAGATGAGAGAAGTTTTAAAGTATATCATATCAAAGATGAAAAGAACTACTTTGATGAACTTGGCAGAAAACTTGGTTACTTTGACTTACAACGCATACTTAACCAGATAGGTGCAAGTAAAGATACTAAAGAGATTGAACAGATTAATAACTATCTGCAAAACGAAATGCTTAATCGTAGATATGAAGAACGTAAAGGCATAGCTGGCGGTAGCGAGAAACTGCATGACGTATTCCAATCACTTAAAGATTTAAATAGTGAACTATCTCGCAGTAACTCCAGTAAATATCTGCAGTTAGAAGTATCTGATTTGTTAGATAGCTATAAAGATGTAGTCGATAGGCAAGATATGCATTACATACAAAGTTATGCTAAAGAAATGCTACGCACAACAAAAGCAGAAAATTCTATTATAGCTGGCGCACGTACAATAGTTTATGGTACTACTTTGTTTCGCCCATCTCAATGGATTATTAATGCTACTGGATTAGCTTCTACTGGTTTACCAGTGCTTGCTCGTTATCATCATTCACGTGCGTTGCCAGAACTATTAAATAGTTTTCAGCAAGGCAGACGTTTGCTTAAAGCGTATAAGATGGAAGAAGCTGGCAAAGCAGATTTGATTAATCTGCAAGGTGAAGATGCGGTTATGTACCCTATCTTTAGAACATTTGCTAAAGCTGGTTTAATTAATCCAGTGTTAACCGAAGAACAGATGTCGGGTGAAACTAATGCTCAAAGAGGTTTATATAAAACATCACAAAAGGTACTTGGCTTTGGTAATATGCAAGTTGAACAAGTTAATAGAGCAACTGCATTAATAGCTGGTTATAAAATAGGGATGATGGAAGCTGAAAAATTAGTTAATGAAGGCAAGATAAATGAATCAGAAGCAGAACAATATGCTTTTACACAAGCTAATTTAATTAATGCACAGATTAACGTAGTTCCTTCTGTCAACACTCCAGTTGCTTTGCAAAAATCTCGTGGTGTATTAAGAACATTACTTAAAAATCAGTATATGCTGAAATCATTTACTCACAACTATATGCATATGTACTCACAAGCATTAAAATATGGTGTGGTCGAAGGTTTTAAAGGTAGTGAAAAGTTTGATAAAGGTCAGTTATGGTCATTTGCATTTGCTAATTTACCTATGTTAATGTTGGCTGGTGTAGGTGGCGTACCCTTCTCATCTGATATGCAAAATATAGTTAGAGGTTTGTTCAAGAAAGACACTGATACAGAAATGCGTAAGTTTATGGCTACGTTGCCAGGTGTATTAGGTTCGCCAGAGTTTGCTGATTTAGCAATGAATGGTTTACCTACTGCATTAGGAATAGATATAAGTAAGAGAACTGGCATGGGGGATGTACTTGCGCAAACTGGGTTAGGTGAAGTTGCTGATATGATAACTGGACTTAACTCGTTTAAATCTCAGCAAAGTATATTAGGTGGATTAAAAGCTGGCGTAGATATACCCGCATCTACTGCAAGTACTTTATTTAGAATGATGAAAGGTGACTGGAAAGCAATAGTAGATACTCCGCCATTACAATCTATATCTATGATTAGAGATTTAACTAATGCAGTTAAGCAATCTCAATTAGGTGTACAAACCAGCAGAGGTGAAACATTGGTTAAGCCAGAAGATTTATCTGCATATAATATAGCTATGCAAGGCTTAGGTTTTAATTCTGTTAAAGCTACTAATGCTAAAGAAGCTAAGACTGCTATGGATATGATAAGCGGTGATAGGACTAATGCTGTTAGTAACTTTAGAGAACAAATGCAACAAGCATTAGAAGATGCATATAAGGGTAATAGCAGTAGCAAGACTAATATCATCAAAGCTATTAAAGAATGGAATACAGATAATGCAGAATATAGTAAACCCATCATGGTTAGACAAGTAATATTATCTGCTATTGGTAAGATTAAAAAAGATAAAAAAGCATTAAGAGAAAAAGGTGGGAGTAAATATCTGAAATATTTATTCAATCTTTATAACATACCAAGTTAATGTAATTTGGAATAAACTTAATTAATGGTTATTTTTGTATAGAATTAAAATGGAGAATAGAAGCATTATGAATATCAAAAAGAAAATATTAGTCTTAACATTTTTTATGTTATCATTACCTATGTTTGCCCAGCAACTATGGTATATAGATACTACTGCCACTGGTATAGAAAAGCGAGTTTTTGTAGGCAATTTTCAAAATGGTTATAATAGTGGTGGTATTAACATGGGTAAATTGCCAATACAAGGACAACTACAATCACAAGTAATGCCAGTCATAAGTTTTGCAACTTATATTGATACTATTAAAGTTGGTGGGACTATGGATACAATTACCATATCCGGCAGCACTTACTCAATAGTAACTATTAAATGTATGAGTCCAACAGATAGTTTAGAATATGCTGTTGGCATAACAGCACCAGTAACATTTAGTCGTCTCTTTCCTAATGCAGTTTATTGGAATTCAACAAATGGTTCAAATGGTATGTTTAAATCAGAAGAATTAAGTTATACATATTTCACTAAAGTTTTTATTAAGGCTTATGGTGTAACTAATTCAATCAAACAATATCAAGTTGAAATTGAAACATTTTAAACAAAAAGGAAAAACAAAATGAAAAAATTAATTTTAGCAGTACTGCTTTTATGCAGTTTAACAATCGGGCAAAGTCTAACCGGCGTTGCTCCAAGCGCAAGTTATGGAGATTTAATCCATTTCTCGCATACAAATTTAGGTGTAGATGGAACATTGCGCACCGTTTACGATGGACTTGGTAATGCCACCGCAT
>JBBABA010000024.1:0-8093 GCA_041657955.1 Thermoplasmata archaeon | reverse complement strand
TATTAATCCTCCCGTTGGTGCTGCAAGTGCTCCATAAGTTCCTCCAATCGCTAAATTCCCTAAAACTCCTAGTTTTGACCCGATTGTGGTCGTCCCGATGCCGACGTTGCCTTCTATTATCATTCCCGATGTCGGTGCGACTATTGCTCCATAGGTTGCTCCTATACTTGCATTACCAGTGATGCCTAATTTACTTAACGGAGCCGTTTGCCCGATGCCGACGTTGCCTTCTATTATTAATCCTCCCGTTGGTGCCGCTGTAGTGTCATACCCAGCTCCAAAACTTCCACCTCCAGAGACACTTAATTTACTCCCTGGGGACACTTCCCCAATGCCGACGTTGCCTTCTATTATCATTCCCGATGTCGGTGCGACTATTGCTCCATAGGTTGCTCCTATACTTGCATTACCAGTGATGCCTAATTTACTTAACGGAGCCGTTTGCCCGATGCCGACGTTGCCTGCTGTTGTAATTACCATTTGATTATCACTATAAGCTCCACCATTCACCGATGAACCGAAACCAAGATAACCTGTAGGATTAGCTGCCCCTTGCACTGGTGTGATGAATGCTCTGAAATCTACCGCTTGCGAACCTGCGGTAGCGTCCGTTTTCCAGCCAAACCCGCTCCATCTTAGAGCCGGTGAAATCTGTTGAGCACCCACTAAAGCCGCTGTGGTATTGACTAAAGCTAAACCAGAACTTGTCGTCTGGGTTACCCCTAGTCCCGCTGTGGTGACATCCAACTTTGACGTTGGGACAGTTTGCCCGATGCCGACGTTGCCGTCACCTTTGATAACTAATTTATTATTTGTAGAATTATAGAAATCCAATGACAATAATTGATTAGCAGCAGTTGAACTATATATGTATTGTATAACCGCCGATTGGTCGGCTGTTCTGGCTTTACCAAGCACAATCCAATTAGAACCCGCAGAAGGTAAAGAAGGAGTATAGAACCCCCCTAATTCCGAATTTGCAGTACCTGATTTTGATACTTCTAAAATGCTTAATGGCCCCGTCGTCCCGATGCCGACGTTGCCGCTTGTTAATAAAGTCATTACATCCGCATTATTAGTTCTCAAAGATAATGGATGTGATGTGTAAGAACCTAAATACAATTTTGTATTTGTTTCATCATATCCCAATACTCCCTTAACTGCACCATCGCTATTACGTTCCCAATAAATAATAGGATTAGATGTTCCAGAACTTGCAGTTGTTCCACGTACTTGAAGAGCAGAACCCGGACTTGTTGTCCCGATGCCGACGTTGCCGTTAGCTAAAATTGTCTGAGCATAACTATTATTTGTACCAAACTGCATTACTCCGTTTTCTTGATTTACTATTGCTGTGTTTAATCCATATTGTCTAATATATAATCCATCTGAAGCTAATGAACCTTGGTCAGAATCAGTCAATAATATCCTTGCTTCGCCTGATTTATTAAGATGAAACTGATACGCAGGTGCCGTCGTCCCGATGCCGACGTTGCCATTTCCTTGTATTCTGACAGCATTTACCGCACCAGAACTATAAGTATCAAATTGATACCCGATAGAAGTCGAACTTTCTCTTATTGCATATAATCTATTTGTGTTTGAAAAAAGAATCCCAGCATTTTGACCATCACTAGTAAAACTATCACCCACACGAACTACATTTGTAAGTCCAGCAACTTCAAGAGGATAACCTGGTGACACCGTCCCGATGCCGACGTTGCCAGAAGAATCAATTGTCATCTTTGTTGTTATACTCCCGCCATTTACCCTGGTTTCAAATTTAAGCCCAATTCCGTAATCTCCAGTAGTAGAGTTCATTTTGTATGAACGAATAGCCGCCCCTGCTCCCACATATCCACCTGCATCAGTATATTTCTGGTCAAAACCCAACATTGCTCCAACATCAGTAGCTTGGGCAGTAGAATTGGAAATTTTCAAATCAGAGATTCCTCCCGTTCTATCTCCACCTCCTGCAACTGCACTTAAAATATGCAATGGTGTTAGTGGCCCCGTCGTCCCGATGCCGATGTTGCCGGCTGTTGTAATTACCATTTGTCCATCACTGTAAGCTCCACCATTTACAGAAGAACCGAAACCAAGATAGCCTGTTGGATTAGCTGTTCCCTGCACTGGCACTACATAACTTCTGAAATCTACTGCTTGACTGCCTGCTACCGCATCAGTTTTCCAACCAAAGCCAGACCAACGTAAAGCTGGTGAGATTTGTTGAGCTCCCACTGTAGCCGCTGTGGTATTGACTAAAGCTAAACCAGAACTTGTTGTCTGGGTTACCCCTAGTCCCG
Source organism: Thermoplasmata archaeon (assembly GCA_041657955.1). Classification (GTDB taxonomy): domain Archaea; phylum Thermoplasmatota; class JASEFT01; order JBBABA01; family JBBABA01; genus JBBABA01. Next base: position 5,787 of record JBBABA010000024.1, on the reverse strand, counting down.
CTGTGGTAATATCCAATTTTGACGATGGTGCCGTTTGTCCGATGCCGACGTTGCCCGAATTTAATATTCTCATCCATTCTGAACCGCTTGCACTAAATGTCATATATGAACCACCACCAATTGCTTTAAGATTCATAGCTCCACTAACCTCGTCGATAGTTCCGTAGTAACCCGAATCGCCATTATCAAATCTAGTAGTTCCTAATATATGTAATTTACTTTGTGGACTCGTCGTCCCGATGCCGACGTTGCCTTGTATTATTGCACCTCCTGTGGGACTTGCTACTGTGCTGTAAGTTGCATCACCTATTGAAATTCCACCTAGAACTGACAATTTACTCCCTGGGGACACTTCCCCGATGCCGACGTTGCCGTTTCCTAAAACACTAAACCTTGTCCCTCCTGTTAATGTATATGCCACACCAGCATTAGAACCAGTCCAAGCATCAGTGGTTAAGGAAGTGTTAGAAACTATAGTGGCGATTGTCCTTGTTTCTGCATTGACCGTAATCGTATCGCCAACTTTAAATGTATTTAAAAACTGAGTTCCTACACCTGTGACTGTTGTTAAAGTAGCAGTGGTTGAAACTGTTCCAGCCCCCGCTGTGCCTTGTGCAACTTGTAAATTAGCAGTTGGAGACACAAGCCCGATGCCGACGTTGCCTGAAATTATCGCAGAACCGGTAACTGCTAAATTATTTGTTCCAATTGTTGCACCACCTAAAGCAAGAGATGTTCCAGAAGCCACACCCAAGATTGGAGACACCAATGTTGGAGTATTGGAAAATACTGTCACTCCCGTGCCCGTTTCATCAGAGATAGAAGAAAGCAATTGAGCGGAAGTAATGGAACCGGTGGCGGTGCCGTACAAAGTGCCGGAAGTTGGGAAAGTTACCGATGTGCTAGCAGTGGTCAAAAGTGAAAGAGCGTTTGTTGGAGAAAAAGTAATTACTTCACCGCCAGCTAAAGTGATGGCATTAGTCCCTAAAGTAGTTGAATCAGAAACAGTTAAAGTTTTAAGCGCGCCCAGAGTTAAAATTCCTGTACCAGTAGTAATAGTGTTGCCATTTAGAGTTCCAACCGTGACCGCTCCACTAAATGTTCCAACTGGAGCAATTAAAGAAGTGCCAAAGTACCCTGTTCTAAATCTGGTTGCCCCAGATGCTCCAATATCATAAATATTATCAGTTCCAGCAATAGTATTTCCATTGATAGTTGAATTACCGCCAAGGTAAGTGTTATGAGCAATGATGTCATTGCCCACGAAATTGTGAGTATTCTCTATTTCAATGTCATAGACTTGTTCTGATGGCAGATTTTCAATATCAACAATTTTATCCCAAATCGCTTTCTGGTCGTCAAAAATCGCTATTTCTTGACCTTTTCTAAGGGTGGCAACCTTTGTCCAAAGACCATTATGTTTATCCACAGTTTCGCTTGACAAATAATTTTCTTTGGAATATACTTTATTCAATAACGCAACCCCAAGCCCAAAGCTTGGGGCTTGTTTTTTGTCTGTATCTGACCCTAGACCTAAAACACCTCTATAATTATCTATTGGTACATGCAGTATCTGCCTCAACTCCCAAGCGATGTTGTTTTGAAAACCGGCGAAAACTATCTTCTTGCCTTTACTGAGAGCATAATTTTTAAGCGGCAACAAGTCACTATCTCCGCTAACGATAAGCAAGGCATCTATATTGCTGATATTTTTAGTAACATCAAGAACAAGCTCCACATCCATATCGCCCTTTTTATCAACTACTTCCACAATCTTCCCATCTACCATTTTATAAGTTTTTATGTATTTAAGAGGCTTTGTAATTAAGCTCACAAATGGTTGAACAAAATTCATATATTTCAAAGTTTTTTCTCTTGCGTCGTCCCCTTCTTCTGGCACAGCCGTGTAGAAATTTATAAATTGAACATCAAATGACCCAGAAAGCTCTTCTTTTAATTTTTGCAAGTCAATTTTCCAACCGGCTTTTTTCTGGGCATAAAACATATTTGAATTATCATAAAATACTCCGAGTTTTGGTTTAGTAAATATTTCTTTGTTTTTTATTTTTACCAAATACGGATGATTGCCGGTGGTGCGGATGGATTTACCAGAAGCGGTGGTCAATTTATAGATTGATTTAGTTCCCATATCCATCAGGGCTTTGACTTTTTGATATTCCAGTTTGCCTGTTTCTTCATTTAATGAAAGTATTTCATCGCCTGCTTTTATTTCATCAATGCGAACTTCATCGTATTCATAATCTTCTTCTTCCTCTCCTTTTGCCCCTTTTTTCTTTCTGCGACGACGAAGTTTAGTATCTCCAGTCACACATTGTCCCACAACATGCAAAGTTACCGTTGGGTTAATAATTCCGATGCCGACGTTGCCATTTTCAAAAATAGCGGCATAGTTGTTAGTTGCGCCAGTAGCTGTGGCATAAAGTCCAATGTTAGTGGTAGCAGCTCCAGTCTTAGAAAAATATCCAGCATAACCTGTACCGACTACCGCTCCAGTATTGGAAACATTTAATGCTTTATTATTTGCTCCAGTAGCAGAAGAAGTGACAGTATTAGCATCAACTGTGCCAGTGTATGTTTGGGTGAATGTTCCAGTGCCTGAAGTCATCACAAAATTTTGATTGGCTCCGACAGTCAATGTTCCATTTGCTGTCAATCCTGAAGTGGCGGTGATTAATCCTGAAATAGTTGGAGTCGCGGTCCAAGCGGTGGGACCGACAGTTAAACTGGACCCATTGATAGCCGTAGTGGCTCCTACTCTGCCCACAGTCAGACCCGTTTGAGTAACAGTTCCAATATTCATAGCTACTGCAGTAGCGGTATCAAAAGTCGGAGATAAGAAAGAAGTGGCAGCTTGAACTGTTCCAGTGAAAGAAGCAGTGGCAGAAATTGTTTGGGAATTGATTGTGCTAGAAGTAGCGATAGTGGTAATTCCAGAAAGCGCTCCGGCGGTTGTAACATTAAGTCCCGAGCCTGCAGTCAAGGCAAAAGTGGTGCCAGCCAGCGTCAATGCGCCTGTCGAATTTCCGATTGTCGTGGCTGCTGAACCGGTGGAGTTGATTAAGGCAGTTCCTAAGATTGTAGTTGAACCATTAATAGCGTTAGTTCCTCCAGATACTCCAATAGTATTAGCGGCTGATGTTCCTGTGCCAAAGGTATTAGTCAAGGAAGCGCCTGTGCCAATAGTGGAAGCTCCGGAAGAAGTCAGAGTAGTGAAAGAACCAGCGGCGCCAGTGATAGAGCCGGTAGATGTGATTGTTCCCGCCAAGGTGGCATTACCGCTGGAATCAACTAAAAACTTTTGTACTCCGCCATACGAAGCTTTGATTAAATTAGTGGTCAGTCCAGTGACAGCGGTGTTGGTTGTATCAATATTCAAAACATTTAATACTGTGCCAGTATTTGAAACACCAGTATTCAAAGTGGGTTTGATTTGCACACTAGAGAAAGTGTAAGCGTTCACATCATTCTTGGTAATGCTTCCTGTGAAATTAGAACTCATCACTGTGCCAGTGGCATCAGTGTTTAAAGTTAAACCAGTGACGTCTAATTTGGTAGCGGGGGCTGTGGTGCCGATGCCGACGTTGCCTGCGCTATCTACATTTATTCTTCTATTTCCAGCCCCGTCAGCGATGATGATATTATTGGTAAGCCCTGCTGAAAGTCCCGTAACATTAGCTCCGAGAATAGTATTTCCAGTGCCGTAGATTATTCCTCTACCAGCGTCGTATCCAAGAGCAGTGTTATTATTTGTGCCGTTTGGAGTAGCGGTGCCCGTGCCTGCGCCTACTCCTGTAGCGGTAAATACTACGCCAACTGTATTACTGGCGGCTCCAATTAAAGTAAAATCTGTTGTGCCTACAGTTTTAATTGTATAACTCGTTCCAATATTAAACGCTCCTGCTGTCTGGGCAGAACCTAAATCATTGAGAGCATACGCGCCATTTGCAGTGTTCCAGTAGCCTGTGGTATTGGAGTAGAGAACCTCGTGACCAATTCCAGTGTTATTGTAGCCTGTAGTGCTGGAATAGAGAGCAGCTTGACCGATTGCAGTGTTATGGCCGCCTGTAGTGTTGGAATAAAGAGCAGAATATCCATTTGCAGTGTTATTGTAACCTGTGGTGTTGGAATGTAATGCGCCATTACCTACCGCTGTATTGTAAGATGCTGACCAATCTACTGTCGCTCCTGAACCCATTGTCAGGTTTCCAGCTCCTATACCGACAAAAGTATTAAAACCCCTTGTAGTTGCTGTTCCATTATTTCCATAATTAAAATCAGAGATGAAGGGCGATGCTCCTTTGAAAATTATTCCTGTGGGACTTGCCCCTGTTGTATTATCCAATCTCATTGAACCGCCTGTAATATCCAGTTTCTGGAGAGGCCCCGTCGTCCCGATGCCAATTCTGTCATTAGTTGAATCAATAGATAAAGTATCAGTATCAAAAGATAAACCATTCACTCCACCCGTCAAAGCAAAATTTGTATCATTAGCAAAAGTCCAAGCGGTAGAATTTACTGTCGTAGCGCCGGTGCCAGTTGTAAAAGTATTTGTTCCAGTGATAGTGGTGGCGCCATTCAGAGAAATTGCTCCAGTACCTGTAGAAAATGTATTGGCTCCGGTTTGGGAAAATGTATTGTCTAAACTGGTGGCTCCATGCAATGTTAATGTTCCGGGAGTGGTGCTGGAACCGATGGTGTTAATTGATGAAGCGCCACTGCCAAAAGTGTTGGTAGTGGTAACACCCGTGGCTAAAGTGGCATTGCCTGAATTAGTAATAGTTGTAAATATTGCAGAACCAGGAGTTGTTACCCCAATGGTTGTGAAGTTTCCAGCAACTGCTGTAGTGATGCCAATAGTAGAGTTGTTAATTGTAGTTCCTGATATTGTGCCTCCAGTGATAGCGACAGAAGATGAACCGAAATTGTTAGCAGTTAATAGGCCGGTACCAAAAGTAACTGGACGGTTAGTGACTGAGTTGATAAATAAAGTGGAAGCTGAAGTTGTATCAATTACAGGATTAGTGGAAGCAATATTTGTTGAAACATTTTTAAATTCTACAATTCCTGTACCTGTAGTGAAAGTATTACTACCTGTGATAGTAGTAGCACCATTGAGGGAAATATTTCCTGTACCAGTGGAGAATGTTTCATCTCCAGTTTGAGAGAAAGTACCTAGCACTGATAAATTAGCAACAGTAGTATCACCTTGTGTAACAGAACCAGACAACACCATACTATTAGCATAAATATCTCCTTCCGCATCTACTAAAAACTTAACACTACCATCAACTGCTATTCCAAATAAATTTGTATCTGTCGCTGCACTTGCTGGATTGATATATACAGTAGAATCAGAAACATTAGAAATACCAGAAGGCCAAGTGGTAAAAGCATGAGGCAATGTCGGAGATTTTGTAAATATTCCTTGCCCTGCAATATTGGCATTACCTGAAACTATAAGTCTATCCGTATCTACTTCATCACTTAAAGAAGAAGAAAGACTTTGTATACTATCACCAAGAGAATCATAAGTTCTATTTACTTGTCTATCGTATAATTGTTTTGAAACAAATAAATTTGCATCAAGACTATTTCCTTGTAAACCTTGTGGACCAGCTATACCTTGTGGACCACGCAACTGTGTTGCAAATTCTTTACTACTAATTAATTTACGAAATGTAGAAATTAATTCTTTTTCACTGATATTAATTTTCCCATTTGATAAATTTATTTGTCCTTTTTTATTTAAACTATTTGAAACTAAAA
>JBBABA010000023.1:0-8238 GCA_041657955.1 Thermoplasmata archaeon | reverse complement strand
TAGGCAAATGAACCAACCAAAAGTCCAAGAGAAGAGGTTGCCACAGTTGAAATGGCATTTACACTTCTTGATAGTGGATAGTTAAATGTCAAAACGCTTTCATAAGTTCCAAAATCTGAAACTTGGCTTTTTGTTATTGAAAGTGCAGGAAGTGATGAGATTGTGCCGTGTGTAGTTGTAGCATAATATGGTGTAGTAAAACTCAATAATGATGAAGTTGCTTGTCCATAAGGGTCGTATGTTCCAGCATTAATTGTTGCTGTAATTCCAAGAGTTGATGTTGCTACCCATGTTGAAATAGAACCATTTGTTTGCAACACATATCCATTTGTCGGTGAAGAACCAGTTTGACTGGAAGTAAAAACCCACACAGCTAAAACTGGTGTCGCTATTAAACTTAAACCTATTAAGAAAGATGTTATAAATTTTTTCATCTTAGCGCACATACCAACAATATAGTTCCCCCGTCGTTGGTGCTGTATTAAATGTTATTGTTTTCCCACTAATTGTATATTCAAAACTTGCTCCACTTCTTTGGAATTGACCTTGCCACAAAAGAATTAAGGAGTTTGTTTTAGGGACATAAGAAAGTGTAAATATCGTGTTTAAATTATTAACCGTTCCTGATGGTGCTTCTGTTATTACATCTCCCATACCTCCTCCTTTTTTAAAGTAAATGTTTTTATCTAATCTTTTAATCTCTTCTTCTAATCCTTCAATTTTACTCCTTTTTATTTTTTCTTTGGCTTCGTGTATTTTGTCAATTACCTGTGAGGGTGTGTCTGGTGAACCATCTTTTCCTTTTAAACCATCTATACCATTTTTCCCATCTTTGCCAATTCCAACGTCTCCCTTATCACCCTTGTCTCCCTTAATACTTTCTCCTTTTTCTCCTCTAATACTTTCTCCTTTGTCGCCTTTAATACTTAATCCTCTGTCTCCTTTATCACCTTTATCACCTTTTATTTTAAGAGACTTTATAGAGCTAAATATCTCTTTAACTGGTCTATCTTCAAGTTCTTTAAGTTTCTCCATTATCTCTTTTTTGAATACAGAAATTTCTGCATCAGCAATATCCCTTGCGGTCTTTTTAACTTCTTGAATAGCTTGAAATAAAGCCAATTCTGGATTTTTCTTTACTTGCATATATTCTTTTAGTTTGTTCATAGGTTTATTATACTACTGATTGGCAAATAAATAATCTAACTGCACTTTGACATTATCGGATATAATTCCCTTTTTAGCATACTCTTGATACAATTCCTTTCTCTCTTGTGGTTCAGCAGATTTAAAAACTTTAAATAAATACTTTGCTCGTTCCCCATTTTCTACACCCAACTGAAGTAATTGTCGGTCTAACTTTGTAAGTCCCTTTGATTCTTCATCTGCTATATTATCTACTCTTTTTATAATCCGTGGTTTTTCCTCTTTTAATTTTTTATAAGTTTCTTTCCGTTGTTCAATAGGCATTTTCTTTAATTCTTCAAATACTTTTTCTGCTTCTTGTCTGTCATAAAATCTTTCTCTCTCTTGTTCAGTTAAGGTTTTAATTATATCATTTTCTCCTTTAGAAGTATAAAATCTTTCCTCAGGAGTTTTTCTTAATAATCTACTAACAAAAGGAATATCTCTTGGTTCTGGAAGTTCAGATTTGCCTATCGCAGAAATTGAGTTGAAAACTTTTCCAGTAAACTTTCCAGGACCCCCAGTTATTTGTTGTAATATATATTCAGCATCAGCAGGTGAGAATTCAATTCTTCCACCTGTCTTTTCTGAAACTGATTGAGATATGTTAATCAATATCTTTCCCGTTTGAGAATCTTGTAAGTCCTTAAAGTATTGTGTAGAAGCAGGAGCATATTTGTTCCAATCAGGTCTTAATTTAGAACCAGTCCATAACTTATTCCTTGCAATATCTATAAAAGGGTCAATCAGTGAGGGTGTAAGAGCTGAAGCAAAATCAGTTCCTCCCATAGGATTATATCCCTCCATCAACGCTACAAATAATCCTTCAACCATATCTCCAATTTCGGCTTTATGTCCACTCACAAAATCACTTCCGTATTCCATAGCCACCTTAATTGGTTTCAGTCCCCACGAAACAGGAATTGAAATGTAATAAAATTCTTCTGTTCCTGGAATTACTATATTTAAACCATTTAATTTGTCCCATTTAGATACTTTGTTTCTCCATTCAGAATCAACACTATCATTCCACTCATTGGCGGCAAATACTGCCGCACCCACAGTTCCTACTACTGCCGCCACCACCTTTGGGTTTCTCATTGCTCTAATCATTTTTGCCGAACCTTGAATTGAAGCATTAGAAAACATATATAGAGCATTTATAATCGGTCCCATAGTTCCAAATTCATTAAAGTCAATGGACACATTCTTGGCTATTATAGCCGCCTTTCCTCTACTTAAACCACTTTCAAGAGCTGTTTTATAAGCAGATAAGCGAGTTGAGTCCTCAAAAACAGTATTCCATTTATCAACACTTTCAGATAAGTTTTTGAACCCCCTACGAGCTATGTTTCTATTTGTAGAACGAATATTATCTAAAGTTGCCTCCACTTGTTTTCTTGTAGAAAGAGCCATTCCACCAGTTGTTCCTCCATCCTCAATCATTTGTTTATAAAGTTTAGTTCCCGCTGTTTCTTTACCTAAAACAAAGTTTTTAACATCGTTAATACTTGCTGGGTCTCGGAACGCAGTTTTACTTACTCCCTTAAATCCAACATCTTGTGAAGCCATATAAACAACTGCCTCCTGCATATCCCTAATTTTGTTAGACAAAGCGAATTCTGGTGAATATCTGGTAACTAAAGCAGACATCCAACGGGTTACTGTTGAAATATATCTCATCACCGCAGGCAATCTCTCCCTATTTACTCCTTGAAAAGCCACCGCCAAGCGAGCATCATTTATTTTAATGTAAACAGGTTTCCCGTATCTTTGAAACTGAAGAATGGTTGGGTCATTCATTTGTTTTAATATGAATTTACCTTCAAAGGTTTTTCCAATAGCTTGTGGTTTTACTATTTTGAATAATTCTTGTTCTGGAAATGATTTGATGTAATCTTGAACAAATTGAAAAGTATCATTATCAACAATATTTTTTTCCACTCTTTGAATGGCTTGTGTCCTCGCAGTATAAATATTTTCCATTATATCCTTAACTTCTCTTTCACTTCCCACTGCTCGTTTTAAACCTGTTCCCTTAACTGCTAATCCTCTACCCGATAACACTTCACCTATATCGTCAAAATCCATCACTCTATTTAGAGGAATGTGATTTTTGTATTTTGTTTTTAGCGTATCATAAAGTTCTTTACTAATTACTCCTTCAGGTTTTCCACCCTGATAAAGAATGTCTAAAGTTTCATTGTGGAATTTTTGTAAATCATTGGCGATTTGTTTTATCTCTTTTGAGTGAGGAGAATTTTCAAGTCGTGCCATAATATCCTTTGCCTCTTTTGTAGTAATACCTGCCGCCTTTTCTCCTAATGCGATATTTCTTTCTGGTGTATGTCTTGCTTTAAGATAATCAAAAACTTCATTTTGTAATTCAGTATCTTTTATTTTTAGTTTCTTTGATGTGTCTAAAATATCCTTATCTATTTTCTTGATAATTTCTTCTGTTTTTTGAAGTTGTGCAGTTTGCCTACCTGCCATTAGTTTTCTTCTTTCATAAGGTGTAAGTTCTCCTGTTAATTTTAGTCCCTTTGTTTCACTTAATTCTTTTACTCTCTGCCAATCATTAACAACCTTTTCCTTAAAAGAGGTCATAAAATTCCCCATTTTGTTGGTAAATCTACTCCATTTAGTTGGATTGGATGGAATGTCCTTGATAATAATTTCAGATTCATTTGCAATCCTTGTAGTAATTCCTGTTTTCTGATATAATTTATCCAATGATAATTCCTTTTGTGTTATTCCTCTTATTTCCCTTTCTGCTTGTGTCAGGACTTCTTTGGCACGAGGAAGGATGGTGGATGGTTGCTTTGTGGGTTGGACTGTGGGTGGTAATTCCTCTGTTATTTGTCCTATTTTCGTCTTCGGTAGAATACCCTCAGTTTTCTCCAGCAGACTTGGGACTTTAACCTGCGCCTTATTCCATATATCGGTGAGTTGGGATTTGGTTTTTAGAATATTGGGGTTCACTACTCTGATTTCTTTTTCAACTCTATCTATTCCTATTGCCTTTATACCTCTCATATCTATTGCATCAAATCTATTCTTTTTTGCCCAATCTACTAATTCTGTGTCTAATGGTTGAGTTTCTAATCCTAATCTGTGAGGTTTTAATATGTCTTTTGGAATATCTTTAATTGTTGCTATTTTTGCTTGGGGGTCTAAAATAAATTCTTCCAGAACTCCACTTTCCCGAGGTCTCTCCATTCCTGTTTCTTTTACAAATTTCAATGCCATTTCTTTGTCTGTTGAAAGTGATAACCCATACTTAGAATCAAACTCTTTAATATTGAGAGCTGTGCCACCCCTATAAACAGGTTTCCCTTGTGCCTTCACAAACTCCTCCGCAGTCTTATACTTCTTGGCTTCTATTGTTAATGGTTCTAATTCTTTGGAAATGGCGGAAATGGGGGGTTTAACCGCTTTTGTCTTTAACTGCAAATTGGCAATGCTGTTAAATAATGCTTTGGCTTCCTTCTCACTTGCCACTTTCACTACATCAGGAGCAAATTCACGAGCAAGATTATCTTCAACACCAAGTTTTAATAAAAGTTTCATAGCATCTCCAACATTATCAGTTTCTTTTAATAATCTAAATATCTGTTTCTTTCCACCTCCAAATGGAGTCATATCAAGTCCTGCGACAAGTAAACCAATTCCTAAAGATAAGTTCTCGTGTTTCTTTGCAAAATCTTCTCCGCCAATAGACAGCATTTCTTGTCCTATACTTTCAAAGTTTATAGGTTCTTTTGTCCCTGCTAATTTTTCTTGAAACTTTGTTTCAGGTTTAAATTCTGCCGTTTTAATTGCTGTTTTATATGCTTCTAATACACCCACATCACCCTTTCTTGAAACTTGTTCTAATGTTGCTCCCGTAGCGAGAAAGGAACGAGCAATACTTTGTCCTATTTCTTTTGTTGTTTGACCTAATGCAGGTAAAAAATAACTCTTTTCAGCCCCTTTTTCTGCTTTTAATGCCTCAACATTTGCCTGTTTTACTCTTTCACTCATAACAAGTGGAACAACAGCTTTTGCAGGTTCAGGTTTTATTTTAAAAGCGGGAGTTGTTGTTTGTGTGCCAAAATTGGTAAACGAGAGTGGGAATATTTGAGGAGTCTGTGGTTTTATTGCTTCATTTGTTAATTTACTCAACATTGAAATAGGCTCAAGTGGTTGAGTTATTCCTCTTATTGATTTATTTGTAAGTTCACTTAATAAAGACATATTTATTGATTAAGCCACGAAGGTTCTTCTTTTTGTCCTGTTATTTTCTTAATTCCAATTACTCTATCGTAAATATCAAGTAAGATAGGGTCTAAATCTGATTCTTCTAAAATTCTTTTTATTTCTTCTTTTTCTTTTCCTGCATAAAGAAGTTTTGTAATGTTTGTATAAACATCTTCTGATACTCCTGCCAACTCTAATCGGGCAATTTCTTCTTTGCTAAAAATTTTGACATCACTTGTGGATTTTGGAATAATCCCCATTTTTGCCGCTTGTGATTTTGTAGTTCCATAAGGAACTCCTAATGTTTTGGCTTCTGTTGGACTTAATAACTCATCTTTTAATCTATTCGTAAATTCATCAAACTTCTGCAACCCTTCTGGAGTAGTAATATCTACATTAGGAAAGAATTTTTTAAATGTTCTCAAGTCGGATGAAGTTCCTACTAAATCATCTGTGGTCTCAAGGATTTTTAATGCATCATCTACTTGTTTAAGTGTTGATTTTACTCCATTATCGTTAAGGTATTTTAATACTTCATTTCTGTCTGTAATTCCCAATCCATTAAGTTCTGAAATCGTAGTATCTCTGTTTATGTTTAGATTTTCCTCATCTAATTTTTTGTTTTCTTCCGTTACCTTTTTATTTAATTTATCCATTTCGTCCACTTCTTCATTGTATCTTTTTTCAGCAATATTAATTAAATCAACATATTCATTCCATTTTTCAGTCCTAAATGACTTTTGCGCTTGAGCTAATGCTGATTGTTTTTTAGTTTCTAATTCATTAATCCTATTTATTCCTTGCTTCTCTTCTTCGGATATTATTCCCGCCATTCCCCCTGCTAAATACCTTGAACCAAGTCGTGTTCCTAATTGCGTCATACTTCCCGTTCTGCTCTTGTTGATTTGTTGCATACTGGTAATTCTTTCATTCCATTGCGACTCTATTCCACTTGCCATCAACTGAAACTCTGGGTCATTCATTACATTAAGAGATTTTAACTTGGTGGTATAATCGGCAATTTCTTTTTTGTATTCGTCTGACTTTGCTTGAATTTCGTCTATTTTCCCATCTGCCATTATTCCTGTCGGTAAAGTTCCACTTGATACTTGATAATTTCCAGTTGACATTAAATCACCTACTCTTTGCCTATTAAGTGAGGGGTCAATAAAAGTTTCTTCGGATAGTGTTTCTGAATTGATTAAAGTTAAAGGTTCTGGTTTTTCAATCTTTTCCTCTTTTGGTTTTTCTGGTTTTTCTAAAATAGGAGACAACATTGCACTCTTTTCTTGAGCTGTCTTGATAGCTTTTTCCGCCCGTTGTGGAGATATAATTATTGGTTCAAAACTTGGAATGGCATTATTAGAAAGAGCGCCACCAAGTTTTAGATAGGTCTTTTTTAAGTTCGGGTCAAAACTAAGTTTTGAGTCTTGTTTTATTGCCCCCTGTATTCCTTCTAATGTATTTAATGGTTCTATCATATTTTATTTATACCAGTAAATTGTTCCTGTAACACTTGATGTATCGTCCGTGGTTTCAGTTGCTACAAAGTTTGCTCCACTCCAAGAAAATGTATAAACGAACGCCCCACCACTTGTTGAGTCATCGTCTCTTCCTACAACCGCACTCGTTTTACCAACTCTAAATATTGTAAAATCTCCCTGCATCCCACCGGCCGCACCACTTGCCGCTACATAAGAAGCAAATCCACTGTTTGCATTCGTTGGTATTGAACCCGTATAAGTTACAGCCCCCGTAGAAACTGAGAATGCAGTTGAACTTGCGGTATATGTCATTGGGCCTCCTGTGGTTGTCCCTGTTATGTGTAAATTGTTTAAATAAGTTAATCCACTTACTTGTAGAGCGTCGTTTGTTGTTGTAGCTACTCCTACACCAAGTCCACCACTTCCTATATAAACATCTGCTCCTATACTTACTCCGTTAGATTTAAGTGTTGGAGTTGATGTAGCAAATCCCAATACTCCTGTTGTGGTTGTAATCGTAGTTGTGGCTGAAGAAATTGTTGTTGTCGCTCCTGTGAAAGAATTAACACCTGAATATGTATTAGTTCCTGAAAAAGTATAATTCTCTGTAAGGTCTAACCATAATTGATTTAATTTTCCGTCTGTTTCTGAAATAACTGCAAACTTTCCTGCCTGTGAAGTTCCGTCTGGCGTTGAAGTTGAAAAGTCAGTAATTATTGCTCTTGGTTTATCTGCATCTGCTGTCGTTCCTGAAGCCATTTCTGCCTGTGTTCCTATTTCTACAATACCTCCATTTGAAGATGTTGAAGTAGCCGCTCCTGCGTTGGCGACATTATCTACATAGGTTTTATTTGTTATTTGAGTTGAAGCGGTAGGTGTTCCTATTAGCCAAGTTCCTGTGATTGTTTCATCATTCGCCTTAAATGTCGCTTGGTCGTAAAATTGTGGAGGGTTTGAAAAGATTACTTTTGAACCTCCCGAATGAGCAAAGCCCAGTGTTGTTGAGGCGGTATAAGGAGAAATAGGAGCAAGTCCTCTTGAACATCCTGAAAGTGTTGCTGTTCCTGTTGAATTTTGAGTTATAGTGGTGCAAGATGCAAATTCTTGACGAGTAGTATTGCCAGGTTCTACTGTTATGAAAAATGTGCTTGAAAGGTCTGCATCAAGTATCTTTTGTCCTGTTTGAGGAATAGTCAAAGATGTTAGAGTTATAGAAGTTCCTGTTGAGGTTATTCCCGAACCTGCAATATAGTAAGTTGAACCTCCAAAGAATAACTGGGTATCAGCTCCGAAAGGTTGAATTGAGGGTTGAATTGAGGGTTGAACACCA
>JBBABA010000022.1:0-8300 GCA_041657955.1 Thermoplasmata archaeon | reverse complement strand
ATAATTGTTAAACGTGATTTTTATTGTAAACGAATCGAGAGGTTAAAATGAAGTGGAAACCAGAAGAAAATGAATTGTTTTATGTGATTGTCTCAACGATGATGCAAAGTTTTGACGTTATCCGTATTAAATACGAAAACAAAGCGTACCGCCTTAATATGCACATACGAAACAATAATTGTTTTCGCACCAAGAAAGAAGCACAAGCAAAACTAAAGCTAATTAAACAAATATTAAGAGACTAAAACGAAATAGTATGCACTGTACCACGATGGTTCAATAATCAAAACTGAACTATTATCGTCTTTCTAACGCCTCGACTATCTGTTTAGCTATCTTGAAGTCTTTCACTTTCATTGTGATGGCGATTTTACTTTCTTCTTCTGTTAATAATAACTTCTTTAGCTTTGGTTCATAGGCGTAAGTGTAGTTGTCACCAAATACTACGCTTATCCCGGATTTTCTTTTAATCCATTTTATTTTTCTTGCTTGGAATAGTTTTTCCATTTTGCGCCTTCGTGGATTTTGTTTTTTTTCTAACGTATGCGTTAATCAATTTGTTCGGGTCTGGGACTTTTACTTCTACCCACTCGCCTTTTTCCACCATTTGCTGGGCTATCTCTCTTACATATCGTCTTGAGTAACCCAATTCTTTGGCGATTTCTTCAACGGTCTGCGGCTTCATTAAAACGCGCTCCCCCGTGTGTCTATCTTATCAATTAATAATCTTAGACGCGAATAAACCTTTTCTAAAGTGATAACGTCATAGGCGCAATGTTCACAGATTGTATTCATACTCTTTATATCGCCATCATGCGAGGCTTTGACCCACTTGTGGAGTTCAATAGGCGTTTTCTTAACGGGTATTTCCAGATAGTCAATAATTGCGGCTAAACTGTTCCGCCCAAGTCTTAGATGTCGTCTGGATATTTGTACCGGGTCAATTAATTTTTTGAATCTTAAAACTGGTCTTATATTATACTGCATACATTTAGCATTAAAATAAGATTTGTCGAACCATTGACCATTGTGAGCTATTAAAATATCGTATTTATCAAGTTCATAGGCTATCTTTTCTATCATTTCCTTTTCGTGGCTTTTGTTTTTGCGCCAACTATTAAATTGGTCTGCCCGAATAGTTTTTACCTTATCCTCTTTGTATCCTTTTACAGAACAACACAACAAAATAGATGAATCCGCATAAAATCCAGAAGTTTCAAGATCAAATATGCCTATTTCCATTACCTTCCTCTTTTAATTGTTGAGAACTTTAGTCCGATTATAATGGTTCGGAAGTATATATTCGTTGTCCTTCTACTCTTGCGCCTTCTTTTTTTGTTATCGGGGAACGTTTGAAGTCATTCAATATTCCGGGCTTTGGCAAACTAACATGTATCCAGTCTCCCGCCTCTGTGTCCGGTCGTTTGTCGTACTCAATAATAACTTGCCCAAACTTTAGTACGCCGTTTCGTGCTAAATCTCTGAGTGCTTGGTAGTAGTTTTCTAACGATATTCCAATGGCGGTAGTGTCGGCAGCTTCGCCGTCCATGTGTTGAGATTTTTTAGAACTGTTTGGGATAGCATTGTTTAATGCTAACGAACGGAATACAGAGGTAAAGTTAATTTGTATCGGCTTCCCAAATTTAACAGATAATCTTTGTTGTATCTCTACGAACAATTTGTGCAGCTCTTGCAACCGTGCAAGTTGCCTATCCGTCATTTGCGTATTGTCTATTCCCCTCTTTTCTGCTGTGCGCGAGTAAGTGAACGTCTTTAAGTCAAACGTCTTTCCAAGTATCATCTATCCCTCAAAATATTTTCTTAAGGTCTATGCCAAAACCAAATCCTACCGATACGCTTGGTCTGCGTTCAATGAAATCGTAACCTACTCCGGCGTAAATCACTACATTAAACCTATCCCAAAACGAAGGATCGTAAGGTTTGATTATCTCATCTATGCCGGTAGTAATCGTGTTCTGTCTTTTAATTTTGATATTATTGAAAGCAAAAAAACCGTTTGGGTGTATCGGTATCGGACTAACATATTCTGCGTTGAACGAAACTAAATCATCTTCAAACTTTGTACTTACTTGCGCTACAAAATTTGCGGTAGCTTTAGAAAGTGAATCTTGAACTTGTTGTCTGGCTATCTCTTGCCAGTATTCACGGGCTTCTTTAATTAGTTCGTCAAGGTTGGTTGATTCTTGAGTTGTGTTTACATATTTAATTACAAATTTTGGCTTCAAATGATTTTCATCTTTCAATGCTTGAACGTATTCCTCGACCCTAGTAAACCGGCTCTGGTTATAGTTCTTCGCGTCAAAATCCTCATCAGCGTGGTATTTTTGTGAGTAGTAATATTGTCCGGCAAAATGAGAAATTATTACTCCGAGAATCGCCAATACAAGAAGATAAACCAGTCTAACCCACTTCTTAAAATCTTCCCACATATTACACCTTATCAATTATATCGTTTGCTTTGTCTTCAGCTTTCTTCATTATACGATTCAGTATAGCTTTACCGGCAGACGGCGAAAACAAAAACGATACAATCACGTTTATGAACAACATGAATGCCGTGAACGCAATATCAAAGTGCATATAATAAGACGGGAACAAGAATATCAGACCCAAGCAAACAAAGAAACTTATCACTAACAAAATAACTGATATGTGATATTTCTCCGGCGTAAGTCTGTTAGCTACTTCGGAGGTTGCCGAAACAATTACACTGGCAGCAATAATAATAACTCCATAGCCCCACAATCCAATATTTGAAAACAACCAATTATCTAAAGGGTTCATACTCTCTCCTATTTGAAAACTTGAATCATTGTTATGATTAATGCGATTATAGTTAATATGTTAAGCAACGGCATAATATTGTTCCCAAAACCATACCATATATTTTTTGGAGTTTGTTTTTGCAGTCCCTTCATATTGACATACATTTCTCCGATCAACTCCGAAGCCAAACGTTCTTTTGTTGTTCCGTTAATTACTTTAACTGTAAAATCGTTACTCCTTTCGAGTAATTCTTTTAAAGATTTTTCTATGTTCTCTAACCTTTGTTCATGCAAGACTAAGTTTGCATCCATACCTCACTCCCATCAATAATAATACAGTAAGTTATTTTGTTTACGTTTAACTCCGTTATATTCCACGAAATGCCTCAATAAACTTTTTGCGTCTGTATGCTTCTAAATTCAATCTTGATTTTTTATTAAACACAAATTCAAATAATTTATTTTCCCAACCATCCGAAGTCCAATCCGATGGATTGGCTTGGTATAAGAAAATAATTTCATTCTCCGTTTCTTTAGCGCATTTAGCTAAATGTTTATATCTCCAAGAAGATAAATTGTGGTATCCAAGTTGACCGCTTATCCACACAAAGTTCGTGTCCCGCCAATACCTTTCTTGCCGCCAATAAGAGCTTATTGCAATTCTTATTTTACTGTAAGCGTTTTGTATCCTCAATATTTTTTCGTGGTTCCTTACGGTGCTGTCTGTTAAAAATCTTTGGTTGCAAGTTTGTATCTTCTCGTAAAGCGATTTCCTCATGTCTTCTTCTTTAATTTTCATTCGCTCTACATAATTTTCGTAAGGTTCGCCGGAATAGAATATCACATCTTCATTTTTGAAGGCTTGATAGACTAATTGATAATTATAATTAGCCGGGACTTCAGCAGCGCCAACCCCTTGCCCATAATCAATTAGGAAATAGATAAACCCAAGCCTCTTAGCTTCAATATACATTTCCCAAAGCCGATTTAAGTAAGTTTTCATCGTATCAAATTCGTTCCACTTTGTAGTGATGAACACCGCGTTAAAACCTTCTTTGCGTAATTGCGACAAGGTTACTTCTTCCGGTTTATGCCAGATGCCTAAAATCACTTCTTATCTTCCTTCTTGGGTTCAACCTTCCCAGCCTCATCATATTTCTGGTCGTAAATCTTTTTTAGTTCAAGTGCTTGTCTGTTGTATTCTTTCCATAAGTCCGCAATACGTTCGTCAATGTCGTACTTCTGCGCCTTGAATGGTATAACCAAGTCAATTGTTTTTTGATAGATTTTCTGCGCTTCTTTTTCAAAGGCTAACTGTATCTGTGCTTGCTTCTCGTTAGGCTTTACTCCTTGCCCAAACACATGAACCGCGCTAATCAAAATTGCTACTGCTATCAGAAATACTATTCTTAGTTTCATTGCTTATCCTTTTTATAGTTGAAAAAACTTTCTAACAATTTGTCTGCTTCTTTACTATCATCAACCCCATCATAAAACATCTTTCTGTTTTTTAAGAAAGTAAACCCAGCATCAAACCTTCCGGTTTCATCAAAAGCATCCAGTCCTTTGCTCATTAAATAATCTGTAATCTTTGAATCTTGTTCGTCTAACTTCCGACCAAGTTCAAGCAATTTTTCTTTACTTTTACCCGTTACTTCGTCTGTCATTTTATTCTCCTTAGTTATTATTTTCTTTGTCTCATCCAAGCGTATGAAGCACCGCTTGTAGTACCGGCTGGTCTTGTTGCTATAAAGCCAGTTGCAGTGGCTGTTACACTTAAAGGTGCTTCTGCTGCTGTTACGGCTGTTATGTAAGTAAGTATGTAAATATCATTTACAGTTGCGCCCGTTACAGTTGCAGTGTCTGCTGTTGCGGTTGTAGTAAAGGCATCTGTACCACTCATTTGTGCGCTACCCCAAAGTGAAGCATCAATCTTCAAATCATTATCAAAAGTATATTGTGTGGCACCAGAAAACACCGCATAATCACTTGTATTAATGCCCAAGTTCCAAGTATCTCCATCTGTACCGTACCAATTTAGAACGGGTGAGCCAGTTGTATAATTAATAACTAAAGACGAATCTGTTAATGACGCCCCAGTACCAGCACCAAACATTGCAGTTCCGTTATCGTGGAATGTTGCAAGGGGATTTGTTGTAGCGATGCCGACGTTGCCAGTATTTGATATTCTCATCCATTCAGTCTCAGTGGTTAAATCGTTGTTATTTGTGTATTTTCCAAAAGTTAAGAACCCGTCATTATGTGTTAACATAGAAAATGCGTTTCCAGCAGGAATGTCTACGGCAAAGCCAGCGCCATAACCATTTCCGCCTTGTGCCACAGTTCCACCGTCATAAACCAACAACTTAGAACCCATACCATTACCAAGAGACAACCGAGCATTCGGCGCCGTCGTCCCGATGCCGACGTTGCCTGTTGAATCAACTGTTACCAAACTTGCTGGACTTGCCGCATCATTCTTTAGTGTCCATTTGTTACTTGTAATGTCTTGTGTAAATTGACTTCCAGTTGCACCAAGAACTAAAGAAGTAGAAGTTATAGCACCAGCGTATAAAGGGATACTTCCTATTTGAGTTGTTGTCCCAAGAGTAACTCCATTCGCATCAATTAATACTTTTCCTGCATTATTACTTGCTAAAATAATTGGGGCTGCTAATTCTGTGTTTAATATTATTCCATTTGTCGCACCGTTGGAAACCGCTATATAAGCACTATTAGCCCTTATTAATCCGCTTGTAGTATAACCAGACCCTATATAATGTAACCCTAAATTGTTTGAAGCAGTTTGTCTTATAAATAACGCAGTGATCCCCGCCGATCCAGTAGATGTATTAGCAATTGTTTGCGAGATTGTTCCGTCTATGGTTTTTAAAAAAGTAATATTATCCCCAAAAAAACTTGTCCCAGTAACCGCCAAAGCATTACTCCCTATCGTAGCTCCACCAAGACTAAGCGTATATAAGCTAACATTGTCAGTCGTTCCTACCGTGCTTACTGTTGTGCCAAGTCTCTTAAAAATACTCGGTGGTTGCAGTAACCCATATCTTTGCTCAAAGGTCTGTGCAAAGAGGCTACCAGTTATTAACAGTAAAACTAAAAGTATTCTTTTCATTTCATTCTCCTATTAATAACCAGAAACTTTTGATTGATAAGTAACCGTACCAGCACCACCAGTATTGCGTCTTATGTAAGCCTTCGGAAACGTAACGGGGTCTTGGTTAATGAAGTTACCTACACTAAACGGGTACACCGTAATTGCATCGCTAAAATCACCCTTGAGAGCTATCTGTAAAGTATCGTCAACAGCAAAGACAGAGAACGTAAACCAAGTAGTAGCTGTTATAGTAGTCGTGTCAACTTCGGTAGAAACCGTTCCAGCCGGTACACTCAACGATATTGTTGCGGGATGTAGGTAGCCAAGTAACGTAGTTTGGTTAGCACTTGTTGAAGCACCAGTAGGTAAAGAAATCGTGCCAGAAACATTGTTGATATTCCAAGTTCCTTGCTGTACGGCTTTTTGTAAACTGTCCATCTGTGCTTGGGTAAGAGTAAGTCCAGCCACGGTAACATCGAGCTTCCCGTCAGTTGTTCTTGGTAAAACATCAGCCTTGTTTAACATAGTAATTAAATAAAACTTAGTCTGTGCTACTACTCCGCTACTTGTAAAGACTACCTTAACGTACGGTGCATCTACACCAACAGTCTTGGTATGTAGGGTGTCGTTAGCAGTATAGCTAAACGAATAAGTCTTCACCGCATTAGCTGTGGTTATAGTAGAAGTATTGCCAAACAGAATCTTGTACGTTCCACTTTGGTCTGCGCGTATTGTTACGCTAAGAGAGTTATATCCTCTTAATAGTTCAGCAGTACCAGTATATGCTCCGGCACTATCCAGTACGGTAGTTGTGGTGTTTTTTGAACTCATTGCGCTTGCTGTGTAGTCTTGTGCGCTTATGCTTACTGTAAATAAAAGTAAGATGATGAATATTAGTTGTTTCATTTGTTTCTCCTTGTTGCGTATTATTTTAATTGTTTCTTCTTTTCTAAAAGTTTATTGGCGCGCTCTACTAACTCAGTATCTCTGAAAACTTGCCTCCCGGCACTTGGTAGGTATTTTTCTAAATCCGCATCATCCATTTTTTTTAATAAATCTATTTTGTCTTCTATTTGTAATCTGCGGAACATTAAAATATCCCATTTTGGTTTTCTATTATTAAACAAATATCGCACTTCTTTGCTTGTCGGGGATATAGTCTTGTCTAAAATTAACTGGCTTAATCTGTCTTTAGCCTCTTCCGCATCCCCCTTTGTTAATAAGTCTTTTATTTCTTTTTTTGCTTCATCTTTAGCTTTAGCATCAAAAGGTTTTGTAACTCCGCCAAATCTTTTTTGGTATAAAGTAGAAATTTCATTCTGCATTGGTGTATTGGTAATGTTTTTAGTGGCTGGCGTAATACCAAAAAAACTTTGGGTTTGTCCACCGAAAGTATCGCCAGCAGATTTACGTTGTTGTAAGTTTTTCACACTAAACGGCACAAATTGTTGTCCAACATATTCTAATTCTTGGGCTACTTGTTTTAATAATGGGTCTTCGGGATTTTTAATTTCATATCCATAATAATCTTGATTGTTTAACATGTCTATTACAGTCCCGATTGCCGGATGCATTTTGTGTGAAACTGTTTTCGCTGGTGCATTAGCAAAGGCGAAAACATCTTTCATATAAGATGGCATCGAAATCCTTTCATCATTTCCGTCTGGTAATTTTCTGCCCGTT
Source organism: Thermoplasmata archaeon (assembly GCA_041657955.1). Classification (GTDB taxonomy): domain Archaea; phylum Thermoplasmatota; class JASEFT01; order JBBABA01; family JBBABA01; genus JBBABA01. The sequence continues at coordinate 716 of JBBABA010000022.1, read as the reverse complement.
TTAGGAAAATAATAATCTTTTAATTCTTGCGGTTGTTCTCCCGTATAAAGATAATTAACCATGCCACCTAAAGCCCCCATGACTATTGGCAAGGTAACGGTGTAAGACATTCTTGGGGTTAATCTCATATCACCACTCGTTACTAAACTTTTTGCTTGAGTTGCAACATCCTTTAGTCCGCCGCCCAATTCTCTAAACGTTCCCAAGTTCCATCCAACCGACCTAACCGATGCGAGAGACAAATCTTTCAATGTTTTCTTCCAGAAAAGATTGTCATATACTAATTGCCCCATTCTGTTGTCAACGCTATTCCAAGCCTCTTGTAACCGTTGTGTTTCAATTTCTTTTGTCCAATTATTTTTTTTGCTTTCGGCTAAAACATTCTCAGCTAAATCTGCAAATACTCCCATTTTTTGTCTTGGGACTACATATTCCATTAATGGTTTTGAAGATGCTTCTATCAAAGCAAGTGGAGCTCTGAGAACACCCCCTATTGGATTGCTTTTCCTAAACGCATCAAAAAATTCTTTAGTTGAATTATTCCCATAAAAACTATCCATCTTTACCCTGCCGCCAGCTCTTTCAATTGCTTCTACTAATACTGGGTTTTTAGGAGTAGGTGATAGATAATCTTTTATTAATTTATTACCCTTCATTATATTTGTAATAGGCGCTGTGGGCGCTGTTAAATAACTTTTCCCGGCTTCTAATAGTCT
>JBBABA010000021.1:0-10365 GCA_041657955.1 Thermoplasmata archaeon | reverse complement strand
AGTCGCCATGTTTCAATTTCGTTAAATAATTTCAGAATTTCGTTGTGTTCATGAACCATGCCTTGAATTTGTTTTTTATCTGCTTTAACAAAGTTTTGCTCGAGATTAATGTTTTCGTTTGCCATTTCTCACTCGCTTATTTCTGGTTTATCTAAATTTGATTTATCAAAAAACTCTACTTCATTTATACCCACCATTTTGCAAAATCGAGTTGCATCCGCAATAGCTTATTTGTGGTCTGCGAAGCTATGCGCCGATTCAATTTCGCCAGAAAAACCGGCTATGTTGGCGTAAATGACTTTATCCTTCTTTGTACTAATTCGCCAATCAACCGTACCATTAGCACCATCAAAATATAAATTGATTTTTACTTTCATTTCTTTTCTCCCTTTAGTTATTAAAAAAAATTATAGCGGGTAGAAACGGTTTCCAGCGAGTTTCATAAGCTCGCCTTATGCAGTTCGACTCTGCCACCCGCTACCATATTGGCAACGCCGCCAAAATGCTTAATCTAAGTTCAGCCAATGAATTGTGATTCTAAACACAAAATAAAACACAAAGACACCAATAGCTATTTTTAGACACCTCAAAAGTAGTGTCTCATAATAGCTGTTGTTCGTTAAAACACCATTAATTAGTTTGTTCAAAAAATTACGTGAAGATTCTTTCTTCGCTTTCTCAAACAATTTGATAAGTGGGTTCAAGCTTTCGTTTATCTGTTTCAAAAAATTCATAAGCCACCTCAGTCAAAAATTTCTGTTATAGTTATTAGTGAATCCGAAAATTCCGGGTGGTCAGTCCGAAACGTATCTTCCGCGTCTATGGCATTCAACCCGTACACAACGAAGCAAATATAGCCCGATATCGTATGTACTTTAACTCTAAACTTTCTCATAAAATCACCTTTTGTCTAATACGGGCAAACAAGCCCGTTTCGGTTAATTAAACCTCATCAATTAGACTTTTTAATAGCTTCCAAAAATTCGTATATATCAACAATCGCACTGTCAATGTATCGTTTCTGTGTTCTCTTATCTAAAATCTGTTTTTTAGATAGCATATCCTGTACTATTAAGTCTATCGTGTACAATCTATTTGCGATAGCTTTTGTACACTTTACGAGATTTTCTTTCTTTCTCACTTCACACCTCCGTCAGTTAGTTTAATTAGCCCCTTGCCGGATAGCGAACCCGATAACTCCAAAAAGTTACACGGGAAAAATTATTACTCTACATCGAACATATAAGAGTTTATTTTGTCAATCGCAACAATAAGACTATCTATTGTGCAAATTTTTTCAAAATGTTCAATATCATTATAAAAATATTCTTCGTCACAATATTCTTCATATTGTGATAATTCAACCGCTGAACCTTTCAGCGAGTCATTATAAACAATTGATTCTACTTTGTTCATCTTTTCACCTTTTTGTTTTGTTAATGAATTATGTTGCTATCTTATATATATCATCTATTTCTTTATTAAAGAATCATACAAAAACACAATAAGCGCAAATAAAAAGATTAAATAACCTGCAATACCAAGCCCGATCATTAACATGTAATAAGCCGTCATTTTGATTTCCTCTTTTATTTTGTTATACTTTATATATCATCTAACATGCCAAAGTCCAAAATTGTACCAAAATAATAACGAATGTATTAAAGCAAGATAAATTGCATCAAACCAGCACAAAACTGCTTCAATTCAAGATAAACCAATAATCTTTATTATGTAAACTTGGTAAATATTACGTGTAGCAAAGTACAAAGTTACCTCTTATAAAGAGGTTAATTTAAGATTGAATATTTCAATCGAATTAGTAAAATAAAATAAAAATATAAGTTAAATTAAATTTTAGAGGTAAAAATGGCGTTCGTAAAAGGACAAAAGCGGTATCCGGGCGCTGGAATTAAAAAAGGTCAGAAACAAGAGAAAACCCTTTTATTCGCCGGATTGACAGAAGACAATAAAAGAGAGATTCTCGAAGCTGCGATGAAGTTAGTCCGTAAAGGGAACTATCCAGTAATAAACAAGTTACTCGATAAAATATTGGCTAACGTTGCAACAACAGTAGAGTTGAATATGAACGGTTTAAGTACGTTTATTAAAGACTTGCTAAACGATAATATCGAGGCTCCAAATACTACCCAGTATGTTCTAAATCACAATTCAGGACAAACGGAACAAGATTAAGTGTTTTAGTACGTGCAAAAGCCCACCTAACCAATATTCAGTTTTTAGCTTATTTTATCATTTTGCTGATTTTAGCACAATGATAATTTAGCGTAAAAACGCAACAAAGTGTCAAAAAACACGGGAAAACACTTTTGAGATAGAACTATGAAATTACTACCTAAACAAAAAGAATTTTGCTTTGACATTAAAACACCACAGTTGGCATATCTAGGTGGCTATGGATCAGGCAAAACATATGCGGCTTGTATTAAGGCTTTGTTGCTATCCGGCTACAATGCAGGCACTGCCGGCATGTTGGTCAGTCCTACTTTCCCAATGCTAAGAGACACAACCCGCCGAACGTTTCTGGAGATACTCGAAACGAACGAGATAGGGTTTAACTTCAAGGCAACAGAAAACAAAATTATCCTTAATGAAGTTAATAGCGAAGTTTGGTTCCGAAGTGCGGACGATCCAACAAGGTTAAAAGGTTCTAACCTTGCATGGATCGGACTTGATGAACCGGCTTTAATGCACGAAGAGGCTTATAATGTATCTTTGTCAAGACTTCGCGATCCTAAAGCGGGCGCAATACAATTATTTTTTACCGGGACGCATGAGGGCTTTTCTTGGCTATACGATAAGATCGATAATAATCAAAGCGATAAGATCAAGGTAATCAGAGGCAGCACAAACGAAAATAGTTTTTTGCCTTCGATGTATGTTGAAAGTCTTTATGATAACTATGATGAAGAACAAATTAAACAATATGTAAATGGTTATGCAACGCTAATTAATAAAGGCAGAGTTTATTATTCATTCCATCGTGAGTTTAATTTACACGATAAAGACTACAATCCAAACTTACCAATAGTTTTAGCGGTTGATTTCAATATTAATCCTTTGTGCTGGTCAATCATACAGAATTATGGAACGCAAGATTTTGTAATTGACGAAATAATCTTGCACAACAGTAACACAGAAGCGGCGAGCAACGAAGTAAGAAGACGTTATCCAAACGCGGACATTTACATATATGGAGATTATAGTGGAACGTTCAGACATACTTCAAGCCCAACAACAGATTATGAGATTATGAAAAGCATTATCTATCCCGCAGCCGTTAATATTAAGCCAGACCCGCCGGTTATTAATCGTGTTAATAGCGTTAATGCACGATTCAAAAATGCTAAAGGTGAAAGAAGATTATTCGTGCATAGCAAGTGCAAGCATACAATTAGAGACTTTGAGCAAGTGAGTTACAAAGAGGGCAAACGAGAAATTGATAAAACTAACTTAGACTTAACACATATTAGCGATGCAATAGGCTACTATATTGAATATGAGTACAGCTTAAAAGGCAAACCAATTGTCAAACAATTTTAGAGGCAAGCATGAAAAGTATAGTCAAGATTGGCAACTACAATGATTTAGATTTTACAGAAGAAAGAATCTCTGAAATTGAAACGATTATCAACAACCAAGTTAGAGAGGGCGAACGGGTTGGAATGTTAGTTTTTGATAAAATACTTTTCATGTTTGAGCCGGTGATATGGGATTTTGATAACGATGCAAAGATATATCCGGTGAAACAAATAACTACATTGCATAAAAGTGTAATTGAGAAACCACATTTATCAATAGTGAAATAATGAGCGATACGAACGAAAAAGATTTTCTGATTGAAGAACTGCTACTACTTGAGAGCAATATCTTTTTGTTTCTCAATAGACTGCTTAGTGCAAATAGAAACAATGCCTTGATAATATTTAGTACAGATTTTAACCAGTTGTTGAATGATGCTGGACTTAATAAAGTAGTTAATAAGTTAGAAGGCGAATATACCAAGATTGTTTCTAAGGACGCTGATATAGCAAAGTCTTTAAACGTAACCATACCAAGAAACTTAGATGCTTTGCAGTTCTTAATGGAAACCGATGCAGATATATTGCTGAACGATACAAAGAATTTTACTAATCAACTCAAGAAAAAGGTTTTGACTGGCTTTGCTGATAATCTTAACTCATCACAGATATTAAGTTTGATGAGTGAGACAAAATTAACACAGCCGCAAATGTTAGCAACGTTGAACACTGCACAAAGCCAGTTCAGAGCCGCTTCAATGGCGACATTGTTCCAAGATGCACCGGAGGTAAGATTTAGACTTGCTCACGTAATGGACAACCGGAATAGATGCCAATGCCGTGCAGTTTATCTAAATCAAAATCGAGAGGGCTACACAAAAGCGGAAATTGATAAGGGTGCATGGACAAAGTTAGCAAGAGAGTTTTGTCCAAAGTTTGACGGTGAATATAGTTTTATAAATCGTGGTGGTTGGAATTGTAGAGGATTCATACAAGTGGTGAAATGATAAACAGAATAGTTTTGTGGTACTTAAAAAATAAGTTAGAGCGGGAATTGATGAAGTTACAAATAGCGGCAATTGAATTGCAGTTATTACAGACTAAGCAAGTTAAACAACAGATTGAAAAACAAAGTTTAATATATCTAAATTGACAGACGAATTTAACATAGGGCTTACGGACGCTGAATGGCGCAAAGTTGGGGCTTATGCCAATTCGCTAATTCAGAACGATATGACTGCTGGTAAATTCCAGAACGGGAAAAGTAACTTACAGTATATTAATCAACAGTACAAGAAATACAAAGCGGCTGGTTTTAAACATCTAAAATATAAACAGTCTATTGCTAACCCAGAGACGGGCGGATTAATAAAAAGTAAAAAGGTTGCCGGTAAACGGAAGCAAAAATTATTTGGTATGCACGGTAAAGCGATTGAATCCACTAACACTGCTTTTGTTGACATGACACTAACCGGAAAATTGAAGAAGAGTTTAGAAATAATAAGAAACATTCCCAACGGTATAGAGTGCGGCTTCACCAGAGAAAATGCTGTAAAGATTATTCAAGGCAACAACAGATACAGTAGGCAAGTGGTAGGGCTTTCGGAAGAGAATGTAGAAAAAGTAAAAGTGTTCATAGATAACTTAGTTTTCGAGAAGCTGAACATTCATAGAGAGATAAATATTGAAGTCAAATTTTAAGTCTGTTCATTTTTACGATGAGACGTATGCACAGAATATTTTATTTTGTGTAGGTACTCAAAAGGATACTCAAAAGTATGTTAAAAGAAATTATAATTTAGATTTAGACTTTAAGGGAAACGAAGGCGGGAAGTGTTTTGAAGTTAGAGGTTACGGTATAATTATTTGGATGCCGATGTTTAAGAAAGAGGCTCAATATTTAGGAGTTTTAGCACATGAAATAACTCATGCGGTTGTTTTTGTTTTTGATGTAGTAAGTATAAAAGTTGACGCAGATAATTCAGAGCCAATGGCGTATTTAATGGAATCATATACACGAAGATTTTTACAAGAGTGGAACAAACTATGACCCAACAAGAAATATTAAGTTTGGTATGGAAGAAAAACGTTCACGACCAAGACAAAATTCGCAAAGCCGAACAAGAAAAGAATTACTATTACTATATTGGGAGTAAGAACGAGTTAGAGGGCTATTTGACAAACGCTTTATCTTTAACTTATTCTATTGATGACATTACAGATATGCAGTTGAATTATGTTAATCTAACCAAGAAATTAGTAAACCAACTCACCGTCATTTATAAAGAAAAGCCAGACAGATATTTGGTTGATGCAGCCGGAAAGAAAGTAGAAAAGCAAACCGAATATTATTTATCCATTCTTCCAGAAGATATTAACTTACAAGATAAAACCGCACACAGATACGGGAAAGTTTTTGGCACTTCCTTAACACAAGTATATTTTAAGAATGGCAAAATAAGGTACAGAGTCCACGCCTCACAGAATTTAGATATTAAAACAGATGATGAAGATACAAAAGAGTTAGAATTAGTAGCTTATGAGAAATATTACAAAGATGAAATATTCACGATAATCTATACCGCAGACGAATATTTTAAGGTGGATGCAAATGGTAATCCTCAAAAAGATAAAGAAAACCCTAAGAACCAAAATCCAATCGGGATGCTCCCATTTGCAAGATTTTTTACTGAGCAAGGTGAAGGTTTTTGGGGTGAGGGCGTAACAGATGTAGTCAATACTAACGAACAAATAAATTTCCTTTTAACCAAATTAATTAATCGGGATTTAATTATAGGTTCAGAAGGAACGGTTTTAGCTACTAATTGCGGACTTAGAAAAAAAGGGCTGAAACCTGACGATGAAGACGGGGTAAAGAAAATCAAGATAGGTATCAAAAACCCTATTGTAGTGGAAACAGATAGAACCGATATACCAGCCCCAAACATACAGCATATATCTTTTCAACCACAGATACTTGAAATTAGGAATACGATTGATTGGTATATTAAACTGATTGCATTAAGCAGAGGGTTAAACCCCAATTCGTTTTTGGCAGACGTACAAGCAACAAGCGGTTATTCAAAGATTATAGATTCGTTAGAGCAATTAGAATTTAGACAAGAAGATTTAGAGAACGCAAGAATATTCGAGCAAGAAAGATTTGAGATTACAAGAGCAGTAAATAATTATTATGCTGGGACACAAGAAGGTAGGGACGCTAAATTGCAAATGATACCCGAAGATTTGACGTTGGTATGCGACTTCGCAGAAATTGAAGTACAGAAGACCCCGCAAGAAATTAGAGACGATAGACTTTTCGCTTGGGAGAACAATCTATCTACACCCGCCCATGCTTTAATGGAAGACAATACTGATTTAGATTTAGAAACAGCACAACAGCAAATAGAAAAAAATAAATTAATCAATGACGAACTTAAACGTAAAACTACATTATTTGAATCAGTAATACAAAAGGAACAAAATGGACAAATCGCTAAACAATAACAGCGCAGAGATTATTGAATCGGTTACACCAGAACCGCAATCTGGCGAGAAAGTACCTCTTTCTGAATTAATGTCTGAACGCAAAAAAAGACAAGATGTTGAAAAACAACTTGCAAGTATTCAAGATACCTTAAAACAAGATGCAGAAGCAAAGTTAAAAGCTCAAGGTGAATTGCAAGAACTCTTGAAGTTGAAAGAATCTGAATTAGCTGAAAAGAATAATCTTGTGAATACATTAAAAGCTAAAGCTGATGCTTATGACCTTTTAGAGCAAGAAGAAAGAGAAGCCGCTAAGAAAAATCTTGGCGTAAAATGGGATGATGACTATAATCAAATTCCTATTAAAACACTCCGTAAAATAGTTGCGAATTTTAACATACCAAGTGCGGTAAAGATCGACAATGGTAGCGGAGCTCATATTACCAAAATTACTTTAACAGAAAAACAAAAGGCGGAGAGAGACTTGATGTTCGGAAATATCTCGGATGAGGAAAAACGAACAGAAAGTTATATTTACGCTAAAAATCTTAAATAGGAGAAGATATGGCAAGTTTAAAATATCGTTGCCTAAAATTGAATCCGATTACCGAAGAAGTTGCGGTAGCCGCAAGTCAATATTTTAGACACAACGGAATTAACTTGGTCTATTTGGATGGCTCTGGTCATGCAACATTAGCTTTAACGGCTACTGCTACATTATACGGCTATGCGATAGTACCAAAGGGTAGAGGCGCTGGTTCTGATGACAATTATTGGAAGTCCAGTGCAACAGCCGGGAAAGATAAAATTCAAGTAGTTACTGTTTCCGCTAATGCAGATGCAAAGTTCTTGTTGCCGGCGGGTGGAACTGCAATTGGCGATACCACAGTAACAGAATCTATGAAAGGAAATGCTTGTGATATAGTAGCTGTTAATGATGGTACGGCTACCTTTGTGGACGTTGATACAAGCTCAACAGATGTTTTATTAATTGTCGGCGTTGGTACAGAGGTTGATGGTGGAGCCGCTACTGACGTAATTGTAAAATTTAACATAGCCAAAGTACAGGCTGACACTTAATAGGGAGATATTACAATGACAAATAGAAGTCTAAATACCGAACTTTTGCAGAGAGATATGTACAAATATATGTTTGAAAAGTACGATCCACTCCCAAAAGTATTCCCGCAAATCTTTGAAATGCGTGATACAACAGCCGCTTTTGAGAAAGAGACAACCGGAATCGGATTGGGTGGTCTTTCTGAAAGAAAAGAGGGCTCACAAATCATAGCATCTAATCCACTTGAAGGATTTACTGTTTACGGTAAACCGAGAACTTGGAGCGATGCTTTTGAATTAACAATGGAATTTACAGAAGATACACCACCGGAAAAAGTAGCTAATATTGCTCGTGCGTATGCGGCTACATGGGCAGAAGGTACTTTAATTACACAAGAAACTTTCTGCGCCAATTTCTTCAATTATGGTGGTCTTACTGCTGGTTATGATAACTTTGACGCTACTATTACTGGCGTTATTGATGACCCAACCGGCGATTTAGCTTATGACGGATTACCATTTTTTAATTTGACTGGCAACAGACGCTATTCTAAAGCCGGTGGAAGTTATTATAATGGATTAGCCTTGTCTTTAGATAATACAAATCTACAAACAGCTTATCTTCATTATACAACTAACAACAACCGAAACGAAAGAGACCAAAAAATCTCCTTGCAACCGGATGTACTTTTAATTCCAAGTGCATTAAGATTTACTGCTAAATCTATTCTTGAAAATGATTGGGTTGGCGGAAATGCAAATCTTGATAAAAATACAGTCCAGAATTTAGTACAACCTTTAGAATGGCAGTATTTATCTGATACAGATGCTTGGTTCTTAGGTAAAAAGCAGAAAGGGCTTGTTTTCTTAAACAGAAGACTTCCGGTTATTGATTTCTACACAGACCCTAAAACTAAAGCTGAATTTGTTACTATTGACACCCGTTGGGGTGCTTATATGAACAACTGGCGTTATTGGTTAGGCTCTAATTTCGCAACATCTTAAAAGGAGGAACAAATGTCTTATACAAACTTCCCTAACGGGATAACAAGTATGGGCGTTCCTATTTTAGGGACTGGGATGCCTTTGATGTGCGGAAATGTTTATTTCGTTGACCCGGATGCCGGAGACGATACACATTATGACGGTAAGTCTGCCGACAAACCATTTGCCACAATTGACAAAGCGTTGGATTCATGTACTACTAACAATGATGATGTTATTGTTCTAAGTACGAATACAACACACACGTTAACCGAAATGTTAACCATTTCGATTAATAGAGTTCACTTTGTTGGCGATATTTTCGGAAGACAATACGGTCAACGTGCAAAAATCTCATTAGGTGTAACTACCGCTGTGACAGATGTATTTGCTGTTAAAAATACGGGAGTGGGGAATACATTCACCGGGATTAAATTTATGTGTTCCAACACATTGACCCAAAACGTGGGTACGGTTGGTGAAGGTGGTGAATATGCTGTTTATAGAAACTGTGAGTTCTATAATTCGGCGAAACTTACTTCCGATACTCATGCTGAATTAATCCTTAATGGTGATTCTGCACAATTCTATAATTGTACTTTCGGTTCTTTAGCCGATGCGGTAAGCGGGGATAAAATTCGTCCAGCCGTTTTATTGACTGCCGCTACTGTAGCTGCCGGAAAAGTTTCCAGAGATGTTATGTTTGATAATTGCAGATTTTGGAAACAAGCCGGTGGAACCACGACTGCCTTTATCAAAGGCGCTGCTGCCGATGTAGAGCGTATTATGGAATTTCATAATTGTCAATTTATTGCAAATGTATTAGGCGCTGTACCGGCGGTTGCTATTGACGTAGCCACTTTAACAGTAGGTGAAATCATTTTAACTGGTGATACTTGTGCTATTGAATGTACCAAAATTGCAACTGCAACTGGAGTTATTAATTGTACTCCTCAACGTGTGGCAACAGCAACAATAGGTATCCAAGCAACTTAAAACTTGGGGCTATTAATTTAGCCCCATTATAAAAGGAGTAAATATGTCTGAACAGATTATAAGTTCTTTTGTGTTAAAAGCTAAAGAAGAAAAACTTGCTCGCGCAGAAAAGGTAAAACAAGCAGAACGCAAAATTAACGCAGATGAAAAATTGGTGAATCCGGCTGAATCTGCCGAATTACAAAGAACCGGCGCTGTTGTGGTGGCTGTATTTGAAGTCAATGGTATTAAGAAACACAAAATCAAACTTTCAAAATTATCGAAGAAAAATGAAGCAGCAGCAAGTTAGATATTATGG
>JBBABA010000020.1:0-11235 GCA_041657955.1 Thermoplasmata archaeon | reverse complement strand
TATTTCCACCCGCACTTATCACTTCCCAAGATTTATCAACTCCATTACTTTGATAAATTTCTTGTAATTCGTGATAGTCCTCTTTTGGCATTTCAAAGATTACTCTAAATCTTGAAAGTTCTGTCGGTTCTTGGACTACCCCTCCTATCGGATGTGTTCCCAATGGCTGTTGTCCTAATGAAGTTTCTTCTATTGTTTGATATAAAATATCTTGATTTGTGCCGTCTATTATAAAAGTTGACTCTTGTGTAGCACCTCCATAGTCGTATCTTAAAACAAGTTGTAAATCGTTTGTCGCTGGTGAGATATTTCCTTCTACATAAAACTCATCGTGTGATTTTAAATTTGCCCTATCGCCATAAGTTCTATAAGAAAGTTTTGCTATCGCTTCTATTGGAAGTTTATCTGCTACCTCAATACCTGAATACACACCATCTGCATTTCCTGTAAAAAGCAGATAAGTCTCTGGAACAGCATTTGAATGTCCGTATAAAGCATCAGAGATTATAGTCAAGCATCTAATTGGCAGTATTTGTGGTGGTTGCCAAAATCTTTTTAAAGTTCCATCTGTGTCTTCTTGATATTCTAATATGTAAAGTTTTGAGTTTGTCGGAGCAGAAAGATAATATCTATTCTTGTGCCAAATCGCACTGGCACTTGTCCAAGTTTCGTCATCAAAGTCGGGTTTGATTGGATTAGATAATGCTTTTATTTGTGGCTGGTCTGCTCCTACTACGGTTTCAATTATTCTTAAAGCGGGTTCGTTTGTTAAATAAATCAATCCATCACCTACTGGAACTATTGTCTCTTGATTAAATGCTCCTTGATTTATACCTGTTTTTAATTTCTTAATTTTTAAAGTTTCTGTTAAAACAGTACCTACAGCTAATTGCTCAAATTCCATTGTAAATACTTCATTTTTACCTCCAAATATAATAGGTATTTTATTTACTATGCCAAATCCTTTTGTTGTGCCTGTTAATTTAAGTAAAGCACCCTCTGTCGGAACTCTTGGTGAAGAAAATGTAAAATCAATAAAAGATGTGCTTTTTGACACATAAACCAAAGCGTCTTCATCTGAACCTACTAATATGTGATTTTCAATATTAAATATCGTGTGATTATTTCTGTCTGCTAAAGGTGTGTTGGCATTTGTTCTGACTACTTGACTAACTACACTATTTACTGCTTCTGCCGAAGGGTCTCCTGTAACTCCTGTTAAAGTAGTAGTAGTTTCTCCTCCTGTGTAAGTATATTCTGTGCCATTGATTAAAACTTTTCGTGTTCCAGCTGTAAGAAATCGTGACTCTGCCCAAGTTTTTGTTCCATTTTTTGTCAAAGTGTTAGCAGTTGCTGAAGCTAATGTCGTAACTGCTCCGCTCCAATCGTAAATATTATCATCTCCTTGAACAAAAAGTAAAAGGTCAATCAATTCTGTGCTATCCCAATATGTAGTCCTTCTTGGAATTGTAGTTGTGCTTAAACTATTCTTAATTCTTGTCCAAGCATCTATTACTACTCCATCTATTGTGCCTAAATATGCCTCTAATTCGTCATCATACCATCTTAAATTTCTTTCTTCTCCTGTTGAAGTTATCCATCTAAACTCTTGGCGAACTGGCGTTAATGCTGTATTTCCCACTCCAAGTCGTGAATATCCACCTCTTGAACTAAACTTTCCGAAACGAGGGTCTATTAGAACATTTTGAGAGCCTGAAACCATATAAGGCAATGCCTTATCTGCTGTAGCTTCCATATTTGTAATGTAGCTTTCAATCTGTTTTCTTAATTGATACTTTTCACTCATATTTTGTAATACCTCGTTTGAGGTCTTATTTTCTCTGTTGGTGCGTTCTCTTTTTGAAGGTCATATAATTCTTTTAATTTATTCTGTGCGAATGTAATATCAAAGGCACTATCACTTCCTTGAAGTTGTTGAGCACATTCAATTAAACATTCATAAGTAAAAATATTATAGGTGTCGCTGTCTAAATTGATTATATCAGTATCAGCAGTCGGTGTTTCAAGCCAAGTTCCTGCTGAACTTCTGAATAGATACTTTGAGTAATACTCAATTTCAAAGATTTCTCCTATTGAAGAAGTCCACAAATCTATTCTCACATTTGTTATTGCCGCAGTAATTGTGAATGTAAGTTTCAAACTATCTATCGTAGCTGGAGCAACTGTTCCTGTTTCTACGGCTGTATTCCACGGTATTTTGATGATATTCCAACCAATTCTAAAAGCTGTCCCGTCTGCTTGAGCGGTTTGAGCCACACCAGTCCAATAGTTAGCGGTTAAGTCATTCCCCCAAATAGGTGTTATGGAAGTCAAGGCTGAAACACTATCAAGATAAACTCTTATAAAGTGTTCTGAAATCTCATCGTGGTCGGTTAAATCAATTGCTGACATTCCTGTTATTTGTATTCCGTCTCCCGTAACCGCTAAATCAAATTCTATGCTTTTGTTTCCTGTTACATAGTGAAGTGTATCAACTTTTAATCCTGAAGCTGTGCCTACTATTGCGATTGTTCCATTATCGGTAAGAGAATTAAATCCGTGAACTGTAATCGGCGAAGGACTTATGTTTTTACTCACTCTTAATGATTTTGTTCCATCATTATGTCTTATCTGAAAAATATCATCCCAACTATCTTTATACTTATCAAACTCTTCAGCAAACCATTGAGAGAAATTATCTGAACTATCCCTATTTACTTGTGGTCTTATATCTATAACTCTTTTTAAGTCCGAGGGTGCTGTGTAATCATAGATGTCATCGTGTATTGCGTTTGTAAGATTGGCAATTCTTCTCGTTTCTGCGGGGTCTATTTTTAGTAAAATATTACCAGAAGCCCTTTTACATAAATCATAAAAGTTTCGCACTTTATTAAGTGTGCTTCCGTGTAACATTCCTGTAAGTTCCTGTTTTAGCGTTTGAATTGTCATTAATCTTTAAACTCCGTTACTGTTAAGTTTATAGTGCCTGTTGATGAAGTTGCTCTAATAGCTCCTACATAAAGGTTATCATTGTCAATTTCATAACATTCACCTGTTCCAAGTTCATAATCCAGTAATCCACTTGCAGGCACTATGTCTCCTCTAAAACTTAAGTAAGCAGAATTAGTTGCTGTTGTATTGCATATTACAACATAAGCCCTTCTTGATGTTGTTGCCAATATCTGAGTACTGCTTGTAAATGACATAATTCCACTTGTGGCAACATTAGAATATGTTGGTGTATTTTGAACTACTCCTCCAAGTTGCATAGTTCCAGTAGTCAATAAAACAATAAGTCCTATTACTACTATTCCTATTCCTATAATTTTGTTCATAATCGTTAATTGTTATCTTTTAATTTAAGCTCACCCAATCCAACTTCCCAAAATTGAGAAGTTGAATGGATGAACTAATCTGCTATTGGAAAGTTCGTAAGGATTGTTATGTCACTATTAGCTTTTCTAACAAGTGTTATTGTCCCATGCGAAGCTTCGTCTACTGTTGTAACTCCCTTTAATGCTGAACCTGTTCCTGCCGCAAAAATAACATCTATTCCTGCAGTAGTTGTTGCATTAACTATTGTCCAAGTCCTACTATCTCCCGCTGTCGGCACCAAAGTTGACAGCGTAGAAGAAGCTGGAAATGTATAAGTTAAGTCTGCAACATTTGGTGTAACTTCCCATACTGAATAAGTCAACAAATCAGCAAGTGCAAATGTTGTTGCTGTTGTTGATGTAGTAGTAGCAAGAACTGAACCACCTTGTGTCAAAACTTTAAGTGTTGTTGCTCCTGTTACACTTAATGTGCTTGACAATGTTGTAGCACCAGTAACTCCAAGTGTGCTTGAAAGGGTTGTTGCCCCTGTCAAGGTTTGCGCTCCTGTAATCGTTAGAGTAGTTCCTCTAACTTCTCCCGCTGATGGTGAAGTGCTGTCCACACTTATACCACTCGGAAATCGTGTTCCTCCTAAATTGCCTGATTGATTACCACCAACCAGAACAATGAGAAGTAGTATGAGAACTACAACTTGTAGTCCATACATTAAAATTTTCTCAATTTTACTCATAGTTAGTGTTAGTTAATGATAATAATTAGACCGTTCCAGAAGAAGCAACTGCTCCCTGCCAACCTTTAGCTGAAGGCACCTCTCTATATCGTGCCTTGTAGAACCATCTATCTTTTGCGTCATACTGATAAGGTATCAATTCAGTTGTCAATCCCAATCTTACTGTTCTTGTAAGCATGTGATTTCTTGATACCAAATAATGTGAAGTATTAGCATTGGTATAGTCGTTAAAGGTGCTGTCAAGAAAGCCAGATGAGCCAACTACTAATCCTGGGTAAATTGCCGAGAAATAGTTAAGTTGATTTTCACCTGTGTGAGCCGCTAATTCCGACTTTGTTATTTCCTGCGCGTCAGGGAATAACGCTACTGGGACTGCTAATCCTGCTGGATTATGTCCCCCTATCAAACCATCTTGTTTCTTTTGTAGTCTTAACGACTTAACAAGCGTCTCAAGATTTGCTGGAGTTAGTGTTCCTGTCTCCAGATTATCTATTGTGTCCCCATTTAGATTTAAGTGTGAATTTGACCAAGTATAAACACCATCTGGCGTTGTTGTTCCATCAAATCCATCACCATATAATGTCTGAATTACATCTTTATCCCTTGTGATTCTTGCGTTAATTCCCATTTCACGAACATTATCTTGGATAACATCGTGTTGGTCGTCTTCATAAGACTCAATCGCCACGGGTAAAGAGTTCTTCCAGTTTTCAATTTCCTTCGTTACTTTATTGCCAACTTTTGTAGTTGACTCTTTTACATTTTGCTCCTGAACATGCTTTTCAAAAGCTCCAGGACCCATATTCTCAGCGTATATTACATACCCTTTGGATATATCCTTTTGCTTTACGAAAAGTTTATCAGTTGCGAGAATTTCGCCTGGAGCTGACTCCCTTTCATATTCCTCAAAGAGAACCTCATCAAGCTCTGTGCGTACTACTTCTTTGTCTAATTTCATAATTTTATAAGGTTATCTATTAAGCAACATAGGCATCCAGAATTAGTGAGTGAACTCTAACATCTAAAGTTCCTAATACTGGGTCGCCTCTCATAATTTGGAGTCCATTGACATTGCTGTCTAATGTTTCGTCTTCATCAACCGTGAAGTCTCCATTCGTTCCTGTTAATGCAGTGACATCAAATGTCACCCAAGCAAATAACAACACATCAATTTCTGCCTGTGTGTCTATATTTGCAAATGTCGTAGCTTTCCCTCTGATGTATGTTGAACCTTTACAAGTAATAACCTCAACTTTACCTTCAGTTGTTACTGAGGCTTCTGTTGAAGCACCATTTGCAATTCCAATAAAATCGTCTGTCAATCTTGTTATCGTGAGTTTTCTATTTCTCACATCAGCAATTTCGTTGTTAAACTTATATGCTGTTCAGGTCATGTCATACCTTTCGGTTGGGCTATTTATAGGGATTATATTTATTCACCCTTGACCGTCACACACGCCCAGAGAGCCTTTCGTAATCTCTCTTGCTGGCTCGGTGTTGTCTCTTGCGAGGTTTCCGCCGAATTAAGCCCATTTTCTAAAATTCCTTTAAAAAAGGTGACAAATAGATGTTCTTTGTAGTGTGTTATTATGTGGCACTTCTTACAAAGTGTAATTCCGTTGTCTATATCATAACGCAAGTCTTTTGCGCTTCTGAAGGGTTCAATGTGGTGAGCATTTAATATAACTGCCTTACCACAACCGCTCCTTATGCAACATACACGACAAGTAAATTTATCTCTATAAAAAATACTTCGTCGCCATTCATAGTAATCCAGATTATCTCTTTGTTTTTTGAAACTAATGCCACCTTTCCAATTAACATTCTTACTTCCTCTGTGTGCTAATCCTATTTTTTCTCTGACTTCTTTTGTTATTTGTCGTTGTTTCCCTTTGTATAGTTTAGAATGTCTTTCTCTTACTTCTTTCGTCCAACCTGTATTGTTATGTTTTGTTCCTTTCTGAGCTTTCAAAGAAGCTAAGTGGGATTTGCGAAACTTATCAGTATTCTTATAAGAATTTAACATCTTAATAAGTTTTGCCCGAGTTTCTGGTGTATGTTTTGAACCTTTTTTCATACATCTATTATATCATTTTTAAAAGAACTTAGCGCCTACAGTTAAGCGATTTCAGGGTCTCCATTTCCTACTGGAATTAAGTCTGTTGCCGCACTATTGGCTACAGTTCTTGTCTTTAAAGGTTCTCCTTTCGCTATTGCCGCAGTCATTGAAGATGTTGTCCTGTCTTCAACTCTTGCTATGATGGCACTTCCAGGGTCTTCTACAACCTTAAATACTTTTTGTACTGCCATGTCTTTAATTGATTAACTAATAATCAACTTTGACTATGTCTTTATTTGAACAAGTTTGTTTCCTTCTAATTTGAGACCAAATCTACCTTTTGGCTTTGTGAAGGCGTTTCCGTCCCACTTAAGCCCCATTCTTTGAATTACTGCCACATCATCGGGAGATAATTGAGGTTCTGTTGACTTTTGGTCTTTTTGTCCTGCTCCTGAACCAGAACCTTTGCGCTCTTTTGAAAGGGTTGTCTTTTTCAATTCAGACATTTGCCCTTCCAATCTGCCTCTGTTGGCAAGAAACCAAGCCTCTTCAATAGACATTCCTGGAAATCGCTCTAAATTCAATTTAATCAATTCTCTGCCAAATTGATTGTCAGTAAGTTTAGCAATTTCCACTTCTGACTTATTACTTAAAAGCTCGCTTCTTAAACCACTAATCTCCTCTTTGATAATATCTCGGACATCTTCTTTTACCTCTTCCCCACCCAGTTCCTTGAGTTTATCTTTGAGGTCTTTGTTTTCTTTATGAAGTTTGTTCCAAGCGTAATCTTTCTTTTCTTTGTTGCCTTTTAACTTTTCAAACTCTGACTTATAATCAAAGTCGTCTTTTTTTTCTTCTTTTTCTTCTTTGTGTTCCTCTTCTTTTTCCTCTTTTTCATCGGTGGCTGATGAATCTTCTTCCACCTTTTTTTCAAGTTCCATATTTTTTATAGCTACCTGCTATCAAGGGTTCTTAAGAGTGATTTAGGTTCACTCAACCTCCTAACGGACTGGAGATGAGGGTCTTGGAACATAGCCGAAGCTAAGACCCTCATATTCAATCCATTAGGTTAATAATTTCTTGAGTAAATTTTCTATTATCTCAAGGTTAAATATCATTGTTTGACCTGCTATTAAATCCTTATCTGTTTTAGCGTTGTAAAGAGCTTTTACTGATTCATTTCTAATCTCTTGAACTAAAATCTTCCAAATAGGCGAATTATAAAATGCTTTAGCGGAATCCTTTAACTCGTTTATTTGGTCTTTATCCAACTTCTTGCCACGAATAAAAACCTCATTCTTGTTGAATGTAAGAAATTGTGTTTCGTCTATGAGGTTATCAACAAATTTATCCATTACTTTTTACTTTTTACTTTTACTACTTTTTCTACCGCTTTTGCTATTTCTAAATCCTTTGTCTCTAACTCTTCTTTTTTGGCTTTCTCTACTTTAACCTTATGAGCTGAAGCTAATTTCTGTGTGTATTCTGCCCAAAACTTGCCAGTTTCTACCTTGACTCCGTCCTTCAAAATTAACCCTCCAAACTTGTCATAGAAAGCTAAGACCTGTTCCTCTGTAGCGTCTTTACCAGCTTGGTCTTTTTCATAGACCCTACTTATTTTTGGCTCGTATACTAAATTATAACCTTTAATTATCATTTTATTTTAATTATCTTAATAATTTAACCTAATAAGCCGACTTTTGACTCCATTAACTTATTGATTGGTGTTGACTTTGATGTCTTGTTTTGTGGCATTCCTAATTGTTCTTTAGCCATAAATTTCTCTGAATCGCTCTTATGGAATACTTTTACAAGATGTTCTTCTGTCCATTTCTCCTGATTTATGAATGGATTATTTATTCCTCGGTCTAATGCCTCCAGATTCCACGCTTTCTCAAATGCATCTGATTTGTTGATTTGAACATCTGCATTAATTGAAAATAGAAACTTTGAACGACTAAATAGGTCGGGGTTTATTTTGTATATTTCAGAATCACCTCCTTCCTTTTTAAGTTTAAAACTCTCTTTTAGTAATTGCTCTTCTGTCATTTTGACTCCCATAAACTCATCTGTAAATACCATCTTTTTAGTTATTTGTTTTCCTTCTTTTGTCTGGTTCGGAAGAAGAAATGTTTTGTATTTCATTGTTCCTATTTCGTCTATTGAAGCTACGGTCTGGTGATTAAGTATTATGTCAGCCATTAAATATCCTACATCAATTACTAATCTGCCTATCATCTTGCCAAATAATCCTAATTGAATTTGAGCATTTTGTTCTGCTTTTGCTACTGTGTAGGCTTTTTGAGCAGGGTCTGGGAGTGTTCCGCCTTGAACTTCACTTTGAGAACTCTCTGACATTGAGTCTTCTATTGTTTCTATCGCTTTATAAGCCCAGTCAAGTTTTGCCCCTGCATCTATTTTTTCTATCTTTGAGTCTTTTGCAAATGGAGTAAATGCTCCTGGATACATAACTGATGAATCTATTGCTCCTGTGCCAAATCCAGCAATAGGAGGCATGGTCTGCATAAATGTTCCATCCATTACCATTCTATAAATCTTATCTATAAGGTCTTGTTCTGGAGCAAGTTTGAATGCCGCTGATTTGTAGTAAAAAAATCTCTTTTCATCTATTAGCTCATATCCACTCTTTGCGAAGGGATAAATCGGAACTAATATCACTTCATTATCGTAGTTTATTATTCGTCTATGTTTGAATTGATTATCTTTTACACCCTTTCCCAGATAAATACCATTAACAAAAGGAACTTCCATATCCTCTCTACGATTATAGTAAATAACCTCCTCGCATAATGTGGGATGTTGTTCATCTTTGTTGTCATAAAACATTCCTTCTTCTTCTGAGTAGAATGTTCTTATACCTTGTTTAATAAGTCCAAAATCGTTATGGTCTCCATATTTTCCTTTTACTACATCATAATCAACATACTTCCTTCTTATAACGCATTTTTGTCTTTGTATGTGATACTCGTAAATGTTATTGATAAGCAACTCTTCACAAGGGACTATGTGCATTTGTAATCCTGAAAAGAATTCATCAACAACTTCCTTCACACTTATTTCTCCCGCATCATTCTTGGTCTTAATGTCCTGCATTACTTCCGCAAATTCTACACTAACTATAACGGCGGGATTTACTAATGCAGAAATAACAGCACCCAAAAATGTAATATCATAATCAGAGTTTTGTATGTTCCACTCAATAAGCGAACGCATTACCTCTCCTACTTCTTTGTCTTCTTCATCTGCATCATTTTGAGCGAATACTTGTGGGATAAGAATGTTAGCTGTAATGTGAGCGGCTATACTTATAAGTTTATTGCGTGTAATTGGTTTGACACCAGTCCATTGCCAATTTCTGTCTGGGTCAGCAGATTTTGGCTCTGAATAAGAGTTAAATGCCTTTTGGTCAATATTCATTCGTTCTGAAATGGTCTTATCATTAAACTCTTCGTAAGACTTTTGCATTATTCCTACACCAGTAGCGTAGTCTTTTTTGACATTTTTAATAAGCTCAAGAACCTCTAAAGAAGGCATATAAGCTGAAACTATGTTTTCCTTTTTATTTTTAGATAATGTGCCAATCATTTTTGACACTTAATGTTCCGTAAGTTTAATTATTTTTTCCTATTATACTATACTTCACTCTTAAAATCAAGTGTGAATAACTTTTTACCACTTTGGTCTAAATTGTTTTAGTTGTGATTGTCCTACATCCATCATAAGAACAAAATATCTTAAAGCATCTAAGGCGTGGTCATTTGATTTAATTGGATTTTCTGGTTTATTCTTATCATCCACATTATCATCGTGCGCGTAAGTTTCAAACTCACTAATCAAATTGACACATTGTTTGTTAATTCTTATTTTACCTGAAATTAATAATTCTCTTATCTTTTGAATGCCTGACTTTATACTATCTTTGCCCTTAACCACTTCTCTTACATTTATGCCTTTTCGTCTTAATTCCTCAATAGCAGAGGGACTTTCTGGGTCGGGATATACTGCATCAAACTTGTTTCCTGCCACATATTCAGCAATTTGCGCCTCTGTTCTTTCCATTTTATACCACTCATTCTCAACATATATCATCTCATCACTAAATCTTATATCCAAAACTGCGGCAGGATTTCTATACCCAAAATCAACAGCTCCTATTTTTGTATATTTTTTATCTAATGGTGGACTTGGTAAAAAGTCATACAAATGTCTTCCTCTATCAAATTCTTTATAAACAAGTCCTGCCGTCTTTTCAAAACTTGCCATATACTCTTGTTCAAATCGTTCTTCTGGCAATGTTCTTTTTGCATCATCTATTTCATCTTTTGGTAAGTGTGGATTTTCATAAGATGTAAAGTGAAAAGTTTTAAAATTATTGTCTGTAAGTTCTAAATTACATAAATCATAAAAGTGATTATATCCCTTAGGTGTAGAAGTGAATATGGCTGTTCCTTTGTAATCTGTAAGTGTTGGTCTTAATACTTCCTGCCAACCAACCCAAAAATTACTCATCATTGCCACCTCATCTATCGCTAAAAAGTGAAATGCTTGTCCTCTTAAATTTTCAATACTTTCCCATCCTCTTAATACTATCTGGCTTTGTTTCCCATTTAATGTTCTTACTAAAATCTCTAATCTTGCTTCATTCTTATCAATTATAATAGGGTTTAATTCTCTTTTTAAAATTTCCCATATAATATCACGAGCTTGTTGATAGTTGTTAGCTATATAAGCTATCTTTTTTTCTCCTGATAGAACTAAACCTTTTATTTCTTCACTAATTAACATCGTTTTTCCCCATCTTCTTCCACATCTTAAAACTCTAAAACGATGTAAGTCTTTAGCTACTATTGATTGTGTGGGATGTAAATACATTAAGATACATTGTTTTTATCAGCTATTTCTTTTGATATTTCTATTGATATTTTACTTCTCTCTGTTACTCCTCCTGAAAGTAATTGTATATTTTTTGTCATTGCATCAAATACTCTTCCCAATCCTTCATATTGAACCTTTGTTAAATCTTTGTTTTCCATTTCTGTCATTATTCTTTGTCTTTCTCTTTCCATTTGTCTTACTATTGGTTTTATTT
>JBBABA010000019.1:0-12442 GCA_041657955.1 Thermoplasmata archaeon | reverse complement strand
TGTTCAATTGACATTTTACCAGAATTGTTGACCGCTATTATTTTAGCTGTCAATTCGGCATCTTTTGCTAACTTTGTTTCAAGCGGTAAATCACTCATAAACATCTCTGTTTTTTCGTTCATTAAGGCTGTTAGCTTAGTCAACTTAGTTTGCTCAATATCAGCATTTTCTGCATCAAGTTTTACCTTTAATACATCAAAGGTTGATACGATAAACTCTTGAACGTCAAGTTCTGCTACAATTATATCTACAGCAGTTAGTTCTGTTGTTTCAATTTGATTAGTTTCCATTTTAGATGTCCTTTTCCATAGCTTACGCTATATTTAAGTTAGAACACCTAACCGTTTCCATTTACTTACTTCTGTTATCTGCATTACTTCATAGTGATGTAGATGAGTAGTCTAATAGCTATGTATAGATGCTTATGCTTAACTATTATAGCTATATTAGCTATTTCTGCTAATACTGTTACCTATTTATACTATAACACAATCTACTTCAGATTACCTTAACTACACTACTAATATGCCGTAGTCTTAGTTACTTGGATAAATTGTACTATCTACACATAGTAAATAGATAGCAGTAAATATTAGCTATAAATAAACTTAGTAGGGGGGTAACTATATTAATGAAGTAAATAGTTTAAATATACCCTCTATACACTACCTATGATATTTTCATATACTTCAAACTACTTTACATCTACTATTAGTATATTACAACTACCATTTAATTTTTAAAATTTACTTTAATGTAACTACATATACTAATGTTACCCATAGTTACTATATTTACTTAATGTTAATATAGTAACTTATAGTAAATATAGTAACTTGCGATTGACAGCGCAAAGCTAACTATAAAAATAAGAATTTGCAAATATATGGTAATAATAGCTGATAGTAGTTGCTTTGTAATAGATGGTATTTGCTTTTAGTAAGCTATATGTATATATTAGTCTCTTTAATTAATAATTAGAAAGGTAAATGTGATGGAAGAGAGAGAAGAAGTTAGTAAACGTTATGCAGAGAAAGTAGCTGCAATTAAGGCATTAAAAGCAGTAGATAATCCTGTGAAAGTAGATGAGAGCATAAAATTAGACCCTTTCTACCAAGATAAAGTAATGGCAGAGATTACCCGGCTTACCGAACCACCTTATACCACAACTATTGAGAATGGGGTTGAAACTAAACACTATCCACCTAATTACTTTAATTCTGATTACTTAGCATTAAAATGGTTCTGTGAATCAATAGCATTTAATAAAGAGATATGCAATGAGTTACTATTTAATAAAAATGGTAATGAGTTTAGAGTATCGGTAACTAATGTTGGTTTAGCTACTTTAGCCCATTGGAGGTGTAAATGAGATTAGTTAATATTGCAGAAGAAAACATTAGAGCAGATAGGCATTATCATTCGTTGCCACAACCCATGACTGTTTACCATTCTACTGAAGAATTTTTAGTAGGTGAACATTTCCTCTCTAAAGAGGCATTCAGAGCATATCCAGATAACGTACTCATAGAGGATTATAATCAATTTACCGCATTAGTGCAGAAAATAGCCAAGATTGGTTATAATGAATATGATTTTACCCCATATAACTGCTGGTTCAAAACTAAAGATGAGTTTGTGCCAGAGAGTTATGATAATGAGAATAAGATTATCTATAAAAAGGATGAGAATGGTGACTTAATACCTACCGATGGTTGCTATGTTAGAGTATATTATACCATATATTCAATGAATCGGTTTGTATTGGTTGCTTCTTCCGGGCTAAATAACATATTCTTCACTAAATGGGACTTATCTGCTGCTATTCGTAGCCAATTTGCCAGTTCCAGTACCGCACCAAATGCTAAAAACAGAGAGAAAAGATATGAAGATTATAAAAATCGTACATTTGCTCGTCCTAAAGCAACAGCAAACCATATTAAGTTAGTCCATTCATTGTTTAACCCTTTAAGTGACCTATTTCTGGATTTACCACGAGCTATGAAGATAGCATTTCCCAAAATTAAAGCAAATGACCGTACATTATTATTACAAACTAAAGCATTTAGGAGTTCTATTATGGAATTAATCAAATCATTGCAACCAGATTTAAAAACAAAGTTAATCGCAGCTATGCCACCCGAAGCAATAGCTGGATGGATGAAAGAAATGATACAAACAGCGATAACTGGTGATAACTTTAAAGATAAGAAAGAAGCATTAGAGTTTATACTGGATAAAGCATATACAGATAACACCATCGTTAATCAAGGCTTACAAATACCATTACTACCTCGACCTAACCAACCATTCCAACTACCACCCGAACCATTGATGGTAGAGGATGGCTCTAAGTTAGAAGAAGTAGATATGGCTAAACTTAAAGATGAGTTAGACTACCCCGAAGGCGCAATTAATGATGAGATGTACGAAGAGTTCGACCCTAATAAAGTAACATTAGAATAATATTGGAAAACTCCACTCGCTTCCACAGAGACGATTCTTAAAATAGCCGATACCTTTATACCAATTCGGCTAATTGATTACTCTCCGTTGAGCTGTGGGATTCTGTGTTAAGATTTCAAAGGAATTTGACTTGCTTAGAATTAAATATAAAATAAAATACTATTATTGGAAAATAATGCATTTTGTTGGACTATGCCCTCGATGTTTTACGATGGTTAATTATACACAAAGCGGAAAAGCTGTTTGCCCAAATGGTTGTAAATATTAAATGAATTTAAAACCAATCCGCATCAACCCATATTCAAACGAACTCTTGGAATATCTTCCCAGATGGCAGAATAATAACAAGAAGTATCTTGGCATATATAACTTTGCCATAGATTTATTCCCAGATATTATAATGCCTAAGTACGGCATAGCCCCATGGGCATCTACTGCTTTGCGTACAGTGCTATATTACGAAGATGGCATGACTAAAGAAGATAGGTGTCACGTCATAGCTACATATAGAGGTGGAAGCAAAACTTCGTGGTTTACATTCATACTCCCTTTATACAACATCCTGGTTGGTCAATATGGTATCTATTGGGAAGATTCATTATTACCAGCAGCAGAGTTCCAAGTAGTTAAATCTAAAACTGGTAAAGAAGCACGTAAACGATTATATAACATATCTAATGCATTAAACAAACCAATAGTAAAACAAATATCTGGTGAATTAAAACCTTCATTCAAAGCAGTTAAAGATAGAGAAGGTAAAGATACTGGTGATTTAGTGATACTTACTAATGGTTACATACTTGAAGGTAGTGGTATTGAACAACCTACTCGTGGTTCTAACATATTAGGCAAACGTATAGATTTCATTAACTTTGATGACCCAGAGAATAGGGAGAATACCCAAACGATGGAACGCAGAGAAACTAATCGTAAAGAAGTAATGGAAGAATCTTTCGGTGCTGTTGAAGATGATGGGATGATACTTTACATTGGTAATAAAATACATCAAGATGATACATTAGGCAAACTAATGAATCCATCTAACAAGGCTTGGAAGAAACAGTTTTATACATATACGGTTAAACGTATCAATGGTCGCAGATATAACGGTATAGGTGATATGGATAATGAAGAACCAGAATGGACTATGCGTTATACTATTGAGAACTGCAAGAAACGTATGGAATGGTTCATATCCCAACCAGATTTAGGTGGTGCTAAAGGTTTCTTCAAAGAGTATTATAACCGCATTAAATCAGACCAAGACTATAAGATTAGCACACATGAATGCGAAGTAGTTAGTTCTAATGGGCATAACTGGTTAATAACCACCGACTTAGAGGGTAAAAAAGCATATGAGAACTGCTATATAGTTATTGGTAACGACCCAGCTATATCAGAAGCTAAAACATCATCTGATGCAGTTATAGTTGCTAATGCATTTACTTCAAGTGGTAAACGTAAGTTACTGCAGATTTCTAAAGGGAAATATGATTTACACGATAGATATATTGATGAATCTAAAGCACCATTAACACTTGCTCTAAACGTAGAAGAAATGAGTAATGTTAAACGTAAAGGCTCTGTCGAAGAAGTTGTGCGTATGATACTCAAATATAAAGCAGATGGTGCAGTTATTGAAGTAGCTGGGCAGCAGAGAGCATTCTTTAATGAGATTAAATTGTTATTAACTAAGTTAAACATATTTATACCAGTAATGCCGTATGCGCCATCTATTAACAAAGTAACTAAATTAAAGGGTGAACTGCTAATATACTGGGAAGCTGGTTTATATTATATTCGTAAAGAGATGACCGAGTTAAAAAACGAAGTAGATACATTCCCAGATAGTAAGTTAGATACTTTAGATGCTATCCATTTAACCGAACAGATTAGAATGAAACCAAATAAGGTAGAGTTCGATGAAACATTATATAATGATAAAATGGTTATAGGTAAAACTAATGATAGTTATACCCCGCCCAAAGACTGCGAAGCATGGATTGTGCTATGAGCATACGAACATCACAATCGCTAAAGCAATTAACATACCATACAACATACTCCAATAGGAAGGTTCATTATTTATTCTGCTTAATCCCTTATATGCTATTATGGGCGTTAATAATATATCTTCTGGACTAAGTGGTTTTCTGAAATCTTTATAACTATCTTTGAATATCGGGGTTGCATATAACTCTTTTATTTTATCATTCATTTTATTATCCTTTCATTAACTGTTTAAGTTTAGATGGAGAAGATTTTTCTTAATCGTTCTGCCTCTATATCATCATCTGTAGGATTAATTTTATTTTCTTTTATATCCTTTCCTTTCATTGTATTACCATCGTAATACTCGGGTATTACTTCCGTAATACTATCGTTATACGGTCGTAATACGGTCGTATCACTTGTTGCGATTTCCTTTAATTTTCGGGCTTTATTCCATCGAGCATTAACACTACTACGTGCCTTTTCAGATACTTCCAGATACTTTTGCATTCTCGCTATTAAAGATAGGGAGTAAAATTTATCATTTTTATCAATAGAAAATAGTTCAAATGATTTAACCACTGCAGTTAATTTTTCCACAGAGCAGCTATAATCTTCTGCTAACAAATCTAAATCCTTAATCGGGTAACTGAAATCTTCTTCAGTGCATAAAGTTTCTATTAACATCCAATATATTCCGTAACCTTCTGCTCCCAATGCTTTCCTTAACCTAAGCACCTTCCGGTCACGTTTAGCATTAAAGTCGTGAGGAAAATAGTTGTTAGAGAGTTTTGCCATTATTTTCTGTTTCCATTTTTGCTTTTTCATCATCAATAGCTTTACTTAGGAATTTATTAGCAAGTCTTTCTATGTTCCATCCATTTCCTTTATGTACAGCCATAATTTTAATTTCATCTTTTAATTCTTTAGCCACATAAATAGGTGTTTTGTTGAATGGGTTTTTAATTATCATTTTAAATCTCCTTTTAATTTTTTATAAATTACAAAACAAATATAAAGACTTATTATAAATAATCCAAACTAATGGTATTTGACTATTTGCTTCTTAGTGGTTATATTTGAGTTATGTCAGAAAATGATTATCAAAACGCAAACCATAATGATACCCAACCATCTGTAGATTGGTCTGAGGAAGTAGCTCGCACAAATTTTAAGTTGTATAAAGAGAACTACTCAGCTGGTGCGCAGTGGCGCAGAGATGCTAAAATTTATCAGAACTTTAGATATGGTCAACACTTCTCCAGAGCAGAAGAAGCTGAAATATTAAAGTTCCGCCAAGCACCATTAGCTATATCTGCTGTTACTGCTATTTGTGATACCGCAGAAGCGTTGATGACATCTGCTAAACCTACTATTAAAGTAGCACCTATTGGCAACCCATATCAGAGTGATGAAGAAAATGAACCATATAGGCGAGTAGCGGGTATTTATAATTACTTACTGCAGAAGTCTTGGTATGACAGTTTGGGTGGTTTGCAATATGACCGAGTAGTGACCGACAGTTCAAACGTAGGGCATGGTTTGTTCTATATAGTTCCACGAAATGAATATGGTGAATTTACTGTTGACATTAAACACTTGAGTTGGGAATATTACTTCCCCCATTGTCAAACCAAAGACCCATTTTACCGAGATGCTGATAATAACATTATAGCAATGAATATCAGCTATAAATCAGCTTATAGGTTAGCTAAAACTATTGATGATACTTTAGATTATGACCGCTTTGAGAAAGAGTTTCTGAAAGGTAGTTTTGGTACTGCCATTATACAGGCAACTAATTCTACCAGATTACGTGAGACAACATTATTTACCCAAAGGTTTGTGCTTGAAGAAAAAACAGCTTACATCGTTACTTTCAAAGGAAGCCCTTCGTTCAAGGTGTACTCCGAGTTATCACCCGAAATACAGTCTTACATTAAATCAGATGATGCTACATACCGCACATCGAGCAGATTCTACTTGCACGAATATACCGCCATTGGCAATTATGGATTTAAAAAAGTACACGAAATTACGCAACACAATATAATACCAGTGGTCTATGACCATAGGAACAATCCTTATCCATCTGGCAGAGTGTCTTATCTATACCCATTACAACGTGCATTTAATAAAATGATTATGGTTGCTATACTTAATGGTAGTTTAATGAACTCTATCAGAG
The DNA here is from genome assembly GCA_041657955.1 of Thermoplasmata archaeon. Taxonomy (GTDB): domain Archaea; phylum Thermoplasmatota; class JASEFT01; order JBBABA01; family JBBABA01; genus JBBABA01. Next base: position 5,796 of record JBBABA010000019.1, on the reverse strand, counting down.
TATTAGCAGAAGAAAATAGTATTATTAATCAAGATGAATGGAACAGAAACTTTGCTATTCCAGGTGCTACATTACGTTATAAACTACCTATTCCAGGCATATCTACACCACCAATAGTAATCAAAGCCGAACCTTTGTCACAAGCATGGTTAGTATTCCCGCAGTTCCTTATCCAACAGATGGAATATATTAGCGGTATATTTGGTATAATGATGGGTAACTCTGAAGGTGCGCCTAATGTATTTAGTACTGTAGCTTCATTACAATCTGCTGGTGGTCAAAAGATTAAACGTAGAATGGCGCAAGTAGATGCATCGTTAAGTGTAGTAGGTGAAGTTGCAGCAGAATATTATAAGAACTATTCTCCATTAAATGGTTTCTCTACATCAATTAATGAGATTGGTGAAATGCAAGCACCGATGATGTATAACAAAATTAAACGTGTAAAGGGTTCAGAAGTAGCTATTGAATTAGACCCATTAACAGATTTATCATTAGGTTTTAAACAAGTTCGATTTACCAGTGCTACATCTAATGGTTATGAAAGCGGTACTGAGGCAGCATTGCTTACTACATTGGCAACGCAATTAAGTGTGCCACAGTTAGTCCCCTTAATATTGAAAAGATTGAATATGCCAGATGTAGATAAGGTTATGAAGTCTATGGATACTGCACAACAGCAAGCTGGTCAAATAGAGCAGATGCAGAAGATGCTAAAAGAATACGAACAGAAAACTAATGTAATGGCTGGGCAAATTGACCAGAAAGGTTATGAACTGTCTAAAGCACAGTTTGACAGTAAGTTTACTAAAGTAGTTGAGAAAGCTAAAAATGACCCTAACTTTTTAAATCAGATTGTTTCACAAATAGAAGAAGGAAATAATGGAAACGGAAAACAAGGTTAATACTGCTGAGGAAGTGGTAATACCAGAAACGTCAGTAGTCGTCGAAGAGAAACCAGTGGTTGTTGAGAAACAACGTGGTGCGATGGGTGATATGATTAATCGCTATAAAGATAGCGAAATCAACACAATGGTTACAAAAGAAGAACTGATTAATGAGAAACCTGAGTTCGATTATTCATTCTTCAAAGATTTAGGCGATGATGATTATAAAAAGTATGAGAACTTAAAAGCAACAGATGAAGCTTTGTATCACGACATACTTTCTACTCGTAACGATATGAAAAAGAATCAGCGATTAGTTTCAGCAAGAGAGGTTGAACTCGGCAAAGCAAAAGAAACATCTGTGCCGAAAGAGACTATTGAGAAACACAACGAGTTTTTTAGTGGTCTAAAGAAAGATTTTTTTGGCACTTATAAACAATATCAATCTGAACTTGGGTTGCCAGATTTAGAATATGTAAGCAGACAAATTGAGACTGGTGGGGATACCCAGTCTCGATTACAGCAATGGCAAGCTAATGATTTAACACAAGCTATTGAAAAGAAATTTAAATTAGATGAAGGTGACTTTGTCTATGACCCAGCAGATGCGTATAAGTCTAATACGCCGTCTTATGAATATCGTATAATGACTGAAAAGAAAGAGAAAGCATTCCAATCAGAATATGAAAACGAAGAAGCTGGTAAACGTAATGCATTTGAAAAGATAACACAAGAACGTGAGAAAGACTTACAGTTCTTAAAAGAAACCTACTTCAAAGAATCCGATGAGGAATTTGTAGCCTTTTTAGGCGAAATGGATAGTATGGCAATGAAGATGAAAGAAGGTAACTTCTCTTCTGATGCTAATCCATTTGCTCTTAGAAACTTATTTCGTGGTGTGCATTTTGATAAGTTAATTGCGAAAAGCAATACAGAACTTGCTAATAAGATACATCAAGAATATAATGCTAAGGGTATGTTTTTACCATCTAACGGTAAAGATAAGTTTATTGACAGCACTAAGGTGCAAGGCGCAGCGACTATAACAAATGATAACGGCAAGCCCATGTTTGGTGGAATGTCAAGGTCAATGCGTAAGTACAGAAATTAATTAATGAAAGGATTTTATTATGGCAGGTTCAGATTATAGTACTACAGTTGGTGCTACCACTGGAGTATATCGTGGCTTTTATGATACGCCAAACATACAAGACAGACTTCGCCTGTATGCTCAGCAGGAAGAAGTGTTCAAATTACTTGCATTAAGACAAGTAAACCCATTATCAATTTTAACAATCATCTCTGAGAAGTTTGGTACAGTCGGCGCAGCAATGCTATCTGACTGGCGTTTCCGTTATCAAGAGTTTGATGAGTTACCTTATCAGTTCTTACTTGCGGCAGCTTCTGTCCGTCCAGTGTCTGGTTCGTTAATTGACTATGTTAAACTGGAAAATAATCACGCCGCTGGTTTAAACATTAACCATCGGTTGCTTTCAAAAGGTACTTGGGTTGCAGCTACTGTTACAGCGTCTACACAAGTGTCCGCTTCTTTTGCTACTTCAACTCCGTTAAATGAAACACTTAGAATCCTTTCTATTGGTTCGGCTGACAGTGAGTTTGAAGGTAATGCCGCCGCTTCCGGTTATACCTGGCTTAAGATTAAGAGATGCCACCCAGCTACTGCAATTACTGGTCAAATGATCGCCATTCCAACAGCTACCACATTAACATTGGTAAACTCAGTAGCTAAAACTAATCAACGACCAAATGCGCCAATAAGTGCTAATGGTAGTTACTTAGAAAATGTTATTCAGATTACTCGTGAATCTTATGGTATTGGTGAGCATTTAAATAAAGGTGGTGGGATTAAAACTTTGCTACTTGAAGACGGTGCTTCCCAGCTTGACTTAAACTATCAGTTGACTGAACTCAGATTGATGAAAACAATCGAAAGAGCAATCTTAACTGGTCGTAGAATGGCTATTGAATCAGGTAACGAGTCAGAATATGAATCTGGCGGTATCTTAGAGTTTATCCCTTCTGCTAACTATATTAATGCTGGTGGCGTTCTTAATGTAGCAAGAGTAAATACTGTCGTTTCTACTGCTCTTGATACTTCTGGTGTCAGAGAATTGTTTATGTTTGGTGGTTCTACCTTCACTAAAAACCTTGCTGCAGCTTATGAGAATAAACGTGGCTTTGGTGAAAACACTAAACTTTCGGTTGATTATGGTATGAAAGTAAACACAGTCGAAGGTACTGGTCGTGATGGCGTTATCAACTATGTTAATGCTCCTATTCTTTCTGAAATTGGTTTAGATAATGAAGCGTTAATACTCAATCTTACCGAGTATAATTATGGTGAAAAGAGTAAGTATGGTTGCTTCCAAATTGCTGAAAAAGTTCCTATTGCTGATTATCCAGATGGCGTAGATTCTTATGAATCTAATGCAGGTTTTATGGGTAAATGGCGAGAACTATATTCTGCTTGGGGCTTAATCCGCAGATTAGCTAATACTCATTTCAGAGTGTATGGTGCTCAATAAGTGTAAATTAATGGGGCAGATAATGTGTCTGCCCTTTTCTTAAACAAATTTATGAAAGGTTAAATAAAATGGCTTCAAATCTTAAATATAATGTCTACCCACTTGCTCCAGAAGCATCAACAAATGACTTGATAAGACCAGGCAGTTTGTTTCTTGAACGTCACAAAATTACTTGGACGCCTAACGCTACTACCGCAGTTACTGTTGATTTGACTTCAGTGTTCGGCAAAGGCAAATGTGATGCAAGTGATTTGATTGGTGTAATTTGTCTAACGTCTCGTGGTACTGCAGTTTTGCTTGGTGCATCTGTTGCACAACATAGTTCTACTGCGGGTGCAATTACTGTATCATTAAATGCAAGTACAACTTATTCAACAGCAACTACAATGGATATTCTTGTGGTGGGTCTTGCACAGTCTGAAACTTCTATCACATTAGGTTAATAGAAAGGAGTAAATAATGAGTACAACCACAGTCCCCGAATTGTTGAGTGGTTCAACTGCTCTCTTGGTTGATTGCAGAAATGCAGTGTTTCCTTTCGTTAAGGATACGTTTGTGTTTGCACGAAGATATCTTGGTGCTGGCGTTGATTATGCAACGGCAGATACGGCGGTATTGCTTGATTTAGATGGAGTAACAGAAGTATTAACTTGCCAGATTACGCATGATGCGAGTGGCACATTCACTTATGTTGCACCCACCACTATTGCTTATACCACTACCGCTGGTGCTAAAAAGACTGTTATCACAATACCGAATACAAGTGCAACTGCTTTGCATGTGTTCATAGTCGCAAAGGTGTAATATGCCAGTCACAACTATAACTGAAAGTTACGCAGGTTCGCCAGCATTATATGTTGACTGTAGGAACAAAGCATATCCATTTGTAAAAGATGGGTATTGGTTTTGTCATAGATATGTTGGTGGCACAGATTATGATAACACGGCATCGTCTGTTAATATTGTGTTGGATGGTGTAGTAGAAATTACGACTATCCACGCACAAGAAGAAAGGGCAGCATCAACCGTTGCTGTTGTGCCTACTTCTATTACATATTCAACCGATGTTGGTGCAGTAAAAACGACAATCGTGTTTGCAGTTAATGCTGCAGATTCGGTATATCTATATGTGAATATCATAGCAAAGGCATAGCAATGACGCTACTGCAATTCATCTTAAAGCTAAGGCGTAGGTTGCAAGACCTACGTTCTTTAGCTGGTGCTACCATCGAAGATTTGAATGCCGATGGTATGCGCTGGGCTACGCAAGAACTGGTGGATGTGACTAATGATTCATTAATTGAATTAACAAGGTTAGTCAGAACGTATTCAAGTTTACCAATACTAAAACAAATAACAGATATGCATACTATCGCTAAAGGTACTTTGGTAATAACAAGTGGTATGTCTGCGGCATTAGATGTTACTGTGCTCACTGTATCAGAATTAACAGATGCATCTAATATAAGTTATGGTTATATTAAACCAACTGTTTATTATGATTATTTAGGTGACCCCGCATCGCCAAGAGTAGGTGAAAAGTTTTTTACAATGTTAAGAGAAACCGATGGGAGTAGAAAGATTTATATAATGCCTTCTGCAAGTTTTACCGCCAATACAACTTATGTATATGCTAAGTCTAATTATTTAAAGGCAGATGCCGCATTGGCTCTTGGTTTTAATGGATTAGAGGATTTATTGTTAGACATAGCAGAGAGAGAATGTAGAGACAGGGAGCATAACTGGAATAGAAGTCAAATTTTAGATAACCGTATAGCCATTAAGTTAGGCATACAAATAAAATAAGGAGTAAATAATGCCACGTTATCCATCGAAAACAATTTTGATACAAGATGTTCTTGGGGAAGCAAGGGAATTGGTCGCAGTTGAAGAAGCAAGGCTTCAGTTAAAATCTGTTGGTAGAATGTTTTATAATTTTGCAATAGCAGAATTACATAATGTAATTGGTTATATAGATGAGGAAAGTTTGCTAACCGATACTGCGGTAGATATTCCTGCTATTGCAACAAAATATTACAGTAAAGATTTAGCAGCATCTGCTTATTTTGATAATTATGATAAAATAAAAGCAATTTATGCTACTAATGGTTTAGATATGGTGCAAGGCTTTCCGGTTACTGTCACAGAGTTTTTATCTCATAGAGCCAATGGTTCGGCTAAATATCCTTATGGGGACGGATTGGTATATACGGAAATTGGTACAAGTGTCCATGCTGTGTTCGGCACAGATGTAATTTTAAATACACCTACTTTGAGAATAGTCTATAAAAGACAACCCCAGTTTGTTACCAATGCGCAATATCTTACTGGGTATGTTGATATCCCAGATAAATATTATCCAC
>JBBABA010000018.1:0-13928 GCA_041657955.1 Thermoplasmata archaeon | reverse complement strand
TCTTATTCCTACAAAACCGGAAGAACAGATAAAACATGAAATTCAAAATCCATTTGAACATCACGCAAAAGGAACTTGTAATTTTATTCATAAAAATAAGATTGAAAGTAAAAAAAGAAAACACGCTAAAAAAATTAGACGTATTCAAAAACAATCACGAATAATAAATAGAGCAGCATAAATTAACTTAACGATTTTGAAAAAATCGGTGCGGTAGGGTTTTAAAAATACTTAATTAAAAAGAACAGAGGAATGAAAAAGTTGGTTGGCAGAGTGCAAATGGTTGTAAAAGACTTGTGGCAACACAATGTTACCGCCAGTGCCATGCTACACACTTTTTCATTAGTGGGAGCGCAACACCGAGCCGTTACCGCCAATCAACAGGCAACACAGGATTTAAACTTTGCCACTTCGCAAAGTTGCCCTGTGTTGAGGTGTGGAGGCATTGGCGGTAACGGTTGAGGCTATGTGCCGTAAGGGATTGCGGGCTACAAAACTGTCCACAAGCATAAATTATTATGCGGGGAAGAACAATTGAATTACCTCCGAAACCCTTATGGCATATAGCCTTTGTTAGCGTTTCGTTGGTTCTTCTCTCTTTTTCCATTTTATCATAATTTTCTAAAATAAAATTCGATGGGGCATAGCCCCATACCCTTAAATAATCAAATAGGGAAATAGTCTATAAATCCCTAACACAGCGCACAGAAAAGCCATAGAGCTTACTGTAGTTGCCTCTGCTCACATTGCTGCTACTGCAGCTCATGTCCCGGAACCAGGCAACGTCTGTACTGCTCTCTGTAGAACTCCACCAGTAACCGTTGTAGCCAATGACGCTGAAACTTCCATTGCTGAAGCGGTAGCCACCCGGAAGGGCTGTAAACCCGCTTTCGTTGGTTGCTCCTGTATTTGGGCAACCCCAAAGCGTTGAGCAATTTTCTTTCAATTTACCACCTGCAACACTTACGCCTAACAAGTAGGTTGTTAGTGTTGTCCATTCGGCATCGGTTGGTACGCGCCAGCCGGCAGGAGCTATATTACGGCTGTCGGTTACTGCATACCAAGTATATAACCTGCCGTAAGTAGCTACATTACTTTCGCTACCACCATAAGCCCACTGGTATTTTGGTGTAGCTTCACCTGATATATCTAATGTTGCAGGGGTGGTTGTTCCTATTGATACACCAGTATTGTATTTCGTGGTTTTTAAATTTTCTGCCATCCATATTTGTGTGCCTATTTGTACCACAGCGTAATGGTTGCTATCAGCATCAGCACAATAAACAAATTTAAATGTATCTGTTTGGCTAATGGTTGGAACTTGCATAAGTATAGTACGATATTTTCCTCCAGAATATCCTGTATATTTCAATCTGTCTCCAGTTGTATATTGCATTTCTATTATTAAAGATTTTTCTCTTTTCAATCTATTTTGCTTTTCAATATTTGAAGTAATAATTTGTTGGTCATTTAAGCTTGTTGTTTCGATATGCTTGATAACTGTTGTACTCAATAATGTATTATTACTAATAATTTTAGATTTATAGCAATAGTTGTCAGATTCTATTGTCAGGAAATAAACGCCACTACGAATTCCATTCAGACTATAAGTATGTTTCCCTTTTGTTAGAAATTCCTGCAGTTGTATAATTCTTTTACCTAAAACGTTATATAAGTTTAATGTTGCATAGCCTTGAGCCGTTGCATCAAATCCAATGGTGCAATTGCCCGTAATTGGGTTGGGATATATTTGCAAAGTATTATTTACAAAGGAGTTTGGTGAATTTATTCCAACCACTCCTGTTAGATGCAAAATATCACTTCCTCCAATGATTGTATCGGTACACTGCGTCAGGTTTTCAACTTTCACCGAGTCAACAGTTGTACTTGCTCCTTTTCCTGTAAAACTGATTTGGAAATTTTGCGATTGAGTTTTTGCAATAGCAAAAATTATCAATAATAATAATGTAATTTTTTTCATATTTTCTATTTATGTCAAATTTAGTAAAATATTTCTTCCAATGAACGCTAACGTTTTGGCGGTTGCTGTTCGGTGGCGATTTCACCACAAAAATTTCCACGAAGAACAAAGGTTTCAATATGCACGTCATTGTCAAACGAGCCATTGTCCCGCCACTGACAGCAACCGCCTGTTACCAGCTGGCGTTCTTTCATTTGTCCTTGTAAACCATTGTCAATATTGAGTTTCCGTGTCATTGTCATTTTACTTTCTTGTCCGTGTCGGTTTGTGCGTTTGCGTTTTTTATTTTTTTCTTAAGGGGCAGGAAATTTTTTAAAAACAATTTTTCTCTGGGTTGGCTTTGCAAGCTCTTTGACAAAGCTTTGGTTGTAACGTTGGCTTGTGGGGCTTTGGCAATGTGCTTGCAAATACGATGGCTATTTCTTTTTTAAAAATATATTATATTTCTCTTCAAAGACATTTCTATTTTTTTCATTGTATAATGGTAAACCTATTAATTTGTAATCCTTGTTTTCAATTTTCAATATATTGGAATCACCGTATTTATTGCAAATATCCAGAAGGAATTTTTCTTTCCATCCCTCTTTGCTGTCTGTAAAACCATCGCTGCTGTCTTTTGCCCAATCACCTTTTGGCTCAATAAATACTTGATAAAATAGATTTTTTTCCTGCTCTTTCAAGAATAATAAAAAGTCGGGCTGAAAACCTCTGCCTTTATCAAAGTCAAAGATTTTGTAAACTTCTTCATTCCTCAATAAAAATACCTGTTCATAATTTTCCTCCAAATTTCCCATCGTGTCTTTCAGGAATTGAATCAAATTTATTTCTTCACTTGTCCCGTTGAAACCGTTTAAAACATACCATTGTTTACCTACAAGTTCTTCCTCCAGTTTTTTATTTTCTACTGTTACCTCAACGGATTTTTCTTTTACTCCTCCAAATATTTCACTGAATCTTCTATGTTTAAATTCATCTCCTTTGTATGGATTTGATTCTTCTTTCAAGCGAAGTTCAACGCTGTCAAAGAAGCGAAGAAGAATTTTTAATTGTTCTTCATTATTAATATCGTCAAGTGAATTGTAATTTTTAGGTACTGTGATTTTAATCGGAAAATTCCCCAAAAATTTATCATCAAATATTTCTTCAACGCTGTCAATATTCAATTCTTCTTTCAGTTTTTGAAATCTGAAAATTGATTTGTCTTTTTTTGCTTTTATGTTTATTGCCTTTCTTGCAATATGTTTTTGAAAATGCGATAATGTTGGTGGTTTTCCATTGAGCAACAATGCTTTTCCTTCATCATCACCCAATGCCAAACGTGTGGTATCTTCTTCTTTGCTTAATTCTACCCGTGTTTCGTGGGCAATGGCTGTCGTTATTCTGTGTGAAAAATCAAAGGACTCTTTTATTTCTTTCAAACTTAATTTTCTCTTGGTGGGATTTTCAATCTGTTCGTTTTTCCATAGTTTAATTGATTTGAAAAAAGTTTGAATTTGCTCATCGTCTTTTACAGCAAACTTTTTTATCGTTTTATTATCGGGAATATATTTTTGGCGTTTTAATTCTCTTGTGAGTTCGCTTAAATATCTGTGCTCATCATCGCTGTGGTAATAAAATTCTTCCAATACTCTTAATTCGTGGTTAAGAATGCCGTCAAATTTTCTTCTGTTATCTTCTTTATCCTGAAATTTAAAAGGGAAATATCTTACGCCTCTGCCAATTAACTGAATTTCTTGTGTTGTAGCTTCTGGTGTTTTTGTATTTGAACCGCCCACATTCTGACCTTCATACATTCTTACAATGTCAAATAAATTGAGAACATCCCAACCCTCTGTCAATCGTTTTACCGTGAAGATGGCTCGGATATGATTGTTTTTATCTTCTAAACTGTTTAGCAATTTATTTTGTTCGTCTGTAGTTTTTTCGCCACCTCTTTCGCCTTTTGCCGTCTTATCTTTTGAATTGGTTACTATGCAGAATACCTCACGGAAATAATATTGTATGTAATCAATAATTTCCTTGATGCTGATTTTTTCTTCTTCAATAAATCTTTTTATATCAATGATTCTGCTTTTCCCTTTTTCGTAGGTTTCCGTTATTTTAAATAATTCATCTTTTTTTATTTGTTCCAGAAAATTAAAGTCCTGCGGTTTCAGGTTTTTTACTATATCAACAAAAAATTTGTAGTCGCTTTCGGATTCATCAATGAATTTGCTACGGAAAAGAATTACAGGTTTGAAATTTGGAATGTATTTTGAGCCAATTTTATACCGATACCAGTTAAAGAGCAACGCTTGTAAAATTCTTTTCTTCTTGTCAAGGTTGGATGAAACAAGATTGATTTCTTTCGTATAGCCCGCTGCTAAAAACTTTTCCAAAGGGAACTGAATAATTGTTTTGTCAAGATATTTTTCTCCAACGGATTTATCTTTCGGAACGGTGGCGGTAAATTCAAGCAATATATTTTTATTTTCTTCGTCTTTATGATTGCCGTCTTTATTCAATAAGCGTTGTATTACCGTATGTTCCCAACTTTTTTCAACTTCCGATTCGCTTGCTCCTTCTTTTAATTCGGTTATTAATTCTATTTCGGTTTGCCCTTTTTTCTTTTTGGTGTCTGCATTTAAGTGGTGGGCTTCATCACCGAGCATTACAATATTCCGTTTCTGCAAATCCTCAAGATAGGGGCTGTTTTCTTTTACAAGATAAACTGCGTTGTGAAGTTTGTGAATGGAAGTAAAAATAATTTCAATGTTATCGGTCTTTTTAGAAAATGTCTCTACCTTTTTGATTTGAATGGTTTTGTCGTCAATAATAATTTTTGATTGGAAAAGATATTTTGTATGCGTTGGATTGATTAAATTTTCTTCGGTTTTTCCTACAATGTTGTTTTGATTGACAAAGAAGATAAAACTACGGTAGCCGTTTTTGTAATAATACAAAATAAGTGCAGCCATCAGCAATGTTTTTCCTGTGCCTGTCGCCATATTGAAAAGCAAATGGGTGGGTGCATTAATTTTCTTTAAATCATTTTCCTGATTTTCAAAAGACAAAAAGTACTGCAGTGCGGTTTTCTGCCAATCAAATAATTGATATTTGAGATTATCAGTAATGAAAGTCGGAATTTCAATGCGTGAAATATTCCTTGTGCCTACAGTGCTTTCAATTACTTCAAACAAATATTTTTTCTCGGTCATAAATAAATCCATCGCTCTTTACTTTTGATTGTAGAAATTTTTTGTCAATACAATATCTTCTTTTGACAAGCCAAATTTTTTATCTTCCATTTCACTTACGTTTACATAGAGTTGATTGAGGTCAAGCATTTTTGCAAACATTTCTTTTTGCTTTGGCAAAGGAAGTTTAATAAAATTTTCTTCATCTACTATTGCAGATATTTTCTTGTCTTTGTTACCTTCAATAAAATCCTTTACTCTTACATTGTAATGAAGAAAATATTTTTCGCAAAGTTCCTTGAAAAGCGACTTTAATTCTTTTAGCGATTTGCATTCATATATTTTTTCTTTGGCTTCTTCATTCCATTTTGCAAGTTCCAAATAAACGAATGAACCTCCACCCTTCCAATTAATTTCTTCTGAAATTCCAGATATATCACCTTTAACAACTCCTTTCAATCTTACTAAACTGTCGTTACTACCATAATCTAATTGTTCAATTCCAATAAATTTTCTATTTAGTTTAAGAGCAACAGAAGCAGTTGTACCGCTGCCTAAATGGTAATCCATAACTAAATCGCCTTCTTTTGTTATTAATTCAATAATTCTTTTTAATAATTTTTCTGGTTTCTTTCCATTCTGTAAATCAACTCCACCTTCTTTATTTAAATTTATCGTACTTATATCTGTCCATAAATCACAGACATATTCATCAATATAATCTGATAGGAAAAGCATTTGTTTGCCTTCCCACCAAACATAATCAAGCCCCTGTTTTGATTTTACTAAAGCTAAAGTACCTTTTACTTTTAGATTTGCGAATGATGCATTGTTAGTTCTATAAATAACTCTTTCTGCATTTTCAAGCTGAAATTTCTTAATTGACTCTTCGTCTGTTTTTTTACCTTGCTTTTTCAGGTAGTCTGAAATAGAAGATATTTTCCATTTTTCAACTGGCTCATCAATGTTTTCAATTACCTTTTTATAGTATTTCAAATAATCATCTAATTTATTACCTTGTGTTTCTTTTTTAATTTTTATTGGATTTAAACGTGAAGCATTATTTTTTTTATATACTAATAAAAATTCCTTAATTTTTGGTAGTTTCTTATCTACATGCGACATTTTTAGACCCGAAGTTTCACTCATTTTAACTGCAATTATATTAACTGCTTTTTCACGAGAAAAAACTTCATCACAAAGTATTTTAAGATAAGCGAGTTGAAAATCGTCTATTTGAATGAAAATAAATCCATCATCTCGTAATAATTCTTTTGCAACTTCTAACCTGTTTTTCATAAAAGTCAACCAAGTTGAGTTTTTAAACTTATCATTATAAAACGCATCTGCGTCTCTGTTATAAGGTGGGTCAATATAAATTAGCTTTACCTGCTCATAAAATTCTTCTTTCAAACAATGAAGTGCAAGTAAATTATTGCCTTTTATTAAAAGATTATCGGTAATTATTCCATCTTTATTTCTTGCAAATTCTTTTAAGTTTTCTTCACCTTTCGCAATATATTTTTTTATGTTGGTAAATGCTTTGGGTTCTTCAAGGCGGTCAATTTCATCTTGTGCAAGTACTTCATTAAAAAATATTTCTTTGCGTGTGGCTTCGTACAATTCATATTTTTCTTCTTCATTGTTGTATTCAAAAAATTCATCTGTTCCTTCTTCAGTGGTTTGTCCACCTTCAAGCACGCAATCTTTATAAGGAAAATTCAATACCACCTCTCCGCTTTCTTTCAGAAGTCGGCTATTACTGCTCAATCCGATTTTGTTTTCATAAGCGGTGTATGAGTTGTCAATTTTATTTTCGTCAAGAAAAAATTTAAAATCGGTGTGCCTGAAAACCAAAACATCTTTTATTTTCAAAAAGAATTTTTCTTTCGCTTCCTTGTTGTTTAGAAGCAACTGGATTAACTGCTCGTCTAACTTGTCTGCAAGGTCTCTGATTGCAGTCAGGTTGAGTTCCTTGTTTTCATCAACAAGTCGCTTATCTGTTTTGAGCAGTGTCTCAATGTTGGATTTGAAATTTATTTCGGGCATATTGGGTATTTATTTTGATTAAAAGAGTTCATCATCAGTTACTGGAATTAAAGAAATTTGAGATTGTATTTTTTCGCTCCCTACTACCCATTTTATAATTCTGTCAAATGGTGAATATGGTTGCAATAAATAATAATCGGAAATCGTATAGGCATATTCAGGTTTTCCATACCCAAATATTTTTTTGAATGCGTCTGATGTCTTTTCGTATTGATTTTTTAAATTGATAACTTCCTCAATTGAAATTTCTGCCAAATTACTTATTATAGGGTTTGGAATTAAATCTTCTATTTCACCACAACTGAATATGTAAATTCCTTTGCTAAATAATTCTTTTCGGATAGTATTAATATCTTGTTGTGTGTTAATACCAAGATAATCACACAATGTTTCATAATGATTTCTTACTGATAAAAAGTCATTATCTAAAACTGCTTTGTATTTTATTTTAAAGCTATCAAGTATTTTGATAAAAGAGGTAATGTTCGCTTTTCCTTTTATATCTACAACGCTAACACCTTTTTTAAGAAAATTTAAACTTTCACCTTTTTTATTTATTACTTTTTCACTTATTCGGTTTAACATAATTTCATCGCTTTCCCCTTCAACTAATAAAACCAAATCTGCAAAATACATTTCAGCATTTTTACTATTAAATGTTCTCTCAATTTTATTTTTTGTGTCAGTAAAGTCGTGTGGTAGTTGAATAATTACAGATTTCCCTTGCACTTTTTCAATTCTTGCTATTTCTATCGGGTGAAAAGACGATAATAATATAGGTGAGTGTGTTGTAAGTATTATTTGATTAATCTTATGAGCGGAATAATTACCAAATAATTGTCCTAAATACCTAATTCCTAAAGGGTGTAAAAAAATTTCTGGTTCTTCTATAACAAAACATTTTGTGTTTGTTGTTTTATATTTTAATGCCAATTCAAGTATGCCAATTATTATGGCACTTTGAGTTCCAGTTCCAACGGTGTCTATATGATTAAATATACCATTTTCAGAAACAAATATTTCAAGATTTCTGAGAAGTTCTGAGGGTTTATTTTCTTTTGTGATTTGAAATTTTAAATCATCAATAAAAGTTAGGGTTTGTGATGTATTTAATAGATCTTTTCTTTCATTTTCTAAAGCAGTTAAAAGCAAGTTGTTTAAATTGTTTAAGGCAGTTGATATTTGAGGATATGCTGGGGAGTTTTCTAAAACGGATTTCATTAAATTTCCATAACTTGTCCAAGTGGATGCCGTTAAATCATCTTTTGCATTTCTCGTAGGTATAGCTGTGATTTGCTTGATTATTTGACTTCTTATTTCAGCTATTTTTTGATAAACTTTTAATCCTGCAATTTCAATAAAAAACTTTTCTGTTTTATCTTCTGGCTCATCTTCACTTTCATTTATTTCTTTTTTTACCGATTGTGAAAATGAAAATTTTATTGTTGGGTTTTTATCTTTTTTAAAATCGCTGTAAAATTTATCTTGATGTTTTTTAGCTGCTGATGCAATTAAATAGATGTCATTTATATCGGTACTGAGTATTGTAAGTTCAATAGTTATGGGTTTAGTTATATCGTTAAAAGCATTTTCATCAATATTAATATACTTTGGATGTCTGCTACCTATTAGAATATCTAAAGCAGTAATTATATTTGTTTTTCCAGCATTGTTTTTTCCAATAAGAACAATTTTATTTGATTGAAAAATTAGCTCTTGTGTGTCAAAGCCGAAACTTTTGTAATTTGATATTTTTAAAGCATATAGATTGAACATTGTTTATAAAAAATCAGGTCAAAAATACAATTTAATAATTATTTCTTTTCGCAAGTTTCGCTTTTATTAGCTGAAACTAACTTATAATTGTCTGAAATCTCTAATACACCCTCACTTTGATTATGAAAACTACATAGAGGAATAATATACCAACTCATATCTGTTGAATTATCTTTTTGCACATGAGCACCAACTAAATCTTTCTTTGTACAAGATTTTTCAATACAGTATTGAGTTGTTTGTCCACTAAATTTTTCCCAATGCTTTAGCCAACTTCCACATTTGCAAGTGTTGTCAGAAGTACCATTAATGTTTTTAACTTTTGCCATTGTCCTTATTTTTTAAAATTGTTAATACTATTTTTGATTTAAAATTAAAGTACAAATATACTATTTATTACTATTGTTTTTCTTGCGGGTTAGAAAAATTGGCTCTTTTGACTTTGCCCTTGCGTTGGCTTGTGCGGTTGGGGCAAAGGCAAATGTGCCAATGTGCGGCTGGCTAAAATTGTTTTTAAAAAAGTGCGGTGGGTAAAAAAATAAAAAACATCGGGTCGGCTTGAGTGTCGGTTTTTCTGTCTTGTCAATATTTCATTTTCTTTCTGTCCTTTCACAATGGTTTACTTTCTATTTTATTACTGTCGTTTCTGTCTTTTTACGCTTGCTGGTAACGTTTTGCGTGTAGCTTCAGTTGCCGATTTCAATGCACTGTCCTGTCAAGTTACATATACGTTTATTAAATGCAGAAATGCTAAAACTCGCACTATCTCGGCAATTGAAGCTACACGCTGTTATATGCTGCCAATATTATCTTTGAATTATTAATTTTTGATTTTCCGACCATTCTTTAGATTTGATTTCAACCATATAAATTCCGTTACTTAAATCCCCGATATTAATTTGTTTGTTATTTTGTTTCAGCATTTCCGATTTAACCAGATTACCAATTACATTGTAAATATTTAATGTCAAGTCAGCATTGTTCAGGTTTTCTATATTCAAAGTTACAATATCAGAAGCAGGGTTGGGATATAAATCGAATAAATTGTTTTTTGAAGTCAGATTCGAAATAGAAGTAATAAGATTATCGAAATTAAGATTATCAACATACAAAACGGAATTACCACGAGGCAGGCAATTGTAGCCATTTGCATAATAAGCGGCAATAAAAATACTTCCGCTGTCAGCATCTGTATAGTTTGTAAGGGAAGCGCTGAAAGGTGTCCAGCTCGTTGCAGAAGCCACATAGGTAAATTCTCCATAGGAAACAGACAATCCGTTCTTATATAATTGTATTTGTATAAGCATTGTATCGCCGTTTAGCGGGGCAAACTTATAATAGCCCGTTAAACTTGTAGGGTGTCCGGTTACCGGAAAATCAGGGCTTGGTGGTGGTACTCCTGTACTTATATATCCCCTTCCGGAATAATTTGGCGAAAGAGCTGTGTTGTTCTCCATTCTTACAGAATAGCTGCCATATCCGGCAGGATAATGGTCTGTTGATTTTGTAACAGGATAAAACGGACCCGTTGAGTAGGAATTTGTAGAGCCCCAAGGTATCGGGTCTTCATAAGCACCAAAATTTGTCCAGCTTTCAAATCCGCTGTTCGGGATTTGTGCATTTGCCTTAATTGTCATTGCAATTAAAACTGTCAAGATAATTGTAAATTTTCTCATTTTAATTTCGTCAGTGATTATAGTGCTGACTCCTCACTTTTAATTATTATTTTGTTTATTAAAGTTAAAATCGTGTCGTTTCTATTGGTTGCATATAACGGTTGGGGGTTGGTGCAGTTGCCGAATTTTGAAACACTATCTTGTCAAGTTACACAAATTTTAAATTGAAACACTAACGCTAAAAGTCGCACTTCATCGGCAATTGCACTAACCCCGTGTTATCGGCTGCCCTTCTGTCTTTCCGAAGTCGTGTCATGTCAAGTTTGCATCTGTCTTTGCACTGTCGGGTGCGTTGGCTTGCACACTCTTTTTGCAGCTTTGGTTTGAGCATTGTTTTGAGAGGCTGCAAAATGTGTGTGCAAATGCGTTGGGATTTGTTTGTATCGTCATTGTACTATGAGTTTCCCTGATGAAATAAATTGTTTATTATTTTTCACCTGATAAAAATACATACCGCTCGGAAAATTTTGTTCTAATATCGTTAATGATTTATTTATTTTCATTCTTTTCATTTCCCTGCCAATACCATCATAAAGCACAAATTTGGTATTTTGAAAATCAGTTACACCCTGTAATTCAATTGTAATCTTATCTGATGAAGGATTTGGGTATACTTCTATCTGAACATGTGAATCATCAGAAAGAAGAGTTGTACAATTTGTGATGATATTTTTTTTAAATAATATTTCTCCGTGTCCGCGTCCGGGGCTGTCAATACCTCTCATCCATATTCCATTTAAAATATCACCTGTATTGTGAGCAGTATCTGTTACACCTATAATCCGTGCATAATTGCTGTCAAGGTCAATCCATAGCGAATCGTTGTGCGGTAAATAGGAAACCAAAGCTGTTCCATGCGCAAAATCACGCCTCCATACCAACGAATCGGACGATACAGGATAAGCATTTCCTGACGGTATTCCCAGCCATCCTTTACAGGTATAATTATTTGTTGCAATTCCTGACGTATCAACGGAGTATTCATCAAACCACCAGAGAGCAGGGGCTTCATCGCCGGCGTCAAAAGCAAAATATCCATCACCCATCAGGCAGGAGGCAAGTGAAAATCGCATATAATTATAATTATTGCTGTCGGCAAGCGATGTTCCTCCATGAATCAGGCTGTAATGAGCTACGTTATTCCATGCGCTATAAAGCTTCATAGAAGCAACCCAGCCTCCGCTCTGTCCAAAAACTCCTCCATCGGTTTGCAGCCATGGCCATCCGTTAAAAGTTCTTCCCTGAGCATAATTATACGCCCATGTTTCATGTTCCGTTAATAAAATTTTATTTGGGAAAACTGTGTGCAATCGCTCCAATATAGACCATGCTCCGGCTCTCCATAAAGAATCAACATAAGAAGTGTTTTCTTCAACTCCGTCATAATTCAGGTCAAATTTATATCCGAAATTACTTCCCTGATCAGAAACTCTTGCACCCAATTGGTCAATCAACATTCCATCAATCGCTGCATTTGCTGTATCAGCAAGATAAGTAATTATATTATTAATCCAATGGTCTGTCCACGTTGTGTCGCCATTCCAATACCCGTAAGGGCATACAGAAGTAATATTCATTGTAGCAATGTTTGGCCAGCAGGATGCGCATCCCCGAACTGTATCACCTGCAGAATGAGTCCTTATAAACAATGGGTCCCTGCTAATGGTGACTTTATGTTGACTGGGGTATACATGCAACACGCGACAGGGAAATTCGGCAGAATCACCCTTTTGTAAAATACAAAATTGCCTTAATGTGTCGTTGCCAAAATAAAAAGGATTGAAAAATATAGAGGCATCGTCCACATATATGTCAGTGATGGTATCCGTTCCCACAGAATCTGTCAATACAGTAGGTTTGGTCGATACCACCCATTGCTCAAGCTGTCTTATGCCGATGCCATGTTCAACGGCATCATAAGCATTACCCCAGTTTAGGCATTTCATATTTGGATTGTAATTTTTCAGTTGCTGCGCCCAGCTTCCTGTCATATAGGTATTCATTATCATATCGTATTTGGCAAGTTGTGGATTGGGGAACCCGCCATTTCCGTGTAGTCCTAATTTCGGATATTGAGCATAAGAAATAGAATAAAACAATAACATTAATAAACAAAAAGAAATGATTTTTTTCATTTTAATACCTCCAGTTTTTTGGTGGAACAAAATTATGGTTTTTATCCGTTAATTTCCCAATTTTATTTTGTGGGTTGGGGTAAAAGCAAATGTGGTGCATACCAAAACAAAAATTAATAATATCATGCACCTCTTTTGCTTTTACAGAAGCGATAACCAAAACGGCTTTGCCGAAATTAATTTGTCGTTCGTGTCTGTATGTCAGGTTTGATGTCTGCATTGTCTTTTTTTAGGGTTGCCGATAACGATTAGTGGCTGCTTTTCGTGCCGCATTTAAAGCACTTTCCTGTCCCAGTGTATTAATGTTTTAAATATAGCAATATCCCGTCAAACCAGCACGTCCTGCGGCATGAAAGCAGACACAAGTTAGCGTTTCGTTAAATATTTATACCTATTGTAACCTTGCCTCCAAGTCCTTTTTCAACGATTTCAAATAATGTCTTTAAAGTTATATTACTACCATTATTTTCCACACGTGAAATGTATGTCCTTTTTTTGTCAATTACCTTTGCAAGTTCTTCTTGTGTCAGGTGTTTTGACTCTCTTGCCTGTCGCAGTAAAATACCTATTTTAAAAGTTTCAAATTCTCTGTCAAGTTGGTCGCGTCTTGGCGTACCTCTTTTCCCAAATTGTTCGTCTTTAATTTGCGACCAAGGTTTAATATTAGATGTCCCGTTTTTCATTTTTACTTCCTCCTTTTTTCTTTATAATATTCTTGTCTGAGTCTTTCTGCTCGTTCTATTTCTGTCTTTGGGGTTTTCTGAGTTTTTTTCTGAAACCCGTTCAGAAGAATCACGAGTTTACCTTCGTCAAAAAAGCAAAAAACTCTCCATATATTATTACCGAGAGAAAATCTTGTCTCGTAGAGCCCGCCTGTCCCTTCTATGTGCTTTATAAATTTTGTCGGGATTTGCTGTTGGTATTCTACTAACTCAAGTATTTTATAAATCTTATTTTGAACTTTTACAGGCTGCGCAGCAAGAAAGTCTACAAAATAGTTTTTATATGCAACAATTGTCCGAATTCTTTCCATGCATATTTAGATTTTTGCAAAGGTAACTTTAAAGTTACAAGTAAGCAAATTTTAACGAATTTTTTTTCACCGGAGTGGAGAAATTTAATGAACGCTAACGGT
>JBBABA010000017.1:0-25119 GCA_041657955.1 Thermoplasmata archaeon | reverse complement strand
TTGCCACTTGACCGTCTGTGTCTGATGATTTGGAGGCGTCGAGGTTGATTACTTCGTTTCTCGAAAAAATCAATGTGCTCCCTTTGACAATATCTTCGCCGTTGACTGAGATTTTTGCGGTGGGCGGCGTGTTACCCGTGATTATATTGAGCGACTTTTTGATCGTGGTTAATTGGCTTACTATACTTGTGCTTACTCCGAAATCGTTAGCATTGTTTTTGCTGTCTTTGACTGTGAGCGTTATCGTGTATTCCTTTGCTGTTGAATATGTGTGTGTTGTTGTTTTTCCTGAAGCCGTGGTTCCGTCACCGAAGTCCCATGCATAGGTGAGCGTGTCACCGTTCGGGTCGATAGAACCGGATGCGTCGAAGGAGATTGAAATTCCTGTAGCTAACGTGCTACTTGTGGTGAACTGTGCCATCGGGAGGTAGTTTTTGCTTTTCATCGCCGATAGTGTATTTTTAATGTTTACTATTCCATTACCATAGTTGTTGTTTGGATACGAGCCGCCCTTGGACGGTTGGTAGAGAGATTTTATTAGAATATTCTTTATCGTTGCCGGTGAAAGTGTCATGGAACTTTTAGCTGAAGCTGAATTGTATTTATCGAGTTGTATGTTATGATGCTGAAGAAGAAGTGCAATCGTGCCAGCTACATGAGGAGTAGCTTCGGACGTTCCTGACGTCCAACTACCTGATGGACTTGTATAAATCCTATCACCGACTGCGCACAAATCTGGTTTTATTCTTCCATCGAGTGTTGGACCTCTCGAAGAAAAGCTGCAAATATTAAGATTATCGTCTACAGCACCAATCGTAATAATATTCGCGGTTCTTCCGGGCACGCCTATCGTCCCGCTAGCCGGTCCTTCGTTGCCTGCACATATTACAGCGACGATACCGGCTGAAACCAACTTCTCAACTGCGATATCTACTGTGTCAGTGCCATCTAATTTAATTGCATTATTATACGGCGTTCCTATACTCATAGAAAATATATCTATACCTCCAAAATTGTTTTTATTGTCCAATAACCATTGAAGTGCATCATATACCGCTTTCGGGCCTCCACTAGTTCCTATTCCTTTTGCCATTACCAATTGCGCTCCGGGTGCAACTCCGGCATAATACGGCGAACGCCCGACTGCAGCGGCAATAGAGGACATTGTCGTACCGTGGCCAACATCATCGTATGGTTGTGACTTGCCGCTTACAAAATCCTTCCAGCCCACAACCTTCGGATTACCGTTGGGCAGGGTTTTTAGAGAACTGCGGCTTGCGTCAATACCGGTATCTAAGAGCGCAATAGTTATGCCTGACCCGTCAACATCAAAACCAGCATTACGGAGGGTGTTTTTATCACCAGACATTGCGGGGATGCTTGTGTCAATACGAGTGCAGAACTCTTCGTTTTCGTATATCAGCTCCACAGCAGGATAAGAGGCGATCGTTATAATGTTCTCTACAGGCACTATAAGCGAGGCCGTATCGATTATCGTGTAGAATCTGTCTATTTTTGCGCCATAATTTTCAGCAAATTTTATAAAATTTTCATCCCTGGGCGCGAGCATAACGAATACATTTACGGTGTCGGTTGCGTTCATTGCATTTAATTCTTCTTCTAAACTATCTTGAATTTTATTATTGTTTAAATCGTTTTTATTTTGGATTGTTGGATTGGTTTTTAGAGGTGCCCCATTGTTTCCGTCGCCATCAACATACATAGCGTATGGAAAAACACCAACTACTAATGTAATAACTAATAACAAAGCAATTATATCTGATAGGTAAAAACGGGGATTGTTTAGATATCTCATGTCTTGCTCTATTAATTATTAGCTTCTTCATGGATATAAAGATTTGGTGTTCAAATATGTTAGTGTTGGCAAAAATGTGGGCCATGCTCTCAACCTTTATTTTTAAACATAATTTTCTTAAAAACAAAAGAGGATGTGAAGAGCCATTTGGTTCTAAGTCTTGGTTTAAAATAATAATGTCGCCTAAGGGCAATATTTAAAAGGGGGTTCAATAAATATCGTTACGGTGAATATATGCCTAAGCATGAAAAATATACAGTCACGAAAACTGCTAGCATGTTGATTGCCGTCGTTTTGACCTTGCTGTTTCTGCAATGTACGATGACCGGCGTTAGTAAAGCACAGACACAATATACTACGTTGAAGGGTTATCTGATAGATGCATCAGACACCGGCATAGGCAACGCTCAGATTAGTATCTCCGGTATAGATACGGAGTATACAAACAGCACACAAACTGGTTACGATGGATATTATGAAATAAACGTCCCGAATGGGTATGCTTCCATCAGGGCTAGCGCGGCTGGTTATCAAGAGTATATCAATATCTTAAATATATACGATACAGAATATTGGAACAACATTACTCTCCAACCATCCGTAGAAACAATGATTACGGGGTATGTTTTTAATGACACGGGCGCGTTTTTGAATAATGTAACTATCACTGCCAGAGACATACACTCTTCGAACGGAAACGTTACTACCACGGACTTTGATGGGTTTTACGAAATCAAAACAGAATATAGCTTAGTGATACTCACTGCGGCAAGAGAATCCTGCAATCTGTATGTAACTGTAATCGACCTTTCCCAAAACATCATTTCGTGGTTAAACATTACAATGGACCAGCTCCCAATCGCCGTAGCAAAAAGTGCAACCTATACGGAAACATATGCAGATATAAATGAAAACATCTCTTTTGATGCTAGTGCTTCAACAGACGATTATGGTATCGATGCGTATTACTGGGAGTTTGGCGACGGAACCAACGATACTGGCAAAAACGTGACACATGGATACTCTGCAATTGGAACATACATGGTAAACCTCACAGTAGTCGATACTGTGGGAGGAGTTGGAATCGATACTTTTGTTGTGACAGTTATAAATGCCACGACACTAACGAACCATGCGCCTGTAATTGAGTTAATACCAGACCAAAGCGCGACAGTCGGCACGCCGTTTACTTATCAGATTACGGCAACAGACGAAGACGATGATATGTTGACCTACAGCATAGACACCAATGTTGTATCAATAAACTCGACAGGATGTATCAGCGGCACATTGTCAACAATCGGCACACATACGATAAACCTAACAGTAAGCGACGGGAAAAGCGACACAACCGCAATGTTCAATTTGATAGTAACGACAAACAATGCACCAACAATATCCGTGATATCGCCTCAAATTGCAACAGTTGGCACAGAATTTACATATCTAGTAAACGCAACAGATCAAGACAACGATAAACTAGTATACAACACAAGTATCGGGATAATAACGTCTGCTGGCTTGTTTAAGTATACGCCTAAGTCTGCAGGTGAAATTAATGTAAAGATAACAGCAGATGATGGAAAGGGCGGCGTAACGAACACTACGTTTACGCTTACTGTAAAGGAAAAACCTGCAACGGCGCAGCCAAAAGGATTTGTACCCGGATTTGAAATTGCAGCATTACTATCCATAATAGGCTTGGTTTTGCTTGGACGCAAGCGATTGATCGTTGGGTAAAAATAACATTGGACTGATTAAATCTATAATTACCCGCCGAGTTCAGATACCATATCCTCAAAAGACTGGCTCATATACTCTTCATTCGTTGTGTGAGAGAAGGTTTTGGAGAATATTTTTGTGTTGCTCCTGAAGTAAACAGATATTGTGATCATATAATTATCATATTGGTTCCCGATGAAGTTGATCTTTATCTCTCGCTCGCTCCAATGTTTCAATATAGAAACGTTTTCAATCTTGCTCGCAACTTCGTTATTCGATTTGAGATGATAGACCGAAATATTCACAGACACGTCCCGTAAATCTATTGTACCTACATTGCTTATTTTTGTATTCACGTATATGCTGTTTAAACTTCCTTGATAATAAGATGTCTTTAGGTTTAACTCTACGCGCGGTACGATGAAGTAATAAATTGAGGCAGTAGTTGCAATCAGCAGAACAAGAACAACGGCAATAATCAGCACCTTTCTTCTGCCCCGCCTTGGATGTTCTTGATTGCTTTTTCGCTGAACAGCTACGCCATCAGCATTTGGATGTCGTGTCCTTGGTTTCGATGGCGTTTTCGGTGGTTTGACCGCCTTTACATCGCCCATTGGTAATCACCACCAAACATGTTTCTCGCAATTGTATACACTATAGTTTTTATTGGTGCAGGCATTAGGAAGTGTTTGCTGTTTTTTTGATTGCTCAGATTTATGCCATTAGAATATGTAGTTGTAGAAAATATGTCTGAGAAATTGATGTCTGTCAACACGACCACACCATCAATTTTCATGCCGAATAACATTAAACTGTGCTTTATTGTTATATCCAGGTATTCCAGCGTAAGATCGCCTAATTCTATGAGTGGGTATCCAAGAATCGCCGATGTCTTAATCGACAATGTTTGAATATTTTTTGCAACTATTCTTAGCGAGTTTAATCTATAATATTCCGATATAGGTAAATTCTCCACCTCAATAGATATGTAATTTAAATTATTGGAATTTAGGCGATATGTGCCGGCATTCAGGGTTCCAACTAAGCAAGTCGAGATGTTTTCAATTATCACCCGATAGGAACCTTTTTGGCCGATACATGCACCGTCAGTTTGAATATATAAATCGGCACCGGAGGCGCTATTTTCAGAGTTTATCATTGGAAGCAATTTAGCCAAATTCAAATCTGTTATGTCAAACTCTTTCTGGCTCTCCAGAGATATTGAAAACGAGGCGGGAACATTGTATAACGTGGCGTTAACAAAGCTCTGCTTATCGTTCTCAAACTTAGATGTGTTGGCATAGATGTATCTCAGTTTCTCGCTGCCATTGTATGTTATTTTGATGTCACCAAATATCGATACGCCCATTTGAATTTGCTTTGGCACGTATGGGATTAACACACTAGTCGTTGATGATTTATCGCTCTCCTCCATCTTAAAATAACATTGGCCTAAACGCTCCGAGGTCGTGAAGTTTATTTTTGTGTTTATTGAGTCTATGCCGTTGATCTCTTTTTTTGTAAAATTCATTTCTCCGGTTATGTTCGTACCCTTTGTTATATTGCCCAGGTAAAAAGTGATGTTCTTTCCTCCGATGGCGGATGAGTCTAAGACAATGTTGTCCGCACTGCCCTGGTAATCTAAAATGTTCAAACGTAGTGTTGTTTCGTTTTTACCAAGGTGTGATGATATACGAGAATTTTTTGATATCCCATCCATATATATTTTCATGCTGGTTGCTGTTTTGTTATGTGTCTCCTTGTTTTTTGCTACGATTCCATATCTCCAATCGATAGGCCCAATGATGCTGGTGTCCCCCTTTTCTATTTTGGCAATTAATGTTGTGTTTTTGTCGAATTCGAAAGATGATGAAAAACCGGAGGCGGCAATACGATCTATCAAAACGGAAAAGAACGCGCTCATATTTTTTACGGATGACGATATGCCGCCCATAAAATCAAAAATTGTAGAAACGTTTGTTGACTGGTTTATGGATAATGACGATGTGTTAAAATAAGGCGTTGTGTTTATTAAACCGAATGGTGCACCGATAGACACCGCACTCGGAAGCACGCTCAAAAAGACAGTGGCGTTGAGTGTGGCTGAAGAGTTTTCGGTCTCGTTATCTGAA
Source organism: Thermoplasmata archaeon (assembly GCA_041657955.1). Lineage (GTDB taxonomy): Archaea > Thermoplasmatota > JASEFT01 > JBBABA01 > JBBABA01 > JBBABA01. Next base: position 19,449 of record JBBABA010000017.1, on the reverse strand, counting down.
ACCACTATCCAGAATGATTCGTTGTATAGGGAAATAACGCTAAAGGTGCTTGCACTGCGGTTCAATTCAAAACTCTTTAATTTCTCGAGTTTAAAGCTTGTGTGGCTCTCGCTCTGAGTGTGTTGTGAAAATAAATGCCCCCCGTTGATTCTTGGAATTGTTTTGTTCGTAAAAGCAAATTCGATGCGCCCGATATAGCCTTCGGCAGCTAGCTCCAGATGTTCTTGAGAGAATTTCATCGTGATTGTTCCGGGGATGTCGTACGCCTTAAGTGAAAAATAGTCGTTTGTTGTATTGGAAAGGTAAATTATGGTAGCTTTATCGATGTTTGCATAATTTTCGTACGCATCTTTGCTAATAATCTTTATTTCATCAGAGGCAAATTCGATGCGGGTATGCTCATTAATACCGCTTATGTTTGCTTCCAATATTTGGGATTCTCCCGAAAAAATGATTCTTAGCGGGGTTTTTTCTTTGATGCTTGTTTCCAGATATAGCCCATCAGTGCTGTTTATGGCCATCTCTTTTATGTTGCACACCCTGCCGCTAAGACTAATTTCACCACCGTGTGCGTTGTGCAGCACTCCAAAAAAAGTACCGTTGGATGAGATATATGCTGTAGAATTCCCCACAGATATAAACTCGATCGCGTCTATGTAATCCCTTGATTTGCATTCGAAAGTTACATTATCAGGATAAGCCTTATTTATGGTGCTTGAAACGGCATTAACAATTTCGCCGATTCTGCGAAATTTGGATGTGATCTGCCACATTATGTTGTCAACTAACTTTTCTACAAAGCCGCGATTATCTTCTTCGGTTCTAACGGTTTCTGTGCTTTTATATGTCGGCATTGTGATAAGGAGTTCGGTCGATAGATTTGTTATCTTAACATAATTGTGTTTTGAGGTGTTTAGGTTATATTCGTGCGTGAAAATCTCAAGTTTTTCTATAACGCCGTCACCGCTGTAATTGACATATCCACTGTACCCGTCATCATAAGTTGTGAGTGCCGCCATCTTCGGAAGTTCACTAATGTTTACAGATACGTATGTTCTATTGACTGATTCCTTTCCATACTCGAACCGCAGTCTCGACGTGCTGTCTCCCGACCATTTGTATGTATTTGTGGTGTCCGAGGCGCCCTCGATATCAATAGTAACTTTCTTTGGGATAGTGGCATAATCGTGTCCTGGTGAGATGGAACAGCTAAACCAAACACGCTCTGGTGAGGTATCTCCTCCGACAAACGTGTAACCTGAAGCCACATCTAACCCAGATAAATTTGTGTCCGCTTCCCATGCCAATTTATAGGGACCGTTGAAGTTTAATATGTTGGTGATGTTGCCGAATTCCGCAGGAGTGTTGGAAAGTAGATTTTCCAACAATGCACCGATGATATTAGTTACAGCGACATTCTTTATCGAAATTGTAGAAAGAAAGTTTGTTGATAAATCTGAGAAGTTAAAGCCGATATACCAGATGTAATTCTTCTGCCCATAAGTTACAGCTTTGATAAGATATATCTCCAGAGAAAGATTTTCTTGCGTGAGTTTTGATACCAGAAAATTCAAAGTTCCGCCAATCGTGATATTATTGCTTGAAAATATAGAAATACTGCCCGTCAATTCGATAGAGGGAAATATGCTCACTTCTATTTCGTTGCCATTTGTGTTTCCGGTAGCAGAATTATTATCTGTGTCAATTTTCTGGCTTGTTCTTGAAGACGTGGGGAATGGTATTGTTGAACTCAAACTTCCTTCCGTCCACTTAACAACATCTTTGCAACGCGTGAGGATATAGTATGAAAGTGGCTTTGCTGACAATTGCTCTAACAACGCAATCTGGGTGGTGTTTTGGATTGTTGACATTATCCAGGGTACAGACGGTTGGTAAAAATCAGCATCGGTTATAGTGTAGTTGCCTGGAAGTTCTCTCGGTTCGCTCCCGTTCACGCTAAAATTATTTAGGGCCGCCTCAGCTTTGGCGCCAATATCCGCAGAGGACGTATTGTTTTTTATTTCGTTCTCGACATATTTTAAATCCACAGCAATCTCCTCATAAGAAAATCCGGGTTCAGAAACAGCGTTTTCGGCAGATAATTCCGTAGTGGCTTGAAAGAACGGTGTCGATACCATGGATAAAAACACTAAGAACGATATTCCTTTCGTGTTTAATAGAAACATAATAATCTACACCTGCATATGTGTTTGGACAGCGCATTTATGATTGCGGTTACAATAGAAGAACGTACCTATATAAGTCCTGTCCCTGTCACTTCTACACTTTGTACGCCAGGTATGTTGGACAACATTCGTTCAAAAGCCTCTGCGTTGCTGTTTGCATCCGGTGTTATTATTTGAACTTCCAAACACTTTAATCCGAACGCTATGGGTTTTTCAGTGATACTGTGAATTTTGATGTTCGGGATCTTGGCGTCTGTGATTTTCTTCTTTATTTCGTTTAAACTCGTGTCAGTACTATCTGGCATGACCTTATAGACTACCCCTACATCGCCCATATTTCTCACCAATTGCAGTATGCTAAACTACGGGCCGCTAAAACCACATTGTTTGCATTTATAAACTACGCTTTGATCACGGCAAGTAGGACACCTGCCAATCGTGGTATTGCCACACGAAGGGCATGGAAATGTTGTGGAGCCCGTATATACCAACTTATTTCCACATGAGTTGCAAACCTCTACCTCTTCCATATTATCTACCTTTTGGAGTGCGGATATCCTTTCATTCAGTATAAACCTTTCGAATGATAGTTCGATGTTTGTACCATAAAAGCATTTATATGGATAATGTAATTATACTTCTAAAAGCGATGGGTAGTTAATGGTGTGGGTAAGGATGAAACCGGACTTTTTGGCAGTAGCCATCGTGTTAATTATGCTAATATCATCTTTTCCCATATCCCACGCTGCATCTCAAGAAGTAAAATCAAGGAACACGCTTGAGACAGTTTCTGGTTCCGGCGACTTTAACGCGACCGCTAACGAATATGCAACTGTGTATGTGTTGGTAGATGCTTCGGATTCAAATACCAATGCGACATTGTATTACCGGTTTGGCACAGACACATTTTCGCCTATAGGCATGAGCAAAACTGCAGTAACCACCACAAGATACAATTTCACATACGCGTTATTAATTCCGAAGAGTGAAACAAGGAATATCGAATACTATATATTAGTCAACGACACGTCCTCTGCTTCAGTAAATTATTCCCTCCAAAGCGACACGTGCATAGATACTGACGGGTTTACAACAGCGGAAAAAGGCAATTCACAGGACTTACTTCCGTATAATATTATAAATATCGCGGGGAAGAGCGAATTAAGATACTGGGATAGCCAGACAACAGGAAATAAGACTAGATTCGACATCGGTGAAGATGTTCGAAGCGGAAACAAGAATTGGAACTATGTATTAAATGATATAGACAACTCCTACTACCTCTGGGCGAATTATACTACAGACAATAAAATTGCGGAAGATTACGTAAATGTAGTCAAAGCGGATGCTGTTGATGTCTGGGTTGGCACACGCTGGGGTTTGAGCAGATTTAATAGAATAACAGGGGTCTGGACAAAGCACAACACCTGGACTACGTCTAAATTACCAAACAATAACATTAACGCGATAGCATTGGACGGGGACCTTGTTTGGGTGGGTACGGATAACGGCCCAGCAGTATATAACAAGATTACGAATGCGTGGGACTCGTGGTCTGCGCCGCCACTACCAACAACCGGCGCATATACTGCGGTAGCAGTATACGGCTCCGAGGTATGGTTTGGAACTGCTGGCGAGGGGCTTGTTATCTACAATAAGGTAACACACTATTGGGGAAAATACAAGTTTGTTAGTAGCGTCGACACTAGTCATGATACCCAAATAAACTATGTCCGGTCTATAGTCGTCGATAATGAATATGCATGGTATGGCTCTAAATATGGTTTGATAGAATGCTTAAAACAAACTATGGAAAAAACTAGATACGACACTGAAGATATTAAAGGAGTAGAAGATGATGGCGGTTATCTCTGGCTCGCAACAAGCAATGGCGGATATAGATTTAATAAATATACGACTAACAGAGTTTCCGTTCCTACGATTGCATCTAAGTCGCTGTGTTCCGTTACTATAGTCAACAATAGTGCCTGGTTTGGTAGTGTTGGCGAATTGCATAGAATATATAAAACGCATAATGCAACAATTGCGCCTAGCGACCATCAATATTCCTTTTACGGTAGTGGAGGGTCATTGCCAACAGTACTCTCATTAGCATCAGCGCCTAACGAAGATCATCTTTGGGTAGGCAACAGCTCTGGACTTTTCCGGTATAATGTAAAAAATAACTTATGGGATACATTTACCACTGCCATGGCGTTTGGCAGCTATAATATTCAATCAATAGCAGTAAGTGAAACTGATGCCTGGTTTGCTATGGATAGTGGGGCATATACCTACTCATTTCAGAGCAATCCCAATAATCCGTCTGCTTGGAGAAAATATACGACAACTACGACAGCGAATGGACTCTCGGGCAACAATATTTATGCCGTGGCGTTAGATGGAAACGATGTGTGGTTCGGGACATGGGGAAATGGGATTAGCAGATATAATAGAACCACAGGAAAATGGATACAATATGTAGCAACTCCGTCAGACAGTCGTGCGAATTACATTACCACCATTGTGGTGGATAATGAGAACGTCTGGTTCGGGACTTATTCGGGGGGCCAAAGTAGTGGTATTAGACGATATATAAAGAACACAGATACATGGATAAACTACACTGGGAGTAACTGCAGTATAATAAACAATGGAGTTACCTCGATATCCCCTGACGGCGATAATATCTGGATTGGTACGAGTGATAAAGTTGCTAAATTTAATTTGACGAATAACTCGTGGACGACTTACCAGAAAAGTGACGGACTTGCAAATAACAATGTTAGGTCCATTGCAGTAGATGGTGATTTGGTATGGTTTGGAACCGTGGATGGCGTAAGTAAATACAACAAAAACACAAAAACGTGGGCACAACCATATAGAACTACTGAAGGACTCATAAGCAACGACGTTTACGCGGTAGTAGTGGATAACAACAATATTTGGTTTGGAACTAGTGCCGGTGTTACTAGGTATTCTAAAGATAAGGATACATTTACCAATTACACTACAAGTGACGGCTTAGTTTCCAACAATGTCCGATCAATAGTTACAAAAGACGATGGCACTCTTTGGTTTGGCACAACTGGTGGTGCAACAAGACATGATAATGGTAGACCCTTTACGACAAACGACGGCGTCTATTTTAACGACGCGAATAACAACTCTCTTTGGGACAATGGCGAGGATATATGGTATGATTTAGACGGAGATATGGCGATAATACCGAACAAGCCTCTTAAAATAACAATTTTGCCTTATGCAAACAAACTGCCGATAATCAAAAAAGCAGAAGTTGCCTCTGCGCCACCGCACATCAAAACAAGTCGAACAGTATATTTCAACGGGACAGCGATAGATGATGATGGGAGCATTTCCACATATACGTGGGAATTCGGCGATGGGAACACCAGTGACAACAACACGACTGGCAATACCACCCACATTTACCTTATGCCCGGTGCATATTCGGTCGTGTTTAAAGTGAAAGACAACGATGGCGGAGAATCCCAGTTAACAGCAACCGTCTTGGTTTTTGGCAATGCCGCACCCTCAGTAGATATAGATTTGCCGTCAGTTATAACTGCAAAAACCCCGCTTCATTTTTATTCTGATGCGCCCGATACTGATGGGTATATAATCAACTACACATGGAACTTCGGAGATGGAAATTGTTTATACGACGAAAATCCAACACATACGTATATGGGTAAGGGTAATTTCACAATCAACCTAACGGTAACCGATAATGATAATGCAACGGTCAGCGTAAGCAAAACAATAAGCATATTCAATCAGAAACCAACCATAAAAAGTGTGTCTCTGCCTCTGGCCATTTCCATAGGCGCGTCTTTGCCGTATAATTGTACGGCAACCGATAGCGACGGGGAGATTGTTTCATATCTGTGGGACTTTGGAGATACTACTGATTCTACATTGCAAAACCCATACCATACATATCAAAATAAAGGAAATTACAACATAACGCTTACAGTGACTGACAATGATGGTGAAAGCGCAACAACTATTATCAAAAATATAATGCTCGAAAATATTGCACCGATGCCGAAGATTACAGAACCTCCGAATAATAGGAGTTTTAATACGTCGGAAACAATAAATTTTAATGCCACCGCATCAGACCCAGACGGCGACTATCCTCTGGCATTTTTGTGGAATTTTAACGATAGTTTAGACCCAACGACTAACAACACTTCGAACACTACCACGCATGCATACCACAAGGCAGGACCATATACTGTAACTCTCACTGTAACGGATAGCAAAAATGCATCGAACAGTACGACAATAAATATAAGCATAACGAACAGACCGCCGAAGCCTATCATAGCTGTGGAGAATATAACAAAAGACAACAAAGCAGTTATAAACAGCACACTTAGTTTCGATGCGTCAGCGTCCTCCGATGAGGATGGGCAGATCACCGAGTATCAATGGGAAATAGACGGCCTCAACACTTCGTGGAGCAATGAATCTCAATATGTGTATACAGTTAAGGTGGCTAAAACATACACCGTAGTTTTACGCGTGCGGGATGATAATAACGACACTGGTGAAACCAGAATAACGATAGACGTCAGACCCAAGGCGCCGATCCCTAAAATAGACTATGACAATATTACGAAACATGCGCCTGGTGAAAAAATTGCCTTCGATGCCTCGAACTCCATCCCCATGGGCAATCCGATTATATCATACAGATGGGATTTCGGTGACGGTGAAAGCACGATGTGGAGCCTGGCCAACATAAAGCAGTCACACACATATGGCCATAGTGGAAATTATTCCGTAAAGCTCTATGTAAAGGATTCGTCGGGCACTGAAAGCAATATTACGATGAACGTCACCATGGAAAATATACCTCCGACACCCGTTCTGTCCACTCCACACCGCAGTGGCAAGGTTGGAGAAACAATAACATTTGATGCGAGCAAATCTACGGACCCGTACGGAAAAATAATCTCCTACATTTGGGACTTTGGCGATGGTACAAAAGAGACCGGAGACAACCCAGTTGTAACACACGTATATCGAGAGCCCTGGCAGTATAAGGTAAACCTTACGGTTATAGATGACGATGGCATCCCGTATAGCACTACACTAGACCCCCCGCTTATGATTCTCGCGGAAACTCCTGGAGGCGGCGGAGCGGGCGGCAAATGGGAGTTGGACGACCCTAACGTTATAGGTCTCATAGTTTCGGGTATCGGCCTCTGCGTTGGTTACATTGCGTATACTGCTAAAAAGAGAAAACTCGGCAAAAGCATAAAGAGCATAACCACCATCTACACGCGATACAGACACAAACCAGAGTATTGCGAGGGGGAACTTAACAAAATCAGGGAAAATTTCTCAAAGGAATTCGAAGATGGCAAACTCGACGGTAACAACTATCTAATATTAGAGAAAAAAATTGACAATTATATAAAAGAGTTAAGAACCAAAACTGTAGAGACAAAGTTAGGTGCTATACCCATCCAGATACAGCAGACCATCGGAAACATACTTGCAGACGGCAGGATAAGCAAAGAAGAATATGACAATTTGATGAACACTATCAACAGTGCCAATATGGATGATGCTCAGAGAAAGCAGTTAGGCGAGATGTTTTCGGTATGGATGAGGTCGGACGATCATTTTAGACATCCTGATGAATATACGGCACCTCAACTGCAAGAAGGAATGGATATACCTAAAGCGATACCTAAACTTGCACCCGTGGCCCAAAGAGTGCGCTGCACTAAATGTAATGCGACCATAAATGTAACCTCCACTAAACGCCCACTTACGATATTCTGTCCAAAATGCGGCATGAAGGGGGTATTAAAAGGCAAAGATGCACAAGAGCAACCAAAGGTACAGACTATTACATGCCCGTCTTGTAAAACAGAGATTCCGGAGCACCTTATTATAGATGGGGGGTGCCCTTATTGCGGGGCGCCAATCGGAGATAATAAATAATTGATTCCTTTGCGAACTCCGAATGTTTTTCGAAACAGTATAAAGTCCAATTAGTGCTAGAACTAAATGGTGAAGTAAAGAATCCCCAGTGCTATTATTGCGACATATGTGAGAACGAATACATGTAGGTTCCACCGCAATACCTTATGACCGTCTAAATTAAGCATCTGCAGTGGAAGCATGTTGAAAGCCGCTAAAAAGATATTGATGAAGCATACGACTCTCGCTACAATATAGATGAAGAGACTGCCGGTAACCAACGAAAGACCGAGAAACACCGCGGCCACGGCAATGTTTAACGCCGGCCCGGCAATGCTTATCTTTCCATTTTGTTCGTTTGTTGGATAGCCAGATATGTAAACTGCACCAGGTGCAGCCCATACTATACCCACTAAGAACGAAAAGAACAATGCGAACAAAAGACCTTGCTTATTGTACCTATACTCTGCCCACATGCCGTATCTTTGCGCTACTACCTTATGCGATAATTCGTGAAGAATAAAAGCTGTTGTTGCGGCTAAAAGTGCGATAGGCATATACCAGATAAGAAGAAATAATGCGGTCTCGTTTGCGATGTTAAACATTGTCCAGTTCGAAAGAACAAAGGAGAATGACAAAGTCAAAACAAGCAGCGAAATGAGGAGGTGTTTTGTCTCGTCTCTGCTGAATCTGATGCTTCCGCTTGAATTGGGATTGATTGTATAGACATAATTTGACGTTGCATACCGAGAACCGTTGCCCCACATAGTGCCGTAATAACCTATTTCCCGTATAAATTTGTTCTGTGCGACCATCCATAAGCAACATATTTAATTATTATTACAATCATTATCTCAAAATTAGATGTGGAATACAGGAGAAGAAAACATGATAACGACAGTTGTTGGCAATTACCCGAAAATCCCGAATTTTCCGCGCCCAGCCGTGTTGAAAAACGCTATTCAGAGATTTGACGACGGGAAGATAAGCATAGGAGAACTAAAGAGGATCGAAGATCAGGTTACCGCAGAAGTGATTAAAGAACAGGTAGACGCGGGAGTAGACGTCATTACGGACGGGCAAATCAGATGGGACGACGAAGTTACATATCTGGCAAGAGGGCTCGGCGGATTTGAAATCAACGGGCTCGCACGATTCTTTGACACAAATACATATTACAGGAGGCCGATAGCGAAGAATAAAATAAAATTCAATGAACCTGTCACTGTCAAGGACTATATTTTTGCTGCGAAAAACAGCAATGTCCCGGTAAAGGCTGTAATAACCGGCCCGTACAGCACAGCAAAACTGTCAAAGGATGAGCACTACAACAATTTTGAAAAGTTTGCGCTCGACGTCGCCCATGCATTAAGAGAAGAAGTTGTGGCATTAAAGAACGCAGGGGCATCGCATCTGCAAATAAACGAGCCCTCCATCGTAAGGAATAAAAAAGATTATCCGATATTTGAGAGTGCGATTAACGAACTGCTGGATGGCGTTGATATCAAAGCTACATTATGCACATACTTTGGCGATGCGGAAGGGCTGTTGGATAAAATGTTGGATCTTCCAATAGACACAATCGGATTGGACTTTGTCATGGGCAAGAAGAATTTTGCCCTCCTGAAGAAAGTTGATTTCACCAAGTCTCTCGGCATGGGCATAGTTGATGCCCGAAACACGAGATTGGAAAGCAAGGTGGAGCTACAAAAAGATATAGAGCGTGTCTTGGAGTTTGTAAAAAGCGACAAACTGTTCATCAATCCCAACTGCGGACTGGATTTCCTTCCGAGAGAAATCGCGTTCACAAAACTGAAGAATATGGTCGATATTGTAAAATCTATAAAAGGAGGAGTGTGATTTAATGCTTCTACCCACTACAGTAGTAGGAAGTTTTCCAAAACCGGATTACCTAAAGGATGCGAGGTTTAAATTTGTAAAGAAAGAAATTAGCCTGCAAGAGCTGGAAAATCTTACAATAAAAGCATCCGAAGACGCGATAGACTATCAACTAAAAGCGGGCATAGACATCATCTCCGACGGCGAGATGGACAGAGGAGATATGGCTACGTTCTTTGCCGAGCGGATGGAGGGCTTCAAGATAAGCGGCTTAGTCCGATCATACGGCAACAGATACTACAAGAAACCCATCGTAGTTGGTGAGGTCGGGTTCATAGAACCTATGACAGTGAAGATGCTCGAATTTGCCCAAGAGAGAAGCCAGAAACCTGTGAAAGGCATATTCACAGGCCCATATACGATGATGGATTGGTCGTTTGATGAATATTATTCTGATAGAAAAGAGATGGCTATTGCCATGGCAAAAGCGCTTCATAAGGAGGCGGTTGTTTTGGAAAAGGCAGGCGCAAAATATATACAGATAGACGAGCCTGCGATATCAACAAGGCCAGAGGAGATGGATATCGCAATCGAGAGTTTGGGCATAGTGACCAAGGGACTGAAAGCCAAAACAATAACCCACATATGTTACGGGGATTTTGATGCAATATACCCAAAAATGCTGAAACTGCCGATAGACCAGATAGACCTTGAATTTGCAAACAGGAACTTTGAACTTCTAAACACGATAAAGCAGCACAAGTTCACAAAAGAAGTCGGTTTGGGCGTAATCGACGTGCATAACCACCGCATAGAAACCGTGGAGCAGGTCAAAAAGGGAATAAAAGCCGCGTTGAAGGTGTTTAAACCAGAGCAGATATTTGTGGACCCGGATTGCGGCCTAAAGACGAGGATGAGAGACGAGGCTTATCAAAAATTGAAGGTGATGGTAGAGGCCACACGCGAAGTCAGAAAGGAACTGGAATGAGAAAATTGAGGCAATGACGAATTAACTGGCGTGTACCGATCGAACAGTGTGGAGATGATTGTTTGAATGTGAGAAAACCTTTCAGGGAACTGCTGAAAACAGACAAAATAATAGTTTGCGATGGTGCGATGGGTACATTGTTATATGCACGGGGAGTACCTGTCGGGCACAACTTATCAGACTTAAACATTTCGAATCCGCGGCTAGTCCAGAGAATTCATCAGGAATATGTCCTCGCCGGTGCATCAGTAGTGGAAACCAACACATTCGATGCGAATTATTTTAAATTAACAGCGCACGGCGCAGAGGACAAATTATACGAAACCAATCTCAAAGCGTGCAAAATAGCAAGAGAAACTGTTGGCAACGATATATATGTTGCCGGCTCTGTTGGCCCGCTTGGCAAGATGCTGGAACCGGTCGGAAAGGTCAGTGAAACTGAGGCGAAGAAAGTGTTTTCGATGCAGATGTCTGCTCTAAAGGACGGCGGCATAGATATGCTGATTCTTGAAACAATCTTGGATTTAAAAGAAATGAAAATCGCTTTGACGGCCGCTAAAGAAATCATCGACGTTCCCGTAATCTGTCAATTCACGTTCACAGAAGGAGGGGTTACGCCTGCAGGAGATTCGCCCGAAGCGTGTGTCGAAGAGATTGAAAAACTGGGCGGTGACGCCATAGGCGCGAATTGCGGCGTAGGGCCGGAAAGCACGTTAATTGTCATTAAGAGGCTTGCAAACGTCTCGAACATCCCCATCAGTGTACAGCCTAATGCTGGATTTCCGATGTATGAAAGCGGCAGGATGGTGTATTTCGCCACCCCGGCATATTTTGCGGAACAGGCAAAGAGATTTGTGAAGCTCGGAGCGAAGATGGTCGGAGGATGCTGCGGCACGACGCCCGAACACATAAAAGCAATGGCAGAGGCTGTAGAGTCTTTAAGAATCAAATCGAGAATCCCGAAAAAGGTACCGATAATGTCGGTGCATAGAATACCCAGAGCGCCGCCGCGAGCCTCGTATTTTGTTAAGAAATTAAAAGAAGATTTCGCGATTACTGTCGAAGTAGAACCCCCCAAGGATGTGGATTACCATAAGGTGTTGAAGGAAGTGCATTTGTTAAAAGAATGCGGCGCAGATGCTGTCAACATAACGGATAACCCGTTGGCGAGGCTTAGGATGAGTTCTATCGCGCTTGCACACCTGATAAAAGAAAAAATAGGAATCGATGTAGTGCTTCATTTCACATGCAGGGACAAAAACCTTCTCGGCCTGCAATCTGAGTTGCTAGGGGCGTATGCACTTGGCGTAGAGAATGTACTGGCATTAACAGGCGACCCTACAACCATAGGGGATTACCCCCATGCTACATCTGTTTTTGACGTTGATTCGGAAGGTCTGATAAAAATAATAAAAAAATTAAACAGCGGGCAGGACTTGGCAGGGCACAACATCGGCATGTCCACATGTTTCTTTACTGGAATTGCCGGGAACCCGAGTTCCAAGGATCCGGATAAAGATACTGAACGCCTTTCTACGAAAGTCAAGATAGGCGCGGACTTCATAATAACCCAGCCCGTTTACGATATAGATACGCTCAAGAGATATGTAAAAAGGATAGAAAAAATTAAGATCCCGATAGTAGTCGGCGTTCTACCGCTTGCTAGCCATCGCCATGCTGAATTTCTGCATAACGAGGTTCCGGGCATATCAATACCGGAAGAGATAAGAGAAAGAATGAGACAGAGGGAGGGCGAGGACTCCTGGAAAGAGGGTGTACTAATCGCCAAGGAATTCCTGAAGGACGCGAAACACCTGGTTAACGGGGTATACATCACGCCGCCGCATAGGAGTTATAAAATAGCGATAGAGATTGTTAAGTTTATACGGTCGATATAATTATAATAGAAATTTATAGTTTTATTCCTTCTTTCTCGGCAGTGGCGGGCCCCTTGGCGGAAGCTTGGGCGGGATCCTGGGTGGAATTTTAGGCGGTATTTTGGATTTAGGTTCTTCTGCGGGTGGTTGCTGTGGCGGCTGCGGTTCTGCAGGCGGTGCTGGCGGTTCTTCTTTAGGCGGTTCCTGCGGCTGTGCCGGTGTCTCTGATGGCTGATCCGAAGGTGGTGCTTCTGCCGGCGGTTGCTCTTGTAGAGGTGCCTCGGTTTGCGGCAACGGCTGTAACTCCCCTACCTTTTGCGTTTCTTCAGCGGACGGAGCTGGCGGCTCTTCTTTTGGACCGGCGTACATTCTCCTTCTGACGAGCATCACTCCAACGATTCCACCGACTGCCCCGATTACAGCAATCACAATAATGTATAACAACATGTTTCCTTCCTTTTCCCCTTCTGTGACTGTAGCGCTCAAACCCTTTGAATACGAGATTTTCCCGTCTTCTGTGCTGCCGGTAATGGTTATATTATACTCCCCAGGCGGCAAATCCTTTGCTGCAGATATCGTAAATGTGACCTTTTTGGACTCTCCAGTATCCAGCGAAACCGTCGTGTTGTCAATGCCTATTGTTAGTTTAGAGTTGGATGATTGGGCGCTCACTTTGAATGTCGTGTAGTCTCCATTATTAACTAGCATAATTGAGTATGTGGTTGATTTCCCAAACTCCAGCGTTATGTTTCCTTCCTCAGTAGACTTGAATTCGAGATAGTCCTTTACAGTCACACTAATCGTGCTGTTTGTAGTATATTGACCGTCCGAAACCGTAAAGAATATCGTATCCTTCGAAATTCCTTTTGAATATTCGATTTGCATCGAGTGATTTGTATTGTAAACAGTAGCATAACCGCTGTTCGTGGATATTATAATCTGGGAAGTTTTGTTGTCTTCCCAAATATATGGCATGAGCTCTATCCATTTGGTCACATGTGCAGTCAAATTAAGGTCTGGTATCTTTGAAATGCGCGGTGCGTCGTTCACAGAGTACCATGTCAGGTTTATCGCCTGCACTACAGTACGACCGCTGCCGTCCCTCAAGACTAAGGTGGCGTTAATGACTCCGTACCAATCCGGATAAGTAACTAAAGTTATTGTATCGGTTGTATTGTCGATCTTTCCAATCGTTACATTTTCAGTTAGGTTTTGAATGCTCCATGTTAGGTTTGCATCCACGCTTTCCCCGTATGCATCGTGTTCATATGGCTTGAGATACAATGTGATGTTATTGTCTTCGTTAGCGTATTGATCGGGAACTCTAGGTTCTATCCAAGGCGGAGTATCAATGGAACGCCATGTTAGATTAACTTCCTGCTCGGCGTATAATCCTTCGCCGTCCTGTAGTCTCAATGTAACATTTGTCGTGCCATGCCAATATTTCACAGGTATAAACGTGATAGTGTCGTTGGAGGAGTTTTGGCCTGTTATGTTGGCTATTGCCGATTTGTTATAGTAAGAAACCATCCATGTAAGGTTCGCGTTCACGCTTTCGGCCCATGCATCGGTTTCGTAACCTGTTAGATTTATTGTTATCGAGATATCTTCATCTGCTATTTTATTCGAAATTTTCGGAGTGATTATGGGCACATCGTTCACAGGAAGCCATGTGAGATTTATCACCTGAGAATCTGTTTTTACGCCCCCCTTCCCGCCATCGTCGTCCGTCAGAACTATAGTAACGTTAGTAATTCCGTACCAGTCCTTCTGTGGATAGAACGTTAGCGTGTCATTTGTATTATTCTGACCAGTTACATAATTTATGGCACTGCCATTCCAATATGAGATGTACCAAAGCAATCCGTCTCCTGTGCTTTCATTAGCGATATCGCTCTCGAATGTCGTGAGGTTTATGGAGATTGGTACATCCTCCAAAGCGACTCTGTCTCCAATTTCTCCCAATATCGTAGGCGGCTCGTTCACGGATAGCCAAGTAAGGTTGATCTCCTGCTCAACGTACGCACCGTCGCCATCCCACAATCTTAGTGTAATATGTGCAGCGCCGTGATAATTATCAGCTGGAGCAATGGTAATGTTGTCTTCTGCAGAGTTCTCTCCGATTATGTATTTTATCAAGGATGTATTGTAGGACGAAACAGCCCATGTGAGGTTAGCATCCACGCTTTCTCCCCAATGATCGTGTTCGTATGCTTTGAGAGAGAGATTTATCGGATTGTTTTCGTCAACCGGTAATGGATCAGATATTCTCGGAGAAATGAACGGTAAATCGTTCACCGGATACCATGTAAGATTAATTGCCTGTTCTGCTGTTAAGCCGCCCCCATCTACAAGTACGAGTGTGATTTGGGTAGTGCCGTACCAGTCGGTTACAGGAACAAATGTTAGCGTGTCGTTCGAGGAATTCTGTCCGAGTATGACTGAAATAACGCTAGGAGTATATGATGCCACATACCAATTCAATCCCACCCCGATGCTTTCATTCGTATGGTCGTGCTCGTAGGCTGTTAGGTTAACCGAGATGTTGAGGTCTTCACTTGCCGATTGGTCCGGTATTGTCGGAGATATCCATGGAGGCTCGTTTACCGGCAGCCAAAATAGAGAGACGTTCTGTTCAGTATAATTGCCGTCAGCATCCCATAATCTGAGTGTAACATTCGTAGTGCCCCAATAGTCGTTCGCAGGCACAAAAGTAATTTTATCGTCTGTGGAATTTTGACCGAGCACGTATTTTATTACAGATGTGTCGTACAACGAAACAGTCCATGTGAGGTTTGCATTTACGCTCTCACCCCAGCGATCGCACTCGTACGTAGTCAAATAAACGGTTATGTTGTTGTTCTCGTTTACCAAGCTTCCAGAACGGCCGCTTTGTATGGTGTATGGACTCGGAATGCCTGGAGAAATAACCGGAGTATCCTTGACAGGTGTCCAGGTTAGTTGCACATCCTGCCATGCAGTAAGCCCGGATGATACTTTCCGCAGTGTTATAGTAACTGTTGTTCTCCCATACCAGTTCTCTTGTGGATAGAATACGAGCGTGTCGTTTGTGCCGTTCTGTCCAACGATATATTTTATCGCAGTTGAATTCCATGCCGAGACATACCACCTCAAATCGTTGTCCTCAGTTTCTGTTTGAACATTATACTCATAATTATTCAAATCTAAAACGATCGGGTTGTCCTCTTCGGATGCGGCATCTGGAACTGTTCCGTTTATCATGGGTGCATCGTTGAATGTAAGGTTAACTTCAACGTCGATGTATGCTCCGTCGCCGTCCCGCAGCCTTAACGTAATATTGGTATTTCCGCCCCATTCACCGCGAGGCGTAAGAGTGATCGTGTCATCCGTCGAGTTTTCCCCGGAGATACTAGATATTATCAGAGTATCGTACCGCACAACAGTCCAAGTCAAATTCGAGTGATTGCTTTCCCCCCAATGGTCGTTTTCGTAAGGCGTAAGGGCGATAGACAAATTGTGGCCATCTGTTACTTTTATGCCAACTGTGCCTTCTTTGATTATGTATGGGTTGGGTACGCTTGGTGAAATGAACGGCGGATCGTTAACCGAACTCCATGCGAGTCTCACTACTTGCGTAGCGGTTAGATCGCCCTCGTCCTTCAATGCAATCGTCACGTATGTTATTCCGTACCAATCGTCCTGCGGCGTGAAAATCAAGGTGTCCGACGTGTAGTTCTGCCCGCTTATTGATTTTATGGCGCTAGAATTGTACGATACTACGTACCATACCAGGCCGTTATCCGTGCTTTCGTTTGTGGCGTCGCTCTCGTAGCTCTTTAGGTTTACTGAAATGTTTGTGTCCTCGTTTGCTGCCTGGCTCGGTATTGTGCTGGCTATGGTCGGGTTCTCGTTTACTGAAATCCATGTAATGTATGTGACTTGATCTACATAGGCGCCGTTTGCGTCCCACAATCTGAGTGTGATTGGCGTCGTGCCGTGATAGTTGTCTGCAGGCGTTATTGTGATGTTGTCGTCGCTGGAGTTTTGGCCGCTTATGCTTTTTATCAGGCTTGTATTGTAGCTTGCCACGGTCCATGTCAGGTTTGCGTTTACGCTCTCGCCCCAGTGGTCGCTCTCGTATGTAGTTAACACCAAGAATAACGGGTTGTTTTCCTTTGCCTTGAAGCCGCTTGTGTCCGTGCTGTTGACATAGAATAGCGACGGTATATCTGAAGAAATTATCGGATTATCGTTAACCGAGTTCCAACCAAGTCGAATTATTTGTGTGGCTGTCAGATCGCCCTCGTCCTTCAATGCAATCGTCACGTATGTTATTCCGTACCAATCGTCCTGCGGCGTGAAAATCAAGGTGTCCGACGTGTAGTTCTGCCCGCTTATTGATTTTATGGCGCTAGAATTGTACGATACTACGTACCATACCAGGCCGTTATCCGTGCTTTCGTTTGTGGCGTCGCTCTCGTAGCTCTTTAGGTTTACTGAAATGTTTGTGTCCTCGTTTGCTGCCTGGCTCGGTATTGTGCTGGCTATGGTCGGGTTCTCGTTTACTGAAATCCATGTAATGTATGTGACTTGATCTACATAGGCGCCGTTTGCGTCCCACAATCTGAGTGTGATTGGCGTCGTGCCGTGATAGTTGTCTGCAGGCGTTATTGTGATGTTGTCGTCGCTGGAGTTTTGGCCGCTTATGCTTTTTATCAGGCTTGTATTGTAGCTTGCCACGGTCCATGTCAGGTTTGCGTTTACGCTCTCGCCCCAGTGGTCGCTCTCGTATGTAGTTAACATCAAGAATAACGGGTTGTTTTCTTTTGCCTTGAAGCCGTTTGTGATGCCGTTGCCGCCATAAAGTACCCATGTATCATTGAAATATGAAGTTCCATCCCCGCCGCTGAATATCGTCATAATGTTAAGCTGTGGATTATATACTGCTACTTGATCTTCCCTGCCGGTGGGTTTTGTCGTAGCGACAGAGATTTGAGCCCATGTAGATGTACCTGTACCGCTTACATCGCTTGCACTTGACAATATCCAAAGATCGTTCAATGCGTTGATTCCGTTATTACCGCCGAAAATCGTCATCTTGTCATTCGTATAATCGTATATAGCACTATGGAAGAATCTTGCAGATGGTGGTGTTCCTAAAGGAGATAGCTGTGTCCAAACAGGTGTGCCGCCGATTCCGTTTGCGTTAGAAAGCACCCATACATCATTAACTGTCGGTGTTCCGGAGCCGCCAAAAACTATCATCCTATTTTGTACTGGATTATAAACAGATGTATGTTCATATCTGCCGCTTGGTGGTGTTCCCGTAGGAGATAGTTGAGCCCATGTAGGCGTTCCGCCCTTGCCGTTAGCATTCGAAAGTACCCAAACATCATTAAGAGAAACACCGTTATTAGCACCGCCAAAGATTGTCATCCTATTATTGCTCTCATCATATACTACAGTATGGCCTTCCCTGGCTTGCAGCGGTGTTCCACTTGGCGATAATTGTGTCCAAGTTGGGGTGCCAGTTAGACCAGTGGCGTTCGAAAGTGTCCAAACGTCTCCAAAGAATTGTGTATTGTCTGTGCCGCCAAAAATTATCAAAATATCGTTCGCAGAATCGTATACGGCTGAGTGATGATACCTTGCAGATGGCGATGAACCTGCAGGAGTTAATTGCGACCATATGGGAGTACCGTCCACACCACTTGCATTTGAAAGTACCCAGACATCGTTTAGAGAGATTTTAGTTCCTACTCCATTAAAGTATGCTCCACCGAAAACAATCATTTTGTCGTTCGTAGTGTTTAGGACCGCCGTGTGATCAAACCTGGCAATGGGCAATGTTCCGGACGGTGATAATTTAGACCAGGAAACACCCTCCTCGACGATTGAATATGGCGATGGAACTCGTGGGGAGATTATCGGGGCGTCGTTTGTGCTGTTCCAGCCAAGTGCGATTATCTGGGTGTTTGTCAGATCGCCTTCGTCCTTCAATGCGATCGTCACATATGTCAACCCGTACCAATCGTCCTGCGGTGTGAAAATTAATGCGTCCGACGTGCTGTTCTGCCCGCTTATTAATTTTATGGCGCTAGAATTGTACGATACTACGTACCATACCAGGCCGTTGTCCGTGCTTTCGTTTGTAACGTCGAGTTCGATGCCGGCTATGTCGTTGAAGTCTATTATTATAGTATTGTCTTCGTTCGCGCTTCTGTAACCGATCGTTCCGTTTATGGTCGGGTTCTCGTTGACTGCGATCCATGTAAGAATCACATCCTGTGTCGCGTTCTTTCCTTCTTTGTCCCATAACACTAACGTGATTGTTGTAGTTCCGTAGAAGTTGTCCGCAGGCGTTATTGTGATGTTGTCATCTGTGGAGTTTTCACCAGCTATGCTCTTTATAATTGAGTGATCATAAGAGGGTGAAATCGTCCATGTGAGATTGGTTAATGCAGTGTTGCCCGCAATACCCTCGCACCAGTGGTCGCTCTCGTATGTAGTTAACAGCAGGAACAGCGGATTGTCCTCCTTTGCCATGAAGCCGCTTGATTCGGTGCTGGTTACATAGAACGGTGATTGTATGGAAGGAGAGATTATCGGGGCG
>JBBABA010000016.1:0-28332 GCA_041657955.1 Thermoplasmata archaeon | reverse complement strand
AGGTATGCGATCGTCTGCGTCTTGCTGTCGTTGACCTTTATCGTGATGTTGTATGGACCTGCGCCTGCACTGTCCGGCGTGAATGTGTAGAAGCCTGTTGCGTTTATCGTGCCGTAGTATTGGCAGCTGTACGTCAAGGTGTCTCCGTCAGCGTCGGTTGCGACAACTTGGTAGGTGATGGGTACTCCGATCACTCCGTTTAATGACGGGATCGCTTGGATGACTGGGACGTGGTTTGGATTTGTCGCTGGGATGCTAACATAGATTATCACTTCAGAACTGTTCACAGAAGTTCCGTTTGCATTCCATGCCTTCACTTTATATATATAGCCAGTGTGATTCGGTTTGTTTGTGACCGAATAACTCAAATTGGTTCCGTTGTAAATCTGTGTGTCATTCTCATAGAGGATGTAATTAACAGCATAGGCTGAGGCTGTCCAATTAATTGCGTAGTTGCCGTCTGTGTCTGTGTATGAAGCTGTTGTGATCGATGGCGTAGATGGCAGGTTCGGCTGTACAGGCGGGATGCTGACAGTGATTATTATTTGATTGCTGTATCCAGACGTTCCGTTTATGTTCCGCGCCGCTACCTTATAGGTATAGACAGCGCTTGATCTGTTTGTAACATAATATGTCGGTGATGTTCCGTTGTAGATCTCCGTGCTGTATTCGTACAAGAGATAACTTGTGGCGTAAGCGGATGCTGTCCAGTTTATGCTGTAGTTGCCGTCTGCATCCGTATAAGATGTTGTGGTTATGCTCGGTGCTCCCGGGCATTTGGCGCGATCCACGGTAATAGTTACTGCCGAGCTCAAACCTGATGTGCCGTTCATGTTCCATGCTTTTACCCTGTAAGCATAGGCGCCGTCTGATTTGTAGGCGACTTGATATGCAAGCAATGTTCCGTTGTATATTACAGTGGTGCCGTTCTCCTCAAGGATGTATTTGTCGGCATAATTGGAGGCAGTCCAGTTGATGGCATAGTATCCGTCCGTGTCTGTGAATGTGGTTGTTGTGATAGATGGCGCGGATGGAAGATTGGTAACAGGTGAGGCGCCAACCGTGATTGTTATCTCGCTGCTGTAATCAGACGTTCCGTTTATGTTCCACGCCGCCAGCTTATACGTATAGACAGCGCTTGATCTGTTTGCGACTGAGTATGTCAGTGATGTTCCGTTGTAGATCTCTGTGCCGTATTCATACAGGTGATAATAGGCGGCGTAAGCGGATGCTGTCCAGTTTATGCTGTAGTTGCCGTCTGCATCTGTATAAGATGTTGTGGTTATACTAGGCGTTCCTGGCAGTTTGACGATGTCCACTGTAATGGTTATTGCCGAGCTCCAGCTCGATGTTCCGTTAATATTCCACGCACTTACCCTGTAGGTGTAGTTGCTGTCTTCTAGTTTATACGCAACGCAATATGTAAGCGATGTTCCGTTGTATATTACAGTGGTGCCGTTCTCCTCAAGGATGTATTTGTCGGCATAATTGGAGGCAGTCCAGTTGATGGCATAGTATCCGTCCGTGTCTGTGAATGTGGTTGTTGTGATAGATGGCGCGGATGGAAGATTGGTAACAGGTGAGGCGCCAACCGTGATTGTTATCTCGCTGTAATTCGATGTTCCGTTTATGTTCCATGCAACTAGCTTGTAGACATAGATCGCACTTGATCTGTTTGCGACGGAGTATGTCGGTGATGTTCCGTTGTAGATCTCGGTGCTGTATTCGTACAAGAGATAACTTGTGGCGTAAGCGGATGCTGTCCAGTTTATGCTGTAGTTGCCGTCTGCATCCGTATAAGATGTTGTGGTTATGCTCGGTGCTCCCGGGCATTTGGCGCGATCCACGGTAATAGTTACTGCCGAGCTCAAACCTGATGTGCCGTTCATGTTCCATGCTTTTACCCTGTAAGCATAGGCGCCGTCTGATTTGTAGGCGACTTGATATGCAAGCAATGTTCCGTTGTATATTACAGTGGTGCCGTTCTCCTCAAGGATATATTTGTCGGCATAACTAGAGGCAGTCCAGTTGATGGTATAGTATCCGTCCGTGTCTGTGTATGCAGTTGTTGTGATAGATGGCACAGATGGGAGATTGGTAACAATGCCATACACTGTAATATTCACTGTCGTGTTTGCGGTTTGGCTTATCGAATCCGTGACTGTAAGAGTAATGCTGTGCACTCCTACTGCAGTAAAATTGTAATACGTGATATTTCCGGCTCCAATCTGTCCGCTTATGTTCGACGTCCATGTTATCGATGCGCCCCGTAGGAAACCGTCCTCTATGTCTGTGCCGTAACCCGTGAATGTGACTGTTGCTCCCTGTGCAAACACCTGCCCTTCTGTTGGTGCTGTGATATATGCAGTTGGTTTATTGTTCGCTGCAGCTACCGTGATGTTCGCAGTTGCTGTTGCGGTAACTCTGTCACTGTCAGTCACATTCAATGTTATCTGGTGCTTGCCGATCGACAGGTTGCTTACAGTTATGTTGCCGCTGCCCAAATAACCGGTAACATTGGACGACCAGTTTATTGATGTCCCTGTTAGCAATAAATCTTCATCATCTAAACCATAGCCCACAAAGGATATAGCGAGGCCTTGGGCAAAGCTTTGATTGTTGGTGGGTGTGGTTATGCAGGCGCTCGGCGCCTGATTCATGGTGAAGAACTCCGTGTGCTGTGTGCTCATGTTTACGGTTCGATTGTTGGTGTGGAAGGTCCAACCCAGATAGGATATGTTTACTGTAGTTATTGGATAGTCATTTGCCGTGTTGCTGCCGACGTATAATCTGTCTGTAACCGATATGCAAGAAACTTTGCCGTCTGAACCGGTTTGGCCTGCAAACACTAGCGTGCCGTTGTTCGTTACATTGACATAAGCATTTTGTATTGGTGTAGAATTCAATACATCTCTTACAATAACGTCGAGGTAGTTTTGGATTGTCAATGTCGAACCAGTATCGCAGGAGACTTTGCTGGCGTTGAAGGTTGTGTTTGTGGTTGTAACCAGTGATGAACCAAACAAGTAGAAATCATATTCCGAGCTGTTCGTTATAGTGTTGGATGTGATGTTGTTGTTTTGACTGGCATATAGCCACACGCCGTAGTTGCAGCTCGAAACAGTGCTTTGGGCGAGGGTGTTATTGTTTGAGCCGAAGAGGTAGATGCCGTAATAACTGCAGTTCGCGAGCGTGTTGGCGGTGATGTTGTTGTTTGAGCTAGAGGAAAGATAAAGACCATAACTACCGCAGTTCGCCGTGTTCCTGGCAATGGTGTTGTTGTTTGAGTTCCCTCCGAGATTTATACCGCTACTATTCACAATGGTGTTAGAGGTGATGTTGTTGTTTGAACTGGACCAGAAATATATGCAATTGCTCATAGTGTTGGATGTAAGGGTGTTGTTTGAACAGTAATCGAGATATATGCCAACCGAGCTACAGTTCATGATGGTGTTTCCGGCGATAATGGTGTTTGAGCTGTAATAGAGATATATGCCGTAATAGAATTTATCAATCTTCAAGTTGCTTATGTTTACATAGTTAGCCGTAACATTTATTCCATTACGCTCCGTGACGTTGTTCCCTTTTATTATCGTATTTTGATTGCTCTCGCCTGTCAGATTGATAGTTTTGCTTATCGAGAGATTTTCATAATATGTGCCATTTTTCACAAATATCGTATCGCCGTTCGATGCTGCGTTAATCGCATCCTGGATTGTCAGATAGTAATATCCCGTGTTGTTGTTTCTGATGCTTTCGTAAGACGTGAAATATTCCGTGTGCGATATACTCATGTCTACGTTGCGATTGTTATTCTGGAAAGCCCAACCTGGATAGGATACGTTTATTGTGGTTGTATTCTCGGTTGCCGTGCTGCTGCCGTTGTATATTCTGTCTGTGACCAATATCAAGGAAACTTTGCCGTCTGAGCCGGTTTGACCTGTAAACACCAATACGCCGTTGTCTGTTACATTGACATAAGCATTTTGTATTGGTGTAGAATTCAATACATCTCTTACAATAACGTCGAGGTAGTTTTGGACTGTCAGGGTTGAGGTTGCGTCGCAGCAGACTTTGCTAGCGTTGAAGGTTGTGTTTATAATCGTGTTGTTTGTGCCATACCAATCGAGGTAGATGTCGATACTGCAGTTCGCAACTGTGTTGGATGTGATGGTATTGTTGTTTGAGCTGGTGCCGAGATATATGCCCCAGTAGCAGTTCGAGATTGTGTTGGAGGTGATGTTGTTGTTTGAGCTGGTGCCGAGGGATATGCCGTTGCCGTAGCTGCTGTTCGTGATTGTGTTGGAGGTGATGTTGTTGTTTGAGCTGGAAGCGAACCCTATGCCTTCGTAGTCACAGTTCGCGACAGTGTTCCCGGTGATGCTGTTGTTTGAGCTGGAAGAGAGCTTTATGCCGTAATGGAATTTATCAATCTTTAAGTTGCTTACATTTACATAATTTGCAAAACTAACGCCAATGCCGGTGCTGTCGCCAGTTCCTTTTATTATCGTATTCTGATTGCTTTCACCTGTTAAATTTATGCTCTTGGTAATCGTCAACTGCTCGTAATATGTACCGTTATAGACGAATATCGTATCCCCCGCACTCGCCGCGTCTATCGCTGATTGGATTGTTCCGTATTGTACACTAGTATTGTTGTTCTTAGCGGCGTATGTTGCATTGAAATATTCCGTGTGCGTCGTGCTCATGTTTACGCTTCGGTTGTTGCTCTGGAAGTTCCAACCGGGATAGGATACGCTTACTGTGGTTGTATTCTCGGTTGCTGTGCTGCTGCTGTCGTATATTCTGTCAGTAACAAGTGTTTTATTGAAGATTCCAAAGAATGTTAGGCCAGACGCTACCAAAACACTGTTGTCTTTTATATCTACCTGGGCGTTATGTATCAGAGACAAATCAGCGTAACGGACAACAACGTCGAGATAATTCTGGACCGTCAATTTGCTGCTTGAGAAACAAGATACCTTGCTGCCATTAAATGTTGTATTCAACGCTGTAATCGCAGAGGACGTGCTGATATAGAAATCGTAATTCGTGCTGTTTGAGATTGTAGTATTGCCTATGAAATTACTTGTGCCAGACGACACCATGATGGCGTTATATGCGCTGTTTGTTATCGTGCTGGATTCCACTGTGTTTGAACTGCCGTCGATATCGACACCGTAACCGCAGTTCGTGAATGTGCTGTAACTCACGGTGTTCGAGTTGCTGGAATAAAGATATACACCCTTGCTGCAGCTCGTGAATGTGTTGTATGTAATGTCGTTATGGCCGTTTGATAAGATTTCAGTATAGACACCAGTACCTATGCTTGTAAACGTGTTGCTTGAAACTTTGTTGTATATGCTCTGGGACAGATATACACCGTACCCGCCGCTCGAGAACGAGTTGTATTCAATAGTGTTGTTGTTGCTCGGGTACAATACCTGTATCGCGGCTCCGCCAGTATTGTTTGTGAACGTGCAGTACCTTATAGAATGATGCGAAGACGAATCTATCTGGATAGCTGTGTAATAGTTGTCTACCCTGATGTTGCTTATGTTGACGTAACCCGGCGAGGCGGACGCAATAGATATTGCAGTGCCGCTGCCGCTTCTCTTTATTATAGTGTTTTGGTTGTTTTCGCCAACCAAAGTTATTGTCTTTGAAATCGTGAGCGCTTCGTTGTATGTGCCGTTCTTTATGTATATTGTCTGCCCGTTCGATGATGCGTTAATCGCATCCTGTATCGTCGCATACCCAACGCCGGTATTATTGTTCTTTATTTTTGCCTCAGTTATTGTAATGTTTACAGTGTAATTCGCAGTTTGGCTTGTTGAGTCCGAAACTGTGAGAGTAATATTATGCGAACCTACTGCGAGATTGTTCTTGCTTGTGTTCCCTGTGCCGAGATTTCCGCTTATGTTCGATATCCAGGTTATTGATGCGCCTGTTAAGAAGCCGTCCTCTGAGTCGATGCCATAACCTGTGAGGCCCACTGTATTGCCTTCTATGAAGGATTGCCCTTCTGTCGGTGTTGTGATGTGTGCAGCACTCGGCGCATTATTCGTTGCGACTATTGTAATGTTCACTGTTGTGTTTGCAGTCGCGCCATTGCTGTCTGTCACGTTCAATGTTATATTGTGGGCTCCGAGAGGCAGTGCGCTTGTTGATGTGTTGCCGTAGCCTATAAATCCAGTAACATTGGACGACCAGTTTATTGACACGCTGATTAAGAATCCGTCTTCTGCATCAATGCCGTATCCGCTGAATGATACAGATGCTCCCTGCGTAAAGTTTTGGTTTTCTGTGGGCGATGTTATACAAGGAGTAGGTGCAGAGTTTACAGTGGCGTTGAAATATTCCGTGTGCGACGTGCTCATGTTTACGTTTCGGATGTTGTTATCGAATGTACAGCCCGAGTAAGACACTGTTACTGTTGTTGTGTTCTCTGTTGCCGTATTACTGCCGCTGTAAATCCTGTCCGTGATTATCGTTCCATTAAACGCTCCGTTTGAGTTCGTTTGGCCGGAGGCAACTGTAAAAAATCCGTTGTCCTTTATCACGATGTTTGCGTTCTGCATGAGTGTTGAGTTCGATGCGTATCTTACGACGATGTCGAGGTAGTTCTGGACTGTCAGGGTTGAGCCAGATACAGGGCAATATACCTTGCTCCAGTTGAACGTCGTGTTTATGGAAGTAAGCGACAATACAGAATCGATGTAAATGTCATAGTTTGTGCTGTTTGTGATTGTGCTGTTCGTGACGACGTTGTTATTCGAGTTGGAAAATATGTAGATGCCTCTGCTGCAGTTCGTGATTGTGCTGGAGGTGATGTTGTTGTTTGAGGAGCTGGAAATAAGGTAAACGCCGTACTCAAAATTGTCTATTCTTAGATTGCTTATGTTCGCATAATTGACGGAGCTGAGGTAGATGCCTTTTGAGTTGGCGATGCCTGTTCCTTTTATGACTGTGTCCTGGTTGCTGCCCCCCGTCAGATTAATAGTTTTGCTTATTGTAATGCTCCCGTTATAGGTTCCGTTCTTCAGGTTTATTGTAGCGCCCTCGGATGCCGCGGTTATAGCATCTTGAGCCGTTTCATAATAATAACCAGTATTTTCATCCTTTATATTCTCATAGAGAGTGACGCTCTCGGTAACAGATGCGCTCATGTTCACGTCTCTATTGTTGTTGGAAAACGCTAAACCTGTTTTGGATAATGTTAGGGCGACGGCATTCTCTGTTGCTGTGCTGCTCCCGCTGTAAACTCGGTCTGTAACCAATATCCAGCTGCATGCACCACCTGCATCTGACGTTCCGCTATAGCTCTCGATGCCATTAATCTTCACGGTTACGGTAACGCCCGAGGTAGATGCAGTATTTACATTGAGATAATTTTCGACGTCTAAACTCGAATTCGCACTGCAGTTAACCTTGCTTGCGTTGAATGTTGTGTTTATTGTGGTAAGCGTTGATGAGTATGTGATATTAATATCGTCGTAAACGCTGTTTGAGATTGTCGTATTTGTGATTGTGTTGCTCGTACTGCCATTTAGATAGACGCCATAATTGCAGCTCGTGACCGTGTTGCCCGTGATGCTGTTAGATGATGTATTATAAAGGAATATACCACAATTGATATTGTTGATTGTATTAGATGTGATTGTACTGCTGGCGGGAATTGTGCTGTTGCCGATGACATAAATTCCAGTGTTATCCCCCGCTCCGCCGTTGATGGTATTGGAAGATACTGTGTTACCCGAACATAGCATAACAGATATGCAGACGCCGTTTGTTTTGGTGCTTGTGAATGTGTTAGACACGACAGTATTAGAGTTTGCGCCGACGGAAAGAGAGATGCCATATTTGACATCAGTAAAGGTATTAAGCGATATGTCATTATTTGAACTGGTAACTATGGCTATGCTGTAATTCGCTACGTTTGTGAATGAGTTGGATTGTATTGTATGAGTGCCTGTTAGTATGTAGATACCAAGATTAGCAATAGCGATGTTTGAGAATGCGTTGGATGTTATAGTGTTGCCTGTGCCTCCATAGACCATGATGCCCGCGCCCCCACCAACACTGTTTGAGATTATGTTGTTTGTGATTGTGTTTGAATTTGAACTAACCAAGATGTTATATTGCCAATTGTCTATCTTTAAATTCTTTATAGTGGTTGTGTTCCCAGAAGATACAGAAATGCCGATGCCTGTACCGGTTCCCTGAATTGTGGTCGTGTCCTTACTTTGACCTTCCAAAGTAACGTTCTTCGTTACAGAAACCGCTTCACTATATGTCCCAGCGTAGATGTATATCGTATCTCCTGAAAGGGATGCGGCGTTCATCGCGGATGATATTGTCGTATATGTCTGTCCGCTTCCAACATTGAGCGTTGCCCCGCTTGCCTTACCTGCCGACATAAACAATGTCGCCAATACCAGTACTCCCAAAAACATGAGCACTGCTGCTAAAATAGTTTTTATTCTACTCATACGATTCACCTAATTTTTAAATAATTTTATTATATATTTTATATATTAGAATAGATTTGAGTTTTATAATTATACAACCTATAGCTATATAAGATTTCTGGTAGAGATTTTGCATATCATCTGGTATTATTATTTGTTTTAACCAGCATTTGATATCGACTTACTTATTTTAAATTTTTATATAAATAGTGGGCATTGAGATGTTTTTTCATGAGAGTTATCAAAACTTATATAATATTAAACTCGATTGTAGCACATCAAAAGGGCCTGTAGATCAGCGGAAGATCGCTGCCTTCGCAAGGCAGAAGCCGTGGGTTCAAATCCCACCAGGTCCATTAAACCATATAACCAATTATCCAAAGGTGGGATTTGAGAGTGTGACGGAATAGATAGCATAGCGTCACACGAATCTGAAAAATTCCTCTAACATATCGTAGGGAATTTTTCACCTGGAAGGAAATCCCACCAGGTCCATTAACCAACATACCCAACTAACCAGACGGGATTTGAGAATGTGACAGAAACAACAGCATAGTGTCGCATGAGCCTGAAAAATTCTGGTCAAATATGGCGGAGAATTTTTCACCCGAAGGGAAATCTTGATGCCTTCTGTGGCATCTAGCCCATAAAATTCTGCGGAATTTTATTCGGTCCCATCATGTCCATTAGTCAATATCGCTGATTAATCGAAACAAATTTAATATCATGTTAAAAATATTTGCTCCTAACACGAAAAAATTTACACCGAAAACTTTTATTACCTACTAGACTATACAACCTAAGGTTACATAGTTGAAAAATTGGATTGATGAAAACTAACCGAGTAAAAAGGAGAGATGGATATGGGAAAAATAATAGGAATAGATTTAGGCACGAGCAACTCTGCCGCGGCAGTTATGATGGGTGGAAGACCGACAATTATACCGAGCGCTGAGGGCACCAGCATCGGAGGAAAAGCGTTTCCATCGTATGTGGCTTTTACAAAGGACGGTCAGAAATTAGTGGGAGAACCTGCAAGAAGGCAGGCGGTTACAAATCCAGATGGCACAATAATGGCGATAAAAAGAAAAATGGGCACCGATTATAAGGTAAAGATATACGGAAAGGAATATACACCCCAGCAGATTTCGGCTTTTATTCTTCAGAAGATAAAGCAGGATGCCGAAGCGTTTCTTGGAGAGAAAGTGGATAAAGCAGTAATTACGACGCCTGCGTATTTTAATGATAATCAAAGACAGGCAACAAAGGATGCGGGCGAGATTGCTGGACTAGAGGTTGTCAGAATCATAAACGAACCGACCGCGGCGTCGCTTTCATACGGCATAGACAAGGCTGGAAAAGAACAGAAGATATTGGTTTTTGACCTCGGCGGAGGAACTCTTGATGTTACTGTAATGGAGTTCGGAGAAGGCGTATTTGAGGTAAGGGCAACATCTGGCGATACGCAACTCGGCGGGACCGATATGGACAGTACCATAATTAACCACATCGCGGAGGAGTTCCAGAAGGAGAATGGAATAGACTTAAGAAAGGACAAAATGGCATATCAAAGGCTTCGGGATGCAGCTGAAAAAGCAAAAATTGAATTATCCACCACCCTAAACACGGATGTCAATCTTCCGTTTATAACTGCAGATGCAAACGGTCCAAAACATTTGACTATGACTCTGACAAGGGCCAAGTTGGAAGAACTTGTTGAACCGATTATCGACAGATGCACAGGGCCGTTAAGACAGGCGCTTGCGGATGCGAAACTCACCCCTGCAAACATAGATAAGATAATCTTTGTGGGCGGACCGACGAGAATGCCGATTGTGCAAAAATTTGTTGAAGATTATATTGGCAAAAAAGTCGAGGGGGGAGTGGATCCAATGGAGTGCGTTGCCATGGGTGCCGCAATACAGGGAGGAGTGCTTGCCGGCGAGGTAAAAGACTTGCTACTACTCGATGTTACCCCGCTTTCACTTGGCATTGAGACGCTTGGAGGTGTTTTTACGACACTCATAGAGAGGAACACCACCATACCCACCAGGAAGAGCCAGATATTCTCTACAGCCAGCGACAACCAAACTAGCGTAGAAATTCATGTGCTGCAAGGAGAGCGCCCGATGGCGGAAGGCAATACCACGCTTGGTAAATTCCATTTAATCGGCATCCCCCCGGCGCCGAGAGGCATACCTCAGGTCGAGGTTACGTTCGACATTGATGCAAACGGGATAATACACGTTTCCGCAAAGGATTTAGCGACCGGCAACGAACAGAAGATTACGATTACAGCGTCAACGAAACTATCCAAGGACCAGATAGAGAAAATGGTTAAAGATGCGGAAAAATTCGCAGAAGATGACAAGAAGAGAAGGGAAAAGATAGAAACGAGGAACCAGGCAGACACTCTCGTTTACACTGCGGAGAAAACCATCAGGGAAATGGGAGACAAGATTGATAAAAACATAAAAGAAAAAATAGAGAAAGAGATCGCCAATCTTAAAGAGACGATAAAGAGCGACGATGTATCGAAAATAAAGAAAGGAACTGAAGACCTCACCAAGGCACTATACGAGGCGTCTACACAGATGTATCAGCAGGCTGGCCAGAAACGTCAGCAGGAGTCCCAACAGCAACACCAGCAACAGCAACAAGAAACCGGTGATGGCGGCGAAAAGGAAAAAAAGAGCGATGACAGCGACACCATAGACGCAGAATACAAGGTAGTAGACGAGGACAAGAAGAAATAGTCGCCTCCCGCCGCTTGGCTTCAACAGAAGCGTTACTACCTTCATTAATTTTTTATTCATGATGTGGTTATGGTTAGTGATAGTCATCAGAAGTTCCAGGGTACATTATGAGTGAAAAACGAGATTACTATGAGACCCTCGGCGTAAGCCGCAAGGCGCCCGAGGATGAAATAAAAAGCGCGTATCGCAAATTGGCTAGGCAGTTTCATCCGGATGTCAACCCAAACAAGAAAGAGGCCGAGGAAAAATTCAAGGAAATTTCGGAAGCGTACGAAGTGTTGATGGATAAGGGAAAAAGAGAGACATACGACCGTTTTGGTTTTGAGGGCGCCCAAAGAACGTTTGACCGCGGAGGTTTCACTTGGTCGGATTTCACGCATTTCAACGACGTAGGTGATATATTCGGGCGAGATTTTAATGCGGATGATTTTTTTGGCGACAGCGTATTTAACGCATTTTTTGGAGGCGGGGGAAGAGCAAGAGACAGATACGGCCCGCAGGTTGGGGGCGACCTTCAATATAATATGGATATTACGCTAGAAGAAACTGCATCAGGTATAGAAAAAGATATAGATGTTCCACATGCCGAAGAATGCAAGGCGTGTCACGGCACGGGTGCAAAGGACGGCAAAGCCCTGAAAAGATGCTCCGTATGCGATGGTTCCGGCCAGATAAAAAAGATTCAAGTAAGGGGGTACAGCCAATTCATCAATATAGGGCCGTGCGGTAAATGCAACGGCACGGGCCGCATCATAGAGACACCATGCAATATTTGTAAAGGGGAAGGGAGAGCCCGGGCAACAAGAAAAATTCATGTGGCCATACCTGCAGGGGTAGATGATAATTCCCGCCTCCGCCTTCAAGGAGAGGGGCGAGAAGGCAAGTTTGGAGGGCCGCACGGGGACCTCTACATACGCATCAGCGTGGAACCGCATAAGATGTTCGAAAGAGTCGGTAACGACATCGTTTGCGAGGTGCAGATAAGTTTCACTCAAGCAGCACTGGGCGCAGAGATCGATATCCCCATACTAAACGGCAAAGTGAAAATGAAGATCCCGGGCGGAGTACAAAGCGGCAAGGTCCTTCGTTTGAAAGGGAAAGGATTGCCGAATTTACATGGTTATGGGAGAGGCGACCAGTTGGTAAGAGTGATTGTCAATATCCCAACTAATCTAACCCGCCGCCAGAAGGAACTTCTTAAAGAACTGGCCAAAGAATTCGGGGAGGCCCGAGACGCTGACGGGAAGGGTTTCTTCGATAAATTTAAGAACGAATAGATTTGAATGTAAATATTCATCACTCATCAATCTTAAATACTATCGAAGTTATTTGTCCGACAAACAGGTGGTTAATTGATAATTAGGAGCAAAGCGCCTTTGAGAATAAGTTTTGGCGGTGGCGGGACGGATGTGGTACCGTACTGCAACGAGAAGGGCGGGATGGTTTTAAGCGTAACTATCGACAAGTACGCCTACAGCACATTGATACCGACAAGAGACGGGAAAGTAACGATTGAATCATTAGATTACGACATAGTGGCGAAATACGATACGAATAGAGACCTTGCATATAATGGAGAATTGGATCTTGTAAAAGCAGTTCTGAGAAATATGGGCAATCTGAAGGGTGTGAGCATGTTCCTCCATACAGATGCGCCTCCCGGCTCTGGTCTGGGCTCGTCCTCTACGATGGTTGTCGCCCTGATAGGCGTGATAAAAGAGTGGCAGAACCGCCTGATGACGGATTATGAAATTGCAGAACTCGCATATCATATAGAACGGGAAGACCTCAAGATTTCTGGTGGAAAGCAGGACCAATACAGCGCTACCTTCGGCGGCTTCAATTATATCGAGTTCAACGGCCCGACTACGATAGTGCACCCATTAAAAATCGATAAGGAGATAGTGAACGAACTTCGATACAGGCTTCTTCTTTGCTACACCGGTAAAACAAGATTGTCCGCAAACATCCTGAAAAGCCAGATTAAAGGATATGTAGATAAGGAGAGGGATGTTGTGAAGGCACTAGATGAAACAAAGAAGATAGCCGTAGAAATGAAAAACAGGCTTCTTAGGGGAGAGATCGATGAATTCGGAAACCTTCTAAATATTGCATGGCAGAACAAGAAAAAATTCACTGATAAAATAACCAACCCCGATATAGATAGGCTGTATGACGTTGCGAGGAGAAACGGCGCCATCGGAGGAAAGTTGCTTGGTGCTGGCGGCGGAGGATATCTTTTGCTGCTGTGCGAATTCGATAAAAAACACAAAGTGGCAGAGGCACTAGAGAAACACGGCGGGCAGATTGTAGACTTCGCATTTGACTATAATGGGTTGCAGACATGGATATTGAGGGACAAGAAGGATCTGATTCGATGAGAAATAAAATCGATGTAGTAAAAAAACAGCTTAGCGAGAGCATAGAGACAAAAAAATCTTTCACCCCGAAGAACATAGAGACTATCGCGAAAATTTCGGATGCTATAGTAAACGCATACAAAAAGGGAAAAAAAGTAATTTGGTTTGGAAACGGGGGAAGCGCTGCGGATGCACAGCATCTGGCGGGCGAACTGGTCAGCAAATTTTACATTGAAAGGAGGGGGCTAGCGTCGATCGCTCTCAACACGAACACAACCATCCTCACCGCGATAGCCAACGATTATGATTTCCAAAACATTTTTTCAAGGCAGATAGAAGCCCTTGCCAACGACGGCGACGTAGTTGTAGGCATAAGCACGAGCGGCACTTCAAAGAATGTGGTTGCGGGCATTAAAGAGGCAAAGAAGAAAAATGCGGTAACAGTTGGATTCACAGGCGAGAGCGGTGGCAAACTCAAGGGTTTGGTGGACTTCCTGGTAAACGTGCCTTCAAACGATACTCCCAGAATACAAGAATCCCATATAACGATAGGTCATATAATCTGTTATCTCGTAGAGAGAGAATTGTTTGGCAGTGAACGGGATGGCTAACAAAGCGGTTTTCATGGACAGGGACGGCACGATAAACGTAGACGGGCCGTACTTAAGCGATCCGGGCAAGTTGAAACTCTGTCCGGGTGTTGTGAACGGGATAAGAAGGCTGAACAAGAATGGATATAAGGTAATCATAATAACAAATCAGTCTGGATTGGCAAGAGGATTTTTTTCAAGAGAAACATTGGAGAATATCCACGATGAGCTCAGGAGCCGATTGAGCGAGGGCGGGGCGCGCATAGATGCAATATATTATTGCCCCCATCATCCTGACGATAACTGCGGGTGCAGGAAGCCGAAGACAAAGTTGTTTGAAAAAGCGATCGCGGATTTCGGCATAGACGCCAGTGTGTCCTTTGTCATAGGAGACAGAACTGCAGATGTGGTGGCTGGACATAGAATTGGTTGCAAGACTATATTAGTGCCAGAAAAGGGCAAGGAGAAACAAGTCGAACAGGAAAAATCAAACTCGACTGTTAAGCCGGATTACGAATGTAAAAGATTCACTTCTGCAGTCAATTGGATATTGAAGGACGGTGGGCGAAAGTAAATGACAGGCGACGCAATGAAGGGGGTGGTATCTATTTTGATACCTGCCTACAATTATGGCCACTATATCCCGGAAACAATTGAGAGCATACTGAATCAAACGTATCGAAATTTCGAAATAATCATCGTAGACGACGGCTCGACAGACGACACAGCCAACGTCATTAATAAATATGCGGCGATATATCCTGAAAAAATAAGGTATTTCCATCAAAAAAACCAAGGCCCGCAGATCGCCCTAAACACAGCATATAATCATTCAAAAGGAGAATACATTTTTTTCCTGGGTGCGGATGACAAGGTTATAAAAGACGGCCTTGAAATATTTGTCGATTTTTTAAAAAATCATCCAGAATACGGCGCGGTTGCGGGAGACATCTATCACTCGGGCATAGAGAATTGCATTGTAATGTTTCCAGCGCCCACGAATGTCAATCTCCTAAAGGAGAGCATATTTTTAACGCCCCTGATCAGGCGCTCTGTTATAGAAAAGATGGTTGAGAGTGATGGCCACTTTTTCGATCCAGACTTAAAATATGCCGAGGATTGGGATTTAGCAATTCGCCTATTTGAAACAACGAAAATCGGAAAAATAGATGCGATTACTTTGGTGTATAGAAAGCATCCCGACAGCATGTGCAGAAAATTTGCTAAAACCTATGATGAAGAAAAATGGCGTTCGCACATAAGGAAAAAACATTATGAAAAAATGGGCGTAGATTATAAAATTAAAAACAATGATAATTCGGATATTCGCTACCTGTATTTTGGGTGCGTTGGCACTCTCCTGCCCATCATATTCGAAAGAGTGACTAATAGAAACCGATCTCGTTCTTGGATGTGCAATAAATTTTACAGATGCCCTTTCAAGATAGTCTGCAAATGCGTTGCTAAAACCGCAAACATCCTATGCAAATTAATCACAATGTTTAACCGACGAATACATGATAAACGCATTTCCCAGAATAAGCACACGTAGGTGCGAATCCATGAAAAAAAGAATCGCAATATTCCATGATTATTTCGGCGTAATCGGCGGCGGAGAAAGGCTTGTGCTTACGCTTGCGAGAGGCCTCGACGCGGACGTGATTTCAACAGATGTCAAACGCGAGTGTATTGAAAAAATCGGGTTTGAAGACGTTGATATCGTTGATATCGGGGAAAATTTTCCGATCCCTGCCCTAAAACAGATACACGCTACATTCAGGTTTATGTTTTGCGATTTTTCGGACGATTATGACTTTTTTATCCTCTCAGGCAACTGGGCCCATTATGCAACCATACATCACCATCCGAATCTATACTATTGCCACACACCTGTAAGAGCGTTTTACGATGCGAGAGAAGAATTAATCGACAGCCAGAAAGGTGTTATTAAAAAGGCGATTGCCAGGCTTTGGACATTTGGGCACAGCAAACTCGATAAACACTCTATAAAAGACATAGATAAAATCGTTGCTAACAGCAAAACAGTGCAGGAAAGGATCGAAAAATTCTATAATCGAAGTTCGGAGGTTGTTTATACTGCCGTGCCGACTAGCAAATATCATTTCGACGCTGTCGGTGATTTCTGGCTCTCAGTGAATAGATTGTATCCGCATAAGAGAATAGAGACGCAACTGGAGATATTCAGGAGACTGCCCGATGAAAAACTCAAAATTGTAGGATGGTACGGCAAAGGCGATGCTGCAGAGAAGTATGTGAAAAAATTGAAACCGCCCCCCAATGTAGAATTCTTGGGCGAGGTTGACGAAAAAGAGTTGATAAAACTTTACGCCGCCTGCAAAGGGCACATAACCACTGCTAAGGACGAGGATTTGGGGCTGACTCCCATCGAGGCGATGGCATCTGGAAAAGCGGTGCTTGCCTCCAACGAAGGCGGGTACAGGGAAACGATAATAGACGGAAAGACGGGCTGGCTGCTGCCTGCAACAACAGACGCATTCGTGAAGAAGATTCGGGAATGCGATACAGAAATGCTGGAAAGTATGAGAGAAGATTGCATGAGAAGAGCGCGTGATTTTGACGAAAGAATATTTATCGAGAGGATAAAATCAATAATGAACACCTACGACTTATAGAATTTCCTGTATGCAAGAAACGAATACACTACCATAAGAAATATGAATGTTATGAACGTGGACATTATCGCACCCATCAGGCCGTAGATTCCAATTAAAACATAATTGCCGATGATGTTTAACAAGGCGCCTATGCCGTCGATCACCATCAGCAGCTTGGCATAACCGGCTGCAAGAAGCGCATAGGTCGAAACGTTGCTTACGCAGCATATAAAGACCGAGAACGACAATATCGAGAGCGGCAGTGCAGCGTCTGCAAACGCGGCCCCGTAAAGCAGCAAAACTATCTGCGAGGAAAATACAGTGAAAAGCAGCGTGAGGGGAAGGATAAATATAATCACCAGCACAAAGCCGTTAAGGTGCGCCTCCCTGAATTTTTCTCTGTTTTTCAGGTGAAAGCTTTCGCATAAACTCGGATAAAGCGCCGCACCGACCGCGCCTAATGCCACGATCTGATAAAATGCCAGGTTATAGGCCGTCCTATAAACCCCTGTAGAATACGTGCCGAGGAAAAACGATATCATTGCAGCATCCGCCCAGAATATGAGTTTCGAGAACAGTCCCGAAAGAATTGTTTTCGACCCGAATGAGACATACGTGCGCGCTATGCCGCGGTTAAATCTTCCGAACCCGGATAGTTTAAGATTTAACAGTATTAGGCTGCATGCCAATGTTAACGCCATCGCAATGACCCGCAGGAAGGCTGCTTCAATCCCGGAATATACAAACAGGCATGCAAATACAAAATAGCTGGTGGTATTCACAACGTCGATTACGCCGCGATGCACCATCAGTTGTTTAGCCTCGAATGTATTGTGAATAGCAGACGATATGGAGCTGAAAAACGGTATGAACGCATATATTTGTATAATTCTAACATCGCACTGGAAGGCGGCGGCCAGATAGTCCGCAAAAAGCAGAATGACGACTGCACCGCAGGATGCGAATGTAAATTTCAATACAAGGTGCGTTGTGATATTTTCTTTAAAATCTTTGCTTCCTGCCACTTCTCGTATATGCGCAGGCGCGGTCAAATTCTCCAATATAGATACAAACTCCACAAGCATTGCGCCGACAGCCAGCATGCCCACCTGCTGGACGCCCACCCTTCTCGCTACAATGGCGCCCGTGAGTACGCCGATTATCGTTGTGATCGCCAGAACAGCCAGCACAATGAGTGTGTTCCTGAACAGTTCGCTTTCTTTAACGTGCGATATGCTGCGGGCAAGCGGAATTATTTTCATAATTTATACCGTCGTAATGTGTACAAGTATTAAGGGTGAGAACATATTCTGATTTAAGATATTTTGCTGAGCACGCCCCTTTAGACAGAAACGCGCATCGAGCTCCCAATTTTTATGTTCCAGATTATCGAGTGTTGTCTTGCGATGTTGCAAAAAACCCTTATATAATAAAAATCATATACTCAGTTTGGATGGGGCTAATTAATGTATGATAAAGCGATTATTGCAGTTGCTATTCTAGTTTTTACATACGCACTAATAATGAGCGAAAAAGTCGAGCGCTCAATCGCCGCGCTTTTGGGCGCGATGCTCGTTTTCGTGTTCGGAATCGTCAAATCGGAAGATTTGATGAAACTGGACGGCTTCATGCACTGGGAAGCGCTCGGACTGATTTTCGGAATGTTCATACTTGTCGAGACGCTGCGACATACAGGGTTCTTTAGATGGATAGGCCTTCATACGCTTCACGCCGCAAAATTCAGGCCCCTTTACATATTCATATTCTTCTCCGGGATGTCGGCGTTCCTGTCTGCGTTCATGGACAGCATAACCGTGCTGTTCTTCATGGCGTCGCTCACAATCGAGGTCGCGCACATACTCAAGATGAGCCCGATCCCGTTCATAATCGCGGAGATAACGGCCGCGAACATCGGAGGGAGTGCGACGATGGTCGGGGACCCTCCAAATGTAATACTAGGCACTGCTTTTGGATACAGCTTCATGGATTTTGTCGTTAACGTCGCGATCATATCCATCGCCGTGTTCTTCGTGAATCTTGCGTTCTTCTACTTCTGGTACAAAAAGCATTTGAAGAGCGGCGGCGCCGACCACGAGAAGATTGCCGAGGAGCACAAGGAACTCGACCCGTGGAGCGCCGTCACTGACAAAAAATTGATGTACATAACGATGGCTGTTTTCACGTTCACCGTGAGCCTTCTCGTGCTGCATTCGGCATTGAAACAGTTCTCGCCGATACTTGGTTCGGTGGCCTTCGCCGCAATACTCGGCGCGACGCTCGTCCTAGTCCTGGGGGGGAAAAAGATGCCGGGGATCGTAACAAAAATAGACTGGAAAGTGCTGATATTCTTTGCCTGCCTGTTCATAGTGGTGGGCGGCCTTGAGAACACAGGCGTCACAAAAGCGATGGGGGACGCCATAGGCGGCGCATCCAAAGGTAACATCGTCATTGCAATCACCCTAATATTATGGTCCATGGCCTTCCTGTCCGCGTTCGTCGACAATGTACCTGTTGCGGCAGTGATGATCCCAGTAATCCGCGAAATTCACACAGCTACAGGCTTTCCAGAATCTACACTCGTTTGGACGACTGCGATTGGGACGGACATCGGCGGAAACGGCACACCCATAGGCGCGTCTGCCAACGTTGTGGGAATGTCTGTGTGCGAACACGACAAGTGCCACATAACATGGAAGGAATACTGCAAAGTAGCGATGCCGGCGATGGTTGTCACGATCACGGTTTGTAATATTTTGCTGATACTTATGTATGGAAAACTCTTTTGACGTGCGAAAAGGGTTAAAAGAATAAATTCGGTGCCCGATAGAAATATTATTATAATAACAAGAAACAATATTACAAATAATGGACACCGACACATTTCATAAGATTGCAGTTTGTTTTATCCTGTTGTCCCTGCTAATATCTAGCATCCCAACAACATCAGTTTATGCTGCCCCTGCCTTAACCACTAAAGCGGATTCCAACGGCGGAGATGAAAACTGGTGGGAGAACTGGTTTAGGGATGTGAATCGTAATAAAGTAGACGACTTTCTCGAAAATATGACTGCGGATGAGACCGTACATATATTCGTTGATTATAACAACAGCATAACAAACGGCGATATTTTAGGGTTGCTTTCGCTTGGAGCAATACCCGCGTATCGTGCTACATACATAAATGCGGTTTCTATAAGAAACGCCTCGCTCGACCTAATTTATGAAATAGCCTCGCTACCAAACGTTACCATGGTTGAAAAACAACTAAAGTTTTCACCGAAACTTGATGTCAGTGCGAGAAACATTAAGGCAAGGGAGTCCACAGAGTATCCAAGAAGTGCATGGAATTTTGGCTATACCGGAAAGGGCGTTACAATTGCAATCATAGACACAGGCGCAGATGATGAGCATGAATCGTTAGATGGAAAATTCGTTGCCGGTGCGGATTTTACCCACCTGTTTAATGTTCTGAGCAAGACGAACATATCTGTAGGCAAACTTCCCCTGCCAACAAACTACACTATACCAGAGATACCGGACATAAACATGATACTGGACCTCGTAGGCCTGAACGGGACGATAAATCCGGATGATGGTGTCGGTCATGGAACGCATTGTGCAGGGGTGGCTTTGGGTACGGGCGGAGAAAACAAAACTTACAGAGGCGTTGCGCCGGATGCAATGCTGGTAGATGTAAAAATTATGAGTTTGGCTACTGACGCTCTCACTTTGGCAGGTGTGTTTGCATATGAAGAGGTTATTGTGCAGGCACTCGAGTGGTGCATATATAACAAAGATACTGTTTGGAAAAACCAGCCAAAAGAGTACGGCGGCATAGACGTCATAAGCATGAGTTTTGGCGATGGAAATTACTCGGATGGAAGCGATTTGATATCGAGACTGGTAGATGTCGCATCGTACTTCTTTGGAATTGTAGCCGTTGCTGCAGCAGGCAATGATGGTGTGAGGGGTTTCGATGCACCAGCCGCTGCCGATGAAGTGATTACGGTAGGTGCAACAGACGATCGTAACACCATAACCAGGGGCGATGATGTTTTGGCGGATTTCTCAAATGTCGGTCCGAGGCAGAGCGACGGGGATTCGGATGCATTAGACGAATTAAAACCAGATGTCATAGCGCCGGGAGTAAATGTCATCTCCGCAAAATATTCTCCAATACCATATATGGGCGCAAAGAACGGATATATTGCCGCATCAGGAACGTCAATGTCTGCACCGCATGTTGCTGGTGTGGCTGCACTAATACTTGAGGCAAACGCAAAACTGTCTTCGCGCGACGTTAAAAAAATCCTCCGAGACACAGCCACCCCGGGCGGTACACCTTACAATAAGGATCTGGACCCGAAATATAACGCGTATCTTGGATGCGGCCTTGTTGATGCTTACCTTGCAGTAAAAAAGGCAAAAGGCGGCACGACGCCGATTGCGGTATTGTCCGCTGCCCCGCTAAAAGTAAGAGTTGATAACACCGTATTTTTTGATGCTTATAATTCCACGGACCCGTACACCTCCGTAGCATCCTGCAATTTTAATTTTGGCGACGGCACTCAAAGCGGCTGGATCACCAGTAAAAGCACGTCTCATAAATACACCAGCGCGGGGCAGTTTAGCGCATCGCTCTCTGTAAAGAATATAGACGGTGAGCAAAGCGCCAATTACGCCGGAGTAACGGTGACCATACTTCCCAAGAATGTTTTGCCAGTGGCGTCAATAACCTCGCATAAAGACGGCGATAAGATATACGGTAAAACTATGATTTCCGGCACTGCTGTTGATTCGGACGGAAAAGTTGAGAAGGCAGAAATCAAGGTAGACGACACCTATTGGACAACTCTTGACGGGACCGCGAAGTGGTATTATAATTTGACTACGACAGTGCTTAGCAACGGCCCGCACATCATAGGAGTCAGGGCGTTTGACGGCGAAGATTACGGCGTAGGGCGGTACGTTACCCTGATCGTAGACAACCACGTACCGTACTGCATTATAACAGAGCCGAAGGATGGAAGTAAGATAAGCGGCACCTCTCTAATCACGGGCGTAGCCTATGATATAGATCCGGGAGACGGGATAAACTCGGTATATGTAAAAATCGAGAGCAATGTTGGAACGGGAAGCATGGGATCGGCGATTGCAGAGATGAATTTTACAGACGACAAATGCATGTGGAATTATACATGGGACGTTTCTAATTTCTATGGGGATACAACGATATATGCTTATTCGATTTCTAAAAATAATGAAAAATCTTTGACAGCAAATGTAACAGTGAGGACAAGCCACCCGCCAGTTATTGCGGCCATATACCCCCAGCAGTCCGAGACTGTGAAAGGTAGCATTACGATTAGGGGCTCGTCGCGAAATCCAGACGGCGGCGGCAGCGTTGCAACTACTGTGAAAATCTCCAACACTACATACAGCAGCGGCTGGCTGCAGCCTACCGTGAACGGGGACTATTGGAGTGTTGATTGGGATACGGCGAGTGTTTCGGACGGCGATTATGTAATCTCGGTTTCCGCTTCAGGCGACGAGTTCCAAGCAATGCTGAATATAACCATGACAGTAAAGAATTTTGTTCCGAACAAACCGCCGTTCGTTAAAATAACCTCCCTGAAAGAAGGTGCAACAGTCAGCGGCCTTGTCTCTATAAGCGGCACCGCAGTGGATAACGATGGCGACGTTCAGGCAGTCTATGTGTGCGTAAACAACGGCCCGTGGCAGACTGCCAACGGCACTAAAAATTGGGAGTATCAGTGGAAGACAACTACCCTGCCAAACGGAAATTATACAATCCGTGCAAAAGCAAATGACGGAAAAGACGATTCCGAGATAATCAATGTGACTGTCGCTGTAGAAAAAAGCACAGAAAAAGCACAACCTGAGAAAAGCGGCGGATTTGTTCCGTTTGCAAGTATGGATACGATAATCTTGATTGTTATTGTTATGATGTTGTTTGTGGAACT
Source organism: Thermoplasmata archaeon (assembly GCA_041657955.1). GTDB lineage: Archaea > Thermoplasmatota > JASEFT01 > JBBABA01 > JBBABA01 > JBBABA01. The sequence continues at coordinate 5,535 of JBBABA010000016.1, read as the reverse complement.
AATAGATAGGCGCAGAAAAAAGGAACATCGTTAAAAGGTTTCAATGCTGCTAACGCCAATACTGTCTTGCCCTGGACATGTTATTATAGCGGTTCCTAAATGCCCCTATTTTGTAGTCGGTTTTAGGATTTTTCTAAACATCCTTCTTTCCTGCCTTCGAAGTTCTACAGGTAAAGCTTTACTTATGACGTTGTTCCGTACATATTGGTATATCGCGATAACATATAGCAATGCCGCCGAGATAAATATCGCTGCAACTTCCGGTATGTCAAGCAGGCTGGCGTATCCAACTATGAGCGTCAGGAAATTGAGCACAGCTTGAGCCAATATCGCGATAAATACGTATTTCATTCCATTCGATGTCGCGCACCCGTAGCCGATCAAACACCCGATCGTTCCGTGCATGAATATCAAACAGAAAGATGTGGTGATTATCAGTGCGGTTCCATATGCGGTATATGCGATAGGAGAAACCGAGAACGATAGGAACGCTGTGGAAACCGCTATTAATGCCCCGTAACCAAACCCGAGAGAGCTTCCGTAGAAAGTAGTATCCTGTTTTCCCCGATATCGTTTCAGGTTTAGCACAATGAACTTCAGCATTCCCTCGAACACTGCGAATCCAATCACTACGTATATTAGATCGCTCAAGAAATAATTCGGGTGCGGCGGCATGGCGCTGGCATACCACGAGTTGAACACGCTTCCAAAAACGCCAAGGATCATGCCTACGATATACAGTAAAAACATCTTCTGGAAGTTGAAATATTCAGACTCGGAGTGCGGCCTCTTTAGCAATAGGTATAGTCCGGTCATGGAGAAACCGAAACCTATCGCACTCGCCAAGAATAAACTTACATCCATGGATATGGGATAAGTGAACAAGATTATAAGTGTAATTGATTTAAAAAAAGTGGATGAACAGATTACTTTCTTTCCCTATTTTTCGCGTATATTACAATCTTCGAAAGTGCGGTTACAATCCTATGCGCGGTTGTTATTAACGGCATTCCATATCCCTGCATTCTTTTTGCCTGCAACTCGGTAAAAGGGCCTCCTCCCGCGAGGCAGACAACCGTCTTGTTGCAGTTCTTTAATTCCTGCAGTGTTTTGTGCGCACCCTCTATAGTGCTGGCCAGCGGGCTGTCCTGGATTACATAAACAGGTACGACTATGTCCACGTTTGGATCTTCGGCAAGAGCCCTAAGCGAGGCGTCGTAGAAGTTCGCATCCGCGCTTCCCGTGAGGTCTACGGGATTGGAGAATATGCAAAACTGCGGGAGCTTTTCCTTCAGCTTCTTTAATGTTTCTTCGCCAAGTTTTGCGAGATCGAGAGGCGTATTTTGTATCGCGTCTATGGCGATTACGCACGGTCCAGCCCCGTTTGTCGCCATTGCAATGTTCCCGCCTTTAGGCAGAGGCTGGTTTGAAAGAATGTTGAGAATGTCAACCATCTCATCTATGTCATCCACCATTATTGCGTTGCACTGCTTCATAGCACCGCTGAACACTGCATCGTTTCCTGCAAGCGCTCCCGTATGGCTCTTCGCAGCCGTGGCGCCCTTGCCAGTCCTTCCAGCCTTTAAGATGACTACCGGCTTTTTCCTTGCAACGCGTTTTACAGTTTCGATAAATTCCCTGCCGTTCTTTATGCCCTCTATGTAAAGCCCTACAACTTTCGTGCTGTCGTCCTTCTCCAAGTAGTTCAGCATGTCGATTTCGTCCACATCGCATTTATTGCCGTATGAAACAAACCTGCTCACGCCGACGTTCAGCTGTGCAAACCATTCGAGTATGGAGGCGCCGTAGGTGCCTGACTGGGTCAGGAAAGCGACGTTGCCGCTGTTTGGCTTTATCATGTATTCGTCTGGCTGGAAAAAGGTATTAAGCCGGCTGCTTCCGTCAAATACACCGATACAGTTCGGACCTATGATGCGGATGTCGTGCTTCCTTGCGGCTTCGACGACTTTGCGCTCCAGTTCTACGCCGCTGCCTCCCATTTCCTTGAACCCGCCGGATATTATTACAACGCGCCTTATGCCCTTTTTGCCGCAGTCCTCGATAATACCTGGGACCGCATTAGAACCGAGGACGATTATTGCTAGATCTATGTTTCCTGGAACGTCAAAAATAGTTTTATAAACACGCGTATTCAGGATGCTCTCTTCATTTGGATTTATAGGAAAAATCCTGCCCTTGTAACCGCTGGTAAGAATGCTTGACAGCACGGAATAGCCGATCTTCCCCGGTTTGGAGGAGGCACCGATCACTGCAACGGATTTCGCATTGAAGAACCGCTCCATGATTTCGGGATTAGATTATTTCTAATTAAAAATATTGGTGGACAAGATTAAATAGTAAATTATTCATCGAATACCACCAACAATATCCAATTGCCAAATCATTTAAACGATGATAGGATATGAAAGCCATACGATCATTGTCGTGAACGGCAAACGGTGATTTACTATGAAAATCATACTTGGTGCTGGACTGGCAGGTTTGAGCGTTGCTTACCACCTGAAATCCAATGATTATACAATAATCGAGAAGGAGAGCGAGGCGGGTGGATTATGCAGGAGCTGGGAAGAGAAGGGATACGTCTTTGATTACGGCCCGCACATACTGTATACATCGAGCGATCTTGTTAAAAGCCTTCTAAAGGTGCTGTTGAAAAAAAATATCATAGAAAAGAACAGGAAAAACTACATATATCTGCGCAATACGCTTGTAAAATATCCTTTTGAAACTTTTCTTGCTGGCCTGCCTAAAAAAGTGATAGAGGAGTGCATAATCGGCGCCCTAGACCGCGATACGGGTGTAAAATCAAAAAATTTCAAGGAATGGATCTACAAAAATTTTGGAAGCGGGATAGCAAAACATTACATGATCCCCTACAACGAAAAGATATGGAAATATCCGTTGGACAAAATGAACGTCGCATGGGTGGAGGGGCGCGTGCCCACGCCGGACGTGAGGGATATGATCAGAGGGGCGCTCGCTACGCAGGACAGGGATTTCGGGCCGAACGCCATGTTTTCCTATCCAAAAAAGGGCGGAATAGGTGCGCTGCCGAATGCGTTTCAGCAGAATGTGAAGAACATAAGACTTAACTCCGAAATTGTTTCGATAGTGCCCAAGAAAAACAGCGTAGAGATAAAATATAGGAAAAATAAGGATAAGGAAGTAAAAACGATTGCCGGGGATGTCGTTGTAAGCACCCTGCCGCTGCCAGACATGATCGATATCATGCCTGATATCCCTGCGGAAGTGGAAAAAGCCTGCAAAAAACTCGTGTATAATTCGCTTGTATTCATGGGTGTCGGGATCAAACGTGACGGAATAACTGACAAGCATGCGATATACTATCCTGAGAAAAAATATCTTTTCCACAGGCTCAGTTTTCCTATGAACCTCTCAAAGGAGACTGTTCCAAAGAACAGAAGCTCCATAATAGTCGAGGTTACGTATCGAAAAAATAAGGATGTCGGCTTAAATAAGAATATTCAACTCAACGAGAATATCGATCTCGCAGACGCGAGGAAGCGGATATTGAACGATCTCCGCGATGCCGACTTAATCAAAAAGAACGATATTATCGAAGTTTCCAGAATTCTTACATCGAAATATGCGTATATTATCTATGATTTGGAGCATAGGAAAAACGTGGATATTATTCACAGATACCTTAAAGAAAACAGGATAATCCCGGCAGGCAGATTTGCCGAGTGGGAATACTTCAATATGGACAAGGTTATTTTGAGCGGGGCGAGGGTCGCAAAAGAAATCAACGGCATAAAGAGCGGATAATAATGTTTTTAAATTCGAATTCTGATTAAAAATTAAGACCGCCAGATATTCGCTAATATGATTTGTTTCAAACTTCTGCAGTCGGGTGAATGTTTATGTTATTTTTCGCCTCTTACGCGTTAACCAAATCCATAAACACACAATGTTTGCGAGCATATAAATCTCGAATCCGGGGATAAACCCTTTACTCTCCTTCTTCTCTGTTGTTTGCGGTGTTGTCTCGTTCTGCGTCTGATTAGTGTTCGTCTGGTTTGTCTCTGTCTGATTTGTCTCTGGCATCGTTCCGTTGAACTGCGCTGCCAGCCAAGGCGAGAACAAAATATCGCCGCTTATGTTGTCTCCTTTGCCGGACGGATTTTTCGTTTGATGATATGGACCTGACACAGCGCCCCACCAATTTTTAATCGCAGTATTGTTTGTGCTATATTCCGAGTAAAGCCCGTATTCGTTGTTACCGTATATGTTGTTGGCAGTTATGTTATTGCCAGTGCTGAAATGCAGGTATATGCCGTAACTGCAGTTCGTGATGTTATTGCGGCTAATTGTGTTGCTCGAACCCGGATCCAAATCTATGCCGATTCCGTTATCCGTAATTATGGTGTTGGAAACTATGACATTGTCTGCACCGTAGCTCATGTATATTCCGGCAGCGGAGTTCGTTATCGTGTTCATGGCGATCTCTATTCCCGACGAATCTTCGAGTATTATGCCGCCATAGTCTATTGTCATATTCGTTATTTTGAACCCGCTGCAGTTGTACAGCATTATACCGTTTGCGGCGGCATTGTCGAGTATTTGCGAGGACGCTGCGGCGTTTGTGTTCTTAAAATATAGAAACGGCTTGCCGTTTATAGTGTTGTTCGAAACAATATTATCGCCTGTGATGATTATCGCAGTATTCGTAGCCGCATTTGAAGTGATAATGTTTTGAGTGCTGTAATATACAACGATTCCAAAAGAGCTGTCCGCGACAGAGTTGGCGTCGACAGTATTGTATGTGCTGTATTCAAGGCGTATCCCCTGGCCGCTGTCAGTAATCGTATTATTTTCGAGCGTGTTATTCGAAGTAGAATCCAATATTATCCCATACTGATATGCAAGAGTAACGATATTGTGCGTTAATGTATTATTTTGGCCCTTGACATAAATGCCATAAGTGAAATTATCAATTCCCATGTTGCTGACGCTTGCGTTGTCCGCAATAATGCGGATCCCTTCCCCGAAACCTTCTCCCGAAATTATCGCGCCCTGACTGCTCTCGCCGATAAGGTTTATTGTTTTGTTTATTGTGATGGATTCCATATAAGTTCCGTTGTAAATGTATATCGTGTCGCCTGGAGAGGAGGCGTTGATTGCGGATTGGATGGATGTGTAATTATTGATTCCTGTGCCGCCGACGTACTTTATGTTCGTCTGGTTGATTTTCGTGTTGTTTGTAGGCGTCTGATTTTCAGTTTGATTGGTTGTCTGCGGGGGGTTTATGATTGGTATCGAGATATTAAACGGCGAGGTTGCCCATGGTGAGAACGGAACGCCGTTGGATATGTTATCACCCGTACCATTCGGATTTGATGTGGGATTATACGGTCCCGATGCGCTGCCCCACCAGTTGTTGTAGGCGGTGTTTCCTGTACTGGAATACAAATACAATCCATATTGCTTGTTGTTGTATATATTATTTAGAGTTATGACGTTGTTTGATCCGTAATAGAGATAGATACCACA
>JBBABA010000015.1:0-29787 GCA_041657955.1 Thermoplasmata archaeon | reverse complement strand
TGCTCCGCCTGCTACACCGAACTCCTTGTGCGCTCTCAGTTCGAAGTTCTTTGCAGAGTCGAAGTAAGCAGCGTCAACCGGGTAGTACCCTGGTGTCAGGTTTTGTATCTGGAATATGCCGCTTGCGTTCGTTGCGCCCTTCAGGTTGCCCTGGAAGAATATCTGGGCGTTGTTTATCGGGTTTCCGTCCTGGTCCTTTACTATGACTTTTACGTCGTTGGGTATGGCGTCAATGTCTCTTGCTTCGACTAGGACATCCATCATTATGAATCCGCCTGCAGCCGCTCCTGTTCCGCCTGCTGCTCCGCCTGCTACACCGAACTCCCTGTGCGCTCTCAGTTCGAAGTTCTTTGTTACGTCAAAGAATGCAGCATCTATCGGGTAGTATCCTGCGGGTAGGTTGCGGACGCTGTATGTGCCGTTTGCATCCGTTGTTCCCTTGAGGTTGCCCTGGAAGAATACCTTGGCGCCCGCTAGTGGCTTTCCGTCCTGGTCCTTTACGATCGCCTTTACGTCGTTCGGGATTGCGTCTGCGTCAAGTGCTTCGACTAGGACATCCATCATTATGAATCCGCCTGCAGCCGCTCCTGTTCCGCCTGCTGCTCCGCCTGCTACACCGAACTCCTTGTGCGCTCTCAGTTCGAAGTTCTTTGCAGAGTCGAAGTAAGCAGCGTCAACCGGGTAGTACCCTGGTGTCAGGTTTTGTATCTGGAATATGCCGCTTGCGTTCGTTGCGCCCTTCAGGTTGCCCTGGAAGAATATCTGGGCGTTGTTTATCGGGTTTCCGTCCTGGTCCTTTACTATGACTTTTACGTCGTTGGGTATGGCGTCAATGTCTCTTGCTTCGACTAGGACATCCATCATTATGAATCCGCCTGCAGCCGCTCCTGTTCCGCCTGCTGCTCCGCCTGCTACACCGAACTCCCTGTGCGCTCTCAGTTCGAAGTTCTTTGTTACGTCAAAGAATGCAGCATCTATCGGGTAGTATCCTGCGGGTAGGTTGCGGACGCTGTATGTGCCGTTTGCATCCGTTGTTCCCTTGAGGTTGCCCTGGAAGAATACCTTGGCGCCCGCTAGTGGCTTTCCGTCCTGGTCCTTTACGATCGCCTTTACGTCGTTCGGGATTGCGTCTGCGTCAAGTGCTTCGACTAGGACATCCATCATTATGAATCCGCCTGCAGCCGCTCCTGTTCCGCCTGCTGCTCCGCCTGCTACACCGAACTCCTTGTGCGCTCTCAGTTCGAAGTTCTTTGCAGAGTCGAAGTATGCAGCGTCAACCGGGTAGTATCCTGGTGTCAGGTTGAGTATCTGGAATACGCCGCTTGCGTTCGTTGTGCCCTTGAAGTTGCCCTGGAAGAATACCTTTGCGTTGCCGAGCAGATTTCCATTCTGGTCCTTCACAATTGCCTTTACGTCGTTCGGTATTGCATCTGCGTCGATTGCTTCTACTAGGACGTCGAGTGTGATATATCCTCCGCCTGTTGGTGTGCCTGCAGCGCCGCCGCCCGATACACCGAACTCCTTATGAGCCCTCAGTTCGAAGTTCCTTGCAACATCGAAGTATGTCGCATCGATTGGATAATATCCAGCGGGTAGATTGCGGATACTGAGTGTTCCGTTTGCATCCGTTGTTCCCTTAAGGTTGCCCTGGAAGAATATCTTGGCATTCTGCAGTGTGGTTCCGTTCTGGTCCTTCACAATTGCCTTTACGTCGTTTGGTATGCTGTCCACATCAAGTATTTCCACTAGGACATCGAGTGTGATATATCCTCCGGCAGCTGCGCCTGTTTCGCCAGCTGTTCCACCAGTTACACCGAATTCTTTATGTGCTCTCATCTCGAAGTTCTTTACTATATCGAAGAACGCTGCGTCAACCGGATAGTAACCGGCCGTTAGGTTGGCAATATTGAATACACCGCTTGCGTTCGTTGCTCCCTTGGAGTTGCCGTTGAAGAATATCTTGGCGTTGTTAATTGGGTTTCCATCCTGGTCCTTCACGATTGCTTTTACATCGTTCGGGATGGCGTCTGCGTCAAGTGCTTCTACTACGACATCGAGCGTGATGAATCCTCCGATATCACCTGCTGATTTTAATTCGAAATGTGCCCTGAGTTCGACATTTTTAGTTGGGTCGAAATATGATGCATCGACACTATAAATTCCCGGGGGTACATTGAGTGCGATAAATGTGCCGTTTGGATCAGTCATTCCTACATATTGACCGTAAACGAATATCTTCGCTCCTAGCACTACCTGACTGTCTTGATTGTATACCACTATCTTCCCGTCATCCACTTTTCCATCGTTGTCAATGTCTTCCACAAATCCCTGTATGCTGATGAATCCTCCCTGCATGCCTGCAGAGCCGACTTCTTTGAAGACGCGCATCTCTTGGCCTTGAGGATTGACATAGGATGCTTCTACTCTGTGAATGCCCATCGGTACGTTTCTTAAGATGACTGCGGCCTCCGTGCCGGTAGTCATTAGGAAGTTGCCGTCAAGGAATACTTTTGCGCCTTGGAGCAGATTGCTTGCTTGATCGTATACTCTTACCTCTACATCGTTGTTCATTCCATCTGCGTCCAATGCGCTCACAAGTGCTTCTAATGTAATATAGAAGCCCGTTGTTCCAGCAATATCAAATTCCTGGTGCGCCCGTATTTCAGTGTTGGTGTTGGCATCCAATAAAACTGCATCTGAGGCATGGTGTCCTGCAGGCAGGTTCGTCCATGTAAACTTTCCAGCGCCGTCTGTAGTTCCTTTATACTGTGCGTCTAAGAATATTCTTGCATTTCCAATTGGTTGGCTGTTTTGATCGGCGACTGCAAATTCTACGTCATCCTGCTGCGTATCACTATCTACATCCTTCACAAATGCGGATAATGTGATATATTTACCGCCAGAAGTTCCAGCAATACCGAAACCTTTGTTGGCAGTAAGATTCGTCACCGTGTCATAAAACATTGCACTTACTTCGTGCTGCCCCGCAGATACATTACGTAGCAAGAATGCGCCAGTAGCATTAGTTGAACCCTTGTAATTTCTGTCCAAGAAAATAGATACATTTGTTACTGTGTTATTGTTTTGATTGTACACAACAATTTCTACATCGTTATTTATGTTGTCGGTATCAAGAGCTCGAACAAACTCATTAATGTAAATGTAGGATCCTGCTTGACCAGCAACGCCAAAATTTCTCTTTGTTTGCAAAGTAGCGTTTAACCTCACGCTAAAGTAAGAGGCGGTAACCTCGTGTTGCCCGTCTGTATTATTTTTAACGATTAGTTCGCCTGTATTACTAGTGGCACCAGCGTATTTATTATCGATATAAATTGAGACGTTTTGCAATGGAAAGTCCGTAGAGTTAAAAATTCTAACTCTGAGGTCGTTATTAATTCCATCCGCATCGTGCGCAATTACATCAGTTGTATCGAATTTTATGAAATCACTTCCAGTTTCACCGAGAATGTTAAATTGAAAACCATTCGCTGGTCCGAGTGGCGCCATATTGCTATCATACGCCTTCACAACATGCTGCCCTGCGGATAGGTTTTTTCCAAATATGCGGGATGTTTGGCTGATTCGCTCTCCCAAATATTGTGTATTGTCAAGATATATTTTAGCGCCTACAATAGGTACATTCATGCTGTCATTGACAAATACTTCGATGTCGTTTGCATTGCCATCTGAATCAATTGGATATACTCTAACCTGGATATATGATGCTCCTTGCCCTTCTTGTACTGTCCTGTTCAGCGTGACGTTGACCATGGCCGGCTGGCTCTCCATGCTCTGGTTGTCGCATGCAATAACTCGTATCACGTAATTGCCGTTCGCGAACGTTGTGGTATTCCACGGATATTCTAGATAGCTTTGATTGCGAGTGTAGTTTGCTGACGTCGGGCCGGTTATATATATCTTGAATCCTACTATTACCGCACCGGCCGCATTGTCAGGAAGGCCGTAGCCGCGCATGGTGTATGTATCCTCAGGCATGGTGTATGTGCCCTCAGTTATCATCTCACCCTCAGACGGCATACTAATCATGACAGTGGGTGCGTTGTGCGACGGTCCTGCGCCTGCTGTCGTGAACACCAGGCAATATGTCGGATTTCCACCCAACATAGATGTGTTGAATATTACAATGTAAGTTGTATTGTATGAAAGATTTGCATCAAATAGATTTATAGCGTATGCATTTGTTCCTACGCTGGTCACATTGACAAATCTTGTACTGTGGTCACTACCATCGAGTTTCTGGAGTCTCAAGGTTCCGCCTATAGTTACCAGAGATTGGTTAAGCTGTGTGCTTGTGTTGAAATAAATTTGTCTTATTGTCACAGGTACATTTGTTGCATTGTTTGCGGGATTTGTATTCAGTACCTCGACTCCTGGCCCTTCGCCAGCCACAATCAAACCTAACATTGGCGTAAATGCTGTTAGCACCATTGTCAATGCTAGCCACATTGCTGATATCTTCCCTGCCTTCTGCAGTCCTGAAAACATATTTTTTCCTCCAGTATTTGACATTTTCATTCCTCTTTTGATTCTAAAATTAACCTAGATGTTTTCATAGAATAACATAAGCGTTATATAAATTATTTGGAGAGGTTTTTGCCAATTAACTGGCTTAATTCAATTTTATTTTAATAAATTGAGCCAGTTAAATCACAGATATCGGTGGATATCGTGTCGGGTAAGCAGTTTTTCTTTGCTTGTTTCTTAATTCTTAAGTTTGCTTCTTGACTATTGACTATTCTTGACTATATTAGACTATTATATAATTACACATATGAATATATTCATTGTATCTATATATATAATAAATTGTATAAATCTCCGGCGTATGGCTAACATGAAACTAAGAAGATACATTTATATATAAAAATGCAGTTCCAAATGTAGGTTGGGAGATTCCGCACATTTTTACGTTCTAGAATCTATGAACAGTGAAATCTCTCGTGAATATTTAGAAGATAGGTGAATAAGACATGAAAAATGAAAATATAGGATATAAATTTGTGGCACCGATGTTGATGCTAATGATGATGTTTAGCATCTTTGCGGTGGTAGATTTTGGAACGACAAACACTAACGCTGAGAAAGCGAAGACTGCAACTTGGACTTCTGAATGTGTAGACAGCTAGAGTGGTGGATATACTGGGTGGCACGATTCGATTGCGATAGACGGCGATGGTAAAATTGCTATAGCATACGAGCAGCTCGCAACTACTGGAGCGGGAAATCTGAAGTATGCTGTCAAAACCAGTGGAGCTTGGACCAAAGAAATAGTCGATCCTATCAATGTAGCCGCAGGGTACGGCTCGTACATATCGTTAGCTATGGACTCGAATGGAAAACCACACATAGGATATAGTATCTTGAATTCTACAAATTATCCCAAGTATGCAACGAAAGCTAGCGGCACATGGATAAATGAAACCACATATACTCAAGCCTATGCGGGAAGAGGAAAATATATGTCTCTTGCGCTAGACTCGAACAACAAACCTCACATGAGTTATATCCACGAATCTCAAGATTATTTTGGTTTGGTGTATTCTAACAAGACAAGCACTACCTGGTCAGAAACGTTCGTTGACCCCCCTACTTCGGATGTATATGGTAAAAAGAGCGGGCAATCTTCTTCTATAGCAATAGATAGTGCAGGCAATCCTCATATCGCATATTCAAATGAAAGTTCCTGGTACAGTTATAGGCTGAGCTATGCAAGCATGGTGAATGGTTCGTGGGTTGTTGAAAACGCAACCGGGGCTAATCCAGTAGCAAAATCCATATCGCTTGTTCTCGACAGCTCAAATAACCCATATATATTGTTCGCAAACGGCACAAACAAGCTTTATCTCGCATCAAAGAGCGATGGTGTGTGGAGCACTACGGTAGTCGACACGCTTTCAAATGACACTTATAAGATAGATTCCGTCGCCTTGACAATAAAGAACGGAACACTGTATGCCGCCTATGGAGGATATTACAGCGGAAGCACGCTAAAATATGCAACAAACGCAGGAGGAACATGGCAGGCCGAAACAATTGAGAGCGCCCTCCTTACCCTTGGCAGCAAAGTATCGATTGTTATCGGAAGTGACGGCACGCCCCACATAAGTTATTGCAAATACTCTCAACTGTACTATGCCACCAAGGGAGAAGCGCAGGCACAGGCGCCAACAGCACCGACAATCACCCTGGCATCGACAGACAGTGACGGAAGCTACACTGTTTCATGGACAGAATCGACAGGCGCTACATATTATGCATTGGAGGAATCAAGCACCTACACTTTCCTCTCTTCGACCGAGGTCTATAATGGAAGCGGCACAACAAAAGACATCACTGGAAAATCGAACGGTACATATTATTACAGGGTAAAGGCGGGAAGCGCCGTAGGTGTGAGTGATTGGAGCAGCGCGACGAATTTCGTTGCAGTCACAATTACCTCGACTACCCCCGAAACGCCAGCAGTAACGAAACCGTCCGCACCAACCATAACACTGGCAACAACTGATGCTGATGGTTCATACACCGTAACCTGGGCCGCATCAACAGGTGCAACCTATTATGTGCTCCAGGAAAATGAGACAGTAATATACAATGGCACCGGAACGAGTAAAGACATTACCGGAAAGACGGACGGCACATATTACTACAATGTAAAAGCGGGTAATACCAGCGGTGAAAGCGCCTGGAGTGAGGCGAAAACGATTGTTGTGACAATAGTCACAGGCAAAACGATTCCTGCCGATGGACTTACCGAGGTTATAGCTAACGGAAGTTACATAAACTTGTCCGTCAAAAGTGCAGTTCACAAAGTGACTGTGACTGAGATTACCAACACATCAGTAACCCTAAAAATAGAGTCCAATCCGATAGACCTTACACTGAACGTCAGTGAAGAAAAGAATGTAGATACTGATGGAAACGGCAAAAACGACCTCTCCGCGAAATTGAACAGCATCACGGGCACAAACGCGAGCATTACGTTCAAATCGCTAACAGAGCCCGCAGATACTACTACAACAGCGGCGGCGAAAGGGTTCCTGCCCGGATTTGAAGTCGTAGCACTACTGTGCATAGCCGGTGTGTCGGCAGTTATCGTAAGAAGAAGGCGCTAGAAACACTTCAGAACCTGCATCAAAATTCCCACCGCAAGGTGGGAATTTATATTTTATTTTCAATTGTTTTTGAGACAGCCGTTAGGAACTACAGTTCTACTGAATATATTCGCAATATTTTATATCTTAATTTTTCCAAACTCGCCTTTATTTAATAAATTTGTCGTGTATTGTTTTCACGATAATTTCTTCGTCTTCTTCGCTCACTACAAAACTCAATGCCACATCGGATGCCCCTTCGGATATCATTTCCACGTTTGCTCTCTGGTCAGCCACTGCTTGAAATATCTTCACGGTGATGCCCAGTGCATCCATTTTATCCCCGACAACACATATGAGTGCGACGTCCCTTTTCACGATGGTTTTCTCTATAGTGCAATCCTTTAAGTTTGAGACAGCATCGATTATTTCAGGTACGGAGGCATTGTCCACAACTATGGATAACGCGGCAAGCGATGTTGAGATCGCATAAGTGTTTATGTTGTTTTTTGATAAAAGTGAAAGAATTTTTGACACGAACGTTGGTTGAAAAATCATTTCGGGGCTGTATATTTTAATGATAGAAAGTCCGCGCTTGGAGGAAACGCTTCGTAACGATCCGCCCTCTCTCGGAGAGGTTCCGGAAATTCTTGTGCCCTCCTTTGTTGCGTCAAATGTATTCTTGATGAGGATAGGTATATTTTTTAATCTTGCGGGTTCAACCGTCCTGTGGTGCAGCACTTTGGCTCCGAAGAATGCGAGTTCCGCCGCCTCGTTGTAACTCATTTCTGATATTATTTTAGCGTTTTTTACGATTCTTGGGTCTGCGCTCATGAAACCGTCGGCGTCTGTCCATATCTCGATGGCATCGGCGTTCACTGCATAACCGATAATGGACGCGCTGTAATCTCCGCCGCCCCTGCCGAATATTGCGGGGTTTCCTTTAGCGTCGGAGCCGAAGAAACCGGTAAACACAAGGATTTTTCCAGTTTTTATTTGTGGAATCACGGTATCCCGAAAGTTCTTTTCAATCAGCGGAAGCAACGGCGTTGCATTTCCATAGACGCCGTCCGTAACCATTCCGATTTTGTCGGTTTCGAATAATTCTGCAGATATTTTCCTGTCTTTCAACATGCCGTAAAGGATTGCTGTGGATAATCGTTCGCCGAAGGACAAAACAAAATCCCTGTTTTTTGATGTAACTTTGCCGGTAGATGCAAGCCGGTTTAGAAATTTCGAGAGTTCTGCGAGCTTCGCCTCGACTAAATCGGAAATATCCTTTTTTACATTGTTGTCGCTTATCGCCTCTTCGATGATGTTCTGGTGCAAAACGCTCATATCCCTTGTGAAAGCAGGAATATTCTCTTCCTTCAGATTGCCATGGAATAAGATTTCTACAAGTTTGTTTGTTACTCCCGCTGCGGCCGAAAGTACAACTATAATTTCACAGTCGCGATTTTGATTTGAGATTATATTTGCTACGTTTGTAAACATATTTGCGTTTTTTACGCTAGTTCCGCCAAATTTCAATACTTTTCTCATAACTATACACGTTTAAAGTTGTGCACCGTGCCTGTGGAGTTTGTAAAAACAGTATATAAATGTTTGTTAGTTCGCCTCTAAAAAGGTTTTTTATGTTGTTACCCATAACCGTTCGAACATTATGAAAACCACTCCGCTTCATGAAAAACACATAGAACTCGGCGCTAAAATGGTAAATTTTAATGACTGGGACATGCCGATACAATATACTTCGATAATTGAAGAACATATGGCAGTAAGAAAAAAGGCGGGAATGTTCGACGTATCCCATATGGGCGATTTGATTGTCTCTGGTAACGATGCAGCAGAGTTCATAAACAAAGTTCAAACTGCAAATATAAAAAAACTCTCAGTAGGACGGATGAAGTACACCCACCTCTTGAATGACGAGGGGAAAATAATAGACGACTTGATCATAGGAAAACTGATCGAAAAGGAGTTTTTGTGGGTAGTAAACGCGGGAACAACAGACATTGTCCTTAATTGGCTGAACAAACATGTTGAAGGCGATGTAAAGATAAAAAATGCCTCCGACGAGTATGGATGTATAGCCATTCAGGGCCCGTTGGCACAGAATACACTGCAAAAACTGACAGATTACGACCTGAGCCAAATTAAGTTCTTTGGATTTGACCACGTAGAGTTGGGTGAAAAATGCATAGTATCCAGAACAGGATACACTGGTGAGGACGGTTTCGAGATAATTTCAAAACCAGAAACTACCGTGGATCTATGGGATGAATTGCTAGATGCCGGAAAAGAATATGGAATCAAGCCTGCCGGACTTGGAGCAAGAGATACGCTGAGGTTGGAAAAAGGCTACTTGCTGTCAGGACAGGACTTTCATAACAACAGGACACCTCTCGAAGCGAGCGCGGAATGGGTTGTGCACTGGGATCATGAATTCATAGGAAAAAACATTTTAGTGGAGCAGAAAAAGAGGGGCGACTACGACAGGTTCGTAGGCATGGAACTGTTGGAGCGGGGAATTCCGCGAACCGGGCACCAGATATCAAAGAACGGAAAAAAGATTGGTACAGTGACGAGCGGGACAATGTCCCCAGTCTTAAAAAAAGGCATAGCACTCGGTTATGTTTCATATAAGTATAATGAAATAGGCATGGATTTAACGATAAACATTCGGGACGAAGAGGTCAAAGGGAAAATCGTCAAGGTCCCGTTCTTATAACATACTGAGGGAGATGAGAATATGGAAGAAATACCATCGAATTTGAGATATTCAGAAAGCCACGAATGGGTAAAGGTGGAAAACAATAAGGCAAGGATAGGCATAACGCATCACGCCCAAAAGGAATTAACGGACATTGTATATGTGGAGCTTCCAAAGATAGGCGAGGGCGTAAAGAAGGACGGGGAGATCGGGGTTGTCGAATCCATAAAAGCGGTTTCCGAGATATACTCGCCGATTAGCGGAAAGGTCGTGGAAGTAAATAATAAACTGGAAGAATCTCCAGAACTTATAAACAAACATCCGTATGCAGATGGGTGGCTGACCGTGTTCGAAAATATCAACAAAAAAGAAATCGAGGAATTGATGAGCGCTGAGGAGTACACGGCGTTCTTAGAGGAGATAAAAGCACACTAGAAAATCAACAGTTTTTGAAATAACAAATTTCCGAATCGTATGGTGGAATATATGAAGATCGAGAATATCAACGTGTGCATACTTCAGATAGAAGGCACAAATTGCGACAGGGAAACATCGCTCGCTTTTCAACGATTGGGCGCAAAAGTAGAGACGGTACACTTGAAGCAACTGATAGGCAGCGACACCGACAAAGGCGAGAAGCGCGATTTGTTTGACTACCAGGTTGTTATGATCCCGGGAGGATTTTCCAGTGGAGATTACGTGCGGGGCGGGGCGATATTCTCCGCGAGGATGAAAAGCACGCTGAAGGATCAATTGATAAAATTTGTAGAGGAGGGTTACCCGATTGGCGGAATATGTAACGGTTTCCAGGTATTAGTGGAGATAGGACTGCTTCCAGCATTTAATGAAACTATGAGCGAATATCCCGAATCTGTATTAACCACAAATGATTCCTCGAGATTCGAGTGCAGGCCGACATTATTGAAACATGAAAACAACGGCAACTGCGTGTTTACACAAAAGATTCCGAGGGGGAAGATTATCATGGCGCCTTCTGCCCATGCCGAGGGTAAATTTTTACTTCCGTTAGAGCAAACGAAAAAACTATTGCAGAAACTCATAGATAACGACCAAATCGTGTTTAGATATGTAGACGAGAAAGGAAACTACGCCGGCTATCCGTACAACCCAAACGGTGCGTTATACAACATTGCGGGCATCTGCAATAGGCAGGGAAACGTATTCGGCATGATGCCCCATCCCGAAAGGTCATTTTACAAACACACATACCCTGATTGGACAAGGACAGGATTAGGCGATAACAAAGGGGATGGCAGACTGGTTTTCGAATCCGTGTTAGAGTATGTCAGTAGTAATTTTTGAGGGAATAAGTTGCACCTTCTCATTTGTCACTTAATGTTTTACCTGATGTCAACAATTTTTTTTGAGAACAAAATTTCGAGAGCATTTATACAAGCGAAACAAGAAAAGAAGGGTAGAACTGTACGTGCCAGATGGGATGGGATGCACTCTGACACCTAGTTTACCCTTCGGCGTATATATAGAACTCCATCATATATATAATTTATGGTAACAAATACCCAGTTTAACAGCTATACCTCTCTGTTTTAAGGCCTTGCAACTGGACGGCTCGATATCGCGCATAACCGGACAGATATCGATTATTAAACGATTGGCGAAGGGATGATGTTGTTACTTCTTTATTAAAATTCTCTCTATCGATTTGGGGATTGTGCGTGTATAGAGTTCTAAATTAGAGATAAGCAGGGCGATAGGGTGCCGAGACGTTTCTCTCAGGTTTCACACGATTTCACCCATAACCGGGTTGCTGGTTTATATATCTAATCTAGTATCTATATGTATATTGTATATCGAGGTAAGTATCTATATGTATATTGTATATTGTATATCTGGGTAATATTGAGATATATATAGAAACCATAGATTTATATCCTACTGGCATAAACAAAAGATATATATCCCAGTATAGCCATACATATTTCCAATCATATGTGGCTAAGGTTTGGCAACATGTGATAAAAATAAGGAGGAAAAAAGATGGTAATGGAATCAATATCTGTGCAGCAGGCAAGAGCTATTGCTGAGAAGAAAGGCCTAAAACCCGGTAGGGTAAAAGGGACACATGGAATACAGTTCACGAAGGGCGGAAACGCACGCCTCGAGATAATCGATTGGAACACATTTGAAACCACACTTCATAGCAGAAAGCTTGCCATATTCGAAAGTGGCGGCTGGATGAAAATAATGAAGAGTAAGAAGTAAAATTTTTCTTCTTAGCAATGACAATTGTATAGAGCGATATGACAAATCGTTGATTTGTCATATTTTTATTTTTTATATGTTCAAAAAATAAAGGAATCTTATTGTAGTATGTTGATTCGTCTTTTCTTTTAAAACCGAGAGTATTTTTGATGTGTGATTTTGACAATTTTTAGAATACACTCTAAAACATTCTCGTAGAAGTGTCAAAGAGGCTCAAAAACAAATTTACTTTCCTCTTCTCTGATGCGCCCCTAAGGACGGCCTCATTTTTTCGGCGCCTTTTCCTTTATATCTGAGTCCGCGTCCCTTTCTACCAGCAGAAGTTAAACCCCTATACACCCTTCCCCTATGCGCCGAGTCGCATA
Organism: Thermoplasmata archaeon; assembly: GCA_041657955.1. Taxonomy (GTDB): domain Archaea; phylum Thermoplasmatota; class JASEFT01; order JBBABA01; family JBBABA01; genus JBBABA01. Next base: position 17,353 of record JBBABA010000015.1, on the reverse strand, counting down.
TCCAGTTAATCTTTCTATCGCTCTTTATCACGGGGTGCGAGGGGTCAACCAAGATAACCTCGTAAAATTTGTGCTTACCGTCCTGGCCAATCCAATAGGAATTTAGAACCTCAAGATTTGGATAATGCTTGGCAGTGCGCTCTTCAGCAATTCTTCTTATGCTCTTTGCCATCGTAATCTTGTTTACTCCCATCTTCGACGGTACTCTGCCGCCGTCAAATCTGGTTTTTCTTAAACTGCCTCTTCTGACCCTTGCTCGAACTAATACATATCCCTGCTTCGCCTTATAGCCCAATGCACGGGCGCGGTCTAACCTAGTGGGCTTGTCCAGCCTAACGAAAGAATCACCCATTCTCCACTCTATCATTCGCTTTCTCTGTAGATCGTAAACTATGCTTTTTCTTGGCTTATGCCACGCCTCTGCAATATACTTGTACATGCTTTTCATTTGTTTGCCTCGCAATGATGTGGATGGGTGTATTATGTAATATACTATAAATGTTTTCTGTGCGATAAAATAATAACCAACTAGTATATTATAATCCTTGTGCAGATAGCATATTATACGCTCGGAAATGTAGAAAACCCGATAGATACGATACACGACAAGGATGGATCGCCGCTCCTTCAAAAAGATGACAATATCTTAATGACAACCAACGATGTTAGATGCACCATATTGAAAACTAGAAATCCCGATACCTGGAGCACTTTTTTTTCGAAAAATATTTTCATGAATACAAAGCCAGGTCGCTTGTACAGAACGATTTATAAATTGATATATGTGCGAGAGCCGTCCTATAAATCTCACATCAATAATGTAGCTGGATACGGATTATCAGACGCTGTTGATATGGCCCTATTATCAAAGGAATGGCAGCGGACCAATAAACGGGAGTGCTGCTCGATACCCGTGGAAGAGATATTCAAAATGAAAAGAATTGGGAAACGAAAAGTACTTTTGTTTGTTGCTGATAACGGGGGGAGATATAAGGTGCAATTATCCTCAAACAATGAAATAAGAGTATAGGTGAATACCATGTATGTAGCTGAAGTTAAAATCCATTTGAAGAAGGGTGTTGCAGACCCGGAAGGAGAGAACACGAAAAAAACCATAGAATTGCTTGGTTTCAAGGGAATAGCCGAGGTTAAATCAGTAAAAACGTTCGAAATTCACCTAAACGCCAAAAGCAAGGAAGAAGCCGTTAAAACGATTGAAGAGGTCTGCAAAAAATTGCTTGCAAATCCAGTTATTCACAGCTATTCCATTAAGATAGTGTGATTTTATGAACTTCAGTAAAAAGAGAAACGTTCCGTTTCCACTTCACGAAATTCTGTTACAAAATGCAGACGACAAGGCATTACTGCAGATCAGCAAAGAGATGAGTATAGGGCTGAGCTTGGAAGAAATGAAGAGGGTACAATCCTATTTCAAAGAAAAAGGCAGGGAGCCCACTGATATCGAACTCCAGTCCATCGGCCAGGCGTGGTCAGAACACTGTTGCTACAAGAGCTCGAAAAACATTCTAAAGGAGTTCGTTCTTAACATCCAATCCGACAAGGTTATCTCCAGAGGCGACGCAGGCGTTGTCGAGTTCGATAAAGAACACGCCTACGCGTTAAGAATTGAATCCCACAATCATCCCTCTGCGATAGAGCCGTACGGCGGCGCAGCTACCGGAATAGGCGGGATAGTTAGAGATGTTTTGTGCATGGGGGCGCAACCCATTGCGCTTGTCGATCCCTTGTTCTTCGGCACCCTAAATTTCCCAAGCGAAAAGGTTCCAAGCGGGATAAAGCACCCTAGATATCTGTTCTCTGGCGTGGTATCCGCGATAAGGGATTACGGAAACAGGATAGGCGTTCCTACTGTGTCCGGATGCGTTTATTTCGACGACAGATATGTAGGCAACTGCCTTGTAAATGTAGGTTGCGTTGGCTTTGCTAAGAAAAAGAACATAATGAAGAACGCTGTAAAAAATAAGACAGATATTCTAATACTAGTAGGCGGCAAAACAGGGAGAGATGGCATACACGGAGTGACGTTTGCCTCTGCCGAGATAGATGAAAAAACCGAGCAGGAATCGAGAGGCGCTGTGCAGCTGGGAGACCCGATAACAAAGGAGCCCCTCATCCATGCATGCCTCGAAACTGTGGAAAAAGGACTGGTAAACGGCATGAAAGACCTGGGCGGCGGAGGGCTTTCCTGCGTCGTGGGTGAGATTGCGCTTGCAGGCGGATTTGGCGCCGAAGTGCAGTTGGATAAGGTTCCCCTGAAGGAAGAAGGATTGGCGCCCTGGGAAATATGGGTATCAGAATCGCAGGAGAGGATGATGCTTGCAGTAAGTCCGGAGAATGTCGATAAAGTTCTCCACATCTTCAAACTCTGGGATGTGCTTGCGACACCTGTTGCAAAAGTCATTTCCGATAAAATCGTCAGAATATTCTACAAAGGCATAAAGGCATTCGAAATGGATCTGTCGTTCCTCACTGAAGGTCCGGTTTACTGCAGGCCCATGGCAAAAAAACAACCGAAAAAGGATGCCGAAAATATTCCAAAAACACCAAGTGACTATAACAAAATCCTATCATCGTTGCTTTCATCGCCGAACATAGCCAGCAAGGAATGGGTTATCAGGCAGTACGACCACGAAGTGAAGGGTGCGACCGTGATAAAGCCGCTTAACGGCCCGATCGGGTTTAGTACGCACGGCGATGCTTCCGTAATTAAACCCGCCGAGGAAACGTATAGAGGATTGGCGATTGCGGTAGGAATAAACCCCGAATTTACAAGTATCGACCCGTTTAGGGGCGGGGCATCTATAATGGACGAGGTTTCCCGAAATTTGGCCTCCGTCGGGGCAAGAATAGACTCCATCACGAACTGTTTGAACTTCGGAAACCCGGAAAAACCTGAGCGCCTTTGGGAATTCCATGAAGCGGTAAGAGGGCTTGCCCACGTTTCCTCCGCATTAAATGTACCGATACCTTCCGGCAATGTGAGTTTTTACAATGAGACAAAAGAAGGGGCGATACCACCGACCGCTGTTGTGTTAGGCGTTGGAATAATCGAAGATGTAAGAAAGAGCGTAACTGCAGACCTGAAAAATGTCGGCAACCCGATATACCTAATCGGAGAAACAAAAGAGCAGATGGGCGGCTCCCAATACTATAAATTGGTTGGCGGCTACAGTTCCAACGTTCCTGATGTCGATGTTGAAATACTGAAGAACAGCATTAACTCGCTGCTTTCTGCGATAGACAGAGGATGTGTCGCATCTTGCCACGATGTCTCAGATGGCGGAATTGCAACATGCATATCCGAAATGTGCATAGGCGGAAATATGGGGGTGTCACTTGATATTGGCAATGCGCAAAGCAATGTCAGGGACGATTCGTTTTTATTTTCTGAATCGAACACTAGATGGCTTGTTGAAGTGAAAAAAGATGCCGAGAAAGATTTTGAATCTATCATGAAGGGGCACAAAATATCGCACTTGGGCGAAGTTTGCGGAGACAAACTTGTAATAAAAAACAAGGATAAGGTTTTGATAGATATGCCTGTGGAACAAATACGAGATGTCTGGAGTAAACCGATTTATAAGTTGATGGGTTAGATTGGGCCTCAAATTTCGACAATAAGCACCTTTAGTATAATAATAGAAAGTTTTTGGAGCAATAGTAAATGGCACGAATATCTTGCCCCGAATAGTTTAAATATTTAAACATATAATACATATTAAACATAATGAACACAATAAACATCAAGCAACGGAGATAAAAAGACCAATAGGCGGTGGCGAAATATGGTAAGCATAACACTATCCGTACCCGAAGACATAAAGCATGAGATGGACCTGTTCCCAGATATAAACTGGAGCGCGGTAGCCAGAGAGGCGATAAAAAGGAGATTGGTGATGCTCGAAAAATTCAGGGAGTTCACCAAGGACAGCACGATGACCGAAGAGGACGCGCTGGAGCTTGGAAGGGATGTAAGCATGAAAGCGGCGAAGCGGCATAAAGCGTCGCGCAAGACGTAGCGCCGCAGGAATGGATGTCCATGGAATTGGTAATTGATGCGAATATCCTGTTTTCGGCATTAATCCGAGACAGCATCACGGCCAAGATGCTGTTTGACGATAGCCTGAATCTTTACACACCAGAATTCATCATCGAGGAGTTTGCCAAGCATGAAGGTACGATACTGAACAAGACCGCAAGGACGAAGAACGATTTTGTTCAAATAATGCACTCGTTGAACGAGATCATCACCATAATACCAGAAGAGGAATACTTTGGATACATGCAAGAAGCGGCTGCCGTATCACCCGATGAGAAAGATGTCGCATACCTCGCCTTGGCTATGAAATTGAGGTGCGGGATATGGTCAAACGACAAAAGGCTGAAGGAACAGGATAAGATCAAGGTCTATAACACACACGAACTGATGAGAGACCATTGCGGCGATTGAAGACTGTGCTTTCTACTCAACCCGTAAAAAGCACTTTTTCGTCAAACCCGACTTTTTGGTTGAGTTACAAAAACAGGAATTGTGGAAAATGTAAAAAATGTGCAACTACACGGTTTCTACAACGCTGGATGCCTTTCTGCTTCGCGCCTGCCGAAAGAAGTTCGAGTGTCATCTTCTCGCTTACGCCGCGGAAAACATGCTGTGGATGTGGAGGTCTGCGTTTATGGTGAGCATAATTTTCAACTTTTAACCTGTAGGCGATTACAAGATTAATTCTTTTGTGCCGTGTGTTTTACTTACCTTCTCGGGGGGAGGTTCTTCTGTTCGCTCTCTTTCTTGGGCGTATTCTTTCCCTTATTTCTGAACAGCATCACTGCAACTACCGCAAGCACGATTGCCAGTATCGCAACCAGCGGCAGCACGAATGTTGTGATGTAGTCCTGCGATGCAGCCGGTTGGGCGACCTTCATATCCACCTGCGCTTCAAAACTCCTTTCTCCGACGACGCTCCCCGTCGACACATCTATCATCTTTACCGTGAACTTGTGTTGTGCAGCGCTGCCGGTTGGAGTGTACCAGAACGTAACGTTCCCCTTCCCAAGAGGCATCAGGTTCATGGCGCTTCCGTTGTTCCAATATCCGACGAGTTGGCCGTTGTCGTAGAGCGCGAACTTGAACGATGAATTGGTATTATTGTAGTTGCGGACATCTATCGTGAAAGGTACTGCCTGGCCGCTGTAAACAACCGTGCCGTTGACGCTGCCCGTAAATGTCACGTTTCGCACAGGGTTGTTGTTTACTGTAACTGTCTTAGTTATCGTAGCCGTTCTGTTTAGTTCGTCCTTGACAGTGATGTTGAACGTATAATTACCGTTCAGCTCGTTCTCAGGGTTCCATGTAGTGTTGCCAGTAGTAGCGTTGTAGAATATAGTTTGCGAACCGGACGGGCCTGTGATGTTGACCTGCAGGCTGAGCGATGCGTTGTTTGCTATTGCAGTGTTGTTGTTCAGGCCGAACAGCACGTCTAGGTCGTTGGTGTAGTTGACCGCAATGACATCGGAGGGCAGCTTGTTCGCATTGCTATCTACTATTATTGTAATATTATGCAAGTCCTCGTACCATCCGCTTTTGTCTATCGAAAACCACTCAAGATAGTACGTGCCGTCTGCCAGGTTTAGAGGCACCCGATATACCGACCACACTTGGGTGTCGCCTATCCTGTATTTTGTATGTTCTATCCCCGATGCGTTGTCCGCCGCGTTTAGATAAACTGTTGCAGTCAGGTAGATGCCTCTCGTAGTTTCCCCCTGCACCTCTAACGTTGTTACTGGTTTCTCCGTGTCTACCTTAACTGTGATGTTCTTCTCGCCCTCTATGTTGGCTGCGTTGTCCACACTATAATATAATATAGTATGCATCCCTGCAGTCAATGTTATCGGGTTGGAATACGTCATAAAGCTCTCACCGTCAACCGAGCAATATATCGGATCCGTACAGTTTAGTGTGACGATGGCTTCTGAATGATACCAACTATTGTTTGCGACAGTGCCGTTCACGGCTGCGCTGGATATGGGCGTTACTGTGTCCAATATTATACTTGCTGATTTTATCGCAGAGTTGCCTGCCGCATCCGTTACCTTGAGATATACAGTCTTCGCGCCGTCGCCGGTCGATAGCGTGAACAGCGTCGAATAATTCGTCCAAGTGGATTGGTTCTCGGATAATTCTGCGGCAGTTATGCCGGATGTAGCGTCCTGGTATGTTGCGGCGATTGTCACGCTGCGGTTATTGGCGTACCCGTTGCCGTTGTTGATTGTTATCGTGCCTACCGGTGCTGTCTTGTCTATCTTGATATAAACCGTGCTTATCGTACCGGCATTGCTGCAGTTGTCAACGCCCCAATATGTGAAATTAAAGAAACCGCCCTGTGACATATTGACAAGGCCGGCGTACGCTGTCGCAGCGCCATTGTTTATAGTGTACAATATGCTGCTGAGTCCGGAGTGGGCATCGTAAGCGGCTAGTTGTATTAGAACGTTTGATGTATAGTAACCGCTGCCGCCCTGCGTGCCCGTGAGGCTTATGTTCGTTGTTGGGCCTGTTACGTCAACCTTTAATGTTCTGCTCTGGTTCTGGGCGCGGTTTGAAACGTTGTCCACGGCGTAGTATGTTATCGTGTAGCTTCCACTGGTGTTTATGGTTATCGGTACCGTGTACGTTGCTTCGACTACGCCGTCGAGTGAGTAGTTTATCTTGCTGATGCCGCTGTACATGTCAGTAGCTGAGATTGTTACCGTGGCCGGTGTCGTGTACCATCCGTTTATTAGCGTGCCTGTCACTGTTGCAGTTACTGTTGGGGTTTCCTTGTCTATCATGAAATTCAGGAACTTGCTAGTTTCAGTCAGGGTATTGTTGCCTATGGAATAGTACTCTATTTGGTGCGGGCCATTCGTGCTTACCAATATCGGGTTCGCATAAACCATCAGTGTTCCGTTATCTAGGCGGTACTTTGTAGCATTGATCCCGCTTGTGGGGGTTGTCGTTACGCTAAGGCAAACTGTCACATTAGAAGTATACCATTCCTTCGTTCCTTCGCCTATCTGCACCTGTGTTACAGGATATTCTTGGTCTATCTTGAAGGTTGTCGTATTAACCGTGCCCTGGTTGCCCGCGTTATCGAATGAATATGCGCATATTGTGTGCGTTCCGTTGGATGTTATTGTTATCTGGTTGTTGTACAACTCCCAGTTCCCGCTGTCCACTTTTACGTACGTGATGTTCGGCCCGCTGTAAGCATCTGATGCGGTTACAGTTATCGTCACATTCGTGATGTACCACTGCGTTGTTGACAACGTGCCGCCCAGCGCGAATAATGTTTCAGGTGCACTTGTGTCTAGTTTAAGCGACAATGTGTTCGTGCTCTCAGTGTTGCCTGCTACATCCTTTGAGCGGTACAGTAATGTGTGCACTCCTTCCGTGCTAACGTTCACCACATTGCCTGTCACCCAACCTGCGCTATCGAGTTTGTACTCGGTATAAGATAGACCGCTGTTCGCATCGGTTGCAGACAGGTTCACGCTCACCGTCTGCGCGTACCAGGAGTTGTTGCCTATCGCCTGCGAGATGTTCGTTGTGGTCGTAGGTGCGTCAATGTCAACCCTTAATGTGAAGTTCTTTGTTTCTTCCTGCACGCTTGCGTTAGTCACCGAGTAGAATTGGATGAAGTGTATGCCGCTTGCGTTCAGCCAGAATGGCTGCTGGTATGTCGCAAAGGATGCGTTGTTTACCGAGCAGTTCGTGTGGTGGATACCGCTTATCGAGCCTGTGCTTGTGTATATCGTCACCTGGATGCTACTTATGTACCAGCCGTTTGCGCTGCTCGTGCCTAGTACCGCGTATGTGGTGTTCGGCGGGGTCGCGCTGACGTTTAACCATATCGTCTTCTGCGATTCGGCGTTACCTGCGAGGTCGTAGGCTTGGTATATTATCGTGTAATAGCCGTCCTCTGTTATTGAAACGTTACCGGTATAGTTGACGAAGGATGTACCGTTTATCTGGTATGTTATGTTATTAACGCCAGAGAGGTCGTCTGTTGCTGAAAGATTTAGCGATACGCTTGATACATACCACCCAGTATTGCTGAGCATGCCGTATGTCGCAGTGCTCGTGCTCGGTGCGTTCTTGTCTATTTTTATCGTAATGCTGTTCGTATCTTCTAGGTTGGTTGCGTTATCTTGCGTTCTGTACCATAGCGTGTGTATTCCAGGCGTACTTATCGTGAACGGTGAGTTATATGTTATATAACCACCACTATCTAGAATATACTCTGTTTTATTTACACCGCTCGTCGCATCGGTCCCGAAGAGTGATACAGTTACGTCGCTTACAAACCATCCATTGGTCCCGTTTTGCCCTGTGAGCGTATAACCCGAGGTAGGTTTCTCTGTGTCTATCTTAAATGTCAAGGTGTTTTCTGGTTCTGCGTTGGAGGCAATGTCTGTTCCATAATATTTGACAGTGTGATTTTCCTCGCCTGAAACTACAAATTCTGTCGTAATTCCTGTTGTATATGTCACCCAATTATTGCCGTCTATCTGATATTTGATCGACTCAACCGCACTCTCCGCGTCAAGTGCACTAATATTCACTGTGACATTAGAGGTATACCAACCGTTCGATAGTGTGCCTTTAAGCACCCCTACCGTATCGGGTACAGCCGTGTCTACTTTTATTGTTGTTGTAGTTGTATTGCCAGTGTTCCCAGCGTTGTCTACGGCCTTGTGTTTTAATGTGTGACCCGAAACTATACTAGATGTCAAAACTATTGGTGAAGAATATACGGCCCATCCTGCGTTATTCAAATCATAATAAATATGTGCTGTTCCGCTTGGAGTGTCGCTCCCAGTGAGTGTTACTGTTGTGTTAGTGATGTAGTATCCACCACTGCCGAGTGTGCCGCTGACGTTAACGGATGTTGTCGGGTTCGTCTTATCTACGCTTATGTTCAGCGTCTTGCTACTCTCGACATTGCCGGCTGCATCCGTGCTTCTGTAATATATCGTGTGCGCGCCTTCAGTTAGGTTGGTCGGTGCATATGCAATCCAGCCGCCGCTATCTATGTTCATTTGCGTGCTTGTCACACCGCTTACGGAATCCGCTGCGGAAAGCGTCATGTTCACATCGCTTACATACCATGTACCGTTGCCTGTCGTGCCTGAAACCACAGGCGTGGTCGCCGGAGCGTCTATGTCCACATACACAGTGACAGTGCTCTCGCCGCTTGAGAGTCCTGCATAGTCTATCGCATAGTATCTAATGTAATATGTGCCGCTGGCAGAAAGCGTTATGTTTGTGTAGGGCTGGAAAGATTGGTTGTTCACAGAATAGTTGAGGTAGTGTACGCCGCTTATGCTGTCCGCAGCGTTTAACACGATATAAGAAGTTGAAACTTTCCAACCGTTGGCTCCGTCCGTGCCGAATACCGTGGATTGGACTGTCGGCACGGTCAGGTCTACTTTTATTGTGAAGTTATGCGCTGTTTCGGCGTTGCCTATCGTATCCGTAGCATTGAACTCGAGGTAGTGTATTCCTTCCGATAACGTGAAGTTGCCGCTGTATGTTATATAATCGGACCAGCTCGTGTTGTATATGCGGTATTTTATGTATTTTACGCCGCTGACAGGATCGGTTGCGCTCAGGTTTATCGTCGGGTTGGTGGTGCTCCAGACGTTGTTGGCAGCGCCCGTTAATGTCGTCTGCGGTCCGGAAGTGTCCACTGTGACATTAACTGCTGTGCTCCAATTGGATGTGCCGTTTATGTTCCATGCCTTGACTGCATAGGTGTAAGTGCCGTCTGGTTTGTTTGCGAATGTATAGGAACATGTCGTATTGGTTCCGTTAAATGTCTCTGCTCCATTTTCGTATATTATGTAATTCGTTACATAATTTGACGCAGTCCAGTTGATGCTGTATGCCCCGTCCGTGTTCGTGTATGAGATGGTCGTAATTGTTGGCGTCTCTGGTAAGTTCACTCCAAGGAAAGTTTCGGTATGGCTCGTGCTCATATCCACATTGCGATTATTATCTACAAATAACAAACCGCCGTAAGATATGGTTACAACAGTGGCGTTCTCAGTCGCCATGGAATCTCCATTATATATCCTATCAGTCACCAATAATGATGACACTTTTCCGTCCACATCTGTTTGTTCTGATAATATCTGAACGCCGTTATCGCTCACGACTACGGAGGCGCCCGAAACTGCAGATGAGTTCGATGAATAGTAGGCATATACGTCCAGGTAGTTTTTGACAGTCAGCGCCGAGTTCGACTCGCATGACACCTTGCTTGCGTCGAATGTAGTGTTTATGGATGTTGCTGTTGACGAACCTTCGAGATAGAAATCATATGAACCGCTATTTGTTACCGTGTTGAACGAGATGTTGTTGTTTGACGAGAGGGAAAGGTAGATGCCGTACTCGCTGCTGTTCGTTATCGTGTTGGACGTGATATTGTTGTTTGACGAGGCGTCGAAGAAGATGCCGAAGCTGCTGTTCGTTACCGTGTTGGACGCGACATTGTTGTAGCCGCATGCAAGTAAAAGTATCGTGGCGTTAAAGTAGTTATTTCTTATCACAAAGCCGCTGCAGTTGTACAAAATCACTTGGCCGTAGCTGTTATCCTCTATAAACGTCGGGTCGGTTCTCGAATCGATATTTTTTACGAAATATACCGGCTTTCCGTCCACATTGTTGTCTTGCATCGTTGCTGTCTCCGCGGAAATTGAATCCGTGAAGAACCCTCCGCGCCATAATTCGTTGTCCGTAACGTTGCTGTTTGACGAGGAGCCGAGGTAGATGCCTATGTAGCCGCTGTTCGTTATCGTGTTGGCCGTGACGTTGTTGTTGTCTGAATCGGAAACGATAACTATGCCGAAACAAATATTCGTTATAGTATTCCCCGTAACGTTATTGTTTGACGAGGAGCCGAGGTAGATGCCTATGTAGCCGCTGTTCGTTATCGTGTTGGCCGTGACGTTGTTGTTCGATGAATCGGTAAGATAGATACCGACGCTCTCGTAGGTGTACACGCTATTCGTTATCGTGTTCAACGTAATGGTGTTGTTTGACGAATGGGAGAGAACGATACCGTTCTCGCCGATGTTCGTTATCGTGTTCGAGGAGACGATGTTGTTTGAACTGTGATAAAGATAGATACCTTTGTTATAGCTGTCCGTAATCGTGTTTGAGGATATGGTGTTGTCTGAACTGTAACGGAGATAAATGCCGTAATTACTGCTGTTTGTGATGGTGTTCGATGTGATAGTGTTGTCTGAACTGTAACGGAGATAAATGCCGTCATTACTGCTGTTCGTGATGGTGTTCGATGTGATAGTGTTGTTGTTTGACGAGTCGTAAACGTAGATACAGAATTCGAAATTGTCCACTTTTATGTTGCTTATGCTCACATAGTTCGTCATGATATAGATTCCTTTGGTGCCTTCCTCGCCCGTTCCTTGTACGATTGTGCTCTGGTTGCTTTCACCCATCAACGTTATGCTTTTGTCTATCGTAACCTGTTCGCTATACGTGCCGTTATAAACGTATATCGTGTCGCCTGCGCTTGAGGCGTTGACCGCGTCCTGTATCGTCGTATAGTCCGCGCCGCCCGCGGCGTTAACGTAAATATTCGGTCCACTTCCGAACGGCCTTGTCGCCCAAGGCGAGAATGGCACGCCGTCCGTGATATTGTCACCCTTGCCGTTCGGATTGCTTGCCGCATTGTATGGACCGCTTATTCTGCCCCACCAGTTGTTGTAGGCAGTGTTGTCGCTTCCTCCGAAACTATACAAACCATATAGTGTGTTGCCGTATATGTTATTCGACGTGACGTTGGTGTTTGAACTGTCTTCGAGATAGATGCCGGTATCACTGCAGTTCGAGATAGTGTTCCCTATGATGTTGTTGTTTGAGCCTTCGAGACCGATACCATAATAACTGTTCGTGATGGTGTTGGATGTGATGTTGTTGTCTGAACTGGAACCGAGATAGATACCATAATTATCGCTGTTTGTGATCGTGTTCGACGTGATGTTGTTGTTTGTGCTAGAAGTGAGAACGATACCGTAACTGCAGTTCACGACAGTGTTCCCTGTGATGATGTTGTTGTTTGAACTATCCCTGAGATAGATACCATCGTAGCAGTTCGAGATGGTGTTGGATGTGATGGTGTTGTTTGAGCTGGAAGAGATATATATACCAACGTCGCAGTTCGCGATTGTGTTCCCGGTGATGGTGTTGTAGTTTGAGCTGGAAGAGAGATAGATGCCGCCAAAAATGGGACCTTTGTCACAGTATGTAATGGTGTTGGATGTGATTGTGTTGTTTGAGCTGGAGTAGAGATATATGCCGTTATACTTGCAGTTCGTGACAGTGTTCTCGGTGATGGTGTTGTTTGAACTGTACCAGAGATATATACCGTATCCGAGGGTGCTGTTGCTGCAGGTGATGGCGTTCCCGGTGATGTTGTTGTTTGAACCGCTAAAAATAAACAGCGGCGCTTTGTTGAACGTGTTGTTCCTAATCACAAATCCGCTGCTGTTGTTTAATATTACCTGACCGTATGTGTTGTTCTCGAGATATGTCGGATTGGCACTAGAATCTATGTTATTCGCAAAATAGAGCGGCTTGCCGCTTACGGTATTGTTCTGGATTGTTGCGGTTGCGACGACATCGGAGTCCAAGAAAATTCCTTCGGTTAGGGTGTTCCCGGTGAGGTTGTTGTTTGAACCGGACTGCAGAACGATGCTGAAATCACTGCAGTTCGAGATAGTGTTCCCTATGATGTTGCTGTTTGAGCCTTCGAGAAAGATGCCGTAGCCGCTGCAGTTCGTGATGGTGTTGGATGTGATGTTGTTGTCTGAGCTGGAACCGAGATAGATACCATAATTATCGCTGTTCATGATGGAGTTGGATGTGACGGTGTTGTTTGAGCTGGAAGAGAGATGGATGCCATCCTGGCAGTTCGTGAGTGTGTTCGATGTGATGCTGTTGTTTGAGCTGGAATCGAGATAGATGCCGTACCCGTCAACGCTGTCCGTGATGGTGTTCGACATGATGATGTTGTTTGAACTGGAACCAAGATAGATGCCGCTAGTAGCACCCGTGACTGTATTGGATGTTATGGTGTTGTTTGAGCTGGAAGAGAGATGGATGCCATCCTGGCAGTTCGTGAGTGTGTTCGATGTGATGCTGTTGTTTGAACTGGACGAAAGATAAATATCGGTGTAGGAATTTTCCACTTGCAGGTTGCTGATGTTTACATAATTGGCGGTAACATATATGCCATTGCTGCCGTATGCGCCGCTTCCGTGCAGTACCGTGCTCTGGTTGCTTTCGCCTGTCAGGTTGATGGTTTTTGAGATTGTAACCTGCTCGTTGTAGGTGCCGTTGTAAACGTATACAGTGTAACCCGCGCTGGCGGCGTTCACTGCTGCCTGAATCGTCGTGTAATCTTTCCCGCCGGAATCATCGACAGTTATGTATGGACAATGGGCAGGTGCCCAAGGCGAGAATGGAACGCCGTTCGATATGTTGTCGCCTGTGCCGCTTGGATTGCTTGCCGCATTGTATGGACCGCTTATTCTGCCCCACCAGTTATTGTAGGCGGTGTTGCCGCTTCCTCCGGAACTATACAAACCATACCCTGTGTTGCCGTATATGTTGTTTAAAGTGGCATTGTTGTTGTTTGAATTGTCGATGCTGATACCGTTACTACAGTTCGTGATTGTGTTGGATGTGGCGGTGTTGCCGTCTGCGCTGGTAACGAAGGAGATGCCGTTGCCGCTGTTCGTGATTGTGTTCGAGCTGATGTTGTTGTTATTTGAGTTGGCATAGATGCAGATGCCGTACCATGCGCCGTTTGTTATTATGTTTGAGGCGATGTTATTGTACGAACTGCCGTGGACATTGATGCCGCGCTGGCTGCTGTCTGTGATTGTGTTCGAGGTGATGTTGTTTGACGAGGAGGAGTAGAGGAAGATGCCGTCACTGCCTGTGTTCGTGAGCGTGTTGGATGTGATGTTGTTGTTTGACGAGTAGTCGAGGTCGATGCCGTAATTGCTGCTGTTCGTCACCGTGTTGGATGTGATGTTGTTGTTTGACGAGGAGACGAGGTAGATGCCGTAACCGAAATTATCTATCTTTAGGTTGCTTATATTCACATAATTTACTGTAACATATATGCCGTTGCCGCTGCCACTTCCTTTTATTATCGTGTTTTGATTGCTTTCGCCTGTCAGGTTGATGGCTTTTGAGATTGTAACCAGTTCATTATACGTTCCGTTGTAAACATATATAGTGTCCCCAGCGCTTGCGGCGTTTATTCCTGCCTGTATTGTCGTATGATCTTTCCCGCCAGAGTCATCCACATTGATTGTCGCGCCCTTTGCGCTTCCAACAAATCCGAACAATATGCTTAATGCCGCTATGCATATTGCAATCGCGCCTATCCAAACAAATATACTTCTGTTACTATGGAATTTCCGCTGGAATTCCATACGTACTACGGAATTCTCGTGAGAATTCCGTACGTTCGTACAATATTGCTTCGAGCAATATTGTAGATTGTGCAAAATTCTCTCAATGATTTTTGTAGATTTCATAATTATTCCCGTCCGATTTTATCCATATGTACGCATATTAAAGATGTTATTTAAAGCTTTTTGACTTGGGTATCTCTGATGAAAATAGAGATGTAAATTGCTGTTGGAACTGTAAAGAAGTTATGAAAAAAGCCCTTCGGGCAAACGAAAATGATAGGATTTCAAAAACGACTGGTATGGTTGAAACTCCTATACGATTATATAAAAAGATAAAAAAAGAAAAAGAGAAGGCGGATTTACAGCCTTCTTCTGCGGGCAACTAATGCCGCAACGCCCAACAAGGACATGATTGCGAACGCCATTTCAAATCCGGGTAAGAATCCTTTCTTTTCTTCGGTTTTTGTTGTCGTCGCGTTTGTTGCAGGCGTAGTTACACTGAACACCGTGCTCTCTTTTGTACCCGTGCCGTTAAGCGTGGCTGTGAATTTCTGACCGCTGCCCACCTTTGCGGACCATGTTCTTGTTTCATTCCTTGTGCTGTTAGCATCTACGACAAACATGCTGCTTATTATTTCATCGTTGCCGATTTTTACAACCAACAAGCCGCTTCCGCTAGCATTGCCTGCGTTCCTTAACACAACGGTTACTATTACGCCTTCGTTTTCCACATAGGCCGCCTTGTCTACGCTGACAGAATCTATGGTTAATATCGCCACCGGTCCTGCAGCCGCGCTTATGGTCAGATTAAAGGTTCTTTCTGTCGTGTTCTTGCCGTCGGATACTGTTATTTTTATGGCATGTGTTCCAACATCCTGCGATACTGGCGCGAAGGATATCAGACCAGTCGCGGCGTTTATAACAAACAACGAACTGTTATCAGCATATGCAAGCTGGTCGTTGTCCGCATCTACGGCGTTCATCTGTAGAGTAAACTGTTGGCCTACTGTCACTGTCTGGTCTGGAATGGCACTAATTACCGGCAGATTATTCGCCACGACAACGTTGCTTTCGGTTATCTTGAAATCTGTTGACGTTGCCATTCCGCTGTAGGTCATGCTTATCGCATAGTCGTTGTTCGCAAGGTTTCTAATCGCATAGTAGCCATCGCTATTCGTGGTTGCAGTCCCCGGCACGTTGTTGAGCTTGTAGCTCACGGCAGCATTTGGAATCAGAACGTTCTTGGAGTCATATACATATATCTTTATGTCGTCCTTGACTCCGCCATTATTCGAATCCAATATAAAACTCTGCGTCCATATGAAGTTCTCGCCGCTTCCTTCGGAGACCAGTGTAACCTCGGTGGTCTTGCCGTCAGTGGTTGTCGCTTTTACGGTGTGTGCACCTGCAGACAATCCCTTTGTGTTGAAGTTGATGTAGCTTGCTCTCGACCTCGTAGTCTCGTTCACGACCAATGTGCCGTTATCCATCACAAGAACGCCATCGACGTATACCGTTGCGCTGGAGTTGGAGTATACGTATATCGTAATATTCGCATCGATACATATCGTGACGTTTGATGTGATTAGTGTTCCGTCGTCGTCCCTTATGTTTAAGTCGGAGATGTTCTCTATATCGGATGCGTAGCCGTTGCCATCGGTATCCTCCAACCTTGGTCTCGCTTTTATGTAACCGTCACCGCTGCCCTCAGATTCAAAAGTGGTTTCTGCATACAGGAAGTTTCCAGACGCATTGTATTCCACATACACATAATGCTGTCCTTCCTCGAAGTTTGTTACATAGAGGTATCCGTTAGTTGTATTGCCAACATATTCACAGTCAATGTATATATCGGCATTATCCACGATTGTTTCGTTTTTGTCTTTGACATAGACAACGGAAATATTTATATCGTTTTTATATGTGGAAGACCGCGTTGTGGCATCGCTAGCCTTATTGTTTGTTACCGCGTTTATCAATATGTACTCCGACACTTCGTCCTTTATCTCAAATTCGTCGAAGAAATATCCGGTACCATAAACGACTTCGAGGTAATGGTTTCCAGCTCCGATGCTGGATTCGTTTAGATAACCGTATGCGTTCGTGTCACCAACATACCAACCGTCAACATACATATTTGCATCCTTCACGGGTTCCTTGTTTTCGTCGAGCACCAGCACTTTAATCGTTGTACCGTTTACGACAATATTGGCGGCGATATAATCCCCAGCGATTTCAAACGATTTTTCGTCGTATAAATCGCCATACGCCGCATAAACATAGTGCTCGCCTGGTGAAAGTCCGGAATCGTTTACATATCCGTCATCGTCTGTTACGCTCACATACCAGCCATCGGTGTAGATGTCGGCGCCGGCAAGAGGTTCCGATTCATTATCAAGAACTCTGACTGAAACAGATGTCTTGTTTACCGCAACCTTCAGAGTTATCGCGTCCCCGCCGACGCGGAATATTTCGTCTGCAAACAGGTCGCCGTATATCACGTAAGCATAATGTTCGCCGGGTCCAAGTCCGGAATCGTTTACGAATCCATAATCGTTTGTGGTGCCCGTATACCAATAATCGACATAAACGTCAGCATCGGCAACCGAATCTGATTCATTGTTAACTACTTTGATGGAAACAGATGTTTTGTTCGCAATTGTTTTTAAGAATATGGCGTCGCCGCCGATCCTGAAGTCCTTCTCGGCTGAGAGATCGCCGTACTGGGCGTAGGCGTAATGTATGCCAGGCTTTGCCCCTACGCTGTCGTTCACGAAGCCGTAGGCGTTCGTTGTGCCTGCGTATTCGCCGTCTATGTATAAGTCGGCGTCATAGACCGCGT
>JBBABA010000014.1:0-31564 GCA_041657955.1 Thermoplasmata archaeon | reverse complement strand
ATCAATAGAAGTGAACATCCCATGGAAAAAACTTAGCCCTAATTGTACTTGGTTCATAGAATTGCCCAATGCCCTAAATGAATCATAAATAGGGTTCCCTTGAAGTCCCTTGCTTAGATAATTATTAATTATTCTTGCAGAATTTTCCGGCATATAATATTCACCACGTATGACAAAACCTTTTTCTTTTTCGGAAAATTGTAAGACCTTGCCTATTTTGTCGTCTATTTTTCTCCAACCTTCCGGTGGTTTTTCCCCAAACTTAATAAATTTTGTTAATCCTTCTTGTTTATAATTTTTCATTAAATCATAAGACATAACTAATTTTTGGACATCTGCATGTCTTGCTTTTACCATATCTATCGGGTTATCACTTGCGAGTTCCAAACCCAAGTCTATCCCTTCTTTTATAGTTGGTAATTTTCTTTCTTTTAAGAAAGACTTTGTCCCCTCTAATGGTCTTTTAGTAAATGATTTCTCAAAGACACTCATTGCTTTTTGTGGGTCTTTCCACATATGAGGGAAATAATCTTCTATATATGCGGTTATCAATCCTCTATTATTTAGTTCTTGCCAGTCTTTATCAAGAACTTTCCTAACAACCGAGCCGAATAATTTTTCTTGCGGTGTCCCTTTTAATTGACCGCCTTCTATACCATCTATAAAATCTAACTTTTCTTGGGTTGGTTTATTATCAAAATATTTTTGTGCGTCTTTCAATTGTTCAGCAACAACCTCAATGCTTCTTGCTTTTACGCCAAGTGCGCTTCTGGTAATTTCCGCCGTTTTTTTACCCTCGCCTAATGACGCTGGTGCAAATAAACCCTGTATGGATTCTTTAGATTTTATTAGTCCTTGAATTGCACTTTTGCCTTTGGGTATAATATCTTGTTCTACAAATTCTTTTGCGCCCGGGATTATTGATGATTGCAATTCGGGGTTTGTTTGTTGTTCATATTTAACTGGCGGAGTACCCTTTGCTTCTTCTAACGTAGGCAAATCCTTGGTTAATTCTTCTGCTTTTGGTATTATCTGTTCTTTGACGACCTCACCCTTATTGGTTTCTTCAATTTTGGGGGTTGTTGTTTTCTTTGGTATCGTTTTCCCAATAGCATTAAAAGCAAGTAGCGTCGCACCTAATTTATTAATTTCTCCAATACTTTCCGAAAGTTCTTGTTGCCCTTGTTCTGTTAATAATGGAGACAAGACTTGGAATTCTGGTCTATTTGTAGAAAGCAATCCTTGTACCGCCATTGTGATTGCTTTTTGTTGTGTTATTGGGTCTATTGCCTTATCTAAAGCCTTAGTCCCTTCCTCAACTAAAGTGGAGGGCATATTCATTATATCGTCAAACTGTTTTCCGGTTGGTTCGCCAAATATACTTTTCAATCCAGTGGATATAGTAGAAATAGTTTGCGGTATTCCGGTTAAGGTGAATGCCCCTTGTGCTATTCCTTGCCCCAAATCTATCGCTCCCGCAAGAGGATTTTCTTGTAGTTTACTTAAACCACGATTGACAAGATTGCCTGGTGTCTCGTAAATATTTTTTAATTCTTGCATCCCATTATATAATACATCTGGTATCGCAATTTTTTGCTGTCCTTCTATTTGTTTAGCAACTTGTTCCTTGTTTTTCTTTAATAATTCTGGGTCTGCCTTAGTTAAAGATTCTATGTTGGTCGTGTTATTAAATCCGTCCCATTCACCTAAATCTACCATGGACGAAACATTATCAAAGAATTTCCTTTTCCTATTCGGGTCGTCCATTGCTTTATCAAATTCCTCAAATGTTCCGATATTAGCGTATTTGGAAACTTGATTGTAAATATTTTTACGTTTATTATCCATCAATATTTAATTTTAGGTTTAGAAGATTTTTCAGTAGCTTTCTTTTTATTTTGTTTACTCAACATCTTAATCTTCTCAATTTTTAATTGTCGAATAGTAGTTGGATCGCCCAAAAATCCCTTGTCCTCTTCCTCTTTGATCAGTTTATCAATTTCTTCAATTGGCATTTCATAATCAGTAGGGCTTGTTTCTTTTGTCGGCTTATTAATATCAACAATAAGTGGTTTCCCTTTTGCGTCTCTTACAAAATCTTTAGAGTTTGGGTCGTACTCCCCATAATTATTTGTGCCTGGTATCAAAGATTTTATTGTCTTTGTAGATTTTGGTGTATTAGGGAACTGTACAAAAGTTGGCTCTCCAGTAGTTTCATCTATCTTCGTATAACCACTTTCATAAGCACTAATAAATGGCTTTTGCTTATTTGCCTCTGCTTCCATTCTTGCATTATCCGCCCTAATATTTTCCGCATTAAGATTATAAGTATCTACAGCAAGTTCATAATCTCTCTGCTTAAACGCATCAAGCAAACTTCTCTGCCGTTGTTCTTCGCCAAACTTCAAATTAAATTGTCGTTCTTCTTCTTTCTGTCTTTGGCTCTGTTGATAAGCATTAAAGAAGTCTTGCCCAAATGTAAAATTAAATGGTTGTGCCATTCTATACTCCAATTACTTCATTCTAAAGAAACCAGTTCCACCACTTGTTGGCGTACCACCACTAATGTTTGTGTTCTTGAATAAATCACTCAATCCACCACCACCTAACCAATTTCCGAACATACTATATCCAGCGCCTAAAAGTTGGTTATTGTAAGAATCAGTTCTTGTCTGTCCGTATTGATAAGCATTCTGTGCTAACTGTTGGTTGCCTTGCTGATAGTTCAGTAAGTTAGAATTAATACTATTAGCTTGTCCGCTTGCGTTTAAGTACAAAGAATTGGTTAAGTCTCCGGCTTGTGCGCCTATTCTACCTTGCATGGCTTCCATCTGCGTTCTTGCTTGTGTAGGACTTCCACCCATAGCCGCGTATAAACCCAGCATAGAGTTTAACCCAGAGGCTCCGGTTAGTTGAGAGCGTATCTGTTGGTTAATCTTTTTGTAGTAAGAACTATTAGGGTCTGAAAGCTCTTGTTCCCTTGCTTTGGCTCTATCTTCGGTAGATTGGTATTCATCGGTTCCGCCCATATCTTGGTCGCCCCAAACTGGGAACCAACCTTCTCTCTTGTAAGAAGAATAAATATCTCCTTGAGACGGGTCTTTAGTCCAATCCTTGATCTTACCAAATGTCTTAGGCTTGGCAGTATTAAAACCACTTGCCCATTGTGATGCTTGCTGGTATTCTGGTGTGTCTGAAAACTTACCCTTACCACCAAACAACCCTAATAACGCTCCTACACCAGCGCCTATTGCAGTCCCCACGCCCGGTATTGCGCTACCAATAGTTGCACCTAAACTTATGTAACCCGGATTATATGGCATCTTATTTCCTCTGTTTAATTTTGTTAATTAGGTACAAGTACATAATAACCCGTACCACTTCCGTTAATAATTAATTCCTTAATCACAATCGTCCCCGAAAAAGTCCCGGCATCAGTAGTTCCTAATGTTATAACGGACTTCCCATTAAAGGTATTCCAATCTGTACTTGTTAAGTAACCATTTTGTGCAGTTGCTGCTGCGGGCATCGCTATTGTATTACTTGTGAATGTAATAGGAGACGTTGCGGAAATCGAAGCATCTACCCAAGAACCTAAAACATACTGTAAAAATTTGCCCGTTGGACTTGCTGATATATCCACATCACCAACACTGTTTAACGTGACTACATCTGTTAAATACTTCCCATCTATATCAACCGTAACAGTACCAGCGTCTTGTTGGGTTAATGTTATTACACCAGTAGTAGTGTTAAATGAAGCTGAATTTATCTTATCGTTGTAAGCCGCATCCCAATTACTACGACTTCCAGAGCCGTAATCAGTTACCCATTGAGCCGCACTATTCCAAGCGGTAGAATTATCAGCTATCGAAGTTCCCCAAGCTGAACCAGTTGATAAAGCTATGCCAGCACCCGGATAGACCATAGAAGCTGGCGCACTCCAACTTAGCACTCCACCAGTTGCATTTGAACAAGTCAAGACTTGGTTTAGTGTTGGAGCTACACTTGGGAAAGAATAGGTTACGGTATTGATAGAGGTTATGTTAGCACACTGGAAACTATCATCTGTTTTCAAGACATTAGCGGCACTACGGTATAAATTGGTATCATAAGAACCATTGCGTGTCGCTGGTACTCCGAAATATATTCCATCAGTATTAAATGCGGCAGAAGGATAATTAACGCCATCAAAACTACTTCTTAAAAATCCATTTAATGGATCAACTTTAGCCTGCACACCACCAGTAGTATTTGAAATAAAATAAGCATCTTCTTGTAGTGCTAAATTTCCACCAATAGTAATAAACCCAGCGCTACCATATATAGAACCTACTCCTCCAGCCGCACTATAAAAATTAATATCATTAGTCGCACCAGAAATAACAACTCTTTGTCCACTTGTTGCAGTCTGTATTGTACCGCCAGTAATTGCCCCGCCAATTAAACCTATGGTTGGTGTTGCGCCACCTTTGATTTGGAAGCCATTCGCGGTTCCGTTCCATCCATAACTTTGTAATATGCCGTCTGTCGTCGCTGTACCTAATGTTATAGTCGCGGCATCTAACGTACCGGTAGTAATCTGTCCGGCGGTTATTGTGCCAGCGTAAATACCAGTAGAATCTATATAAGCTCCCACTACATCCCAAAGTACACTTGGTGTAATAGCATTGCATCTTTTTAATCTGTAAACTCCGGCTGTTGTATCAAACCAAAAATCACCTATCTTTACATTATCACCAGCTACCGTAGGCGCAGTAGCTTGTCTAAATGTTGTGTTAATTCCATTGTCGGATGGATTTAATATTGTGAAACTACCTTTTATGGTTAATGCACTTGTAGCCGATAACCATTGTAAATATCCGTCTGTCGCACCAACACCACCAGTCAAGTAAAAGTTTCCGGTACTGTCCATGTAAGTCTTCCAAGCAGAACCAGAATAATATCCCATTTCAGAACCAGTAAGAGAAAGCCCCGTTGTGGCACTACCCATACCCGGCATCCATAATTCCCAACCGCTTCCATTCCATCTATACATTAAAAAGTGCGAATCTGGATTAACCCACAAATCACCCAACTTCATATCGTTCGATAATGATGGGTCTGCGCTTTGTCTATATGTAGTTGTTATTCCATTGGCTTCGGGATTAGATATTAATATCTTACCCTTGAGGTAAACATTTTGTGCATATACTCCATGTCCTAATAATGGTACAGCACTAAAGTCTGCATCGCTTATTCCGGTTAATCTTCCTATCCTAACTTTGGGTGCGTGATTGTCCCAAAATGTTGAACCACTACCAGCAAAATCTTCTATGTTATCGTAAACATCTATGTAAGGCGTACCGGATTTATTGGTTGATATATAAATAGAATCTTGACGTGAAGTGCTTGCAGAATTGCCTACTCTTACAACTACATCCCCTACCGCAAATCTATCCGTTCCGGTATAAGTTATAACTATCGAAGTCCCAGCTACTGAAACTACCGTAGCCTTAACGGTCTTAATTACACTCCCTTTACTATTCAAAACTTTTTCTGTAATAATTTTATCGTTAGCCGCAAAAGGACAAGTGTTAGTATTACTCTGGTCTTTGAATGTTATTGTAGTCCCGTTTACTTTAGAAACTTCTGCCGCATCAGAAAATAAGAAGTCTCCATTAACGGCATTAAGTTGTCTAATCGTAAAATGTGAAGCAAACATTTCTTTTACAGTAAGTCTCTGTAAATTGGCATAAGGTATATCAGTGCCTTTTAATTGTAATCCACCTTGAAATGTTGTGTAAACTCCATCCTTACCACCTATCTCTAAATATCCAGAACCATCAGTACCTTTTATAAATCTTGTATCTCCATCAGCTAAAGGAATCCCTTGAGAAGAACCTTCTTGTCTTGCATTAACTGCACGTTTTAAGGCATCTATCTCTTTGGAAATAGTATTAAAATTTGAATCTATATTTCTGTTCCCAACGGTTGGTAATTTCATCTTTTACCTTCAAGTCTTCTAAACATTATCGAGGCTTCATCTACATAAGAATCCGCCGCTCCGGCAAACTTAATCTGTATTGTCTTAGCATTAATCGGTGGTGAAAGTGCCGCAAACGAACCACCATCCAAAGAACAAGTAGTCGTTACAGTCCCGCTTGATTTTACTTCTACTTCGTAAAATCTTTTATTTTGTGAAGCATCACTCAAAGTAAATTTCTTACTTGTCCAGTCCCATGCCATTGTAGTTGATCCATTTAATAACCAATACAACGTAGAACCATCACCTCTACCCGAATATACATCCCCATTGGCTCCTACGAATACTCCGGTGTAGGTGCTGTTGTTGGCTATTATACTCGCTATACTGTCCCACCTTTCTCTTACTACATGGAACGTCTTTACACTCATTGTCCCAGTCGCATCGTAATAAGGTACACAAAACATTATCGTGTTTCTCTTAGAATCAAAGACTACTGCCGGAGCATACTCTTGTGAACCTACTGTATGATTAGTCGAAAATCCATGCCACGCGCCAGTCGCTGATCGTATAACCTCTCCGATAGGTTTTATACCCTCACCATCATGTCTGTAAGCGTTCTTATAATCACACCAGAACATTCCATAGTCGGTTACTACAACAGACCTTTGCGAAGAACATCCTATACCTTCTGTTGTGTCTTCAATCACCATCAAATCGGGATTAATTCTATGCATTCGGTTGGATTCAAATGCCCATATCCTACCGTTAAACGTTACTAAAGCAGTCAAGATATTGGGAAGTCTTAGGAAGTCCCCTATTTGAGACCAGTTGAACGAATCAAACCTATAAGCCAACGAACGGAACAACATTAAGTTTGCTGTGGGTATTTCGCTCTTATTACAATTAGCTACATAATGATAACCACCGGAAATAGTATTTAACGTATATTTTAAGTCGGTAGAAGTTACTGTTTCAGCTATACCGCTTTCTTGCTCGTAAGTCGTTCCACCACTTGAAAAAGTATTATCATCTACTATCGTTGTAGTATAATCACCAACAGAAGCCGTCCAAGTAGTATCTGCAATCTGTTTAACAGCTACCAATCTCCAAAGAGAAGGGGCTATTGTAGAATCTACCGGATAATCTTGTCTATATAACTTTATCCCAGTGATTCTTGGATTTACAGAAGCGGCAGTATCGGCTTTAATTGAAACCGTTATACTCGTAGCATCGCCTTGTACGGAAGGACTATAAGCGTCCGTAACTGCGCCTAAAGGTGTTTCTTGAACGTAGTCATATATTGCAGATAATTTATAGTAATAAGTAAACGCATTATCAAAAGCCATCGAAGCCGCAGAAGTTATCGCCGCATCAGTAATATAAATGTCACCAGCAGCACTTTGCATTTTAGGAATTTTAGCGTTCTGAATTGTCCAACCCGTAACCGCGTATCCGCCACCACCTACCGCAATAAATTGGTCATAATTAATATACCCCGCCCATTTAGGTTCATTAGCTGTCCCGCAAGCTACATGGCATCCTTGTATATC
The DNA here is from genome assembly GCA_041657955.1 of Thermoplasmata archaeon. Taxonomy (GTDB): domain Archaea; phylum Thermoplasmatota; class JASEFT01; order JBBABA01; family JBBABA01; genus JBBABA01. The sequence goes on along the minus strand of JBBABA010000014.1, from coordinate 24,046 downwards.
AGTAGCAAATGAATACGCTGGTGTAGTCGCTGGTGTTCCATAAGCCGTTGGTGTACCATAAAAATCGGTAGCTATTTCTAAAGTATCCGAAGCCGCACCGGAAGCATAAACTAAATTCCACTTACCATCAGTCGTAGTTATCCACGCTCCTCTTTTGAATGTAGATAAATCCGCCGCTCCGGTAATCGTTACAGTCGTATAAACAAGTACACCTTTTAATCTTCCAAGTATAGCATCGCCATCTACGTTCGTGGAAGTCGTAGCTGCATTGTCTGGTATATCAATAGCATCGGCTCTTGAGATTATCCCAGCATCAAAAGATTCTAAGTCTAAGGTCTCTCTATCAATACTCATTAAAATTGATCCGCTTGCGAATAAACACTTAGTGAACTTTTTTCTTGGTTAGCTAACTTTTTGCCTTTAATCACATACTCTCTATACTTCGCTTCATTGAACTGAACTGAATTAAAATCCTTTGTTTTAGCAGTCGAGCCATCGGGATAAGTTTTTATTGTAGTCGGTATTCTTGCGTAAAGTCTTGCAAGTTCTCCATAAACTAACCCATCGTGTAATTGACTTGGAATATCCGGCGAAGCAGTCAGAGTTCCTATCACTAAAGTTGCTGGTGTATAGGAATAATAAAATTTGATTGTTGTAACTGTATCTGCTATCGTGGTTATTGCATCTCCATAGTAATCATAAAATGTAACGTTACCGTCTGGTTTAATGTCCATTTTCAATTCATCGGTTCGGTCAACTAACTCTCCGGTAGAATCTAAAAAATCTACTCTTAAAACTTTATCCAAAGTAGGGAAAGCTGTTAGTAAAGCATAGGTAACTGTGTTGGTTACTATTGTAAGATTCCCGGAAGTTTTTAATATCTCCGTTTCAATAGCATAGTCTTTCTGAATATCGTTTATGTCTTCTACAATCTCCGCACCCTTAACGTCCGGGAACTCTCTTTGCACACGTTCGATAATCCGCATTAAATTCATAGTCTGCCTTTAAGAAAATCTTCATATTCTTTTTTAACACCATTTAACAATAAAGTAAAGTGGTTTATTTCTGCTTGGTATTTGTTTTGGTCTAAACTATACTTAGCTTGTGCGTCTTGTATCTGCGCATTATAAACTTGAATTTGCCCTTGATACTTTGCGATTTTCTGTTGGAATGTTTGTACTTCCGCACCTACACTTGCTACAAATAAATTAATCTGTCCGCTAAATCTTTCTAATTTGTCTTTGTATAAAGCTATCGCCGCATTTAGAGTTTGCGCTTTATTTTGAATAGACAAATCAGTGGTCTTGTTAGCAGTCACAATCAAACGTTCTTGGTCTAATTCGGCTTGTTTAATCGCTTGTTGTACTGTCGAACGGTAAATTTCTGTTTCTTTCTGATAAGAATTAAGAGCATCATTCATCTTAGCGGTGTATTCAGAGACTTTAGGATTAACGTTAGCTAATCTTGCTTGTACTTCGGTAGCATATCCTTGAGCTAAATTAATATAAGAAGCCGCACTCTCAGAATATCCTCTCGCTAAATCAATGTACCCGCGTCCTTCACTTATATATCCATTGGCATTACTTATGTAACTTGATGCTGTCTGCGCATACCCATTAGATACGTCTATGTATCCTTTGGCAGTCCCCAAATAACCTTGTACCGTAGCTGTATATCCTTGGGAACTCTTCAAGTATCCATCGGCTGTCCCTAAAAATCCTCTCGCTACTTCTATTTGTCCGGTTACTTGTTGTATTCTTGCATTGACTTCCGAAACGTATCCTTGTGCTTCTTGGTAACTCGCTCTTGCTTCTTCTAAATAAGCATTTCCATTAGCAAGTCTTTCGTTAGCTTCTTTAAGATAAGTTTCTCCGTTGTTCCCAATTGTAAGAGCTTGGTTGTATTCTTCTCTGCCTTTGACTAAATCTTCGCTTGTAGAAATTGTTGTACTTGAAGTTGCAAGTTTAGCCGCAATTTTATCAAACTCTACATTTGCCAAATCTACAATAGCAGATACTTTGTCGAACTCTGTGTTAGCTAATGCTACTGCAGTGTTAATCCTTCCGTTAGCTGTTGTTATCGCGGCTGTCGCTGTATCTATCGCAAGATCAACATTAGTAGCCGCTTCTACTACTTCCGCATTAGAAAGGACTATTTCAGCACTTATTTTGTCAACTTCTGCATTTACTAATCCTACTTCCGTAATCGCTTTTGCTACTTCTGCTTTGGAAAGAACTATTTCGGCAGATAATTTAGCTATTTCAAGTTTGGCTAAATCTAATTCTGTATCAGAAGATGCCATAGCCGTGCTGGCATTTCCTAATTGTGCGGCTACACTTGATTCAGCAGTTACTCCATTACCTAATTGAGTTGTAATTGCCGCTAAAGCCGTTCCTATCGCTGTTGCATAGTTAGGATAAGCCGTTGCCCAAAGAGTACCATCTATTGTCGTGGTCGGGGATGTATAAGTTGGTGCTGTGCCCAAAGAACCTATCGTAGTCGAAGTGTAAGTGCCTAAAGTAGCGTCAGTATAAGAATAAGATGAATCCGCCGGAGCCGTTGGTGCGGTTGCTGTTAAACTAAAATCCGTTGGTGCTGTTGGTGCTGTTAAAGTCGCGTAAGTTAAAGCCTCTAAAGCTACTCTATTGTCATTAATTATATCTAAACAACCTTGTATTACTGCAAATAAAACTACTGCATGGTCTAACTCTGCGGGAAAATTAGAAATTGTAGAATCTCCATAAGCTACCGTTGGATAAGCCATCCCTATAATTGAACCACCACCCGGTAAAACATAACCCTTAGTATTCTCTACATACCAAGATGGGTCAATAGTTGATGGTTCATAGATTGAACCCGTAGAAGGCACTACATATATAACAAGCCCGCTTCCACCCGCCGGTGCTACTGTTGTAGTTTTTAGTCCTTGTGTAAATGCACTGCCAGCGTTTAGTATCTCAATCGAAGTCGGTACTGTCGCCGTTACTCCCGTAATCGTGCAAGTCCCGGTTGTCCCTTGAGATAAAGTTACTACATCATTAAGAGCATAACCCGTCCCCGCAACAGCGATATATACACTTGATAACGCACCAGCCGGAGTTGCTTGGGTCTTTAATCCGGGGTCTATTCTCGAAGCTCTATAACCACCTTTATGCGCTCTGATTAATCTATGTCCAGTTACAGTCGCTCCACTTCCGCTATCGGTTAAAGTAGCCGCATATTTATCAAGTTTATTCTCCGGTAGTAAATCAACTATTACTTTTGCACCGGCAGTAAGATTATCGCTTAAATTAGTGGTCTCTGTGTAGCCACTTCCTAAATACGCTTGTGTTCTCGCTTGGAACGTACCCATATTATGTCGCCTTAATCTTTTTTACAAGAGGGGCATTTCTACCCCTCTCTATTTTAGAACATCATTGAGTAATTGTAAAGTAAATCGTTGCAGCGTCTTGTAATGTAGAACTTAAATCAACATTAATGATATAGTACGGGAAAGGTGGAATTAATGCAGTGCCTGGACTGGCGTTAGTTACTTGTGTAACTGTTCCGTCAATACCCGGGAATACATTAATAACTTGTGTAGTTCCAGCATCTAAATCATTTGAATTTGCGTGTACCAACACGCAATCAGTGCCTACATCTGCTGTTGCTAATGAACATGAATCTGAATACCCGCCCCAAATATCAACAGCCGCAGTTCCCGAAGCCGATAAATCTTCGTTCACATATACTGCTATCGAAAATGGTTTGGAAGGGTCTAAGTCTGTTGGAGTTCTGACTGTCATTACATCCGCGTCACCCGTTTCACCAGCCACATTACAAGTAGCAACTAATCGTCTATTGACGGTTTTTTTTACCCATGCCGATTGTGTTAATGCCATAGTAGTCGCCTCTTATGTTAATGTGATTAAATTATGTGTCTTAATATGAGTTATACCAAGACCAGCATCAGTGAATATCTGATCCTTACGACCATCGTAAGCATTATCTTTCTTGATGTCTGCTTTGTATTCTGTTGGACGATATTCCATATATTTGATATTTCTATCGTCAACGACTACCATCTTCTTGGCATTCTCAAACTTCATTGCATCACTCTTAGTACACTTCAAGTCGCCATTAGGTGTAGTCAACGTGCGTATATTTACACCAAATGAATCACGGGTCTGTGGAGCAAATTGGACTGTCCAGTTATCATTGATTCCCTTACCTCTTGCGTAAGTAAGTTTTGACCAGTATGAATAAGCAGTTGGACCTGATACCGCATAAAGCTCTCCGTTAGGAGGATAATACTGGAAAATCTTCTCAGACATATTTACAAAATCATCATACGCTGCTGATGCTTCTGCAAACGACCAAAGATTTTGATATTGTCCACTTGAAGAACCGTATTTGTTAAGTGCTGTGATGATACCCATTGTTGAACGGACTACTTTACCAGTATCACCAGTTAAAGCATCGTGTTGTGTAAATGTATCGCCAGCATTAAGATTCAAGCCAACTGGGTTTGAACCTCTTAAAAACGCACCTTCAATATTCAATTTATGGGCTTTAGTGTATTCAGCAACAAGTCTCATAAACTCATTATTGTCGCCTCTTAAAGAAGCATACAAGATTTCGCCTTCTAATTGGATAGATGTTTTGAACTGTTGGCATTGATTCCAAACTACTGCAAGTTCGGAAGCAATTGCATCTGGTGCTTCGCTACCATCTTCTTGTGCATTTGTGATTTCTACAAATACATCATTGTCAACGGTGGAGATAGCAGTCGTGGTTAGATTTTTGAAAGCCGCTGTTGTTGTAGAAGCATCGTCTGTCAATAAAACCACGCCTTTTAATGTAGCCGCCGTTGGGTCAGTTACCCACGTGGGATCATATACTTCAAATACTTTATGGACAAAAGAACTATCAATAGTTGTGGTAGAACCATACCCAGTTACGTTATCAATAGTAACCGCACTTGATTCTGTTGCTGCTCCGGCTGAAGCTGCACCGATTGTTACTGTTGAACCATTGTTGTAGAAATAACGTCTCATGTATGTATTTTCATACTGGAACATCTTAAATAATGGGTCTTTTAAACCCGTCTGTCTATTCTTCAACGAAAGCCACAAAAAAGGTGTTTCGTCTCTGAATAGTTCTGCAAACTGCGCTGGGCTGATATAAGGGTCTCTACGATCAACACCCATAACCGCCGACATTCCGCCAGTTGCGAGATTTTTTACACTTGCTGTTGCCATTTTATTCCTCTAATTAAATTCGATATTTTTTGACTGTTTCCATTAATGCGTCTCCAAGTGTTGGCGTTTCTACTTGTGATTGTGTGCCTATTACTCCTGGAGGCGGTAAATATTGCGATTGCCTCCGTGTGTTTTTATCAAACTGGGCAATCTGTTGTTGTGCTTGTGGTGTCCTTTGTCCTTTTTTGAAATGATGGAAATCAATCACCTCTTTTAAGTACGCTACATCGTCTTTTGGGGTTGAATAAGTTTCCCATATTTCTTTTGCTTCATTCGCATCTACACCACCTACTTGCTGTATCTGACCAAGCCAATATGCTTGCTTTGCAAGCTCTTCTTGAGACTTCAATTGAGTAGTCCTTTCGGTTTCAATTTGTCCCTTAAAAGATTTTAATTGGTCATTATCATATAAAAGTCGTTCTATCACTGCGTCTTTGTATTCCCGATCTTGCATTAAAAATTGACCCGATAAACTTTCGGGGTTAGTAATTGCTTCCGTCTCATCATAATCTTTCGGACGTATCGGTTTTGGTGGTACTTTTGGCGGTTCAAGTTTTACTTCCGGTTGAACTTGTGGTTTCTGGACAGTATTTAACTTTTCTTCCAACTCTTTAAGTTTTGTTTCGTAACGGTTTTTCTCTTTAGTTCTTACCGATTGAAAGTATTTATAGGATTTTGGATTATCGGTGTCTCTTAGGTAAATTGGGCTCCCGTCTTTCGGGTTAGTTCCTATTACTTCGTCAAGATTAACTTCAATCATTTCTCCATCTACATTCACAAACTCATTTACCGGTTTTTCTGTTTGTGGTTCAGTCGGTGCTTGTTGCCCAGTAATTTCTGGGTTTTGTATTTCTTGATTTTCTAACTTTGGCATATTCGGGATAATGGTTGAAAAATCAATCACTGGTGTTTGAACTTGCTCTGGTTGAGTGTTCGGGTCTTGCATAACTACTCCTTTTTGGGTGCTTTCGCTTGCCCAGTTTATTTTACAAATTTCTCATAAATTGAGAAATGTTCGTTTGTTAATTTTTTACTTTCGTCTAATCTCTTCAAAGATTCTATAATCAAGTCAGTGGCTTTTTCGCCAATCTCGATTTCAGTTTCATCTTTGCCTTCTTCATTCCATAAGATTAGTCCGCCTTTGTTTTCAATCTCATATTTTTTTGTCTCTTCTTCCGAAGGGGCTAAAGACATCCTCAAAGCGTTTAATACTTTTAATGTTGCGAAATTACTTTCTTGAGGTAAAATCTTCTGGATTGTAAATCTCTCCATTAAATTGAGTTTCATTTGTTCTCCTATATTGCTATTAGTGGGATACCATATTGTGTTGTATTAATCAAAACCTTGAAGTAAGGAACTGTTGCTACTGTTACACTACATCCAGTAGCTACAAATGGTTCTGCTGCTGCCATTGTAGAATCGAAATAAAACAACTGTGATAATCCGCTTGAAGTAGTATTAAACCACACAAAAGCATCTGGTTTAGAACCACCAGTTGTAACTTTAATACTCGCTTCCGTTCCGGCTACGGCGCAACTCATTTGATGGTCTAACCACAATGGGTAAACATCTCCATTACAGACTGAAGTAGCATCAGCATAAAGTTTGCTTCTAATTCCTACAAGTCCATCTCCACCCGTTGCGATGTATTTTGCTGGCTGAATACCTCCAATAAAGTCATGTACCATTAATCCGGTTGGACCTGGTGTCGCACAAGCACTTTCAATTTCCATCTGTGAACCGATTATATAAGCTGCGCTCTCAGTAATACCCCAATGGAATTGTAAAGCCGTTACGTCTGTTCCACTCGCTACCTTAGCGTAGGTTCTTATAAGACCCTCACCGGAAGCCATCGAAATTTCGGTTCCATAATCTCCGATTCTTAATGCTCTTTTACCGGTGGCAAAAGTCGCACCGTGTATATAAATGCCATGGTCTGTAAAAGTACCAGACATATTAATCGGGATTCCACTAAGCGAATAAAAATTCGTAGCGGTTATTGATTTTATTTTGCTATCACCGTATAAAATTATTTCGTCTGTCGCTACAATACTTGTGTCTGATGTAGATTCACTTGGTAAGTGTTCAAACGCTGTTCTTAATTGCTCACGAGTTGCCATTAGTCCGCCTCAACTTTATTTGATTGTTTTTCATTTTTTACCATGTCGCTCATTCTCATAGAAGCAAGATCGGCTTTAGCTTTTAAGTTAGAACCCGTTGCTTCTAAGTCTGTTTTGAATTTCATTACTTCGGTTTGTTTCTTAGCGTTAATTGTTTCTCTTGTCGCGGTCTGGAGTTGTCCTTGTAACTGTTTCAACTGTTCTTGCATCTGTTGTATAATCTGTTCTGATTGTCTCAAGGCATCTTCACCAGCGATTATTTCGTCAACATCATCTACGTCCATATCTCTTATGTACCACTTCGGATTCTTCAACATTCCAATTTCATACAGTCTTAATTTTTCTTCGCGTCTTTGAATCTTATTAACCGGGGACATAGAACTTGGTACTACTCTAATATCAAATTTAGTCGCAGAGGTGTCATTTAAGATTGAAAGTAAATCCCCATCTTCATTATATTGTGGTACATTCAATCCTACTTCTCTATCGCTGCCACCATGGTTAGGTTTCACTATCTTGAAGATTTTCTGCTGGTCATAAACTAACGGGATCATCTCGGAAATAACTTTACCTAATTTATTCAATCCGCTTTCAAGGATACTTCTCTTAAAAGCAGTTCTACGTTGCATCATTTCATCTATCTGATAAGTACCCTTAGCCGTCTGTGGTGCTTGTGAAGCATCCCCGTCTTGGAATGAATATGCTCCGATAACTCTCTGGATTTGTAAAATTAAAATTTGTCTCTGTTCGTATAAAGCGGCAGACATTTGTGTAAGTTGGATCACAAATGGTACTCTGTCAACATCCATATCCATTTCGTAAACTTGTTGCCCGGCGTTGCCACCAGTCTTTTCAAGTTCTTTCTTTAACCCTCCACCCTTTTGGACGAACAATTTTACATTAGTGATATTCTGGTTATAGGTGATAATTAAGTTGTCAATCTTATTAACTTGGTCTTGCAGAGACTTAACTAATGAAATATCACCCATCGGATATGGATTTCTGGAATGATGTAACATTACTAAGATTATCGGGTCGCTTTCAATTTCCATTATATAATTAGCAATAACTTTATCACCAATAGAAAACACTCTTTTGAATCTATCTACGTGAGGAGTGTTATATTTTAGAATCCCTTGTCTTAAAAAATCTCCCTTAGTAACCACTTCTAATCTTCGAGTAGAATTAGGAATGGTCAATGGACTTGGCATTTCAACACCACTCATCATTTCCGGTTGTCCGGTTTGTGGATTTAACATTAAATGATAAGTATTGCCGTAAGTTCTAACAATATCAAGGTAAAATTCTACATCTTGAGGTTTAGTGAAATATTGCTCTTTCCCTAAATGTATCATAATAACAGCCGGCTCTTCGGCGAACTTAACATATTCATCTTGCGTCATGGTTTTTTCAAAACCAGTATTCGGGTCTAATACATGGAATCTCTTAACCTTCACCTTGGTATATCTGTCAATTACTCTATAACGTCTTTGTGCGCTATCTTCTGTTTGCTGTCCTATCGTTTGGTCTTGTGGTGTGTGTCTGTCGTGTGTAGGTACGTCTGAATCTTCTACTGGGGATATTTGGTCAATGTTAATTTGAGGGTACATTACTTTTAAAGCCTCGCCACTTATATGTTTAACTATAAGTTTGTGAGGAGAATCTATCCCAAATTGACTTCTTGAAGCCGGACTTAAATAAACATCTAACGGGTCTTCGGAAATAATCTTAATCTCACCATTGCCATTATCAGCGAACGGGTCTATATAAGCCATCCAAACACCCATGCCTACATCTTCAAAATCAGTGGCAACTTGTTTGTTGTGGTCATCTCCGTCAGAGATATACCAGATATAGCTCATTAAATCCGCTACTGCTGCTGCCGTCTTAGAATCGCTTGTTTCAGTTCCTACCGCATAAAATCTTGGACTATTCTCTGTTAATTGGGCAACAACTAATCCAATAGTAGGGATTAGCTCATTAGCAATAGGTGAGACTTGCCCTCTTGCTTCGTTAATCTTTTCATCGGTTTCAGACCACATGGCATTAAATTTATATGCTCTATCGGAAGCACATCTCGTAGCCCAAGTGCCTCTATAAGAATTTCGGTAATCACGATAAACTGTTTCTGAAATTTGTAGTTCTTTCAGTTCTTCGGCTTGCTTTTGTTCTTCTTGGTTAACTTCTTGGTCAATCTCTTGGATTTCTTCCATTAGCTTCTCAATTTAGAATAAAAACTACTTGTTCCACCCTTTTGTAGAATCCTATGGGTGCTGCCGTTTTGCACATAACCACTATCCGAAAACCAAACACTATCTAAAGGTTTAGTAGAATAAACTCTTTTTAACTTTCCGCCACATTCGCAAAATCTTTCTTCGTCAATCTTTTTTTGGAGAGCATCTTTATCTAAGACTATTACTCCCTTATGAGGAATATCAGTGGAACTGATAAATACTTCTTGTTCTTTTTTACAATCGAGACATCTAAAATCGTAAGTCAATTTGCCATCCATGTTGGTTGTAAACTCTTGCCCCAAAAATCTCTGTTAAGTAAATCTACATTGTTTCTTACTTCGTGATCCGGTGGATACATTCTTCGAGTAGCATAATCAAATCCATCAAGTGTATCTTCGTGATTGCCTTTAGGGTACATAAATAATTCTCCAGTAAAAGAGCCCATACCTTCCTTCATTATCCATACTTGTTTCTGATAGAAAAACCCATGCAATCTTTCAAGTCTTTTATTCTTTTCGTCTCTTGGCTTAAAACCATCAGTCTGCTCAAATCCCGCACAATAAAGATTCCTTTTTTCAAGTTCTGCCTTTACCATTTCTCTCAAGGCTTCTTGATAATTAGTCGTCTCAATTCCGCCTCTTAAAGGTTTTACCATTTGGATATAATCTGCTATTTTAAGTGCCGTTTCCATCGGAGAGATTTGATCTCTGAAATATGGAAGGCAATAAATTTGATTGTCTGCACTATAAGCTATTGGGAATATCACTGTATAATCTGCGGTTTGCTTTTGAGAAGAAGCGGGGTCAATTCCTATGAATGTGTTAACCGGGATTTTTTTGTCTACCCTAACCCCGTTTTCTTCTGTAATTTTTAAGTATGCTTCATTACCTTGAAATTCTAACTTGCCGTCATAATAATTGAAATATTCGGATTTGAACAGTTGGTCTTCTCTGCCTCTTACAAGACATCTATATTCCGAATAATATTTATAGGTCATTAACCTTTTTTTGTGAGACTCAAACATCGCACGGCATCTATCTTCGGGATAGATTTCTTCCCAAAGTAAATTCTTAAAATCATCATCATGTAACTCATATCTCTTGACTATCCATTCATCAGTTGATTTTATATCTTCTGCATCAATAGAATCATCATCCCTACCCATTAATCTTTCGACTATACATCCTTGTGTAATCGGAGTGCCTATCACTACAGCCCGTCCGGTACGTGGGTCTAACCCGGCAAGCCCACCCCAAAATTTATCAAAGTTGTCTTGCATCGCTTCTTTAGTCTTGGTATTGTCTTCTGAATCCGGGTCATCTAAGATGTAGAGTGTAATACGGGTATCTCCTTCTAAGATACCTCTGACCATTTGTCCAGTACCGGCAGTGATAATAGAAACTCTATGCTTACCTATTCGTGTTCGTACATAATCTTCCCGCCATGCTTCAGCTACCTTTTCGCCACAATAACCATATAAATCTATAAACGTTTTTTCGTATTCAAGGATTTCTTTTATCTTACTTAGTTTTCTTTTTGCTTCTCTGAGGGTCTTAGATTGGATTACAATTACTTTATCGCCTTCATCATAAATTGCATGATGTAAAGCGAGTATTCTTATCAAACTCGATTTAGCGGAACCACGCGGAGCCTGAATGCAAATCTTTTTATTTTCACGATTATTAATTACTTCAGCAAGCTCATAATGGAATTGAGGTGTACCAGCCCAAAAAGTAGAAGGGCTTATAAATCTGCCAAAACCTATAAGGTCGCTTCTAAATCTGGTTAATACTTTTAACTTATTCTCGTCCATCTTATCTCATAAAAAAAACCACATCCAAGTTTGATCTCGAATGTGGCTCGCTGTTAGGCTTGCTTATTTAATTAAGTGTTATTTGTCTATCGCCAATTGTTCTCTTAAATTATATAATTTTCTTAATGCTCTTTTTGTAAATCTGGGGGATGGTATCGGTTTAATGGTATCTTTATATATCCTATATATTGGGTTACAACAATTATAGTTATAAATTTTAATCACGTCGTCTATCCTTTCAAGTTCGGTCATTTGTTCATTACCAATTTTTCTTGTTTTGTCTCTCTGATAATATAATTAATTTTCTCTTGCTTTGTCAAGTACGATATATCCACAAAGTCTTTCCCGCAGCTTACAGTAATTGTGTTGCCTAAATCTGTCTTAAAAATTATCTTATCCGGGTAACCTTTCAGCAATTTCATTAGCTAACCTTTATTGGTTGTTCAATAGCCCTTTTCGCTTCTATGAATCTCCGTGCCTTCAGCATCTCCATATCGTATATGTCCCGTCTTATTACTACTATTTCGTCATTGATGTACATACCTTTTTCTTTTAACTGCTTAAGCATCTTTTGGAAGTCTGAGTGTTTCATACTCTTTCAATCCTTATTACAAGGTCTGTCTTAAATTTAGCTACCAGTTCGTTTTCTTTATTAGTAAAACTTACCCAAATATCACCACTATATAAAAATCCATCTACGGTCTTGATACTTACGCCGTTATTCGTTATATAATATATCACATAACTTGGTACTGTAATGTTTTTTTTGACAAAACTTCGTTTTCTTCTTTAAGTCTTTCGTATTCACTTCTACTTATCCACATGCCTACCTCCTATTGGTTGGTCAAAAGAATACTCTCGTTAATATTTCAAGTGCAATCAATATCTTTATCAACGGGAACCCCTCAATAAAAATATCTACACCCCAAAATAATCGCCAAAAACCAATATCTTTTGGCAGTGTTACATACATCATGTGGTACTTTTGGTATTTCATTTCCTCGCCTCCGCTTGGTTATTTTTTAACTTTTTCTACTACCTCTAATTCCCATGGTCTAAACGATTTCATTATTCCATCTCCATTACTGCAATCTACGTTATAGAGGGTTACTTCTCCCTCTTTATTGAGAGCAAGTAAATAGTAAGCTAAAACAATAAACGTTTCTTCGGCTTCTTTATCCGTCTTTTGCCGGACTTCATCGCCCACTTCAAATGGTGTGTCTAATAGAATTGTCATACCCAATCCTCCCCATTCCATGTTTTATTAAATTTTTCTTTCATAACTATCCTCAATAAAGTTTGCTCTATCGAATGATCGTCTTGATAATAATTATAAGCATAGAAGGGAACGTCTTTCCCTTCTTTAAGAGTAGTTACTTTATAATATAAATCTTGCATACAAACAACACCTATCATCTCTGCCAACTGGTCTTGGCGGGGTAACCAAACAAATTTACCATTATTTATATCTGTGTATGCAAAATCTCCGGTAGGACTACATCCACAATGTGGGACAGTTTCTTCGTCATATCTGGAAGGATAGATTGTCCGCACTTTCTGTATCTCCCCAGCCTTTTCACACATTCTGATGTACTGCTCGCTTATATCCATTGCTCGCTCCTTAAAATTTTTTCAAAAATATTTTTGACTTCTCAAATTATGTTTTCTCGCATTTCTGGACACTTTTCCCCTTTTCCCGTCCAAAAATCAACTTTATTTTTGCCATTCCCTCCCTATTAGCACACCAACTACTTGTTTATCATTTCGTTGACGTCAACAATGTGTTATTTTAAGCTAAATTCGCAATATGCACAAGTGTTTTGCCGAGAATTTTGATATAAATTCCCTCCACCAGTAGCTCAACATTACTGTATTTACTACACGTTTGTATTGCCAATATGCCCATTTGATTCTATTACAGCCTCTTGGTGAGACTTTTATGCCCAAGATGGTGCAAATATCGTTCAGACGAAGAAAATGGCTTAGGAGGGCTTAGGAGGGTGATGGGTCGGGCTCGAACCGACATTCTCCAGTTCCACATACTGGCGTGTTACCTTTACACTACCAAAACCATTTGGGAATTTTTGGGGTACAATTTATGCACATCTCCCCACTTGATGCCCACCCGTCCGTTTTGGGCTTGGTGGGGTCTCAATCTCGTTAAAAATCGGGGCTGAATATTAGGTTAAGAATTGTGGGCGCATCATCCATGTCGTTGACAAGGTTACATAATATACATTATGTGAGTATAGTTTCCGCGTTTATGCGCTATAATCGCACTATCTATGCAAGGTTAAAGGAAACTCTGTACTATTGGCATACAATTAAGATGTGTGGTATATCGTTGTAGTGGTACTATTGGGGTATCAGACTATGGACATGCGCATAATAACGTCTTATACGCGCTCTAAGGCGTTTCTGTTTTATCGTTATTCGATAAATCTGGCTCAATTGGGCTATTATTGGCACTATTAGGGCTTATTGCTTGCGTTACTGTACGTGTCACGGTGCGCTTTTGCTCGACTAACGTTGGGTCTTCCTTGCCTTCCTCCACGATTGCGGCATAATCAATCGTTTCTTTTTGCGTTATTTGTGTATTATTTGGCGCTGATTTGAGCACATCCTTATAATGGTTAGCTAATGTAACGTAATCAGACGTGGATTTAGCTGCACTCTCACCCTTGTTGATAAGTTCGTCCACCTTTTCCAAGGGTTTTATGCCCTTTTTAATGTAATAAGCAAGCAAAGAATCGTTCACTTGTTTCTTTATCTCTGGGCTATTTGACATATTTCTAACTCTTATATGATGAATTTTGTCATATTTGTGGTAAATCTTTATACAAAGTTGCTTTATATCGTTATTCGATAATTTTTTATTGTCATTCCTGATGGTCATCAACACTATCTCGGCTATTAACTTAATCTCTCTTAATTGTTTACGCGGTGTTTTAGCTCGATAATCAACATACTTGTTATATTTTTCCCCAAACTTAATTTTCATGGCTTTTCTTCTTTGTTGGCTTTGTTGGTGGTTTACTCATTATGATAGCGTAAAGCCCTATCTGTGGCTTAAAATGAGTGTATTCCCTATGTAGGAAAACTACCGATTACCCGAAACCGGTAACTTTGTACCTTGTTACACGTAAGATTTACCAAGTTTACATATTAATTATTATGGGTTTTCTTGTTTTAATACAGTTTTGTGCTGTTTTGGTGCAGTTTATCTTATTTTAATACATTATTTATCTATTTGATACAATTTAGGGCTTTGGCATTTAGATTGATATAATAAGGTAAAAACATTATAATTTTTTCTTAAACTAACTTAAAAGAGGTGGAAAATGAAAGACAAAAACACATTAAGAAAGCAAGAATCATTTGCATTCGGCAAAAAGATTTTTTTACTTGGTAAAGATTCGCAAGGTCAAAATTACTGGTTAGAAGAACCAAAATGGGATTGTGAATGGTATTGGGGTTTCGGTTATGTTGAAACCTATACAAATAATAAAAATCCGCGAATCGCCAAAGATATAAGCTCACACCAACACATTTCTGGTTTTTTGGGGCAACAAGAAAAATACGATTCCGTGAAAGGTTGTTTTGTGGAAGACGATTTTATTCACAATTTATACGATAATAAAACATTAACCGAAACCACATTCACGGAAAAAGAAGGCTGGCAATTGTCTGAACTATTTGAGCAGTTTTATCTTCTACAAAAAATGGCGGCATTTACTCACAAAGAACTTCCGGGATGCCATATAACAACATCACCAGTAAATCACGGCAATTTAAGCGAATTACACAACAAACCAAACAAGGAGATGATTCTTCTAATAACCGCTAAAATTTTAGATATTTTGTCTGTTGATTATGATAAAATAGCAAAAGACTCGCAAGTCTAACTGATGAGGTTTAATTAACCGAAACGGGCTTATTTGCCCGTATTAGACAAAAGGTGATTTTATGAGAAAGTTTAGAGTAAAAGTCCACACAGTTTCCGGCTATATTTGCTTCACCGTTTACGGCTTAAATGCCATAGATGCTGAGGACACGTTTCGGGCTAACCACTCGGAGTTTTCGGATTCACTTGTAACTATAACAGAAATTTTTGACTAAAGGAGATACAAAAATGAAAATCAATGGCTTAAAAGTTGTTGGTGATTGCTTTGCTTATGACGGATGTCATAAAATCTATGTTTTAGAATCCGAAAAAGAAAAAGTAGAAGCTGCAAACATGGGGTATTCAATTTTATCGTTGACGGCAATTAAGAAAGTTTATCGGGCAAGTTGCCGTTTGAAGTTCATTAACAATTGGTCTTTAACTACCACCTATGCAGAGCAAGGGCGTAAAGCAGAGTTTAAGAACTAACCAAAGGACGTATTATGAATTTTTTAATAACTTGTAACGGGAAGACGATTATAGCGAGCAAAAAGTTGTTACTTGGTCTTTTCCCAAGTACCCGGAAACTGGCGGATTCAACAGAAAAAATGTTCTTCGTTTTTATTGAAGATGTTTATAATAAAAAACATTGCGCAACTATTAAACGGGTGGTCTTATGAATTTTTTGAACAAACTTATTAATGGCGTTTTGACAAACGACAGCTATTATGAGGCACTACTTTTGAGGTGTCTAAAAATAGCTATTGGTGTCTTTGTGTTTTATTTTGTGTTTAGAGCAGTAATCCACTTATTTAACTTAGATTAGGAGATAAAATGGAACTCCATGGCGTTAAAATAGGAGATAAATTTAGAACTGGGAAGCATATATCAGCAACCGTTGTTGATTTTTGGGAAGTTAAAAGTTTAGCTAAAAACGAGATTGTCAAACATATTTGTGTCGCTCAGGCGGAAGGTTTAGCCAACAACATTTTTGAAACTCCATTTTCAACCGTTCAAAGGAACAAAATCCAGTAGTAAAGTAATTCTTTACAACTGCCAAAGGATATAATAAATGAAAACACAATTAAGCGAAATCAGACTTTCTAATGGATTAAAGTTTTGGGTAAAAAACAATTTAGATGATGAGGGATTAGAGATAAATGATGCTTTGAATAGTTGGTTGTTGAGGACAAAAGAACATACGGCATTAAGTTTTATTAACTACCTAAACAGTAAGCCGAACATAAAAGCCGTTCTGGTTGATGCGGTTGTTAGTTTGCCGAGCCAACTTTGTAGCAGCTGTAAACATCTTGCAAAATATGCCAGTAGCCAAGATGGAGAAAAAAATTGTGAGCATCCAGAAATAGGACAAATTATAAATTCAGTAAATTATCAAGAAGCCGAATATTTTGGATGCAATCATTTTGAAGCAAGATTAACCTAATTGCTACCATTTTACTGGCGTTAGTAATAAGCATTTTGGCGGCGTTGCCAATATGGTAGCGGGTGGCTTTGAATAAAAAGCGAAAGGGCTATCCGTTATAGATTTTTGGGCTAACTGAGTTAGCTTATTATCTTCTAACGCAATCTGGTGTTCCGCACACCGTATCAGTATTTAAGACTTCATCACGTTTGATAAAGGTATATAAAGTTTTTATGTTCTTTGAAACTATGAAAAACCAAGTTCTTTTTTGACCATCTGCTCAAGTTCTAACTCTTCGGCGGTCTTATTCTTTGAAACGTAATCCTCCACCTTCTCACAAACTACAAGACTGGGAGTGAATGTAGATTTTTTATCCCAATTTGTGGCTTGCCTATAAAGATGATTTAGCATTTTTTGACTTATTTTATCTTTTTTACGTTTCATTTATCTGTTGGAAACGTTTTTCGTTTACTTCGTTTCCTCTCTTACCTTTCCCGACTTTTTCCCCTTGCAGATATACTACAAGTCTCTTTATAGGGATTTACTCTTTTACTATTCAATCCCAACCTTTCGTAAGTATCTGCCCCTTGAGCCTCGGTATTTTGAGGTTTGATGCCAGACACGCTCATCGCCACTTTCCCCTAATTGGTTCTCAATCTGCAAGTCACCGGTTGTTAAGTCGTCAAACAGAGCCGGATTTGTGGGGTGTGTCCTACTCAGCGCTACTTTATTTAATAGCTTTAGTTAGCTAAGGGAATAAAGATGTTTATAAGACCCTATGTCAATACATTTAAGAACTTTGGTGTATAAATTTTTAGAACTGTTTTTTGTTTGTGTAAAACATAATAAATTTTTTAATTAGATGCAATATTAATTTTTTAATTAAGCGAGGTACAAAATGAACAAGTTTAGAGTGAAATTCATCTGCAATTCTTACCAAATCACCGAAACGATTAAAGCAAGGAGTAACAAAGCCGCTATTATGGATTTTTTGAGCAGGCACAACTTTGACATAATAGAAGAATATGCAATTTTTTGTATGAAGTTATAAAATTTTACTTGACTTTTACAAACTGTTGCAATATTATTGCAACAACAACATGAGGAAGCAATGCAAAGCGAAAAAAGATTTAATCACACTATAACATTTAACCAAACCGAATATGATTTACTGCACTTACTCGCAGCGAAGAAAAAAACATCACAAGGGAAACTTGTTGGTGAACTGTTGAGAGAGAAAGCGAAGAAACTAAAAATTTCTGTCGCGGAGAAATAACATGGCTAACCTAATCGGAATAATCTTGTGCATTCTTCTTGCTGTGCTTATAGCTTTTTTTGGATACTTGCTATTTGAGAAGAAGAAGGGTGATGCTCAAATAATCGAAAAGCTGAAAGCCGAGAACGAAAAATTAAAGTCTGACAACGAAAGACTGAAAATATTGTTGAGGACAAAATGAAATCTAAACGAGTTGATATAAACGGTAGAATGCTTTACGTTACATATTCTATTTCTTACTTGAGAGGCAATAGAATAAACCCGCCGGAGACTGAACTCGATATTGACTATATCGAAGATAAGGAAACGGGTTACGATGTAACGCAAGAATTACAAGACAATCAAGAACTGCAAGAAAAACTACTTGAGGATTCAATATGAATTTTTCAACTACAATCACCGAAAAGAATATTGGCATCATTAACTATGATGCCGATGATGCGACGGCTTCGGACTTTTTAATAGCCTTTGAAGTAGAGTTCGATAGAAGAGCTTGGGGAATCAAAACCATCTCTGTTTATAATATAAAAGTTTTATCCGGCTCTGTTTTCCTTACTAACGATGAGGCTGAGACAGAAATAGAATGCTCGGAGTTTAAAGTCCACGAAGAAGTAGAAATAAATTCCGGTTGTATTACAGTCCGCGAGCTTGAGATTGACATTAAGAATAAAATAATAAAAGTGAAATAAAGGAGAAGAATTGTGGTAAAATATACGGTTGATGAGACGATAAAACAAATAAATCTATTTGATGAAAGATTCTACCAAATAGACGGCAAAGACATTTTTAGCGTAACCGGATGGCTTGAAGGCTTCCCAAAAGGTTTCGGGTTCAAGGAATGGTTAATGAACACCAAAGACCCCGATGCCGTAAGAGATGAAGCCGCACAAAGAGGTAGCGAAGTCCACAGACTAATCGAGTTGACTTTGCTTGGTCATACCGTTAAGTGGGAAGAACATCAAATGAAATTGGAGGTGTGGGAAAGATTTTTGGGGTGGTGTAATTTTTGGAAAGACCTACAATCTGATCCACAAGAAACATTAAAGCTAAAGATTGGCAGAAAGAAAATAAAAAGCATTGAGACGAGAGAGGACTTTACAGAATTTATTACTTACGACCTTGATAATAATTACGCCGGTACGGTTGACAAGATGATAAAAATCATCTTTGATGATGATTCTTTTACCTTTGCCGTTCTGGATTGGAAGACTGGCAAGAACATCTACGACACGGCTTATATTCAAGTTGCCACCTATATGCAATCAGTGAAGAAACAATACAAATTAAAAGATTTACTCGGATTTGTAGTACAACCTGGACTATCATTGAACAAAAACGGGTATAGAGTTTACCCCGTAGAAAGCCCAGAAGAGGAGTTTGGAGTGTTCAAAGCTACACAGCAAGTTTATATCCGTGCTTTTGGAAATCCTAAACCAAAATATAAAGTTTATCCAACAGAAGTGAATTTAGATTTTATTAAAAACAACCAAATAGTTAAGGAGAATTAATATGCCACTTGGACAATCAGAACAAAAAACATACTTAACCATTGCCTATGGCAAGTTAAGAAAAAAAGCTAAGGAGGGCGATGCTGGAGCCGTTTGGAGAGAATTTGAAGGTAAGGGTTCTTGGGCTCACGAGTATCAATGGATTGAAGGAACGATTACTAAAATATATTATAAAGAATCAAAGGAATATGGCAACTCTTATGAAGTTACCATAGATGACGGTAAAGAACTTTACAATATATCATTCAAAGAGAACTCCCGTTATTGCCAAGATTTTTTAGTAAAACTTCCTAACATCAACTTAGCCCACCCGGTGAAAATCAACCCTTACGCAATGAAGGATGAACAAGGGAACGACAAACATGGGACTTCGGTGCAGCAGAACGGCGAGAAGTTGAAGAACTTCTTTTCACAAAAAGAAGGTGAGGTCTGGATATACAGACATGGATTTCCAGAACCTAAAAAGCCAAAACTTTCAGATAAAGAATGGAAAATTTATCTAATCGAAATCCAATGTTTTTTAATGGATTATGTCAAAGCCAACATCATTCCAAAACTTAACGACCCAGCAACTAAACTTGGAATTGATGAGAATGAAAACGAAAATGAACCAGAATCAATACAGCCGAAACCATCAACTGTTGATGAAGATTTTCCGTGGTGATGAAACTACTTCTTAGAAATACCGAACAAGGTTTGTTGCCCGAATATCCTTCAGACTTAGACGAAAAGAAGAAATTAAAACTCGGCGTATTATATTCTGTCGAAATACGCCGAGAACGCAATCCCTTGTTTCACCGGAAATTCATGGCTTTGTGTAAGCTCGGATGTGAGAACTCAAAGAACGTTGAGATGCCTTTTGATGCTTATAGAAAATACGTAACCATGAAAGCGGGATATTTTAAGACGTATAAAACTCCTAAAGGCGTGATGGTTGAGCCGGAAAGTATAGCATTTGCTAATATGGATGAGGACAAATTTAACGAAGTTTATAATAAAGTTCTTAACATAATTGTTGAAGACATACAAGCGACGAAAGAAGATATTGAGCAAAACCTATTGTCGTTTTTTTAACTGATCGGCGACAACCCGCCGAACGGGAATTGTAAACTAAAATGAAAGGATCAATGATGTTTAGAATAACAATTGATTTAACCGAACCATTAGCTAATAGCGAATTTGATAAACTCTCTAAGTTCTTAGAGACTGATTGCAACATTAAACATAAATACAAGAAAATGGAACAAGATGAAATACCCGACCGAGCAAGCGAGGTCGGCGTTGGTTGCGTTGTTAAACCGCGAGTATATACACAGGACGAAGCGGATAAGCGAGTGGAAGAGGTTATTGACTACATGGCAGTTAAATACAAAAAAGAGTTTGGAAAGCTAATATGGACAAGTTTAGAGTTGACAATTTTCATCGCTGTATCAATTATAATTGGCTTCATTACTGGCTATTGTGCCGCACCATATATTTATTAAGTGACGAGCCGGTTTAACGGTGTTGCAAATAATGCGCCGAAATAAATAAATGAAAAACTATAAACTAAATAACGCCAACATCCTTAACTCAAATCAACAGACCTCGAATGAGGTCGCATTGATTTGCGAGTTATATGGTTAGGCGTGAGAGTGGTGAGATGGGATACAACAGGCATAATGCAATAATAGTTACTTCTTATGATGAGAAGAAAATAACAGAAGCGCAACAAAAAGCTGAAACTATTTTAAGCGATTTAGTCTCTCCGATAATCGAAAGTAGATGCAATAATTTTATGACTTTTTTTGTTGCGCCAGATGGCAGCAAGGAAGGATGGAGCGATTCAGATATTGGAGATATACAAAGAAATTTATTTACTAAGTGGTTAGACGAACAGCGATATGATGATAATTCTACAAGCATAGACTGGGTAGAAGTGCAATATGGCGATGATAATTATGAGACTAAAATTATTAGAGATGGAGACACACATATACGTGGGAATGCTAACGCCCAATCCACATAACAGATCAGCGATAAAACGCTTGCGTAAAAATTAAAGGAATGAAATTGAACGAAGATAAAAGCATAATTGAACAACCCAAAAATCAGAACGATATAGCAAGTCGTTTTGATTGCGTAGTTATATTTTTTTGGCACGGCAATGTATAATATTATTTATGCAGACCCACCGTGGGCATATAAGTTTCCAGGAACACGAAAAGAAAAAACGGAAGACTACCCAACGATGAAAACTGCTGATATTTGCAAATTACCAATAGCGGAATTAGTTGCCCCAAACGCCGTTTTGTTTGTTTGGGTAATATGGACAAAATTATACGATGCACTTGAAGTAATGAAAAGCTGGGGATTTGATTACAAAACTGTTGGATTTGTATGGGTGAAAACAAACAAAACAACGGATACGCAGCAGTTCAGCTTTTTGCCGTGCGATAGCTTTGACGCATTTTGGGGAATGGGAAGCTGGACACGAAGTAATACAGAGGTTTGTTTGATAGGCACAAAAGGAACGCCGATTAGAAAAAGTGCAAGCGTTCACCAAGTTATTTATAGCCCTATACAACGGCACAGTAAGAAGCCAGATGAAACCAGAGAACGAATAGTAGAATTAATGGGCGACTTGCCAAGAGTGGAATTGTTCGCACGGCAAAAAGCAAACGGCTGGGATGTTTGGGGCAACGAAGTAGAATGTGATATAGAGTTAGTGCCAAAATAAATATAACGAAGCTCCGTTTGTGCCGATTGCGGAATAATTAAATAAAAAATTGATTGGAGAAATAAGATGGAAGAAAACAAAAACAAGAATTGTGAGCAAAGCGAGCAATTCGGACACGAAACGGAAGTTATACGCCGCCTTAATGGATTTGCATGGGTGAAAAGTAAATTATTCCGTTTGCTGAAAAAGGAATATGAAAAAACGATGGATGAATGGAGTGCGTTACAAAGTGCAATTTACTGGTCTTATAAAATTGCGTTGGGCTACTTAAAATGTAGCTATAAAGAAAAATGTGAATGCGAAGATATGATACTTGAAGATATACAAAGAGAAGGCGTATAACGGCGTGCGGTTAAGCTGCTGGCGACATTTAATTAAAAAGGAGTACGAAGATGGATAAAATTAAAAAAGAATTTTATGGAAGGACACAATATTTACTTGGTAGCAAATTTAATGAGTTTGAACAACAAGCGATTTGGGATTGGATAGAGGAGAAGTTAGCCAGTCAGCTTGAACCGCTTGGTTATACTACCGTTGCAGTTTTAGCTGAGTACGAAGATGAACTGCCAAAAGATTTAACAGAAGAAGATTATAACCGAATGTTCCCGTTGAGCAAAGTTGATATAGTAAGGTCATTCCCATACGTAGAGATAAATAACCATAAATATTATTTGAAGGTAGTATAACGGTGTGGCACTTGACTTGCCGCCGTATTTGAAAACAAAAATAATGAGGTGCAAGATGGTAGAACAAAACCCATTTTTAGTAGCTACTGACCCAAGACTGAAAAAGATTTATGATGAATTAGAAAATGAGGCTTATGATGAAAAGCAACATACTTACGATTATAAAATAACGAACCAAATAATCAGAGCAAATTTTACAAAGCTACTTGAGGCGCAGACCGACAAAGGCGGTCAAGCCGAAGTGCTGGTTATGCCGAAAATTGCGGACATTATAAAATTTATTTCTGATTGGGGTTGTTTAGATAAGGCCCCATGTGGCGAATTTGAACAAATGGAAGATAAGACTCTTAGAAGATTGATTAAAGCAATAGAGAGCAATTTTACGGCATAACGAAGCCGCGTTTGGCTTGCCGCCGTATTTGAAAAATAAATTTGAAAAGGAGAAAGTATGACACATTATGAAAACTGTTATTTAACTGCTCTGCAAAGCGGAGAAGAAAAGAAAATTGAATCAGCCTTGAGAGCGTTCGCAAATATGGTTTGTAAAGAAGCATTACCAGAAATTAGAAAAGTATTTACACATCCATCAATGGGCGAATTTGCCCAACAGGTTTATTATAAAATCGCAGAGAGCAATATAGGCGGTCAAGCTGAAACGCATAGTTATAGCGAGCCCGTTCCCCAGGGCGGTGCGGTTGCGGACAAAGAGAGAATAAAATATTTAGAAGATGTATTGTTCGCTAAAGGCGCAATGGTTGAAGCCCCTTGTTTTTGTTGCGGATATAATAGCGAAGGATATTTCCAAAAAGAAAATCATCCTTGTGCTGAAAGACATTTTAAGTTAATGAATAAACGATAGCAACCGCATCGCTATAACGGATCAGCGACAACCCGCCGAACGGGAATTGTAAACTAAAATAGGAATTGAGAAATGAATGAAGGGATATTAAAATTTATTTGTGCGATTACTGGGCATGACGAAGTAACAATTAAACAAATGTTCAACGATTGGTTAAAATCCCCGTCATCAAATTCCGACCGAGCAAGCGAGGTCGGCGTTGGTTGCGTTGTTAAACCGCGAGTATATACACAGGACGAAGCGGATAAGCGAGTGGAAGAGGTTATTGACTACATGGCAGTTAAA
>JBBABA010000013.1:0-32727 GCA_041657955.1 Thermoplasmata archaeon | reverse complement strand
TGCCGACGGCCTGGGAGGCGATTCCTATGCGTCCCCCGTCCAGCGTTGACATTGCGATTTTAAAGCCTTCTCCTTCCTTTCCGAGGATGTTCTCCTTCGGAATTTTGCAGTCCTGGAAGACGAGCTCGTATGTGTCCGAACATCGAATCCCCATCTTGTTCTCCTTAGAGCCCAAAGTAAAACCATCTGTGCCTTTTTCTACTATAAACGCACTAATACCCCTAGTGCCTTTGCTTTTATCTGTCATCGCCATCACAAGAACCACATCCGCTTTGCTGCCGTTCGTGATGAATATCTTCGTACCGTTTATGATATACTGATTGCCTCTTAGAATCGCGGTGGTTTCCTGTGCAGCAGCATCAGAACCAGCATTTGATTCGGTAAGTGCAAATGCGCCTATTTTTTTGCCAGACGCCAAACGTGGTAGGTATTTCTCTCTCTGTTCTTTTGTACCGTATGTAAGAATAGGATGCGTAGATACTGAATTGTGTACCGACAGAATAACACCTATGCCTGCACAAACTTTGGAAATTTCTTCTATTACAAGAGAATAACTTATTGTATCGATCCCGGCACCACCATACTCTTTTGGAGTTGTGAGGCCAAATAGGTTTAACTCCCTCATCTTTTTCAGTATGTGTTCTGGTGGAAATTCTCCTTTTTCGTCCAATTCTTGGGATATCGGAGAGATATCCTTCTCGGCAAACTCTCTCGCTACTTTTCGGATAGTTTCTTGCTCCTTATTTAATTTGAAATCCACACAACATACCCCTACGCTTCACTTACTTTACTTCAATAGAATCCTACCATTTAAACATTCTGGGAAATGTTCGAATGTCCATCTAGCAATAACTGTCGAAAAGAAGTATATACCCATGTTGGATAAAATTTTCGCCTAGATTTAATGATGCTTGCCCGGTCTAGTTGTATGAGATTGTGTCATTACTATTCGTCAATCGGTGCACTGCCTAAAAAAGAGACTTTTCATTTTTATGGAGTATTTTGTTATAAAAATAACAAATCTATTTATAAATGTTTCTATATCTTTAAAAAATTGTACCAATCTTTTTATATACTATAATAAACATAAAATGCTATGGGGAGTTGTGGGGGGATTGATATGCAAGCAGATAAAAACATCCAATATGGCGAATCGTCGAATAACGTAGAGGAAGCGATTCGAAACGGATGGAGCGTAATGATAAAGACTATTAACAAAGATAGTTACGTTCCAATATTTGTTTTCTACACCGCATCGAAAACAAAAAAACTCCCCATATGCGATTTTGCTGGTGGAGAAAAAATAGTATCGTAAATGGGCCAACTTAGGTTTTATAATGCCCCCTTTACATCGACAGTCTTATTATATAGTATGTTTTTGTATCCGCGATGGCAAACACTATCAATGACCTTGCCAAGTATGAGTTTAAACGCAAATTAGAAGATCTTCGTGCCATAAGTGGCAAGGCTACCGAATTAATTTCTCTATACATTCCACCCAACAAAGTTATTTCTGATGTCGCATCCTATCTGCGTGATGAATATGCGCAATCCTCGAATATAAAGTCTCAGAGCACCAGAAAAAATGTTATGGCGGCCATTAGCTCTATCCTAAGCAGATTGAAACAATACAAATACCCGCCAGAAAACGGTATGGTATTCTTCGTAGGACATAAATCGATAACTGGAGACCTGACAGACATGGTTGCACATACAATAGAACCTCCAGAGCCCGTGCAGTCATACTTATACCGATGCGATTCAAAATTCTATTTGACACCTCTAGAAGAAATGCTTACTGAGAAGGATTGTTATGGATTGATCACTGTGGACAGGAGCGAAGCAGCCATCGGATTTCTGCGAGGAAAAAGAATAGAGGTTGCAGCATACATTCCATCGAGAGTGCCGAGCAAACACGGAAGAGGCGGTCAGTCTCAGAGAAGGTTTGAAAGAATTATCGAGATTGCCGCGCATGAGTTTTTCAAAAAAGTTGGAGATACCTCAAATAGCACATTCCTTCAGGAAAAAAATATGAAAGGGATACTTGTCGGCGGTCCGGGCGCTACAAAGAAATTCTTTGTAGAAAATAACTACCTTCACCATGAACTGACGAAAAAGGTTATAGAGTTTTTTGATACGGGTTATACGAACGAATGGGGACTTAGGGAGTTGGTAGAAAAAGCAGCAGGCACATTAACCGGTTTGGACTTAATGAGAGAGAAAAAGATTATGCAACGATTTATGGAGGAGATCGTGAAAAGCAGTGGAGGGTTGGGCGCATATGGTGAAGCAGAGATTCGATATGTGTTGGAGATCGGTGCAGTGGATACGTTGTTATTATCGGAAGGACTCAGGATGAAGCGAGTTACAATAAAATGTCAAAACTGCAACTATATCGATGCGAAAACGTTATTTGAAGATGCAACACCCGGGCAGTGCCCGAAATGCAGTTCTTCGCTCCAGATCACGGGTACAATCGATCTCGTAGGTGAACTTTCTAAATTGGCGGAAAAAAGCAACAGTACATTACAACTTATTTCCAACGAGTCGGATGAAGGTAAGATGCTTCTAAAGGCCTTCGGTGGCGCTGCAGCAATCCTTAGATTTAGCATAGGCAGGACTTAAATCACATGAGCCCAAAATCTTAATTACCTAGCATTATATCCCGGAAAGTCGATAAATATATGCGCAATAAAGTAAACGACCCAAGGATGTCAATATGAAAACAATTACCGTAGAACTCGAGCAAAAGATAGAACATTTGGACATTAAGGCAGGCGACTATAAAAAAAAGAGGGATTTATTAAATAATGACATTAAAAAATGGATTGATATCCGAGATAATCTGAATATAAAAGTAAGGGACATTATTAAAGAAGCTAATGAACATAAAGAAAAGAGAGACACTATAAATAACGATGTGAAGACAATAAAAGATCAAAGAAGGGAGTTGAATCATAAAGTCTCACTCTCGTCTAAAAATGTAAGTGCCATAAAACAAGTACAGCTGCCAAAAGACAATCCTCGGAAGCTTGAGCAATTAAAAAAAGAAATGCAAAGACTGGAATTCAAGCAGATGACGACAGTGCTTACACCTGGGAAGGAAAAGGAAATAATAGACCAATTAGCAAAACTACAGCACGAACTGAAGGAACAGGAAAAGTTAATCGAACAAAACGAACATATTCAGAGCGCGATTAGAGAATTCAAAACGGCACGGGACGAGGCAGAGGGTGTGCATAAGAAACTAAAGAACCTGGCGGATCAAGCACAGATAGAACACGAAAAGATGCTGGCATTATACGAAAGCGCAGATGCTGCTAGAAAAGAGGCGGATTCCGCACAAGAAAAATTCCTAGATGCTAAAACCGCAGCAGATGATGTGCATAAAAGATATATTGCGATATTCAAACAGATACGTACGCTAATTAGGATCGCTACAAGCTTAAAAATGAGTCAAAAGAGAATTAAAAAATCCCAGATGGGTTCGATTGCCAAAAAAGAGGCTGATGACATCTACACACGCTTCAAGAACGGAGAGATGCTGAGCACTGAAGACCTTATGTCTCTCCAGAGGGCCGGGTTGCTGTAAGATAGTGACGTTTTTATTGAGTACATATATTTTTCACATAGTTTGCCGACTGCTAAACCCGTGTTTGAAACATATTTGATAAGGCTAGACCTTAAGATTTTTAGAAGAATTGGACATTGTCTGGAGTTTCGCATGTTTTTAATTAGATGAAAAGAGAGATCCAGAGAAATTAAACACCACAACCACCCCAAAACATTTATAAGCGGATAGGTGTTATGGATTTTTCCACGAATGGTACTGAAAAAGACACTAAATATTACCACCGTTGAAGACCTATGAACATAAATAAATTATCTTGAGGTGTATAATAATGACAAAAGCTATGTATGTAAGGTTTGAGGTGCCGAAGGACATATCTGAAAAGATATACGAAGCGATTGAAGTAGCAAGAGACACTGGCAAAATTCGGAAAGGAACGAACGAGGTAACGAAGATTGTTGAAAGAGGGCAAGCAAAATTTGTGGTGATAGCTGAGGACGTCCAACCAGAAGAAATACTGGCACACCTACCAATGCTCTGTGAGGAAAAAAATACAGTGTATAGCTACGTACCGAACAAACAGGAACTAGGTCGTGCTGCTGGTCTAGACGTATCGACTGCGGCAGTAGCGATTGTCACTCCGGGGAAATCTCAGGAATTGATTGATAACCTAACAAAGAAGATTGCAGAACTTAAGAAGAAGTAAGTGAGAAAATATGCCGGAGATAGAAGGTTCGCCAGCAGAGGTTGTTGAGATAATCGGTAGAACTGGAATGACTGGTGAAGTTACCCAGGTCAAGGTTAGGGTTCTTGGCGGAGTAGATAAAGGAAGGATTATTACGAGAAACGCCATGGGCCCAGTTAACATAGGCGACCTATTAATTCTCAGAGAGACTGCCAGAGAAGCGAAAAAACTAAATGTACGGTGACCTACGATGGTAGAAAAAAAGGTCTGTAGTTTTTGCAGTGATGAGATAGAATCTGGCACTGGAAAAATGTTTGTTAAAAAAGACGGTTCTATATTTCATTTCTGTTCGATGAAGTGCCAAAAGAACATGCTTGTTTTAAAAAGAATACCTAGGGAAACACGCTGGACAAGGAGAGATTAGATTGTCATTGATGTTGGAAAAAACATTTGTTATGTTAAAACCCGATGCGATCCAGAGATGCGTTACAGGCGAAATCATTTCCAGATTTGAAAGGAAAGGCCTGAAAATAGTGGCAATGAAATTCATTCGCTTATCCAAGGAATTGGCGGAAAAAAACTACGCTATGCACAAAGGCAAATCATTTTTCCACGAGTTGTTGGGGCATATAACCTCAGGGCCAGTCGTTATTATGGTCTTAGAGGGCGAAAGTGCAATATCGGTAGTAAGAAACATAGTGGGAGCGACGGATCCAAAACAAGCATCGGCCGGTACTATCCGAGGAGATTTCGGCCTCGGCATGACTAAAAACATCGTGCACGCATCCGATTCTAATGAGAATGCTGAGCTGGAAATTAATACGTTCTTCAATAAAAACGAACTTGTAGAATACAAAAGAATTGATGAAGAATGGATATATGTGAATAAATAAATGGCATATGGGTGCGTATGCTCGATTGGTTTTCTTCGAAAATCGCTATGATTATAGCAATCTCGATCCTAATAATATCCGTTGTAGGTTTTTTTAACAATGAAAATGCAAACCTTAACCAGATAGAGCTAAAAAATGTTGCTGACGAAATCTCCACCGCTATAAGCAATATGGCAAATACCAAAGCAGAAACACAATTAAGAGTTACTTTTAACAAAAGTGCGAACGGTACGTATATGAACCCAACAGTGCAAGGAGAGGCCTATTGCATTAATCTCACACAGGATCTGGTGGTATTGAGGTGCAAAGGTTTTGTAATCACAAGCAAGATCGCCTCCCCGATACATTTATGGAATGCTTCCATATCGGATTCTTCCAAAAACTTCTCATCGTCCGAGGTCCAGAAATACGATTCAGCCCATCCATCAAAACAATTTCTTTCTGGAACCGATTTTGTAATCCTTAATAGATTAATAAATATAGACGGAAAGGACGTATACTTCACGTTTGTTTATCTCGGTAATGAGAACTAGAAAACTACTCTTTGAACTAACAACTAATTTTCAATTTATATTATCTTCTTTTTTGTTCTCTATTTTTCTGAATAAAAAGTGCCAAAGCGACACCTATGAAAATTATAAAAAGATAGCCTATATGAACGCTCGGAATGTTCGATCTTTCAATCTCTTTTGAGACCGGCCTTAATTCTTTGGAAAGCACATCATTATTTCCATTTACATCCTTCGGTGTGGTATCCGTAAGAATTGCATAAACTGTCTGGGTGCTACTAGACACGTGTAGTGTGGCGGTCGGCGTAGTGCCAAGCGGCGGGACAGTTATTTTGTCAGAATGTGCTAGCGTTCCGTTCTTAAGCGGATCGCCATCATAAATTTTTAATGTAGTATTTGTGTAAATTCCGAGGAGGTTTGCAATCTTAATTGTTATTGTAATGCTATCACCAACATTTGGGGCGTTGTTTGAAAATAATATATTTTCAACCTCTATGTCACTCTTTTCTATAAGCGTTATTTGTTTCCATGCCCTATTATTTTGCTCGTTAGATTCAATAATCCAGTTTCCGAGGTCCACAACTACCCATACGTCATGTACTCCAGCAACTCCTTTCCATATCGTGGAGGCGGTAGCCGCGCTTTTTTGCGGCACTTGTACCGAAGAAACAGTATCAATTATCGTTCCGCCTTTGTCCGGATCCCCATCGTAAAATGCAACGTTGGTGGTCGCATCCACCGCATTATAGTTGTGAATGGAGGTATATATCGTGACTATCCCGCTTTTATTCCACTCATCATCTAATGCAATGTCACTTTCAGAAATTCCAAAATCAGGTAATGGTTTTTCTATAACACTTAGCGGTATTGTCACCTGTCCATATAAGTACCCATCCGATACCTTGATGGTTATATTGCACGAACCAGTGATATTTGGTGCAGTGATTCTTATCTCAAAGTGACCGTTTGAATTTGTGTTTCCATACCATGTGTTTCCATATTCCTGGATCTTAACAGTGACTGTTGCCGTTGCAGTTTTATTACCCGTATTATATGCAGCATCCCCGTAAACAGTTATAGCGTCTGCTGGATTGGCACTGATGGAGTTTGAATAGTTTGAAATTTCAATGCTTGTTTTTAAGTTAATATTGTCTACTGTCAAGTACAAAACAACTTCCGTGGAATAATCCAGACCATCGAATGCCCTGGCAAAAACATAGTACATTCCGCCGGAAATCTGTGCAGTATCCCATTGATAAGTCCAACTTCCAATGGTATTGTCAGTGATTTTCGCTTGGTTCCAGACACCATTTATTTCAATGTCTACCGATTGAATTATTCCATCGCTGTCTCTCGCGGTTCCTTCAATAGAAACAATTCCTGAAACTGTGCTTTGATTTGTTGGCGATGTTATGGATATGGACGGCAGTTGGTTTAATACGACAATCTGTTTTGTGTCCCACGAACTTGTTTTTTCGTTGTTGCCTTCTACTCTCAATTGAACTCTATACGTCCCTGATGTTGTATACTGGTGTGTTGTGGACGGTGTGGTTATCCAACCAGTATCGTTGCCATCGTCAAATACGAATTGATATTTCGCTATACTGCCGTTGGTTAGGTAGGAAGTGGATGCATCTAACTGAACGATTTCGTTGGTGTAGACCGTGGTTTTTGATACTGTTAGTGCTGCTACAGGTTCATTTGGATTTTCTGCAACAACAAGACTGCTAATCAGGACAAGTGACAATGAGATACACGACATTATCATGAAAGAGACAATCTTTTGGGATAGTTTCGGCCCGTTCATATTCAACATCACAGGATATAGTGATATCTTCATTATTAATATGTGTTCCTCTTGTGTTTTATTTGAAATACCAGATTGATTCATATTGCTCGCCGTAGCCTCCTCCAAACTCGTCGGCTACGGCTCGCTGTTCCATCAAATATTTATTCGGCTCATATTGCTCGCCGTAGCCTCCTCCAAACTCGTCGGCTACGGCTCGCTGTTCCATCAAATATTTATTCGGCTCATATTGCTCGCCGTAGCCTCCTCCAAATATATTTATACAATCCTATCTATTCTATTCTGCATGATTGCTACTGGAGAAATTTTTGACGTTGCCAGGTTGATTGTCGGCGTTGTCATCCTAATCTTTGCATCACATACAGACTGGAAAACTCGCCGTGCACCAAACATTTTATGGATATTCTTAGCAATAGCAGGCCTGCTGATAATAGAATTCCAGTCGATAGCTACCGATAAACCAGCAATATGCCGCCTTACACTAATACCTGTCGCCATCTTCTTTGCCACAATAATCACGGACGGGGAGATATTTACCAGGATATTGGATAAAAAAAAGAACGCTATGATTGTTATAGGCCTAAACATATTTGCAATATTGGCAATCGTATTTCAAGTTTACACCCAAGGGCTGGGAGATGCATATTTCGTTCAATTGATAACGATCCCAATAATGTTTCTCATATTCCGGGGCATGTACTCCGCGGGGCTGCTTCACGGCGGTGCGGATGCAAAAGCCATGTTGGCAATTGCAATTTTGGTGCCTTTTTATCCAAAAATCGCAAACTTTCCATTACTCGGATCGCCAAAACTTGCAGTAACTGAACTGGTGCTACCATATAGCTTAGTTATATTATTCAACAGCGTAATTCTGTTTATATTTGTACCGATCGTATTTTTAATTTATAACGGAATCAGAGGCAACTTGGTTTTTCCACAATGTATCCTAGGTTATAAAATGAGATTAGAAGATGTGCCAAAAAGATTTGTATGGCTGATGGAAAGAATTGTAGGCGGGGAGAGGAAAATGTTCTTTTTCCCGAGCAAGAATTATAAATTAAATATGGAGCTTACTAAATTAAAAAACGAAAAAATTACAAGTGTCTGGGTTACGCCTAAAATTCCTTTCCTGATACCGATTGCTGTTGGGTTTGTCACCGCATTCATATTTGGCAATATATTGCTACAGATAATCTATCTCATGCCATAATGAATCTGAACTGAATGGTAAGTAGGTGGAATTTTTGAAAAAGGATGTTGGCCGAATAATAAAAACGCTTAGAAAAACATATCCAAAAACATTCTTCCGCAACAGTGACCCGTTCAAGGTATTAATCTCCACAATTCTATCACAGAGGACAAGGGACGAAAGTACTGCAATAGCGTCCAGAGACCTTTTTTCAGTTTACAGGGATGCTGCGATGTTGTCGAAAGCTAGCGAGGAGCGTTTGCAAAAACTCATAAAGCGCGTCGGATTTTATAGAACTAAGGCTAAACGGATAAAGGAAGTGTCCAAAATCATTTTGGAGAGATATGACGGAAAGACACCGGATAACCTGGAAGACCTCTTAACCCTCCCAGCGGTAGGCAGAAAAACCGCCAATTGTGTTTTAGTCTATGGATTTATGAAACCGGCAATTCCGGTAGATACGCATGTTCATAGGATTTCCAACAGACTGGGATTGGTAAAAACAAAAACACCAGAACAAACAGAAGTTTCACTCAGAAAAACAATTCCAAAAAAATATTGGATAGATATTAATGAACTGCTCGTTAGACACGGACAGAACGTGTGCAAACCGATTACCCCGAGGTGTTCTGAGTGCACTATAACCAAGCTATGCGACACTGGAAAACGATCAAAACTGCGCAGTATTTGATGTAAAAGCAATAATTATTAACCACTAAATCTTTCAAGTGTACACAATACGGAAATAATTCGGATAAAAAGGAGTTGAAACATTGGAACTACCATTACCAAAAAACAAAACAGAAGAAGATAAGAAAGTTAAAGTAAAAAAGGCAAAAAAGGTAGAGATTGCAACGCCAGAAGCGAAACCTTTGAAAGAACCAGAAAAAAAGATAGAGATAACAGTGACGGAAGAAAAACTCCCGAAAGAACCTGAAAAAAAGGAAAAGGTAAAAGAGGTCGTAGTAACGTTAAGTATAACAACTTCCAATCAAGATTCCAGCGAAGATACCATAAGAACCGTCGTCAAAGAAATCAAAAAGATTGCCAACGTGGACATCACGCGTGTTGAGATATACGACGATAGTTTCAATTGGTATCTTGATATAACCGATAAGGTGTCAGAAAAATAATTAAACGCCCTTCGAGAATATGATTGCGGCTCGGGTGTTTTCATAGCTTAGTGTTTAAAGGGTTATATACTCGATGAACTTGTGCAACGGCATCCCGTCGCTCCATTTCATCATATAATTTCCACCAGTCGTCTGTGTCATTTTTGGAAGCCGGTTGTGAAGTATTTTTTGAACGCCGGATAATCCATCCGTCTCGATTGTAAACATTCGCCAAGCATCGCCACGTACACTCTTCAATCTAAATGCGTAGATTGGTGTGAGCCCCGCTTTTGAACAAACGTTTTTCAATCGAGCCATCTGCTCTATCAACCTCGGAGAATTCAGATGTATTGTTTCCTCTACCGAGGATTTTACTTCTATCGGAAAGGAAATGTCGCCACGAACCGCGACAATGTCAACGCCAAAAGAGCCTGCGGACCTAATTACAACAAACGGTTTACTTTTTATCTTCTCATAAGAAGCCTGAGCTAGCGAGTCGCACGTATGAACAACTCTTTGAAGGGTTTTATCGTCTCCTTCTAGTATGCCCTTAATCTCCCTCTCAAAAATCGTGCTCATGTCAACGAGTATGTGGTTGGGATTATATTAATCTTTTATGTTTTTGTATTTATTGGAAATGAACAAGTATCATCCATATCTAGTGCCTGTATAACTATAACACCTCGATTTCTTGGGATCACGGTCTTCGGCAATTATTACTGCTCCACTATTTCTCAAGACATCCAATTTTTTCAACAAAAAATCAAAGTCGGATATCAATTTCATTTTATTGCCATCTTCATCAGCACTTTCGCCATAATGCCATGCCCTAACAACCTTGGGGATGTCTTCGGTCATTATGTTCGGGTGCTCGTAAATTATTGAAACCAGCACGTCTTCTAAGTCCTGGCTCACAAAGTCTCTGATGTTTCTTACGTGTAGAATATCTGAAAACCCTATGTGCGAGAATGATATGCCAAAGGTGGAACGCCCCCTCATGGTTAATATCGGTATTTCTACAGTCAAAGACTCCTTTGGATACTTATACATCGTAGTTATGCCTATGCTGTTGTTGTCCCATGCCCTTATCACACCGCATAGAGTAACATCAGTTAGTTTTACTAGGACTTTATCTTCGAACTTAACATCCACCAACATTTTTTGGACAGTACGCAACTGTGCTACGTCAGCAGTAGTTTTGATTATCCGTAACTGGTTTTCCACGTTTTGTATAGTTTCTTCTAATGTGTCTTCTAAGCGAAGTATCTTTCTCACAAGCAGATCCTTATCCAACTCAAGATAGCTTTCATACCGAGGATCCTCACTGTAATCCACATTATCTTTTTTTGCCACTACGTTCACTCCAGTTATTCAAGTCGTTGAACACGATATCCCTTAATAACAATTTCGATTTGTGCCTAAATTTATAGTAAAATTCATACAAGTATTCTTAAATATTGTGTAAATCATCTCCCAGTATTATGGACATTACCGAACAGATCGAGGAAATCGAAAAAATAATCAATGAGGCGAAGGAGCTGAACATTACAACACCAATCATAGTTGAAGGCTCGAAAGACAAAATCGCGCTTAAGATACTTGGATTTGAAGGAAAGATTATAAAAATCAATCAGGGAAAATCAATATTTACTTTTTGCGAAGAACTGGCAAAGAACTTTAAAGAGGTAATAATTCTCACGGATTGGGACAATCGCGGCGGGCGCCTATGCCGGATGTTAAAGAAGGATTTGACTGCAAACTCTATAAAGCATAATGAAGACATCCGCGCAAGGCTGTTGTTCTATTGCAAAAAAGAGGCTAAGGATGTGGAAGGCATTGTGCCCATGCTTGAGAATATGAAGAGAAAGGCGGCGGAAAAACCGAGCGATTAATACGACATCACATCCGCCTTCATAAACTCCCTTAGCAGTGAGGTTGCATAACAGCCTTTCAACAACTGAAATTTTAATCTGAGTGTCTTGTCAGAAACTTCCAATGAAATGTCGCTAACTTTTAATTGTGCCAATAATTCCCTTCTGATTCCGCTCGAAGAAATCTCAGGAATCTTTGGAATAATGAAATCGTTTGGCTTCAAACCTTCCTTTTCGATAATTTTTCTTTCTATTTCG
Organism: Thermoplasmata archaeon; assembly: GCA_041657955.1. Taxonomy (GTDB): domain Archaea; phylum Thermoplasmatota; class JASEFT01; order JBBABA01; family JBBABA01; genus JBBABA01. The sequence continues at coordinate 20,832 of JBBABA010000013.1, read as the reverse complement.
CCCTGCTCGTTGTTGGCGAATTTTGTCTCTGAACCGAAAACCAAGCCGCTTACGAATGCTTTTTGCTCTGCGACCGCTTTTTTAATTTTATCAATATTTGTATCATTTACGTCTATCCAGACATCATGATTTGGGAGTTTGTTTTTATCTATTGGCAATATGACGTCGCCAATCTGCGGTTCGTTTAATGGGAGCTGCCTTCTGATCCTTTCGCTTAAGATTTTATTGAATAGGTATGCTTGATATGCGTGAACAAACATCATCAATAGGTTCTTGGGCAATTGTTTCAGTGCTCCAACAAAGTCGTTTGGATTGGATGCCAAGTAGTGGATCATTGTTAGCTCGAACGAAAGTTGTTTTGGGTATATCTTTAATGCTTGTTTAAAATCCCGAGTTTTCTCTAAGAACGCTCTTGCAGAATGTGATTCTTCATTCTCCCACGGAAGCGGGTTTGCGGCATAGGCAAATACTGCTTTTTCAAAATCGCCGTGCACGATAAATTTACCGAGATGATGCGTGATTGGTCTAACCGCTCCAAAACGCTGTATGCCAAAAAAATTAGGAAAACCACCCAGTTTGGAGATACACTCTAAGTCATCATTTACAATTTTATTTATCTCCACATCAGATAATTGTATGTCCCGCACTACGATGTAAAAATTATTTCCGATTAGATCACCCATGTCCAACGATTTGTTAGATGTGTAAACATTGGAAATCTCTATATCGCTAATTTTTAATTTCTCTATTGTTTCTTTATCCACACCATCAAACGCCATAAGTTGTGTAGTTACTGCCCTCTTATCTTTTGTTCCGGCAAAGTGTATTCTTTTTCTGCTTATACGAAGTGTTCTCGCTAAATGCCGTATTAACCTATTTGTCTCCCAATTTCTTGATTTCACGGTGGCTATAATGTATTTTCCTTCATTTGCGGGTGCGGGCAATATGGGAATCTCGTCTACGATAAAGTCCTCAGGTTCATTTTTTAATTTCCCACCAATGCCCTTTGTGTCTGTAAAAAACACTTCTAAGCCTATGCCTTTCTCAACCTCAGATGTTGTCTCTTGCATATCTCTCTGCTCAAAAATATACGGTAATCTCACTATTTCATTCTATGCTCTTCCGGTACCATTCCTATCTTTTTAGCTGGCACTCCGGCAACCACCGTATAAGGCTTGACATCCTTAGTTACGACAGCACCGGCTGCAACCAATGAGTCTCTGCCAATCTTTATTCCGGGGAGTATGGTGCAATTAGAACCAAGTCTGGCGCCTTCTTCTACGAATACCCCCACCAATTTCTTTCCGCCTCTTCCCATATACTTATCGTTTGTCAATGCGACTCTTGGTCCGAGAAAAACATCATCTTTAATAATGGTGTTTGTCGGGATATATACGCCACTTTGTATCGAAACCCTCTTGCCTATTGTACAATGATCATCGATTATAACACCCGAACCTACTAACGTTTCATCCCCAATTGTCGTGAATTCCCGAATTAAGTAGTGATGACCAGTTTTTACATTGTCTCCGAGAGTTACATTTGAATATATTACCCCATATGCCCGCAATATGCAATTTTTCCCAATTTTAGACCCTGCTACCGCGTCTAGTCGTCCCTTTTTAAGCAATTCCGCTTCGTGCTTCCCAGGATGACCTATTATGACAGTTTCATCGATATATGTGCCATTTCCAATTTGACTATTACCGTATACCTTAGGCATCAAATTCCTCTTTATCTATGATTCTTTTCTCCTTGTATGATTTAACGGCAGCGCGTGCTGCTTGTATCGCCCTTAAACCATCCATGGCGGTTACCAACGGTTTTCTTTTATTTTTTATGGAATTCAAAAAGTCCAGTATCTCATTTTTTAAAGGCTCCTGCAGCGATAGTGACATCCGTCGGATATCATACCTCTGGGGTATATGGAAGAGGTTGCTCTCTTCAAAATCCATTGGAGCAGAAGACGATACCTGTAAAGATTGCGTCATATAATCTAGCTCTACAAATTTTTCCGAACAAGTGAGCGACGTTCTCCTAACTTTCATTGGTGTTAGCCAATTTACTTCAATAAAACCGGAAACCCCATTTTCAAAATTCAGGAGGATGTTCGCGCATTCCTCGAACTTCGTAAGGTCATTCTTACCATTCCTACCTGCAAGGGCATAGATGCTCTCTATCTCGCTACCAGTCATATACCGCTGAACGTCAATATCATGTATCCCCAGGTCAAGAATTACGCCAACATCCCTTATCCTCGCTGGGAAAGAGCTTACTCTCCTGGACGAAATCGAAATGAGTTCACCGAATTGGTTTTTACTTAACATGTCCTTTGTAAATATAACGACGGGGTTATGCCGTTCGATATGCCCGACGCTCAGGACAACACCGGCATCTTCAGCCAATTTGATGAGGTTCTCCGCCTCCTTAACGCTGTTACAAATCGGTTTTTCAATTAAAACATGCTTGCCTCTTTCCATAGCCTTCTTTGCAACCTCAAAATGTGTTACAGTGGGTGTAGCTATAGTGACTGCGTCGAGTTCTGGCAGGGAAAGCAATTCTTCGTAATTAGAAAACGATTTTGTATGTGTCCTTTTCGCAGTGGCCATTGCCTTTTGCTGGTCTACGTCTGCAACGCCAACAAGGTTCGCAAGCTCAGAGTATATGCGTGCGTGATTCTGCCCCATCGCGCCTATGCCTATAACCCCAACCCCGACCATAGTATAACACAATATGATACACATATAATAGATTTTTGGGTTTATAAATACAGACAAATCAGGTTATAATTTCACAGCCGCTTTCAGTGATGATTACCGTATGCTCCATCTGCGATATTACTCCATCATCGACTTCCTTTAATATCGGGTATGCCATAATTACGCCGCTTCTGACAAGTTTTTGTAAATTTACTGCAGCATCATCGAATTTACTGGCACACCATCGCTCCGCGAACGGAAGTGTCCTAAACTCTTTCGTAATATATTCCAACATCGCTTCCAGCTTTTTGTCGTACATGGGTTTATCTTTCACCAGTCTGTAAATATTGCCTCGCAGATCGTTTTTAACCTTACCGCCGCCATTTGTAGCAAAGGGTTCTATGGCGATTACGTCTCCAACATTTACCGTGTCGCTTGTTCTTGTTCTTATGTTCGGTATGCTTATGCCCGCGTGAAGGTTATACTGGTTCATACTGTGCCCTGTGAGGTTTCGGATAGGGCAATAACCGAATGACGCTATAGTTCGCTCTATGTTTTCACCGACTAATCCGAGATCTATTTCAGGCCTGATTGTGTTAATTGCCACTCTCAACCCTTCGTGCGCGGCGTCAATCAGTTTTTTCCAATTGTTAGTTCCAATCTCTACGGTTGTTGCTGTGTCGCCAATGCACCCGTCTACATGAACCCCGACGTCTATCTTAACCACATTTCCTGTTGAAAATACAAGATCGTAATCATTATGTTTCGGCGTAAAATGTGCCGCTATGTCATTAATAGAAATGTTTACTGGAAATGCTGGTTTTGCACCCTTATCGGTTATATATTTTTCCGTTTTTTCTACAACTTTTAGGATGTGTGCACCATTTTCAATCAAACTCGCGCAATAATCCCTCGCCTCAGAGGCGACCCTACCCGCTTTTTTGTAACATTCCATGGTTTCGGCGTTCATCTAAATTCCCTCGATCAACTTAATACAACTCTCTTCTTTAATTCTTACGGTCATCCGTCATCGGATATCGCGTTTATGGAAAGCGCACCTTCGCGTATAATTTTAATCGTCCCAGCAGACAGATCTACGATTGTAGATGGTTTTCCATACTGTGTTTTTCCGCAATCGATGTAAAAATCAACAGAATTCTTGAATTGCTTAAATGGAATTTCCATATTAATAGGTTCATTCGCACCATGAAGATTTGCACTTGTGGCTGTTAGAGGGCCAACACGTCTGAGCAATTCTAGAGCTACTGGATGGTCCGGAATCCTCACAGCTACGTTCTTAGATCCACTAGTGAGTATGTCTGGAACGTTATCTTTTTTTCTAAGAAGCAGTGTTATTGGGCCTGGTAAAAATTTTTTGATGACCTTGATTGCCAAGTCATTTAGGACTGCTATCTCATTTATACCTTCCATATCGTGAACTGCTATAGAAAGCGGGGCGACTAACGGTCTTTTCTTAATCTCAAAGGTTTTTCGAACCGCTGTTTCCTTGAAGGGATTGCAACCGATTGCGTACAGCGTATCCGTAGGATATACAATAACACCATCGTTATCCAGGGATTTTTTTATATCATCAACGTGCATCGAGAGGTTTTGTACCTTTCTTGTGCAATTTATAACAACCATGCTTCCATCTCTGTCTTCTACATCCATTGATACCTTTATGGTTTTTCCGATACTTGCTTCAATACACAATGGAGGGTAATGTTTATAAATAAATAGATGGTAAACCCCAAATGGGTGTCCCATGGTAGAGTCTAAAAAAAAGATTGTTTGGATTAACGCTAACATAGATGACGACATAAACGCGAAAAAACAGTTAGTAGTCACTGCGATAGAGCATGGATTTACGGACTTTATGGTTCATAAAAACGATGCACCAGTCCTACAGAAACTTGGTAAAATAAACACGATAGTTGTCGAGGTGGGGAAAATCCTCATTGATGGCGAGCACAAAGGGCAACTCTTCCTTTTGAGAAACAAACAGGATGAGGAGAATATCAAGAAAATGGTTGGAAAAATAGATTACGCGATGGTTAACGCGCTCGACTGGAAGGTTATTCCTATAGAAAATTTAATTGCAGCGTTCCAAAAATCTCATACGAAACTTCTTGTAAGTGCATCCAGTGTGGAAGAGGCCAAATTATTCCTAGAAGCGCTAGAAGTTGGAGTTGATGGGGTAGTGCTGAACACTACAACGGCAAAGGAAATTGCAGACATGGAGGCATATCTCAGATCGAGACTCACACGAACAATAAAATTAACATCTGGAAAGGTTACCAAAGTAATGCATATCGGAGTCGGGGACCGAGTCTGCATCGATACCTGCTCTTTATTGGATGTCGGAGAGGGGGTGCTGGTCGGCTCGCAATCCATGGGTATGTTCCTGGTACACTCCGAGACACTTGTGTCCCAATATGTAAACTCAAGGCCGTTCAGAATAAACGCGGGTGCTGTGCATGCGTACATACTCCTGCCGTCTGGCGAAACAAAATACCTTTCAGAACTGCATGCGGGCGATGAAGTTTTGTTAGTGAATTCTAACGGAGCGGGAAGGGTTCTTGTTGTTGGTAGGGTTAAAATCGAGAGAAGACCCCTCATACTGCTGGAAACGGATGTCGATGGAAAGAAATACAGTACGATAGTCCAGAACGCAGAAACAACGAGGCTGGTCTCCAAGGAAGGCGCTAAATCTATTGCTGAGTTGAAGGTAGGAGATTCCATAATCATGCATATTGAAGAGGAAGGGCGTCACTTTGGAATGCCTATCAAAGAACATATTAAAGAGAATTGATAGAAAATATTGATGTGCCAGAAAATTATTATATGTCAGTATAATATGTGTTGTAGATTTACCCGGGTGAATATAAGAATGATATTGAAGTGCGTAACCCTGATTGAGAAAACTCCGGAAGACATGATAAACGCAAGTAAAAGAAGTAAAGAGATGGGTGCAGATCTAGTGGAATTGAGATTGGATTTTCTAGAGCAACCTACTCCTGATGCAGTTCAGACGTTGAAAAACGGCATTCAGATTCCAGCGATAATTACCATCAGGCCAGAGACGGATGGTGGGTCTTTTAAAGGTAGCGAACAGGATAGGGTACAGTTGCTCGAGGCGGCGATTAAAGCGAAGTTTGATTACGTCGATGTTGAAATGAAAATGGAAAAAGATCCCCTTCAAAGATTAATTAAAATGTGTAACGAAAATAATGTTGTTTCTATAGTTTCATACCACGATTTTGAGTCCACGCCCTCCTCGAACGATATGTTTGAGAATATGAAAAAGTGTATTGACCTGGGTGGAAAGGTTGCAAAGATCGCCGTAATGACGAAAGTATTTGAAGACGTCGTTGAAATTTTTAAGGCGTGCGACCTTGCGAAAAATGACGGTTTTGAATTTATCGCCATTGGAATGGGCGTACTTGGATATGAAACTAGGATCCATGCCCCGCTCATGGGTTCAAAAATTGCGTATACTAGCTTAGAGAGAGGTAAAGAAGCCGTAAAGGGGCAGATAGACCTGGAAACCCTTAAAAAGAAGTGGGAATTGTTAGACTATAAATAAACCCAGATCGTGAGAAATACATTTTAAAAAATACGGGCTTTGGATTTCGAGCCCTTTTGGGGGCGGGCCTGAGGGGATTCGAACCCCTGACCCATCGGTTCCTCCTGCCCGCATTTTATTGTCGAGCCATAAGAGCCGATTGCTCCACCTGTCTGAGCTACAGGCCCAAAAAATGCTTTTAAAACTTCTTCAGATTATATTCCGCGTAAGTCTTTCCCCTTTTGGCAGTCATAGAGCTTGGTTTTAGTTTCAATGCTTTGTCGAAGAACCCGATCGATTCCTCATACTTTCCGACGCTCTCTAGCGCAGTACCCTTTCTCGCGATGATATCAACGTTATTTGGGTCGATTGCCATTGCCTTGTCGAGCGATATCATAGCGTCCTGAGCTTTTCCAAGGTTTAGGAGGGCAAGTCCTTTCTTATACAGCAATTTTGCATCGTTTGGTTTCGATTTAAGCGAGTTCTCTATGCGAGAAATCTCCGTCTCAGCTTTACTTATGGCGTTTATAGCTTTCTCTTTCTCGTCCTTTGCCTCTTTAAATTCTGGATCCAGTTCTGCAGCCTTGCTCAAGAACTTTAAAGCTTCTGTGTTGTTGCCGTAAAAGCTCTGGAGCCTTCCCTTGAATTCCAGGTCGTACGCTTCAATCCTCTTTATTTTTTTCTCGCATTCTTTTGCAGTATTATTGTCGCCGTGTGCAACCGCAAAATCTTTCAGCATCGTATAGACCTTGGGCGAATCTATAGGCCTGCAGTAATATTCCTCTGCTTCCTTTATTTTCGTATTAATCGTCGAAGTTAGCTCCATGGTTTCTGGCGTTTTCTTATTTCCTATGCTTGAAAGCGTGTTCAATATTGTCTCTATCGTCTTTTCCATACTGATCTGAACGTCTAGATTTTTAATGTCTGTCATATCCTCACCATACGTGGATAAGAACTACTATGACAAAAAGGTATCGTTCTTTGGATTGTTAATATAATAAGGCCGGTTGGATTATATATTTATGAGTGGAAAAATGTATCTGAGAGGTTGATGCGATGGGGCGGACGGTCAACTAGCGTACATTAAATTCGGCTGGACTTATCAATCCTTATACCTTCTACTGCTCCAAGATTTAAAAGATGTTTGTCGCCTGTTATCAATTTCTCTGCCTTTCCCAAAATAGCTGTTTCAATGATCATATTATCCGCTGGATGTTCCTTCACTATATGAATTTCTCCCTTGGGGAATACAATTTCAGACATTCGTAAAATGTTTTGTGCATACTTGTTTCTTATTTCTGATGGCACATCGAACTTAACATTTAAGATTCGATCCATTTCTTCCAAAATCTCCGGTGATATTATCAGTTGATGTTTCTTCGTTTTACAATCCAAAAGGAGCCTCCTTTCGTTGCCATCCCAAAATAATGCAGAGATCAGGATGTTCGTATCAAGAACCAAACGCATTACTTACCAACTCTTGCGTTCTCAAGGGCTTTTATCACATCTCCTTTTGAAATTCCTTTTTTCCTTGCATATATTTTTCCCCACTTCAGCAGTGCCCTAAACTCCGCATCGGACGGTAATTTAATTTTTTTTAAAATTATCGTATCATCTTCCCCGAACAATGCAAACAGTTCTCCGACCTTGAGGCCTAACATCTCTCGGATATTCTGGGGAACCACAATCTGCCCCTTAGAAGACATTTTTGTTACAGTTACTTCGGTCATAATATCACCACATATAAGTAAGATAATCTTACTATATATATTTTTGTCTTAAGATTATTATTGTTGATTGCAGTGGGTTACAGATTAAGGTTGATGGGATGGGCGGATGGCTTGCTACCGTACAACGTACAGCACCTTTCTTACAATTTTTCTTTCTTTCGTGCTCGCTCACAAGAATATTTTGAAAGCAGATACACGATATATGCGCTGATAAAAACATAGCCCCAGGAGATTATAACACCATTCTCTGGTGCACCTTTTGTGAACAGTATAGTCAACGGCAACCAGAATATCCATGGAAATATAAAACAAGATATTAATGCACCGACAAACGCGGCGGCGGCTCCTACAGACAAAATGAAAAACTTCCTATGGATACATGTGTTTAGCAAAACAGGTAGAAGTAGAAATATTATTATCGGAATCCAGCCAATCGCAAAATCATATCTAAAAAATGTAAAAATAACTGCACCGATAAAAGCACCAATCGCACTTCCATACGGTCCGAACCTATCCAATTTTTCCTTTGTAGCGTCCCTTAAGTTCATTTACAACACACCCCAATAACGATATTCCTAATGTATAATGACTTTGGGACTTGTGTGAGGTTCTTCGCTCGAATCGTACATTGTTGAATAATTCGCCCTTCAATATATCGGCGGCTCCTCATAAGTCCCGAACACCTCTCGAAGCACGCCCGTTATCTCTCCCAACGTGCCATATGCCTTCACCGCGTCTATGATATATGGCATTAGGTTCTCACTGCCCTCCGCAGCCTTTCGTAGTTTGTCCATCTTTTCTTGGAATTTTTTATTGTCGCGCTCTTTTCTGACTTTTCTTAACCTTGCGATGTGCTTTTTCTCGCCGTTTGGATCCATTTTCAATATGGGAATCTCTATCTCCTCGTCCATCTGGTATTCGTTTAAGCCTACGACAATCCTCTCTTTTTTCTCTATGTCCCTCTGATATTTATAGGCGCTGTTTGCGATTTCCCTCTGGAAAAATCCCTTCTCTATCCCTGCGATTACCCCTCCGAGCTTTTCTATTTTATCGAAATATTTGTAGGTTTCCTCTTCCATTAAATCTGTTAGATATTCTACAAAGTAGCTTCCGCCCAGCGGGTCTATGGTATTCGTCACGCCGCTCTCATGCGCGATTAACTGCTGCGTTCTGAGCGCGATTCTGACTGCCTTATCGCTCGGAAGCGCAAGCACCTCGTCCATGGAGTTCGTGTGAAGCGACTGCGTGCCGCCCATCACCGCGGCCAGTGCTTGAATCGTTGTCCTCACGATATTGTTCTCCGGTTGCTGGGACGTTAAACTGCATCCTGCGGTTTGTGTGTGGAATCTCAGCCAAAGCGACCTTTCTTTCTTTGCACCGAATCTTTCCTTCATCTCCCTTGCCCATATCCTTCTTGCCGCCCTGTATTTCGCGATTTCCTCGAAGAAGTCGTTATGGGCATTAAAGAAGAAACTCAATCTTGGTGCAAACTCATCGACGTTTAGGCCCCGTTCTATTGCTGCTTCGACGTATGCAAGCCCGTCGGCCAGCGTAAACGCCAATTCCTGGACTGCAGTAGAGCCCGCTTCCCTGATATGATACCCGCTGATGCTTATCGTGTTCCATTTTGGCAATTTCTTCGTTCCAAATTCGAAGGTGTCCACTATCAATCTCATCGACGGCTCTGGTGGAAAGATGTATGATTTTTGGGCGATGTACTCCTTCAATATGTCGTTCTGTATCGTTCCTCCGAGCTTTTCGCGGGATATGCCCCGCTTCTCCGCGGCAGATATGTACATAGCCCATATTATCGCGGCAGGTCCGTTAATCGTCATGGATGTCGTAATTTTATCGACAGGAATGCCACTGAATAATATCTCCATGTCCTTCATGGAAGATATTGCCACGCCGCATTTGCCGAACTCGCCTTTAGCCATCGGGTGGTCTGTGTCATACCCGTACAACGTTGGAAAGTCAAATGCCACGCTTAAGCCGGTTTCCCCGTGCGAGAGCAGGTATTTATATCTCGCATTGGATTCCTCTGCCATTCCAAAGCCGGAGAACATCCTCATGGTCCACAGGCGTCCCCTGTACATTGATGCCTGTACGCCGCGGGTAAACGGATATTCTCCAGGGAAGCCGAGATTTTTTGCATAGTCAAAATCCGCAAAATCGTCTGGCGTATATAACCTGTCAATCTGCATTTCGGACAGGTTGTTGAATGACTTCTTCCGCTCCGGGAACTCTTCCAGAACTCTCTTCAATGTATTGTTCTTCCACGCAGCCTTCTTTTGCTTTATTTCAGCCATCTTTTCTTTTTCGAGCATACGTATCCCTCAATGGTCTATTCCCTCTCTGGAGATTATTCCTTTCCGATAGTAATGCTTGATCTCCCTCATTTCTGTCACGAGGTCCGCCATGTCAATAATTTTTTGAGGCGCGTATCTCCCAGTCAATATCAGTTCGACATTTTGTGGTTTGCCTTTTATTAGGCGTATCGCATCATCTAGTTTAATCAAATTCCATTCTATCGCTACGTTAATTTCATCCAGTATTACTATGTCGCGCTTTCCGTTTTTCAATATTTTTTCTGCGTGCTTTAAGCCTTTTTGGGCAAGCGCTATGTCTATCTTTGCCGGGTTGTCCTTATTGACGAAGTCCGGCCTTCCGAACTGTTTGATTGTGAAATTTGGGATATGTTTTGAGGAACGCAGCTCACCGTATGTTACGCATCCTTTCATAAATTGTATTATGTAAACTTTCAGGCCGTAACCGGCAGCCCGCAATGCCAATCCCAGTGCTGCAGTTGTTTTTCCTTTTCCGTTACCAGTGTAGACATGTACGAATCCTTTCCTCGATTTTCTGTTTGCTTTTGGTGTTTTGGGGGCCGGCGTCATTTACTATCACACTATTTTTTCTTTCTAAGTTCTTTTTCTAGCGATTCCATTTTTCTTCTTAGAGAACCAGCGGTCTTGGCGGTGATAACTTCGCTCTTGGTTTTTTCTATCAGCGCCCTCGCTATGTCCAGTTTCCTTCTTATCGGCGATATGCTGTTGTAATGGCCTACGGAGTTAAGAGCGTCATACAAATCTTCCATTATGGACAGGTACTTCTCCGCCTTCTCTGTGTTCTCGTCCTTTAGCGAGTTTACGGCAAATCTGCGCAATTCCCCGATGGCATCTCCCATACCCGCCACATATGCGACGTGCGGGACCATCAGTTCTTTCGGCGTTGGCAGGTTCTTATTTCCGATTATCGAAGCGAGGATGTGCGCCTCGCAGTATTCCTGCAGGGCATCTATTACAAAGCCAGAGTGATAAATGTCCGGATGCTCGTTTAGAGAATTTTTTAACTGCTTCGCATCATCACGTATACTCGATAAGTCTTTTGTCACATCTTCGTTGTGCTGTATCCTCTGGATTATTCCTCCGCACGCTCTTATGAGCTTTCTAGCGTCAGCAAACGCGCTCTCACGGCAGGTGTCCTTTGATGCAAGAGCCTTTTCCGTCTCTTTCATTAAATTTCTTAGATTATTCATCAGCGTTGAGATGTGTTTTTAGATTTTAACTTTTTCCTATGCACCGATTGATTATGGCAGTCTCTTTTTTGAAGGAATGTATTTATGCATGTTCTCCTTTTCCATTAACATAATTAATTATACAACCGGAGAAATCGAATGAACCTCTCGGATATTGGCGTCCTGCTGAGAATTGTCGCGTTTGTGATAATAATAATGAGTATTGTGTTCCTAAAAAATAGGAGAGTTAAAGGCAAGATAATTTTTCAATGGAAGACTACGGTTAAGCGTGAGCTTTTAAACAACATTCTTAACATAAATATGTTTACTATCGCCGTAGCAGTGATCATAATATTCGATGATGTTTTGATTGATGTGATATGGTACAAAATTTTTATAGATATTGCATTACTTGCGTGTATAATCGCACTCTTATTGATACCGAAACACGCCATTATCGCCGACAGGGGAATCTTATTTATGGGCATCTTTAGGCCGTGGACATCCTTTAGCCGCTATCGCATAAACAAGATGAACAAGACGATCGTATTATGGCAAAATGTACTCTTTTTTTCTGAGAAAATTATAATTCCTATCGAAGACGTAGAAAAGGTAGAAAAAATACTATCGAAATATATTCACAACGATATTTTTGCCAGTAAATCCCACGAAAATTATATATAGTGTCCCCCATAGATATAATATGGCAATATGGCTAAGATTGAGAATGTTGTGTTCATAATGGGAGCGGCATCTTTTAATTATTATCCACAGTTTCTCTGGAAATGCGTAAGGTATGTGACATATGATACGATGTTTAGTACGTTCTGAAAAAATAAAAATGATTGAATCATTGCAAAATCCGCTGGCAGTCATATTTTTCATTTTCATTATCGCCGCCATGATTTTATGTTTTGTAAAAACCGTAAGTGCAAACGATCATAGTGCAGATACCAGGATTTATACTGGTTATGGGAATACTTACAATACATCCGCACCATCACAACCAATAGAAAAAAGCGTTGAAAAATCGAATTTGCCCGATGAATCAACGGGTTTGGAAAATTCGCATACAAAATCTAAGGCTGTATCTTTTTGGGCCAATAATGCGGCTACCGGTGCATTCTATAAAATTTCTGCCACTCTCAAAAAGGACGGGCAATATTGTCATATATACGTCGAAGACGGCCAGGGTGTCAGCACGGCCACTATAAATTCGGTTATATCTGAATTTGACACCAAGATATATCCAACGACTACAACGTATTTTGGTAGCCCACCGGATACAGATAACGATCCAAAAATCATATTGCTGTTATTGGACATAATAGACGGCTCCACTCCCGACGATCCACTCGTAGCAGGGTATGGTAATCCGGACGACCTAAACCCAAACGCACAATATAGCAACAAACATGACATGGTGTACCTGGATGCACCGGCTATAATCTATTTATCCAAGAATATCTGGGCCGGCAATCTGGCGCACGAATTCCAGCATCTGATTCACTACAAATATGATGAGTATGAGGAACTTTTCATAAATGAGGGTTTGTCCGATTTTGCATCCATAGTGTGCGGTTACAAAGACAGCAATGGATGGGACGCCTTTGGACATATTCAGAATTTTATAAACTCTCCGGACACGTCGTTGGTGGATTTTAAATATGATGATGTCAAGAGTTATGGAGCAAGCAGTTTGTTTATGGAATATATGTCGGAACATTATGGAGGAGGCACTTTTACAAAGACTCTTGTGAGCGATCCGGCACACGGAGTTACGAGCATAGACAACACTCTAAAAAAATTGGGTTACTCGCAGAAGTTCACAGACGTTCTCTCCGATTGGACAGTAGCAAACTATATCGATAACAGCGATACAAGTCTGAATGGCGGAAAATATGGCTATAAAAACGTAAACATGGCAGTTCCGACCTCTGCGGTTACAGTTCACAGTACTTACCCAGTATCGAAAAGCGCAAAAGTGTATTATTCCGCAGGGGATTGCATAATATTCACTGGGGGAAAGGGCGGAACACTGACAATTATATTTGACGGCGCCGACAGCAACACGTTTAGTGTGGCGGTAGTAAAAAAAGGATCGTCAGCCACCCCGTCCGTGGAGAAGATGACGTTGGATGCGTCGAAGAAAGGGCAGGTGTCCGTCGGTGGTTTTGGAAGCACCTACACGGCTGTAACACTCATACCTGCTAGCATTGTGAAAAGCGGCTCAAACCCGGCCAGTTACGGCTATTCCGCGACTTATTCCAGTACTGTAATTCCTCCAGATGGCCACACCCCACCCTATTTCGTCGAGAGCAGTAGCAGCTATGCCATTTATGATTCGAACAGCGACCATAAGAACGACACTATCGAATTTACGTTCAAAATCGGCATTAACTCGACGACACCAATCGATGTACGGGTGATGATGACCGTGAAGGACAATAGTTATGTCACTATCTCATCCACAAACTACACTTACAGCGTCAGCCACGGTGGTGCAAATTCATATTCCGTAACTTGGACGTGCCAAAAATCGGATTTTTACAATATCCTTCTTTTGCTTTACGACAACAACACACAGGCTGGCACATTAAGGGCTGACAATATAAAACTGGAATTATCGGACGTATCCGAGGACTTCAAAGAATCGTTTGAACAGGCAGTTAATACGATATCTGATAAAAGCGGTGATGACCTGGACGATACTTTTTTGTTTTCCTACCGCGTCAGTACAGAGTCCACTGCGGATGTACGCGTCAGCGTCGTCCTTTCTGTTTATCTTTCAAGTTCTCTGGTAGATAAAGTATACGACAATTTTACGGTGCCCCAGGCTGCCGCTAGCAACAGAAATATGAGCTGGACTGCGTCACAAACCGGCAAGTACTCGTTCTATGCAATTTTAATAGACGACAACAATCACACGGAGGCCCAGAAGGAATACCTGAACGTCCAACTAATAAAATTCAACAGACCGCCGGTAGTCACAACTACACCAGTAACGAAAGCGACAGTAGGTTCGAAATACGCATACAGCGTCGATGCTACCGATCCGGACGATGACACTTTGTCGTTCTCCCTCATCGAATCTCCGGCATCCATGAGCATAGATGGAGATACTGGTGCTATTGATTGGACTCCCATATTAGAAGATATTGGAATCAATGACATTACAATAGACGTTTCCGATGGCGCATCCTCAGTTCAACAATTCTTCAAGGTTACTGTGGCGAACAAGAGTGGGGGAAACGGGAACAACCCTCCGACTATCTCCTCCTTTGCACCCTCCGATACAACAATCTACATTGCAATAAATGAGAAAGTAGAATGCATTGTAAATGCAACGGATTTGGATTCAGCAGACACGCTGTCCTTTGAGTGGTACCTAAACGATACACGCGCATCGACTGGTGCGAATAACTACGAATATATCGCCTCGACAGACTCCGCGGACTGGTATATTGTGAAATGCATAATCTCCGACGGGTCTGCCAACATCTCAAAAGAATGGGAGCTGCACATTCAAAAACCAGATACTCCTGTGAATACGAGCGCACCGCCTACACCGGTTATCAGCGGAGTGCCGAATAAGATTAGCGCAAGTGAAGGCATAGAGTTCAGTGCGATAAATTCGTTTGATGCCGATGGCATGATAGAAAGATACGAATGGAATTTTGGAGATGGAACCAACGGCTCAGGAGAGACAGTAAAACATGTTTACGAAAAACCGGGGACATATACTGTAACCCTGATAGTTGTCGATAACAACAATGAAACGAATAGAACGAGTTTTACAGTCAGCGTGATTAGGGGAGCTACAGGTGGAGACACAAACATCTACGTATACGCTGCAGGCATTGGTGCTGTCTGCGCAGTCGCGGGAGCGATAATCTTCCTTTATTTTAAATCGTCTGTGTTCGTAATGACTACAAAAGGAGGAACGTCGATGCCACCACCTCCAGCATGGCCTCAACAAACTGCACCGCAAATGCCATCACAACCTATGCCCACCGCGCAGCAAAGCCAGTACAACACTCCGTATCCGTCTCAGCCATACCAAACACAACCCCAACAGTATCAGCCGCAACCAATGCAATCAGACCAAAATCCATATCCAACATCGCCATATCAATATGGTACGTGTCCCCATTGCGGAGGAGTCGTGCAGATACCCAGCACAGGCGAATATCCAATGACAATAAGATGCACGTCCTGCGGTGCAGAAAGCACAATTGAATGATTCGGATGGCCATCTTTTGTAAAACATCGCGTTTTGTATCAAAATAAATATATAGTATGTATAACAGTATTTTTAAACCGAGTCGTTTAAAACCAAGTAGCTGCATGGTCGAAGATTATTATGACTACTAACAAACACCTAATAATTTCTTTTGTTGCACTTTTAATTCTCAGCAATATCGTTTATATACCGTCTACTGGTGCAGAGACAAATAGGAGTAGAGCGGGTTTTGCATTAGATATTGACAATCAGATAGGCGCCACGGTCGTAATAAAAATCTACATTAACAATCAACTAATGGATACTGTAGCTGTTACTCTTAACGGATTCTATACATACTATGGAATAGATGGACAAGTTACCATTAGACTGATATATGGGGATATACTGGACGCAGAAGTGACTAGAAACATAGGAGTATTTGATGTTCCAACAATATATATGACGATCGATGGTCGAGGTGGACCTTCCCCATACCAGCAGAACAAACTGCCCGTTGCAAACGCAGGCCCAGATCAAACCGTCGAAGTGAATAAACCAGCAACGCTCGATGGTAGTGGAAGTAACGATCCTGATGGAAATGCTATAACCTACAAATGGGAGCAAACAGACGGCCCATCTGTTACACTTTCTTCAAAAACAGTTGCAACTCCGACATTCACACCAACAGACGAAGGAACATACAAATTCTCCCTCGTCGTCAACGACGGCAAGGCGAACAGTGCAGTTTCTGTCGTAACAATCACAGTCACAAAAGCGAACAATCCTCCGATAGCAGATGCAGGCAGGGACCAAACAGTCAACGTCAGCGAAACAGCAACTCTAAACGGCAATGCAAGTTATGACCCGGACGGCGATACGATCACATACAAATGGATTCAAATCGACGGTCCAACTGTCCTGATTTTATATTCAACCACAGCCAAACCAATGTTTACGCCAACAGCCAACGGCGTATACAAGTTCCAGCTCATAGTCAACGACAGCAAGGCGGACAGCGAACCCTCTGTAGTCACAATCACAGCAGTCACGGCAAAGCAGAATATTCCGCCAGTAGCAGACGCTGGCAAGAACCAAACAACCGAAGTAGACACGATGGTGGCATTGGACGGCAGCGCCAGTTACGATGAAGACAACGACACAATCACAGTTGAATGGACGCAGATAGGTGGCCCGGCAGCAGTCACAATGTCGAATACAACCGACGTAAAACCCACATTCACGCCTAACGTAACCGGAACATACAGATTCAAGCTCGTGGCCAACGACGGCAAGGCAGACAGTACTGTCCCAGGCGTAGTGACAATCACAGTAACAAAAGTAAACAACCCGCCGGCTGCAGAGGCGGGCGCTGACCAAATTGTAGAAGCAAACACATCCGCGGCACTCAACGGCACTGCCAGTTCGGACCCGGACGGCGACACACTGTCATATAAATGGACGCAGGATTCTGGCCCCGCAATCAACATCTCGAACCCGAACGTCGCGAAGATAATAATCACGCCGACTATCGTTGGCAACTACACATTCACACTCACTGTCAACGACGGCAAGGCGGACAGCTCGGATTCCGTGGCTATTGCGGTAGTATCCCTCCTGGACACTGACAATGACGGCATCAGGGACTCTATAGAAAAAGCAACAGGCACTGACCCGTACAACAACGACACGGACGGGGACGGCTTGCTGGACGGAATCGAGGACAAGAACCGCGACGGAACCTTCCAGCAGGGCGAAGAAACAGACCCGAGAAACCCGGACACTGACGGCGACGGCTTTCTGGACGGGCAAGAGGACGCAAACCACAGCGGCACAGTAGACCCGACTGAAACAGACCCGAAGAACCCGGATACGGACTTTGACGGCCTGAACGACTATCTGGACCTGTACCCGACCATAAAAGACAACAAGTATTCCTTCGGGCAGGCGAAGGACGAGACCTTCACGGTATACAGGACAAACAAGAAAACGTTTACACCCACGCTCAGGCTGGACAAAACAACTGCCAGGAACCTGACGTTTCAATGGAAGTACAAAATGCCGGACGGCAATTGGAACGACACTGTCGGAGAAAAACTGACACAGGACTTAGTATGGAGCGAGAGCACGGGCTGTTGGCAGGTAACGTTTACTACCACGAAGGCCTCAAAGCTGGGCTCATACGGAATAGCGTTCAGGGTGAATTATTCTAACGCAGTCAACACGTCCTGGATCTACAACGTAAGGATACTCGACGTCAAAAACAACGTGCCGGTGATTTCCAGCTTCGCTGTCTCTAAAAAGCAATTTAATGCGGGCAACTCTACTGCGATCTCCTTTAACGGAAGCGACGCGGAGGATGCGAACCTGTCCGCAACTGTCCAATACTACATTTCGGGTAATTGGGCGAACATTACGACCGTCAATGCTTCCAATAATTCCTACTCTGTATCGTTTGGACAAAACCTTTCTCTAGGCAAATACGGGATAAGGGTACGCTTGGCAGACAAGGACAACGGTACGACCGAGTGGAAGTATGAAAACATAAGCATACTCAGCACAGGCAACTCTACACCGGCTGTGCCAACGGAAGGCAAAAGCGTCAACGGAAATACCTTCCACTACGATTTCGTGGAGCTGGCTGTATCGCTTTTGGTGTCTATCGCTGTTTTGGTTGTTACCACATCTCTCGTAATGGTAGTTCTGAAGAATCTGAAGAAGAAGGGAATTGTTAGTGACAGTACTACACCCGAAAATTTCGGTGGGAGTGCAAAGTGAGATATCGAGGAGACAGCACAATCGAATCGGCACCTTTATTATCCATTTTTCAGTCTCTCTTTTTATATGCAAACACCAAATCTTTATATGTATAAGGTCTAAATAACAAGGAGAGAATATGAAGGATTCAGACGCCGCCCATTCATATATACTGACTTTAACTGTTTTTTTATCGATTACTACATTACTCCTTAGCATTTTCCAATGCACTTTGTTCGCTGGTACTGGTCAGGATATTGATGCAATTCCAATAATTAGTTTAACTGCTGAAAGTAAAAATGATTTAAACAACAATAGGATACAAGACAATTTGGAAGAAGAGTTAAAAACAATTAATGCAACCGACAATGTAACTGTGCTTGTAACACTAGTGCCGAGGGATGAAGGTTTCCTAAAATTTGCTGAAAGTTGCGGTGCACAAATAAAAAAGTTCTACACAATAACTGATGCTGTGTTACTTGTTGCGGCTGTAGAGAATATTACAAAGCTCACTGCCTACCCTGCAGTGGAGATGATATACAAAAACGAAAAGACGCATTCTTATTTAGACTCCAGCGTTCCAGCGGTGTTTGGCGACAAAGCAGCTCTTACTGGTGCGGGTTTCGATGTCGATGGCTCGGGCGTAACCATGTCGATATTAGATTCCGGTATTGATCCAACAAAACCCTCATTAGCAACACTGCCTGACGGTAAACCGAAAATCGTAGGCTGGAAAGATTGTGTGAGGGGCAAACCTGACCCGTATGATGAGGGTTGGCATGGCACATTCGTGGCATCTGCCGCTGCAGCAGTCGGGCGTTCACCGTATTTTGCAGGAATGGCACCCGGAGTGCAATTGGTAATCGTCTTAGGTTCGGGGGGCGACGGCTCTGTGAATTACATATTTGATGGGCTTCAATGGATATTGGAGAATAAAGAGAAGTATGGAATATCCATACTCTCTATGAGTACCGGAATAAATTATGATCAGGCACCTCGGTTAGATGGCAATCACGCATTAGATCAGGCCGTTGAGAAGTTGGTTTCAGCAGGTATCAGCTGTGTAATCGCTGCAGGCAATAGCGGTCCAAACAGCGCGACAATTGGATTACCCGGAGTTGCAAAGAACGTTATTACTGTTGGTGCTGTAGAAGACAACCTTAATCTGTATAGCAAATCTTCGAGAGGCCCGACTGCAGACGGAAGAATTAAACCGGAGATATGCGCGGGCGGAGTATACATCCGCATCTCTAATGGGGGCGCAATGTCTGCTGGAACCTCTGAGGCAACACCCCAAGTAGCAGGCGCAATCGCCCTCCTTCTCCAATATTTCAACAAACAACTCGATAAATACAACTCGCCTACAATTAAAAGCAACATAAAACTCACACCGTCGGCTATAAAAGAAATACTGACAAAATCAACCATTCAACCGTCGGGCGGCGGCCCTTATCCAAACAACAACTACGGTTACGGCGTATTGAACGTCAAAAATTCTTTAACTACTCTCAAGAACAAGAACTATCTCCCTCTCGCAAAGTTTACCACGAGCGGCAATCTTAGCACGGGATCTCAAATCACTTTTGACGCATCCGGTTCACTTGACCCAAATGGCGACACACTAACATACTCATGGGATTTCGGTGACGGAACCACAGGCTCCGGAAAAACAGCAACACACACATACTCAACTCAAGGGAGTTATACTGTAACGCTCACAGTCAAGGACAGCAAAAACAACGCTAACGACTTCGGGGTAAGCAGTACCATAATAAATCAATTAATAACTACAAAAAAATCGCTAAGCATAATCACTGGCAATACGCCGCCAATAGCAAAAGTGTCGATCAGCGATGTAGAAATAAACAAAGGGTATGTATTGAACTTCTCTATCGGTGAGGTAATCTCCCTCGACGCCTCCAAATCAACAGATCCCGACGGCCAAGTAGCAACAGTCTCTTGGACCATGGGCGACGGCAGCCCTGCAAAAACAGGAAAAACCATAACACACACATACACAGCCGAAGGAACTTACAATGTAATCGCAAAACTAACAGACGACAAGTCAGGCGAAGCCCAATTCCCGTTCTCCATAGTCATAGCAAACAAACCACCGACAGCAAAGATATCTGTCAACGCCCAGAGCGTAAACAAGGGCGACACGTTAAAATATTCAGTGGGCGAGGAACTCACCTTCGACGCCTCGAAATCAACAGACGCCGACGGCCAAGTGGCAGCAGTGTCCTGGGACATGGGTGACAGCAGCTCGCCAAAAACCGGAAAAACAGTGAAATATACATTCACTGCCGAGGGCAGCTACGACATACAAACGAAACTAACGG
>JBBABA010000012.1:0-40295 GCA_041657955.1 Thermoplasmata archaeon | reverse complement strand
TGCCGACGGCCTGGGAGGCGATTCCTATGCGTCCCCCGTCCAGCGTTGACATTGCGATTTTAAAGCCTTCTCCTTCCTTTCCGAGGATGTTCTCCTTCGGAATTTTGCAGTCCTGGAAGACGAGCTCTGCTTGTCCCGATGCTCTTATTCCGAGTTTGTCTTCTACTGTACCGAGTGAAAACCCGGGCGAACCTTTTTCGACAATGAACGCACTTATGCCTCTGGTTCCCTTACTTTTATCAGTCATAGCAAAGATGACGAAAATATCAGCATCCGTTGCGCTTGTGATGAATATCTTTGTTCCGTTCAGGATATATTGATCGCCAACTAATTTCGCCTTACTGTCTTGATTTGAAGCGTCTGAACCAGCGTTGGGTTCGGTTAGGGCGAAGGCACCCAATTTTTCACCTTTCCCCAGCGGCGTCAGGAATTTCTGTTTTTGTGCATCGCTTCCATATGTTAATATTGGATAACAAGCAAGCGAGTTGTGGACTGACAGGATTACACCCGTAGACGCACAAACTTTAGAGATCTCCTCTACCGCAATGGAATAGCTTATAGTATCCGCACCCGCCCCGCCATATTGTTTTGGAACAGTCATGCCCAGAATATGGTATTTTGCCATCTTTTTTACTGTTTCTTTGGGAAATTTGCCAGATTCGTCGATATCAGCCGCTATCGGCTTAACTTCGTTCTCCGCAAAATCCCGCACCATCTTCTTAATAGCTTCTTGCTCCCGCGTGTAATCAAGTTTCATTATTATACCCCAAAAACAAACAGGAGAATATAGTATCTTTACATAAACTTTTCTTAGCGTTGGTGGGCGGATATTAAAAGACAACCCTTGTCCACTCACAAATTGCTACCGTATCTGTTAAATAAGAGTATCCCTATTTATTAATAAATTTCAAGTGTGAAACGATGAAGGATTCCAACTCGTACAACAAGTGCCTCGTACACACATTGCTGCTGTTACTGGCATTTATGCTGGTTTCTAACGTGTTTATGGGCATCGCTCAAAACACAAAAGCGTCGCGCACTACGTATCAGCACATCACAGGAAAGATAACAAATAACGGATTGTACCAGCAGCAAATCACTCTATACACCTCGGCCGGCAACTTCGATTTTAATCATTGGCCTGAAACCGGGGGCAGTCAAAGCATCAGTTTTTCGATTCCTGATGCCGCAGCTACAACCAGCTGGCTTCAAACAATGTATGCAAAGGCAAAAGACGGCTCGACGGCAGTCCCAACTGCGTATCATCCCAGGGTGAATGACGAGATAAACCTGGAATTTTCGGAGATCGGCCTTACCACTGCCTACCTCAAGGTTTACGCTACGAATACTGCGAATACGCCTGTCACTTTCTCAGTCGAACGCATGGCCAAACAGCTGGCGACGTTCACAGTCAAAGGAAGTTCCCAGAACGAATATGTCGGCAAGCTTACTGAGGATGAGTTTTTTGGCAACGCCCCGATAAATGCATACTTCCGGGTAAAGTGGGGCGATAACATAGTCTATGATTCTGCAGAGTCCCCCTCGCGAAGCAGTTCAGGCATCACGTGGGGGGCGGGTGTCGGCGGTCCAAATTCTTTCATGCCTTCATTGTATGTTGTAGTGGGAACTGTCCAGCCCACCCTTACCGGAAAGGTGACACCCTCATCCGGAGACAGCGATACACAGTTCAATTTTTCAGTGGTCTACAAGAACACTGCCGGATACAAGGTTCAGGGCATGGTTGTAAATATCGACGGCCAGGATTATACAATGATTAACGTGGGCGGCTCTGAAAAGACAGGAGTCACATTCACATATAATACAGCCCTTGCGACCGGCACGCACCAATATCACTTCTCCGCGAGATGGGAAGCGAGCATGCAGCGTGCAGAATCTGCCGAAAGCAGCCTGGTGGTGTCAGAGGCACCCCCAAAGCCTGAGCCGAAATTCGAGCTGTCTCCGCCAGAGCAGTATGGCGAATGCCGCCCGAACAGGACTACAACTTATCGGCTTACCGTAACAAACACTGGAGACGGGGAAGGAACAGTTACTCTTTCCGCCGCAACTCAAAACAACACGTGGATTGCGCGGATGTTAAACAACGACGGCACGACGGTTTCAAACGTCTTGTTAAAGCCAGGCGACTCGAAAACGTTTGTTGTAAATATAACAGTGTCCGCCAATGCTACCAAGGATCAGATAGATAAAACAACTATAACTGCGCGTGTTGGCAGCAACATACATTCGACCGCGTACATAACAACGATAGTGCCTGACACCCCCAACTTGTCGCTTATAGTAACAGACATAAACGAAAAGACAATAAAACAAGGTGCAGAAGAATTGTACTCAATACGAGTTACAAACGAATACGATCAAAACAACAACGTAACCATCTTTACCTCTTCTCTGTGGAACACATCGGTTTTAGACACTGACGGAGCTACACCGCTTCCTTCCCTGAACCTGTCTGCGGGGGAGAGCATGGATTTTTACGTGAAGGTAACCGTTCCAGATCTTGACGCAGCCAACGAGAGCACCTATGGCGGAGCATCAGTCATAACAAACATCACTGCTTTATCAAACACATTAAACAAGCGGATCAGCGTAGATGTCATGAGCACGATAGAGACAGTATCTGACCTGAACATAACCATACCAAACTCAACTTTGGCTGAGCAGACCGGAAAGCTCGGCAAAGAATTAACATACGCACTCCAAATCATAAACAACGGAAACGCGCCCGCGGTACTTGACGGGGTAACAGCGTCTTGCACCGGGAACTGGAGCGGTAAAATTAAGCTTGCAAAAGACAGCGCGGGAACGCCTCTTAACGATACCAACAAAATCAACGGAATAGACACTGGCACAGTGCCCGTCGGCGGAGAGTCGAGCATAATAGTTAAATTAACAATGCCAACAAATGTGCCGGATACTGCAAAAGACGGCGATTCCGATATTCTGCTGGTCTGGGGCAAGTCCTCGATAGACGGCAGGGAGTCGAATGCTACACTTATCGCGAGAATAGAGACGCCCGGAATAGAAATCTCGCCCAAGATACAGGTTGGTTTCGGCGAAGCCGGAGAAACCGTACCGTATTATATCAATATCTATAACCACCAAAAAGACGGGGAGGAATTCGACTTCAGATACGGCTCTTCCAAGAACTCCCAGGCAACATTCTTCGACATCAACGATATCGAGCTTGATACTTTTGGAACTGTGCAAAAAATGCTTTTCCAGGGCGGAGAAAAAAAGATGGTTGTTATAAAGATAACACTGTCAAATGACTCGGCAGCCGGTTCCATAGACAATGTGACTATTACTGTTACATCACGAAATAGCGGCAAATCGGACCAGTCTGCAATAAGCACGATAGTACTCCCCTCGGTCGGCATCGGCATGTCTCTTGTGAACAAGACCGCCCAGGGAAGCAGCACTATCTATTTCCTAAACATTACAAACTTGGGGAATGCACCGGACACGATTAACATACAGTGCGACACTACGCTTAAATGGAATTCCAAAATGTTCTTTGGAAACGACAGCGCCCTTTCCGATACTAACGGCGATGGAGTTGTTGATGTAGGGGAGCTCTTGTCAAAAGAGTTATGCACAATAAAACTCTCGATCGAAAAACCGAGCGCGATTGATGCCGGGCTTATAAATCGCATAATAGTTACAGCAAACTCGTCATGGAACACCGACAAATACAGGGCGGCGTACCCCACACTCAACACATCGAGGGAGGATCTTAACACAGTAATAGATGCGACAATAAGCAGCATATTAAAGGAGAGCGGCCAGGCCAAGCTCACACTTAACGATGTTACGCTTACAGACATCAGCGTTGATACTAACGAGATATATGTTTTTTCTGAAAGTGGGATGATAATCAAGTCACTCATGAACGGGACTACTGTTAAGATAAACGCCACTATCCGCAACATAGGGACAGCGAACCTGAATAAAAGCGAGGGCGTGAAGGTAGAGTTCTACATACGCGGAGCAAATCAGGAAGAGGTGGAGATAGGGAATGCTACGATATACCAGCTTCCTTCAAATTCCTCCAAGAGCGTTGGCATAGAGTATTTCTTGAATTTCACTGATGTGCGCACCCTTAACCTGAGCGTGAGGACACAGGAATCCATAATGGATGTAAATCTCTCTAACAACCTTGCGGAGATACAGATTTATATAAAATACATAGACACTGCCGAATCGGCAACATCAACAACGCTGGATTACCTGCCAATTGCGGTAGTAGCGGGGCTTTCAGGTATAGGCGTAACAGGCGCCATATCTGCGATATTCTTCAGACGCAGAGAACTGTTATAACGCCCTAAAATCGCATTTAAAACTGTATCCTAAAATCGGAATAATTTTCGTCAGGGGGTTTGTTGCGCTAATGGATAAATGATCGAGGTGTGGCGGTTTAGCGTGCTTTCTATTGTGATGCAATAAAATTAGAAACCCGCCCCGCAAAAAGTCGAGGGATGCTCTTCCATGCAACACTCTTCCTATTTCGCTGTGATCGCGGGGCGGCATCATATCTTTTGTCGTCATGAGCATATTAATTATTTGGTACAATTATGAAACAACGCCGTGTAGTCGGGGGCGGCGCATATAAACTGGATGTTGTAAAAAACTGGGGGCGCACCCTCGCCGAAACTTCGGGGTTTACCGGGATTTAGCATCGTTATGTTTTGCGGTTTGATGCGGCAAAGAACATGATTCAAGGTTATCGGCTTGAAATATGTTTGAGTATGAACACAAAAAGTCGGAAACACTAATATACATCATTTCCTATTGAGGAATTGGTGATAGCATGCTGTTTGTAACCTTATTGAATATAATACCTGGAAAGTTCCAGGAAGCGATCAGATTGATAAAAAACCCGCCGAAAACCCAGAACATACAAATCAAATCCAGAGTCGGAATTTTTGGAAAACCGGATGCGATCATGATATTTGAGGCAAAAGACGAGCAAAGCGCTGTGGACTTCGTACTTCAATTCGCGGATGTTGCCAGCACCAACACGTGTGTGGCTTTTCCCGCCGATGCGTTTAAGTGGACACAGTAGAACACACTTATAGCTCTGATACTTTGACGCATTATTAAAACAAAAATTATTATAAAAACATCAGAAGGAAATATTATTAAAAATTAAAGGAAACTAGCGGCGCCCGACCAGTTCAAGCAGCGCCTTTTTCGGATCCTTTGCTTTTACTATTCCTGACGCCAAAAGCACTCCCTCTGTGCCGAGTTTTATTGCCATGGTAAGATCTTTCCCGTCCTTAACACCGGCGCCGCACAGGACTCTTACATCCCGGTTTACGTTTTTTATGGCCACTACTGTATTCTTGACGATGTCAGGATCGGCAGTAGTCACGGAAATATCTCCACCTATGAGTTCCGGCGGCTCTATTGCAACAAAATCCGGTTTTAACAGGGAGCATGCCAAGCTCACGGGCAGGTTGTTTGTGCACACCAAACTCATCAAGCCTGCCTTTTTACATTTTGAAACTACTGCTTCTATATCCGCTATCTGCATTCTGCACTCTGAGTGGTTGATCAGTGTCCCGCTTGCACCCGCTTCCAAAACACTCTCCGCCGTAATGTGCCCGGTATAACTTCCAGGAGCCACAGCGTCTATATGCTGGGCAAACACAGGTATTTCCACGGTTTCCACTATTTTTCTTATTTCCGTAGTCTGCGGCACTACTATTATTGAAATTCCCGTTTCCTTCGCAACCTCGTCGCATATTTTGGCGAGCAATATTCCCTTCTTTCCTGTGCTTTCTGAAAATGCCTTGAAATTCACTGCCACTATCGGCGCTTTTAACGAAGTCTTCAATTTTACCACCTTATTGTATTATTATCACACACTGTTATGTTATTATTTATGTTAATTATTATATTGGTCTGTTGTATTGTTATGAGTTTTATTATATTAGTTTATATTGTATTGTTATGTTATGCGCTATTTTTATGAACCATTATCATGAAATTAATCAGAGCGTTCTCTCTAATATGGCGTTTATCTCTTTTCCGAACAATTTAAGCAGATCTTCCGTGAGTTTTTCCTTGAGATTCTCAGGCAGAATATCCAGCCCTAATCTTGTGCCGCATTTTGCCAGCATCGCGCTTGCATACGCCTCTTTTACTTTGGCATCTAGATAAAGTGATATCGCCTCTTTAATTTCGTTTCTTAGCGCGGGGTCGGAATCGAGTTTTTTATAGATGCGTTTTTTTATCTCATCCTTTATTATGTCCCGAACCGTCTCCATAATGAGATCCTCGGTAATCGAGAGTTCTGGTATTACGTTTTTTATCAGCGGTTTTATTATCTTATCAATGTCTTCCATTTTCCCACAATTTATGCAACTGCTGTATTGATAATAAAACTTTGTGTTTGCTGTCTGGTAAAACTTTTTTGGAAAATTTATGGGGTAAGCAGTTAAAGGGGGGAGGGGTCGACTAGAACTTCTTATTTTTGACTCCCAAGAAAACAGAAACAACTGCAATTACAATCAGAGTGGCGATTGTAGATTCGAATGGCACTGGTTTCGGCGATGCGGCTGGCGGTAGGATTTCTTCGCGCGCAATGCTCGATATGTTCACATCATCCAGATACATCGGATTTCCCTTCGGTTCGAAGCCGAATACCGTTATGTCTACTTATATGGACAAACGCTTATAAGATTTATATACTATATGTCTCCATGAGGACATTTTTAAATATTGCGAAGCCCGAAAGATATGGATGTGTGCTGGCCCAAACATTTCCGTACTGCAGACGGGACGAAAACTGTCCCTGTGTGGACAAAGGTTTATAAACTTTATATACTATATGTCTTTATAGAGACATAGACACACGAATATAATATATCGAGATAGGGGCAGCTGTTGTATGAAACCCGAAGGACATCTTGACAAGGCGCACGCGTTTGAGGACAGAGCGAAGAAATGGGAAACTGAGCGCGATGCGCCTTCCGTGATTGAGGACATCTTCGATGCCACTGTGCATTACGTAGCCTACGGAATAAACAAAAAGTACGGCAAGGATATAGACTCTCACGCACTCCAGAAGCATTTTTTGAGGGAACAAAAAGAAGATGCCATGTATGTTGCTTATGAAAACATAGAGCGAATCAGGATTTCTTCAGTTTACGGCGGCGCATGGAACGGTGACAGAATAAAGAAGGCGCTGGAATTTTTGGGGGAGATAAAGAAATGGATAGAATTGATTGGAAAACCGCCCGCATAAGTGCGGCTCTTGGGCTGCCTCGCTTGGACCCAAAATACCTGCCGCCCCAGGCGTTAATCGCATTAAAAGAACGGATGTCAGAGGTAGAAGACGTAGCCGCCGTGGTGCTTTACGGCTCCGTAGTCCGCGGAGAAGCATCGCCGAAAAGCGATGTTGATATATTGATCGTACCGCTAAAGAAGGAGAAAGCCGCATCCCTTGAGGCAAAAGTCGCAAAAGTCCTAAGAGAAGTCGAAAAAGAACACAACATGAAGATTGGCTTTTCCGCCATGGTGTACACGGGAAAAGAGGATTCGTATTTTATATGGGAAGCACTAAAAGACGGCGTAGTCTTGTACAGCAGACCTGAGGCGGCGATTCATTCGGTTCAAAACCTTATGCCTTACGCCCTTATATCATATACGTGCAGCGGCCTAAGCGAAAGCGCCAAAAAACGGCTACAGAGGTTTTTATTTAAATCAAAGAGTGGTGTACAGATAAACAAGAACGACAAGATGGAATATATTGCCCCTGGCGTGTTTCTACTTAATTTAGATCGGGCAAGGCGTGCAACCGATTTCTTCGATGAGATGCGGGTACAATACGGGCTTATGAAAATATGGCGATAAAGTGAAGTATTGTAAATCTTTTGCTACCGCATTATATGGACATCTCAATATGAAACATTTTTGATTAAACTTTTTCTTTAAAAAGTGCGAAGGGTGCGTATGCACCCTGAACTATTCAGTGAGCCCCGATAGAGGCGAACTGCGAGCACGGAGTGTTCGATGTGCCTTTAGGCACCTTTTTTAATAAAATTTTTTCTTAAAAAATTTTTGGGGAGACTTTCCCATATAACAATCATCGGTTTATTGTTAAAGAAAATCCTGTAGTTTCTGGCAATAATTTTCGCGCGTTTGTTCACCCCAAATATAGAAATTTCTTCAGGGTTGGGCGTTCTCTCGCATATTGATATTATCTCTCTGCTGTGCTCTATATTGTTCGACAGCAGTATTTTCCCGATCGGTTTTTCCGTGCGCATCATTTCTCTTTTAAGGCGCGGGGGCAGGTGTTTTAGTCTTGTGTAAGATACCGCGTATATGAGTTTCTCTTTTGTGACAGCATCCTCTAATATGGCAAATCGTTCAATAACAATCTCTTCATTCTCTAAATTCAACAGTTTATTGATTTTTTTTGGTGATTTAATCTCCTTTTGACGAAGTGCACGTACCTTTACTGGATGGTTTGTATGTGCCTCTAACAGCACGGTAACCGATCCGTTTGTGCATAAGAGCGTTTTTTGGAACGCAGTCAAACTTTTAGTTCTGCATATAGCATCTATTGTGTATTTTTTAGCTGTCATATATCCTCGCACCGGTGTTACGTGCATTGGAATATGTTACGCTTCCGTCTATTTTTACATCCTTACAATAATCTGCGATGTTGTCTGAAAGTTCGATCGCGTTCTTTTTTCCCTTAGTAATTGCATATATAGTAGGTCCAAAAGAGGATAGCCCCCTACCAAACACCCCCTCCTTATCTAAAAATCTGTAAACATCTTTGATATCCCATTTCTGGCATTTGTTCTCTATTCGTTTAAACCCGATACCTTGGATCTCTGTAAGCGATTCCCCAAACAACTCTATGTCCTTTTCTAGTATTGCGGGTATTGTTTTCATTAGGATCAACCTGGAAAGTTTTTCGACTTCTTTTTTTGGTATCGGGCAAAATTTTTGAAATATCTCCTTTTCCGTCTTTCCGTATATTCTGTTATTTATTTTAAGAGTCATCAGAACAAAGTACCAATCCTTTGGTAATTCCTGTCTAAAAATGACAGGCGGCGGCGAAGTATTGGAATAATGCGACGGCAGGAAGTCCTTTTTTTCTTTTACTGAATGGCCAGCATCCAATATGAACCCGCCGTGTTCGAAAGCGGCCAAACCTATTCCAGACGTTCCGCCGCGATGAACAATCCTTGCCAATTCTCTTGGCGTGTAGGAATAGCCCTCTAATTTGGAAACTGCAACGGCAACCGCCAATGACAACTGCGTTTTTGAACCAAGGCCCGAATGTTCGGGGATACTGTTGATTATTTCTATTTTGTACTTGTTCTTGATTCGCACGCCCTTTCTCATCAATTCTATTATTGTTTTAACATCGGGCGAAAAATCGTTTCTGTTACTGATGCCGACCTTTATCTTATACGGAGGAGAGGCAATGGCGGCGCCTATGCCGCCGTCTATCCTGCCGGATTCGCCGTTCAAATCTATCAATGTAAAATGTAGGCGCGACGGCGTTTCAACAATTATGTTTTTCGTCATCAGTCTATAATCTCCAATATTTCTTTTGGACTTCTTTTACAATGCTGACAATCTTTTTTCCATTCCCGTCAGTGTCCGCGTTATCTGTGTATTTCAACTTTATTTCCTTGTTATCGAAGGACGCGATCGTTCCCGTAACAACCTCGGCAAGGGCATCTACGTTATAACCGCCTTCCAAATAAAATGCAGTTCTTCCTTTGCAAATTTCTTTGCTGAGTTTCAATATATCTTTAGAAAGCGATATGTATCCGGGACTTGACAATGCAAGGGAGCCGAGCGTATCTGCATAGTGCGCGTCACCGCCGAAACTCACCAGGATTATGCCGGGTTCGAACTGTGTGACAATTGGTTTCATTATTTCGTCGAATGCCATTTTAAAGGATGCGTCGCCGCACCCGTATGTAAACGGGACGTTCACGGTATAGCCTTCCCCCTCGCCGCTCCCTACAGAGTTTGCCGCACCGGTTCCGGGGTATGCACCATACTCGTGCGTGGAAATATACAAAACATCCTTGCTGGCATAAAAGATATCGCTCGTCCCGTTCCCGTGATGGAAGTCGATATCGATGATTGCAACCTTTTTCGTTTTCGACAGCATTTTTTTTGCAGCTATTGCGATGTTGTTGAAGTAGCAAAAACCCATGGCGCGGGACGGGCAGGCGTGGTGGCCCGGCGGGCGGAGGAGTGCAAAAGAGGGGTTTGAAGTTTTCCAGCTTTCTTCTGCCGCCAATATTCCGCCGCCGACTGCAACACTCGCTATCTCAAAAGTCTCCTTTCGCACATAGGTGTCAGGATCATAGTATCCGTCTCCAAAATTTTTGATTTTGTCTATATATTGAAGGCTGTGAACCAGGGCGATCTCCTCCTCAGACGCCTTTTCCGGTTTCAGCACGTTATTGAACAGGTTTTCCGACTTTAACCTCTCTACAATCCTCTCCAACCGCTGAGGGCTTTCCGGGTGCATCGGAGATTGCTGATGTTTAAGATAAATGGGGTGATATATTATGCTCATGCGCAAAGGTATGCGCGGGAGAGAATAAATAAATTTGGAAATTTGTGTTAAGCAAACTATAAAAAACAAAGAACAAAGCGTTTAAATAATCTTCCTTACATCTCTAAAATCATAGCGTCTAAAAATATGAGGGGCGCATAAATAATATAATATTCATGAAAATTCCATGAACTGGATGCGAAGTTTGTAGGTTACCAGGGTGCCGAATGTCTAAGTTAGTAATATGTGAAAAAAACGATGCCGCGGAAAGAATCGCCAAGATTTTGGCCGAGGGCAAATTGGAAAAAATATGGTACAAGGACAAGATACCTTTTTTTAAGTTTGAAAAAAACAAAGAGGAATGGACCGTAATCGGGCTTCGGGGGCATATTGTCGCACTCGATTATCCGCAAGAATACAATCTATGGTATCGCGTACAACCAAAGGATCTTATCGACGTAGCGCCGATAAAAATCATCAGCGAAAAGCAAATCGCAGACATGATCAAGAAACTCGCCGCAGAATCCACTGAAGTGATTATCGCCACCGACTACGATCGGGAAGGGGAACTCATAGGCGTGGAAGGGCTAGATATAGCAAAAACAAAAAATGAAGACCTAAACGTAAAAAGGGCGAAATTCAGCTCGTTGACAAAAGAAGAGATTTCCGAGGCATTCCAGAAACTGTCTGATGTAGACTACGACCTCTCTAAATCTGCGGAGTGCAGACAAGTCGTAGATCTGGTGTGGGGTGCTGTACTTACAAGATTTTTATCGCTGTCATCTAACCGGCTCGGCAAAGACTTCCTGTCCGTTGGCAGGGTTCAAACACCTACACTTGCCGTCATTGTAGACAAAGAGAAACGAATTATGGCGTTCAAACCTGAACCATTTTGGGAAATTGTTGCGACCGTAGAAAAAAAGGAAAAATTCAGTTGCAGGCACATTAAAGACCGGTTCTTTAAGAAGGAAGAGGCAGATAGCATATATTCGAAGGTTAAGGCCAGTAACGTCGGAGAAATAGTCGAGGTTGAGAGAAAAGAGAAAAAAGAAAGCCCGCCATCACCGTTTAACACTACCGCCTTTTTACAAGCTGCTACGAAACTTGGCTTATCCGTTGCGAATGCGATGAGAATAGCAGAGGAACTATACACAAACGGATATATCAGCTACCCCAGAACAGACAATACCGTCTATCCGCCCACATTAAACTTAAAAGAAATTCTTAAAAAACTCTCAAAAACCGTTTTTGCGGATGCGGCAAACGAACTTCTCGCCAAGAAAGAGCTGAAACCAACGCGTGGGAAGAAGGCGGCTACGGATCACCCACCAATATATCCTGTAGAACCTGCGGACAAGAATACATTAGGAAGCGACCAGTGGAGGGTTTACGAACTCGTGGTAAGGCGTTTCCTTGCCACCCTTGCACCGGAAGCCGTATCCGAAATCAGCAAGATTAATATTAGCATAAACTCGGAATTGTTTATCGCACGGGGGTACCGGATATTGAGTGCGGGCTGGAAGAAATATTATCCATACAATGTTGCAAAGGAAACCTTTCTGCCGGAATTAAAAAAGGGCGACTCTGTAAAAGTTATTTCCGTGGAGATGCTGGAAAAAATAACACAACCTCCGGGGCGGTTCACGCAGGGAGGTTTAATTCAGGAGATGGAGCGATTAGGCCTTGGGACGAAATCCACACGCCACGAGATTATCCAGAAATTGTATTATCGAAATTATATAACTGGCATCTCTCCTATGCCCACGCTCGTTGGCATAGCGGTGACTGACGCCCTTGAAAAATATGCAGACGTAATAACAAAACCGGACATGACCAGCACTTTGGAAAAAGACATGGACGGCATTGCGGAAGGGCAAAAGAAATTGGAGGACGTAGTTAAAGAATCGCAGGAGATGCTGCACGAGGCAATGGGCGTACTGATAAAAAACAAGAAAGAGATCGGCGAAAGTATCCAGCAGGCGCTTCGAAAGGACAGCATCGTTGGAAAATGCGGCAGGTGCAAGGGCGATCTTTTAATCATCAAATCCCATAGAGGCAAGAGGTTTGTCGGCTGCTCGGGTTATCCTAATTGTAATATGAGTTTCCCGCTTCCGCAGAGGGGAACGGTGTCCGCTACTGGTCAGGTTTGCGATGTCTGCCAATCGCCTAAAATTAAATTGCAGGTTGGCAGAAGAAAGCCCATGGAAATGTGCATAAATATGAAGTGCCCTGGGAAAGGGAAAACTGAACAGGCACCAGATGAGAAGACAGAATAGGATTTTAGAAGCATAGCGACAAATTTGGGATTATTTTCTATAATTTTTTACCAGTCCACGCGCCCTGCCCCCAACCCTCATCTACGCCAACCTCAACCTCGGAGATGTTGCTTGGGAAATCTATGCGCTCGAGCAATTTCCCGAGAATGTAGTCTGCAATATCTTCTGCTGTGCTGGAGGGTGCGTCTATAAACGCCACATCCTCCTTTGGGAAGACATACCTTTTGCTGTCAACAATAAGTTCGACTTCTTTTTTCACACTGAGTTTTATGGATTTGTTTCCTGTCGGGATGATAATTTTGTGATCCAGTTCTTCGATTATGTCTGCAGCTACCTGTTTGATATCTGTAAAATCATAGATAACGCCTGTCTTATCCTGTTTGCCGTGGATTTTTATATGCAGGGCATAGGTGTGTCCGTGGAATCTCTCGCATTTACCGCGTTTCGGGATAGCATGGCATGCAGAAAAATGCAGGTTGCTTCTCCACCCATCGATTTCTATTCTCGTAGCCATACTTAGCATATTCTCGTCCCTGTTTATATAGTATTTCCTTTATGCTTGCCCCGAATCTTGAACGGTGGTTTTAAATATGATAAAGAAAATAATATATGATAGTAAATAAAACATCTATTACTGTACCACAAACTATATAAAAATATAAAACGAGTCGTTGAGTGCTATGTCCAAATCGTCGCAACTTATGAAAAGTGCAGTGATTATACTATGTCTATCCCTCGTAACTACTATATTCCTTGTCGTGGACATATCTTCCAAATCGGAGGCGTTGTATGACCCGGACAAGGGGACTATAAGCGGCGGCGTTTACGATTCTAAGAGTATGAGGGCGGTTAGTGCCCAGATAACTGGCTCTGTCTATGCGTATGCCGCAGGCGGCTTCTTTTCGGTATCTGTCAGTCCTGGTTATTATTCACTACACGCATCTGCTAGTGGCTATTATGGAAGTACAAAATCAGTATATGTTTACAAAGGACAGCGCGCCTCTGTTAGTTTTTATTTGACTCCCGTACCCGGTTCAAGCACGGGTTCGATAAGCGGCAGTGTAAGCAATGCAAAAACATATGCTCCGATCTCTTCAGCAACAATCAGTGGTAGTCTGTATATGTCGGCATATGGCGGTTACTTCTCGAAATCCAATGTAGAACCCGGATATTATTCTTTAACCGCTTCCGCGAGTGGATACCAATCTAGTACTAAATCAGTGTATGTTTATGAAAATCAAAAGGCATCTGTAAATTTTTACCTGACTCCTTATGACACTGGCAACAGTGGAAGCGACGACTGGTGGACCGGCGGACAGGGCGGTACTGGAAGTGATGGCACCGGCGGCACTACGACACCAGCACCCACTATAAGAATATCGCAGCCCCAAAACGGTGCGGATATAGGAAGAACAGTTACTATTTCCGGAACAATGACGGGTGTAACTTCAAACTCTATTATTCATGTATATCTTAACGGTGGCGATCAAGGGGATATTCAGGGAACAGCGCAATGGAGCATAGGGCCCGTTAACCTCAACGGATGGCCTACTGGAGAGTACACGGTCGGCGTTCAGGCGGATAACGGCCAAAAATCCCAAATGGTTACCGTGAAGTTTATAATAAGCGACCCCAAATCTCTGGAACCTCAACAACCTGGACAACCAGAAAATCCAACTGATCCGGGCGGCACCACACCGACCCAAACAAAAGGTTCGATTTCCGGCAGCGTATACGCGTCGGGCACGTTTAACGGGATATCGGGCGCAACAGTTTCTATCGGGGTAAAGACAACAACTACGGATTCTGTCGGTTCCTATACACTTACGGATTTGGGCAGCGGGAAGTATACTATCTCGGCATCTAAGCCCGGATACAATCCCGCTTGGGCAAATGTCACGGTAAATACCGGAGAAACCACGCTCCAGGATCTTTCTCTAGCACCTGCGTCGAGCGGGGACGGCGGCGCAAACAAAACAGTGGAGGACAACCGGCCAAAGGGCTCTGTCGCTGGCAGGGTGTGCGAATTCAATACTTCCTCTAGCATATCCGGCGTGACTGTTTCGGTAGATGGTACTGGTATCAGCGTGATTACCGATACGTATGGAAGCTATCTGTTGACTGACGTAAAAATCGGCAACTACAGCATCATCGCATCAAAACAGGGATATATCTCAAAGACAGTGTCTGTAGAAGTAAAAGCCCTGGAAACTACTATCCAGGACATCTATCTAAAATCCGTCGATAATTCGCGACCCGTTGCTTTTCTCTCAGTAACTCCTCTAAACGCCGCTATCGGTGAAACGATAACTTTCAATGCGAACGATTCTTTCGACCCCGAGGGCGGGGTTATACAATACTTATTTGATTTCGGCGACGGAAACAAAACTGCTTGGACGTCCATTTCCACCCAAACCCATCAATATGAGGTCGAAGGAGTATATTACGCCTCGCTCGTCGTGCGCAATAATTTGAATATTAACAGCTCAAAACCCGTAAAGATCCCAATATACATAGGAACCCAAACGAACACTTTGACTCCAGTGCTCACGGTCGACTACGAGACCGCAAAAGTCGGGCAAACGATATCCTTTGACGGTTTAGACTCCAAAAGCTCTGGCGGAGAATCAATCGCCGAATATCTCTTTGATTTCGGAGATGAGGAGGAGACTACTGATTGGACAGACTCGCCAATTGTCACACACGCCTATGAGGACGAAGGAGAATACACCGCAAGCCTTAGAGTAAAGGACGCGAGCGGGGCAACCAGCGCAGAGACATGCGAGGTTCAGATTACAATTTCGGCTGGGAATAGCCCCCCCACCGCCTCCTTTACTGTCAGCGCTGTAAAGGCCGCACCAGGGGAGAGAATATTTTTTGACGCGTCCTCCTCCTACGACCCAGATAGCGACAGCCTGAGGTACTATTTTTCGTATGGAAACGGCAAAAACAGCGGTTGGATGGATTCTCCGGTTACTTCATACACATATACTCGCAGCGGATCGTACCCCGTGCAGTTGATAGTAAAGGACGACAAAGAGGCACAGAACACTGCTGTTAGAAAGATCACTATAACTATCACCAATATTGACGCCGTAATAACACCGATGGACGGAAAAACGCAAATCAACGGGACAGTGTTTGCGAATCCGGGAGATACGGTATTGTATAAACTGAACATCACAAATCGCGGGGAATTTGAGGATGTTATAGAAATGACCTCCATAAACGACGTCGGTAATTGGAGTATGGAAATTACGAACATGGGCACTATGCTCCCGTTAACAGATACGAACAAAAACGGAGTAACCGATATCGGTCCAGTAGAAGGCCTAGAGCATAAGGACGTCCTCATTAGGTTAACCATTCCAAAGAACTGCCCGCCCGGTGCTGTAAACACAACCACTCTGATATTGTTTGGCACTTCGAAGAATCTTTTGTCTGCCCCGTCCTTGTCCGATGCCTCCGCCAGCTCAAATCAAACGAAGAGCGTCGTGCTGAAAATTGCTACATATCCGGATTTCAGCATCAAAGATGCGGTGAAACTGTCCTCGAAAGAGGTGAACAGGGGCGATAAATTAAACGTCTTCGTAAACGTCACAAATATCGGCTCGTTTGTTGTGGACAACGCAACGAACATAACCGTAATAGTATACGACGGCGGCACAGTTAAGGATAACGACATTATCAACGGCAAAGAGATTGGTAGAAAAACCGTTCCTGTAAATATCGGCGGCGAAAAGATCACTATAGACTGCACACTCGATCAACCCGGCAAGCATTTTATCAATGTAAAGGCGCTCGCCCCGGCCGGTGTCAACGAGACTAAAGAAAATAACATCGTTGCTAATAAAGAAGTCCTGGTGCTTGGCACCGCATCAGGATATGTGGCGATCAGCATGCCCGATTTGTTGTGGTTGGCAGCAATATCTGTACTTTGCGGAGTGATGGCTGTAAATCAATATTTCTTGTTTTGGAGGCAGAAAAAGAACGAGGAGAAAAAACAACAAGGCGGGCAAGGCGGGTTTGTAAGATAAAAAATAGATATGAATGGGAAACCGAGTTTGTTTCTATACCAAACGGGACTGGGCATAATTTTAGGCGCCCATGAAAATATAGCATGGAAATATAATTTAGAATCTAATCGTGATAAAGTATTTAGAGTTGTTTTTGTATCTTGAAACTGCAAGTTGTTGCGTGTATGGGGCTGTGGGGTAGATTGGTCCATCCTACGAGCTTTGGGAGCTTGAGACCCCGATTCAAATTCGGGCAGCCCCATCAAACCAAATCGCGAACGACATTGGCGGTCAATCTATGGAAAAATACTTATTTTTCGGCACCCATAACGAAACATGGCCATTGCGGCGCCCCCAACAGCGATGATTTTCATAGGATCGTTCGTAGTGCCTCTCACCATTGGTATTTTTTGTCTTGTGAAATATCACAAGAGTGAATTCATGAAATTAATCGGGGTCGGCACCATTTTCGCCGGGGCAATAGTAGGTTGGGTGAATGCGGGGGTCATTCAAAACTACTATTATGGGTATACTGGTACAGAATCCAGGATCGCGTTTACAATAATAATGGTGGATTTCGTTTTCGTCCCTCTTTTAGTCTTCGGGGCTGTGTGGATTCTTTCGCTCAGAGAAAAGGGCACAGAATGGAAGAAACCCGCAATCTTATTACAAGTAGCTTTGGTTTTAGTGCTAATAACGTCTACTGTGGGCTCGGCTATGATCCCAATCTCAAAGATTCCAGGCGAATACAGTTATTCAATCGCCATAGACTCGACAAAACAGGGCGATTTCTTTGTGTATGTTCCTGCACCTATGGTTTACAACGGCGTTTCAGGTATTGCTGACCATTTTAGAGTTTTGTATGGGGACGCAAACATTTCTGTTGTGGACACGATATACGGGCTCGCACTAAACATTTCGTTTCGCGGCTCTTTTAGAATGGAAACCACGGGAATGGAAGGAGGCTTCAACGACGGCAGCCTGAAGAATCCGGCAAACGACACATATCGAATTTATTATTCTTCGACGGTAAATAACACGATTCAAATACACATCGAGGGTGCCGTAAACCATTGGGGCGGGGGCACCGATTTAGACATACGTGGAAGTGTTAAGGATCCGGGCTGGAACGAAATCGAAGGCAAGGTGATGCGGATTGTATAGCAAAAGCGTGGCCAACCGCCGCGCGCTCGAAAACCCTGCAGGTTTCTAGGATATCCAAACTATCCCGCTCGGTCTTAATAATCTCTCATATATATTTGGGTGCGTGATATGTGATTGGGTTAGATTCACGGAATGCCATCATTCAGCAAGAACATTAATCTAATAAAAAATACATCTACATCGTGGCTATGTCGAAAAAGGTTACTGTAATCATACCGACCAAGAACTGCGGAGAGGACCTTGAACGTTGCCTTAACGCCCTCCAGAAACAGACGTATAAAAACTTCGAGCTTATCCTAATCGACGGTTACTCCAAAGACAATACAGTGGAAATAGGGAAGCGATACGGCGCGAGGATATTTTACGAAAATGTCGGCACAAGGGCATACGCATGCAACATCGGCCTGGATAATTCTACAGGCGAAATAATCGCCTTTACGGATGCGGACTGCATCCCGCAGCAAAATTGGCTGGAACTTCTTGTAAAGCACCTTGAAATGCACGACGACGTTGTAAGCGTCGGCGGGCCGAATACAACACCGGACGATGTTTCGTATGTAGGCAAGTGCGTAGACCTAACGTACGGCTCCCAAATAATGACTGGGGAAACAAGGTATGGAAAGGTGTTCTCCGGTGTGATGGATGTGGAGCACAATCCCGGTTGTAACGTCGCATATAAAAAAGAAATCTTGGACAAATTACATTGCAGATTCGAGAATGACCTGATAACTGCAGAGGACGTGGTTTTCGACCACCTGCTTATTAAGAGCGGATACAGGATACTGTTTGTACCTGAAATATTGATGTGGCACAGAAGGCGGGATACTGTAAAGGCGTACGCCAAACAGGTTTACAGATATGGGTGGGGGCGGGCAATGGCAAACAGGAGACATAGGGAACTGGAGCATTGGACGCACCTTGCCCCGCTCGCAGCACTTTCGAGCCTGCTGCTCGCCGCCTTTTCATTACTGGTTTTGACAATACTGGCTCAGATGAATTTTTATAGGAGCATCAGTTTGTTTTTGGGTAATTTTCTCTCATTATTCATAAGCATAGCGTTCATAGGTTACTGGGCTGCGGGGTTGATAGGCGCGGCTATTTCTTATTCGCCGTATCGGAAAATCCGCTACGTCTGCGCAAACCCGCTGTTTATGGCAATCGGGCACATCATGTGGGGGTTCGGCTATTTAAAAGGCTTAAGGGCGAGGCTAGGTTAAATGAAGAACATCTGCGTTTTGTGCTATACTGGCGGCTTTGGCGACACGACCCACGCTATCGGGCTTTGGAAGGAAATGTCCAAAGCTTCGGATTACAATATTTTTTTCATAGCCCCGGACTCTAGGCAAGATTTTCGCACGACAACAACGAAGTTAACATTCAAACTGCTACCGTTTGCCTCTGAAAAGAATTTTATAAAATTTGCCATAATGAGGCTCTATTTTGAAAAATATTCCACGCTCCAGTGTCTGCTGCTTAAACCATCATTCATCTATTCTAGATACAGGGTCTTCGGGGTATCCGCACTTCTGTCCGCGAAGATCAAAAACATCCCGCTGGTATCAGAGGTAAACGGGCTCCCCCATCAGGAAATCAAACCGGGTACATTTCAAAAAATTATACTGCACTGCACTAATGCGTTCGACTCTTCCGTATTAAAAAACAGCACGAGAATAATTTGCACAACCGAAACCATAAAAGACGATGTGAGCAGGATATATGGAATTCCCAGGGAAAAGATATATGTTTCAGGAAACGCGACAGATACCGCCCTGTTTAGACCACATGACATGAAGCACTGCAGGAATATATTGAAAATAGACGAAAATGCACCTGTGGTATGCTTTATCGGGAGATTCGCCCCCTGGCAGGGAATCGAAAGATTGGTTGCCGCGGCGCCGTATGTGTTGAAAGAACTCCCAGATACGAAATTTCTCATGGTCGGCGACGGAGAACTCCGGGAGTCCATAACAAATTTGGTCAGGGAAGCGGGACTTACAAAGAATTTTTTATTTACGGGAAAAGTGCCCCACCATAAAATTCCATTGCATGTCGGGGCAAGCAACATATGCACAGTTCTCAAGGAAAAATACATCTCCGGATCGCCTCTAAAATTATACGAATACATGGCGTGCGCCAGGCCTGTCCTGGCAACCCTCGGCGCCGACTACGGATTCGAGATATTGGAGGAAAACGGCGCGGGGATACTCGTAGATATCGAGTCGCCTCAAAAGATAGGGGACGAGATTGTCAAAATATTGAAAAACCCGGAACTGCAGCGGAAGATGGGGCAGGCGGGATTAAAAGTCGTCGAGGAGCGTTTTACATGGAAAAAGAAGGCAGAAGCGGTGTTGAGAATCTGCCAAGAAGCAATTGAAGAATATCAAAAAAAGTAATTGACGACGACAGGATGATAGGAACTGGCAACGTATCGGGTGGTGTGGTTATTGGGTTAGATTCGTTTCCTTCTACAGCCCTATCGTTCGCTAAAACTTCCCAACATTTTTCAGACGTTCGCTAAAGTTTCTAAACATTTCTAATGTTCGCTAAAGTTTCCAAAAATTTTCAGGCTTTAGCAATCCCCCAAACACTTTTCGAGCGTCGCTAAAATTTCCCGATAGTTTTCATATACTTTTCGATGCTGTCAAACGCCTTCTCCAGTGTATCTATCGGCGGCAAAAAGACCAGTCTGAAATGCCCTTTTCCATAAGTCTGGCAGAACCCGGAACCGTGTACCAGAAGGACGTGCGCGTGATGCAATATATCGAGGACGAATTTTTTATCGTCTACTTTTCCGTCCCCGATCTTCGGGAACATGTAGAATGCGCCGTCTGGAATTTGCGTATGCAAGCCGTCAATATTATTGATCCTCTTTACGCAGTAATCTCTTCTCTCTTTTAGTATTCTTAAAACCTCTTTTATGTGATCCTGCGGGCCGTTTAACGCTTCAGTGAACGCATGCTGGGCAGGGGCATTGGCGCACAGCCTGGCGCGCGCCTGCTTGAGTATGCCATCCTTTATGTCGCTAAGCGCTCCTGACTGATCCCTTATCGCAAGATAACCTATGCGCCAGCCTGGTGCGAGATAGATTTTTGAGATGCCGTTGAAAATAATCATCGGGATATCCTTGTTTATAGCCGCGGGGCTGTTGAACTGCACGCCGTAGGCCATCTTGTCGTATATCTCGTCGCTCATCACATACATGTGCTTATGCTCTCCGACTGTGTCCAATATCGCTTGGAGAGTCTTTCTGGAGTATATCGCGCCTGTAGGGTTGTTCGGCGAGATCAATGCTATCGCCTTTGTCTTTTTCGTTATCTTCTTCCGTATATCGTCAATGTCAGGCTGCCAGTTTTCCTCTTCTATAGTCCTGTAGGACACGGGTGTCGCCCCGTAGAATTTGCAGTAGGTAGTGTAAGGCGGGTAGGACGGCCCAGGAATAAGGAGTTCGTCGCCGCTGTTGAAAGATGCGCCAAAGACAAGGTGAAGCGCCTCAGTGACGCCTGTAGTTATTACGATATCCTTCTTGTTCAGCGCTACGCCCTCCGTGCTGTGCTTCTTCACAATAGCATCCAGCGTCTCGGAAACGCCTTCGGATGCGGAATAGCCGTTCTTGGCATTCTTTATCGCGTTTATGTATGCGTTCTTTATGTGCTCCGGGGTGTCGAAATCGTAGGCGTTCGGGTCGCCTATGTTCAGCTTGTATATCTTGTGCCCTTCTTCTTCCAATTTTCTCGCTGGTAAAACGATGTCTCTGATTGCGTATTCGATGTCTAGCGCCCTTTGGGATGCTGGAATCTTGTCCATAACTATCTCACCTATTTCATTATTCTCGTTTATCCTCTTTATGCGTTTAAGCCCTCATCTGTGGCTATGGTGTAATCGTGTTTGGTTAAAATAATTTGTTCTCAGACTGCAGTCAAAAAATTTACGTTGTTGTTTTTGCATGCTTCTTCTTCAGGCAAGGCTACAACCAATAGATACGGCTATCTGAAATCTGCGAATATTATTTGCCATTTGCCAGTGTTATCATTCTAATATTTGTACTATCAACGGGGAAATAATTTCGAATTATTTCTTTATATGTAGGGAAATATTTTTAAATCGCTTCTTCATATACGGTACTATGTTAAAATCTACTGCATTGGAAATAATAGACGAAAATTATACTAAAGAACGCCTAGTAGCCTTGCCAAGAGACGTTGAAATAAAAATACCAGAAGGACAAAAAGCCGTAGCCATCATAGGCCCCCGCAGAGCAGGAAAGACATACCTTCTTTTTCACCTTGCCAGGGAACTAGGGAAAACATCTGAAAAGAACCAAATAATGTACCTAAACCTCGAAGACGAACGTCTGGCGCCACTGACCGTTAGCGATATGAATGTCCTCATGAAGACATACTATGAAAAATATCCCGAAAATAAGAAGAAAAAACTCCACCTCTTTTTGGACGAGGTCCAGAATCTTGAAGGATGGGAGCGATTCACAAGGGGCGCGATGGATAAGGAAAACATCCAGATATACCTCACAGGCTCCTCCTCCCGCCTTCTTGCAAAGGAAATCGCCACCTCGATGCGGGGGCGCAGTCTGTCCTATTATCTTCTGCCGTTTTCATTCAGGGAATTTTTGTCCGCAAAAAACATCTCTGTGCAGCACGCAGATTCTCCGGAGAGGAAGGCAGTGATACTCAACGCCTTGGGCGAATACATGGAGTTCGGCGGCTTCCCGGAGGTAGTTATCCAGAGCGGCAAGGATATGAAATTGAGGATACTTCGGGATTATACGGAAGTTATGCTGCTAAAGGATATCGTCGAGAGGCACGGCATCAAGAATACCGTGGCCCTAAGGGCGCTGTTCAACACGCTTCTTCACTCCTTCTCCAAGGAGTTCTCCGCGAACGTATTTTACAACAGGCTAAAATCCCAGGGGATAAAGATAGGCAAAAACACGCTGTATTCTTACATCCAGCATTTCGAGGATTCGTTTGCAATCCTGGCGCTGCGAAAGTTCAGCTACAAACCGTTTGAGACCAAACAGAGCATCCCGAAAATATACAGCATAGATACCGGCTATACCGCCATATCGGGCGAGAACTTCTCCCCGAATTCCGGCAGGCTCCTGGAAAACGCGGCCGCACTGGAAATGTTGAGAAGAAAGTTCGGGAACCCGCTCATGGAATTCTATTATTGGCAGGATGCGGCAAAGAAGGAAGTGGACTTTGTGGTAAAAGAGGGAACCAAGGTCAGCGCGCTGATGCAGGTCTGCTATGACGTGGAGGACTTCCAGACAAAGGAAAGAGAGATCAAGGCGCTCCTCAAGGCGGGCAAAGAACTGCGGTGCGACAACCTGACGATATTGACATGGGATTATGAAAACGAGGAAAAGACAGGCGGAAAAAGAATCGCGTACGTGCCTGCGTGGAAGTGGTTGTTGGGGATGCAATAAATGGCCGGTGGATATTTGAACATACCGCTATAATTTTTTGGGGGCGGTCAGCAAAAGACATTATGTTCCCTTAACTATAAATCCACCACGAATCGTGGTTTACACTTATCTGTTGCCAGCCACTACCCAACTCCACATACATGTCTGGGACTTCGTAAAAAAACCCATATCCCGGGTATCCGGGGGCAGATTTGTAAAAAGGATCCCCCTGTCCTGCATATGGTTTGTCTTGGTAATCGTTGGCATTATTTTCTAAATT
Organism: Thermoplasmata archaeon; assembly: GCA_041657955.1. Classification (GTDB taxonomy): domain Archaea; phylum Thermoplasmatota; class JASEFT01; order JBBABA01; family JBBABA01; genus JBBABA01. Next base: position 16,576 of record JBBABA010000012.1, on the reverse strand, counting down.
CGTCCAATTAAATATTGCGTAATACATGCAAGTGCCATAAGAATATGATGTGTAACCACTATTCGACTCCATCATAATTTTAATTGACGTATTCGCAGGTTTTTCACAGGATACCCACGCTTTATTAGTCGTTGAGTTAATTGTACTAAAGCTATAATTTACAGTAGATGAGCGAGAACTAAACTGAGGAACATCATAAAAGGTCTCCCTAACATTCCAGTTTTTTTCGATAATTAGTGAGGTATTTGATTTTACCTCTAAAGCCTTACCGTATGTCGTATTAACAACATGGAGGTCGGCAGTACCTTTTGATATTGTGATGCCGTCCAATATATTGATGCGGGTATCTTTTGGCATGGGCAATAATAATGTATAGCTTCCATTGTCTGTGGTGTTTATATTGATATAATAATAACCACCAGTATCCACTATTTTCGTCACTTTTGGTTCCTCCTCTGTGATACACCCCGAAAACATAACAACAAGAAGTAAACACAAACCGACAACGATGATTTTATTCATTACTATATTTATCGGCTTTTGAGTATTTAATAACCACGCCGTATCCCATCGTATATCTTTTAGTATGAGCGGGTGTCAAATCGCATTATCTATAATATACTCGAGATACACATGCGAGCATACCAATCCTAACCTTTACCTATTTTTGATGGCTTCTGATATAGATTTACACAAAAAATATTATATTGAGCAAGGATATGGTGCAGATAGGCGGGAGTAGCCCAGACTGGTAAGGCGCTGGATTGCTAACCCCATAACAGGCGCGAATTATGGCGCGATCTGTTAAGGCAAACATCCAGTGGTCGTAAGATCTCGGGAGTTCAAATCTCCCCTCCCGCGCTACCCATCTGAGATATAATGGAAATTATAATAGAAATTATTAAAGATCATAATATGGGTTATATTTATCAATCTATTAACCAACGCATCGAGAACTTGGATTTAGGCAAGTGCAAACATTATACGCATTCTTCTACCAATTGCGAAGATCCAACTCACTCTTCTGTCGGCTCAGAATCAAACACTTCCAGCGCCGCCAGTTTCGCCTCTCTCCTCTTCCTCTCCAAAAACTTATAGACTGTAGCATGCTCGCTGCCGCATAAGATCATGTCTATGGCTTTTTTTGCCGTATACAATGCCGTAATCTCTCCTATGATAGATACAGTGTTTCCAAAAATAGAAACATTGGCGCTTGTAAGCTCCTCTATTACCCCCCTTGTCCTGCCGCCTGTTCCGATGAGTCTCGATCTCACTTGGATCAACCGGTCCTGGCTCTTTCCGACCTGGTCCCGGATGTCTACGGATTCGAAATAAATGTCGTCGCTGAATAACCTGAACGCCTTTTCGGGAGAGAAGCCCCTGCCTATCGCTTTAACGACATCAACAACTTTTAGGATAAGAAACGGCTCTGTCATGTGCTCAGTGTCTATAGAAACGTCGCCTGTCTCCGAATCTATTTTTAGCGCTGCACCAGTTCTTCTCTCTATAAATTCCTTTGTCTCGCCGTCCTTGCCTATAAGGACAGCAACCCTCTCTGTTGGCAGTTTTACATATTGCATAAATTTCTCTCTCCATCTTCATGATTGTCAAGTTAAGAATCTTTTGGCATCCTGTATGTAACGCGTTATGTGTTTTAATATTTTATCTCCATTCAGCGTTCTATCTTTTATAATCTCTCTTTTTTATCAGCAATTATTTAATTTTTTCAACATTTTATCCTTTGTAATATTTTTTTATCCGGCACTTATCTAATCTTTATTCAGCACCTTATCTTTTATAATGTTTCTCTTATTCAATATTTTGTTTTTGTAATATTTAAATTTCACTCAACTATTTGTCTTTTATACTCTTTATTTTTTTACTCAACACTTATCATTTATAATATTTCGTTTTTACTTAGACTTCATCTTCCGTAATATTTCATCCCTATCTGCATCAACGCCGAGTTTCCTGAAATACCTGACGATGTTGTTCACATCCCTGTTGATCAATTCTTCGCACATGGGATGCTCTTTCAATACTGCCTGGCTGACATCTATGAAACGTGGCTTGCCGTTGAACATCAGTATGTTGTACTCGCTCAGATCGCCGTGCACGAGCCCGGCTTTTTTATATGACGTTACCAGCTGCTCGACAACAGTTTCGTACAATTCCTTTGGATTTTCCACCGTGACATTCCTCAGCGCAGGCGCCGGACTAGTCTCGTCTCCTATGTACTCCATTAACAATATGTTGTTGTAATATGTTATCGGCTTCGGGACGTTAACGCCCACCTCGTGTAATCTCGACAGGTTCTTGAATTCCTTCTGCGTCCATACATACACCAGCTTCCTGTAGTCCATGCTGATTTTACGGAACCTCGGATCTCCGGCAATATACTTGTAGAAATTTTTGTAGGTGGCGTTGCTTACCCTGTATATCTTTATCGCGACGTCGCATTTTTCGGTTCTGCCTTTGAAAACATTCGCCTCTTTGCCTGTGGAAATCGGATAATCTATGCTCACTAAAACGTTGTTGGCGAAGAGTTTGTGCAGTGCGAGCAGCGTCTGATGGTCGAAAACTTCGTCCATGACCTTTCTGTCTTCGCCGTCTTTTAACTTGTTTTTTAACGAAATAAGTACGTTAGTTTCCCGGTCTATTTTTCGATCCATTTTTTTATAGGTTTTATCCTGCAATTAAATCACCATAACATATATTTTTCAATCTTTTAAGCGCACTATTTTCGCCCCAGCGCCTTTGTTAACACCACGATATTTTTCAGACATAAACTCTCAATCCATATAATTCACTTTCAAATCCCATTTGTCAACATCTGCGGTTATGTTACAAACTTGGAAGACTTCTTTTGCTGTTAGACGAAGATACGCTATGTCTTTGGTTATGTTGGTTTGGTTGTAATAGTATTTCTCAGATGGGAAAAAGAATATGCTGGTCCAAGCACCCGTTTTGTTTGTAGAATCTTTACCAACGGAAATAGCAGATCGCACAATTCCTTTATGTGTAAAGTTTGTATCGTTTAATTTCACACTGATTAAATAGGAATCAGCTGAGATAGTTCTATCTGGAACCCATGACGGTAAAGAATTGACTATGTGCGTTCCAACTAAATAACCTACCCCCTCTAACCTTGCCTTTACGTCTGTATAATTGATTTTTTCAATTTCTGAATAATTTAGTTCGAACCCAAAATTGCCTATGGAGGCAAGGAACGATCCGAAAGAACCAGGTGGTAATTTAGGTGAATCAACACAAGCCGAAAGAGATATTGCGAGAACAATTATGATAACTAGGACAAACATCTTTTTCATGGAAATCACCTATCCCCCAGCGCCTTCATCAGCGTCTCGATCTTTTTCTTAGATTTTTTTCTATTTGTCTCCACGCCAGAGGAAACGTCAATTCCCCACGGCCTTACTGCAGTAACCGCCTCTTTTACGTTCTCGGGCGTTATCCCGCCTGCAAGTATTATTGGAAAAGGATAAACTGCATCCCTGATTTTTCTGGATACGCTCCAATCATGCGTCTTGCCTGTCCCCCCGATTTTTTTAGGCGTCTTGGAATCTAAGATTATGCGATCCGCGCCAGAATCCGCCATCTCCCTTGCTCGTTTTATAACCTTATCTGCGCGTCCGTGGACGCTCACAAGTACTGTTATTTTCACGCCGCGCGGCAGGATTTTTCTGATTTCAGAAATTTTCTTTTTGGTTATTTCCGCATGAATCTGGATACCATCTACATTCGTTTCTTCAACTATCTTCTTTATCTTTTTTTTCGAAGACTGAACAGTAACTGCTACGGTTTCGATGTTATCGGGCACTGATTTTACTAATTTTGCGGTACTTTCTGTAGAAAGGTTCCTATGAGAAGACGGAGTATCGACTACAAACCCTAGCATGTCTGCTTTATCTGCGTATTTTATGTCTGTTTCCCTCATCATCCCGCAGATTTTCAGCTTTACCATAGACTATAATCATCCACTGGGAATAAATAGGTTGGGATGGAACTTAATTTGAAATTACTTTCGTCGCTTCAACTAGCCCAACTTCGAAAATTCACATCAACTCATCAAATTTCTAATGATTGCCAAATTATAAAATAGATGCAACTTATTACTCTAACAAGTGTGCCAAAGCGTGGATAGATGATGATAACGAAAAATGGTTTGAAACCCAAGAATTGGACAATTCGCGCGGTCTTTTCTGTAGTCATAGTTATCCTACTGGTAGCGATTCTTTTACAGTATACCGAATTTCCGCATGGCAGATGGAGCACATCCGTTCTTCGTTTCGGAAATCCTCAAGAAAACGAGTTATATTCCGCCTCTGGTGAAACTCTCACGGTTTGGAATACTCTGACAGGGAAGATAAAGAACGAAATCACATTCAACTCTTCTATCAGCGCAATAGACGTTTCAATCAGCAACGAAACAGCTGTCGGAAAGAAAAACGGCGAAATAGATATATTGAACAGCAAAACGCTCTCAAAAATAGTCACACTCGTACAAGACAAAAACGTCACAGATTTGGAGTTTTCAAAATCAGGAAATATCCTCGTTTCTGCGGATTCCCTGGGTAATCTATATCTGTGGGAAAATAACACGCTGGTCAACAAATCAAATCTCCATGCGAAAGACGTGCTTTCCGTGTCTATCTCTTCTGACGGCAAGTACATCGCTTCGTCCTCTCTTGACAATACGTTAATCGTCATTGAGAGAGAAAATCTATCACATAGGTTGTTGACAGAGAACTATGGAAATGATTGGGTTTCGGATTTGGAGTGGCGACCGAATAGTAATCTTTTAGCAACTGTGACGCATAACGGAACTGTTAAGGTATATGACATCGACCAGAACAAAACTGTGTTCTACGAAAACGTGTCTGTAGCAGTTAACTTAGTAAAATGGTCCCCTGATGGTAAATACATTTACGTCACTGGAGGATATAACTACATAACATCCTGGAATTTTGAAACGGGAGCCGTGCGTTTCTCAAAAGAATTAGAGGATGCGGAAGAACTGGTGCCGATATGCGTTTCAGAGGACGGCGAAATCGCAACCACCCTCGGTTCATCGAGCAATATCCGAATATGGAACATTAATGGTGAAAGGATCAACTCGCTGCCAGACAGGTCTGTGCCGCCTATATTCTATATCGTTACGTTAACAGCGATTGCGTTATCTGTGGTCCTGATTGTTGAAGCGGAATCGTATTATAAAAAGGATTTTGCCAATAGAAAACTTCTTTATGGACGAAGAGGACTTTCGTTTATAGTAAAGTTTTACCTGTTTGTTCTGTGCAATTACGGGGGGTTCGCATACTCGTACTTCATGGAGTTCTTTATCAGTTCGGGGTCAATTGGAGGGGTACTCACGATGTCTTTAATCGTGAATGCAATCATGGCAATATTATTCGTACTGTTTTCATTTTCCTATCCAACCAGTGCGTGGCTTGACGAGAACGGTATATATACCGGCGTTTCATGGGTGGATCAATATATAAAAAAGAAGAGGGCGTTCATAGAGTACAGTGATGTTCAGTCGGTTCACCCAACATACAGTTACACTAAACAGGAGAACGAATTCAAAAAAAGTGCATTGGAAATATCAACTCGAGCTGGAGAAACGTACACTGTTGGTCGCGAACTGCGCCCCAATTATGTTGAAGAAATAGAATCGATACTCTCTGGCAAAATCGGGGCGAATTGGTCCAAGATATACGACCAGGCGCCTAACATCAACACACAACGATGGTTAAAATTAAGGAAGTATGCCACTAAATCATTTACAAGGATGATTATAGAAACGATACTCATAATGAGCGCGCCATATCTTTTGATTTCTGTTTTTGTCCTATTTGATATACTGCTCTTATTGTTGTCTGTAGGTGGATTTTTTGCGTTTATATTCGTCGCTGTCTTTTTAGCACTTTCTCTAATGCTGGCTATGCTGTGCGGGATGGTTCGAATGAGAAGATACAACGAGGCATTGAGCATATATCGGATGATTCAGCTCCACAATAAGATGCGTCCCGAGAACGTGTACCCAATCGACATTACATCGAAGGACAAGTACGATGCCGAGGACTTTTTAAAGGTAGATGAAAAACAATGGATGAAATATCTCCGTATCCAGAAGGGCGATAAGGTAACGACGCGTATAGCCATGGTCGGCCTTGCTTTATTCTTTATTGGCATAGCGCTCTCCAGGTCTGAAGAAATAGAAAGTGATATACTTCAGATTACGACTCTCGTATTTCTAATAGCATCCCCTATACTGTTCGTCTTTTTCTTTAAGAACGGATTCGAGATTCAAAGAACGCGGGCCGTTATAAAAAGGGCGGTGGAGTATGAAATAAAAACAGGAAGACGCATACTGCCTGAAAATTATGAAATACCCTACTCGGGATGGGCGACTAATTTTATATTTAGAGAAAAAACGGAGCTAACGCCAGAAGAAAAGAAATTAGCCGAAAAGACATACTTGGAGAACCCTCTCTGGACCGTTCTTCTAGGTGCATCTATATTGTTGATGATCATAATCTCTTTTATGGTCCTAAATGTTTTGAAAGTTAGTGGAACCATGGGATTTCTGACATTCATGGCATTCATTTTCATACCAACATTTATTGTAGTGAAAATCGGATATAAAAGAACTAAAGCAATCGCAAAACTTCGGGCTATTGAGGAGTATGAGAGGTTGTTGAAGGAGAGGCGAACAACCTAGCAATCACTCGCAGATTCAAGATGCGAGGGGGCAACATTATGGCTTTGGAATTATTTTCATCCCTTCAACTCATCGGTGCGTAACCTATCCTTTTCATGTGCACAATTATCATTAAACTGAATTACGCACTTCCTCGTATCCTCTTAATCGCTTCCTTTATCTCGTCAACAGAAGCCTCTTCCTCTATCGTCGAGAGATCCCCCATTTCCTTTCCCTGCCAGAGCGCCTTTATCACCCGTCTCATGATCTTTCCGCTTCTGGTTTTAGGTAGTGTAGTGATGAACTCGATATCCCCTATTATCACGATCGGCCCCAGCATCTTCTTTACATGTTCTATAAGTTCCTTTTTCAACTCCTTTGAGGGAGTATATCCTTTCTTCAAAACTACGAACGCACAGGCAACCTCGCCCCTCAGTTCGTCCGGCACTCCGGAAGCACCAGCCTCTACTACTGCTGGGTGGGAAACAAGCGCGCTCTCGATCTCTACGGTGCTTATTCTATGAGATGCTATTTTTATTACCTCGTCCGCGCGGCCCGCAAAGAAGAAGTATCCGTCCTCGTCCTTATACACCGCATCGCCGCTGTAGTACATTCCCTTTGTCGCCTGAGTTCTTTCCCAATATTCCTTTTTGTAAACATCTATTCCCTGCCAAACCGTAGGAACGAGTCCCGGGAACGGCTTTTTAATCACGAATACGCCCTTCTTTCCCGGGGGCTGGGATTCTCCGGTGGTTTCGTCAACAATATCTGCGACTATCCCGGGCATCGGGATACCGGCCGAACCCGGCTTTATCGGAAGCAGCCCGAGCCCATAGGGATTGGCAATAAGCGGTCCTGCAGATTCGGTTTGCCACATGTGGTCTATTACGGGTATTCTGTTGTTGAGTACATCCCTCTGCAGCCATTCCCAGGCTGCGGGATTAAGCACTTCGCCTGCAACAACAACTCTCTCGAGCGAAGAGAGGTCATGCTTTTTAGCGTGCTCCGCCCCTATCCTCATCAATGCCCTGATGCCAGTAGGAGAAGTGAACACGCCGCTCACTTTGTTCCTTTCTATGATTTCCCACCACATGTCGCTTCTGGGGTAGTCGGGCGTGCCCTCGTACAAGACCGATGTGCAGCCGACGAGCAGCGGCGCATAGACGTTATAGCTGTGCCCCACTATCCAGCCTATGTCCGAGGTGCTGAACCAAACGTCATTTTTCTTTAATCCGTGCACCCATTTTCCCATCCAGTAGATGTGCATCTGATAGCCGCCGTGCTTGTGGACAGTAACCTTTGGTTTTGCTGTTGTGCCTGATGTAGGCAAGAGGAAAAGAGGTTCGTTTGCCTCTACAATGACGAAGCTGGAATCTGCGCCTTTTCCGCAATCTAAAAACTCGTTCCAGTAGACGTCCCTTCCCTTCACCATCTGGCAATTGCCTGTGTGCTGTCCGCTCTCCTTGTACACGACCACCTTTTTGATTTGTTTCGGCGGGCACAGATTGGCGGCATCGTCTATGATCTTCTTCAATTCGACTGTTTTGCCTCTTCTCGACCCGAAGTCCTGCGTGACTATGTACTCGGCGCCGGAAGCCATGATCCTGTCAGCCACAGCTTGCGCCGAAAAACCTGCAAATATGACAACATGCAGTGCAGCGATCCTCGCGCAGGCCAGCATGGTCGCGGCTGCTTCGATGCTCATGGGCATGTAAACTACTATCCTGTCTCCCTTTTTGACGCCGATTCCTCTTAAGGCGGAGGAGATTTTCTTTACCTTGTCCAGCAGTTGGGCGTAAGTCGCACTTTCTGTTATTCCCTTTTCGCCGGATTCGTATATGAAAGCTGCCTTGTTTGCGAATCCCTGTTTGATTTTATAATCGATGCAGTTGTACGATATGTTGGTGGTGCCTCCGAGATACCATTTGAACGTAGGATAATCCCAACTGAAAACCTTGTCGCATTTCTTAAACCAATATATGTCCTCAAGCGCATTTTCTGCGGCGTTATTCCAAAATTCTTCAGGGTTTTCTTCTGCCGATTTTATAAAATGTTTAACCTGCGGCGGTACCATTTCTATTTTTTCAGTCATAAACTTCCTCCTAAATGATTATTCTACATAATTATAATACACAACTCGGATAAACCCCGAATATAGATAGATATAATAAAAGTTTTTAGTGCGGGATACCAGAACAATTGTTTATGATTGCGTTGGCCGTTTCTTTCTCCAGTGCCTGTAAAATTCTGCAAACGGCGGTATGAGTGTGATGATAATTATCGCCAGGACAACCAGCGTGAAATTGTCTTTGACTATAGGAACGTTCCCGAAGAAATAGCCGGCGCCCAGAAATAACGAAACCCATACGATGCCGCCCGATATGTTGTATACCATGAACTTGAAGTAATTCATCTTGCCTATGCCCGCGACAAACGGCGCGAATGTGCGGATGATCGGGATAAATCTGGCAAGCACTATCGTCTTTCCGCCGTGCTTTTCGTAAAATATATGCGCGCGGTCCAGGTACTCCTTTTTAAGGAAACGGACATTTTCCTTTGTAAATATCTTCGGGCCGATGTAATAACCTATCCAATAATTTGCAGTGTCCCCCACAAATGCCGCGGTTACAAAGACTACCCACAGCCAAAACATATTGAATGAGCCGAGCGAGACAGTAAGCGCAGATGCGGCAAAAATAAGGGAATCGCCGGGTAGGAACGGGAACGCTACAAGCCCCGTTTCGCAGAACACGATTACAAACAGTATCACATATGTCCAGATTCCATAACTCTGGATCATAATGTCGAGATTTTTATCGAGATGGAGTATGAAATCTACGAGAAGCGAGATTGGGTCCATGGTGCGTTATCGTTTTATAGATTATAAATGCTGTTCTGGACTTGAACAAACAACCAGAAGACCGATTTATGTGCTGGAAAGAAAAACAATAAGCTCACGATATTGTACTATTTCGTGACGCTATTATGACACGTTATTCTATCAATCCCAGGGTGCTCTCTATCCTATACAACTCTATCCCTGTGGTTTGATCGCCGACTATCGCTCCCTTGCTGTTTGCTACCAGACCTGCGCCTATTTGGGGTGTTCCATAGTTTACAGTTCCAGTATTTACATTTACCTTGAACACCTCTTTTAGGAACTCTATTTCCCTGCTGCTAGTTTTTGGATGGCATAAAACTCCTTTATTTGTGGCAACTGCTGCAGAGCCCACGGTTTTTAGTCCTGCGATTGTTTCTTTTATTACCTCTACGCAGAGGGCATCTGCAATAGCGTCAACGCTTTCTTTTGACATTTGCGGATGCACGATTGCCGCCCTGTCGTTGGCCAGGACGTTGTTGCCTATGGCGTTAAGCTTATCTGGAATGCGTACAACATTCAATTTTCTTTTTACTAGTTTTTTAAACTCTTCAATATCCACTAAATTCGAGATTACTATGCCATTGGAATTCATGGTGATTAACGAACCCAGTATCGTTAAACCTCCAACCGTCGCCCTTATGACTTCACACTTGAACACTTCTTCAAAATCGGCGATGTAACGTTCATTTGTTTGAGGTGCAACCATGACCAGCTCTTCATTTGCCTTACAAAAAACACCGATATTCGGATTTTCGTTAATGCTCATGGTTTTAATCATTTATTCAATCCTTTCCCGGACAAAAACAACTCTGCGATTATTTACTCTTCAGGGATGGAAACCTCTACTAGTTCATCTTCGAATTTAACCGCCTTAATCCTAATCTTGGAAGGGGGGTGTTGTCGCCCGCGTTCCCATAGGAGTTCATTGACAATCGGGTCTATCCATACCATGCCTATCTTGGTTTTCATGTGCTTGGCGATGTATTTCTTGATGTATTTTACTGCATAGGGCGCTCTTTTTGCCTTCTCCACGTCCCTTACTTCTCTGAGCGGTATTGTGTATACTCTCTCTTCTTCTGTTTTTTCTGCCAATGTCTCACCTTTACTAACAACACTGCTTTATTTCTGCAGTGAATTTCTTCTCCAGCTGTGCCTTTTCGGGTGCCGTGTAACTCTTCTGCTTGTGCGTTGCATTACCCATGCCGGAACGCGCCTGTTTTGTTTGACCGCCCTCAGCAATCTAAGTTTTTTTCCAAGTGGTTTGCTATGCGACATCTTATCTCCTCGTGATTTTGATATCCCGTTTTTTCGGTGTTATCTTTTCGAGAATCTGGCAGAGAGTCCTGTCATCGATCTGACTGCCAAGTCTTCCGGATTGTGCCAATGCTATTAATTGTTCTTCTACGGCGACCGCAAAGTCCGGTCGCGCTGTTTTAAGCGTGCCAAGTCTTCCCCTCGCCTCTGGCGTCAATATCTGGCGGAGAACAGACTGCCTCTGCGTGTCAAGCTCTTTCTGCTCTTCTACAGCGCTTGCCTGCATCTGTTGCTGAAGTTGAAGTTCTCTTAATTTTTTCGCCCTCAGTTGCTGCAGCTCATCATCGTTTTCCATTACCCGTTCACCTGTATTTGGATAGTGTGGGGTTTATTTTAATGAGTTCTTCCATAACTTCATGAGCCGTATTGTCAAGGAACGATCTTCCTTTGGGGGTAATCGTTCTTCCCTTGCCCTTCACTATGGATACATACTCTAATTTTTCGAGCTGTATAAGTGCCATCTGAACTATGGACCCGCTCCCCTTTTTTGCCTTGTTCGGCTTGGAGCCCTTATTCTTGCGGCCGCCGTACTCGGCGCTCAATCTGGATACTCCTATCGGTCCATTGATATATATCTTTCTTAGGATTGCCGCAGTCCTGGTATACCACCAATCACCCTGAACCGGTGCCTTTTCCCTATGAACGCCAGTCTTTACGAACTTTGCCCAGGATGGCGGCTTCGCTTCATTCTTCCCTTTTAATTTCTCTGCTACCTTGTGAATTAAAGCATCTGGCGGTACATCATACACTACTGTCATGTTCAATTCCGTCCGTTTTTGTTTATTATCCAAAAGTATAACCTGTTTGCATTGTGCTCATTCTCATTTATACAGGTTTATACTCCCTTATCATCTATGTTGGTTGTTGCGATTTGGGGATTTAAGTTAAATATATATGTCGTATATATAGTTTAGGTGGGTGGTGGAAATCATTACCGCACTTGTTTTGGTTATTTAAACAAGCTCGATTTAACTGCCAGCAATCAGTGACGTTTGGGTATATCGCTAAATTTAAATTTTACGGGAACCAGCGAATCAAAAGACGGTTTAAGATATCTATTTTATTTCGTCTATGTCTATCCCGCAAAGTTTACACAGTTCGTTATGAAGGTTTTCTATCCGCCTGGCCCCATCTTCAAGGCCCTCTATTCTCCATTTTTTAAGTGCGCTCTCCACCTTCTCTCTGCGGGCGCCGCCGATAAGATTGTCCGCGTGGGCAACAATCTTTTCCTCCAAAGTCTCAGGTATGTAGTCTTTATGTGGCAGCCCAAGTTTTTTGGTATCTTCCTTCGGGATGCCTGCCCCGATGTGCCTTTCGACTATGTGGATAACCTCAGGCGGGAGTTTTAGCTCCTTTAATATTTCCGCGCCTTCTACAGCGTGCCTGATAGTATGCGTCCTGCTCCTGCCGATGTCGTGCAATAACGCGCCAACCTCTATAAGCCGGATATTGGCGCCGCAGAGCGAACCCATTTTTACTGCTAATTCGGTCACGGCTTTAGAATGTTCAATAACTCCTTTATCGCAGCCAGCTTTAACCAGGATGTCTATGCACTCTTTATACGATGGTAGAGGTATTGTTTCCATACTGATAAAAGATATGCCCTGCAGGATGTTAAATTTAACGGATAACAATCAATATTTATTTATAATAACAGCAATAATGCGTCATAGGGGAAAGAGAAATGAAAAAAGTCGCATTGAACATCGGTGCCGCACTGTTGCTAATAGGCATAGCGATGTACATCTTAGGCGTATTTATGTTTAACAGCGCCCAGATCGAAATAAACAAATACGCATCGACAAAAGGGGCGCAATATATCTCACAGTCCGATCAAGCCACCCTGGACAGCGCAAAGGTTGCAAGGGATTATTCAAAGTACATACAAATATTCGGGGCAGTCCTGGCAATAGTCGGATTAGTTTTTATCGGGTACGGTCGGGTGGGAGTAGAATACGATAAGCTTCCAGTAACCATGCTGTGCCCCAGATGCGAATACGAAATGCGCACAGACAGGCGGTATTGCCCGAAATGCGGGCTTAAAATCGTTAAACAGAATATAACACAGAAACTGTAAGATGGGTTACTACCGCACACGAACTTCGCCTCAATCTGCAGCCCCACCCATCGATCCATTAATTATTTGCCACCCGTTTTCAATGATACCGTGCGCTTCCATTCCCCCCTCAAAATGGATGGGTAGGTAGTGGAGTACTAGTGATACATTTACCTGTAGGGGAGGTGTTGTGTTAGATTTGGTACAATTCACCCAATATTGAAGATGTTCCTCATCATCTACTCTACTATCGTTATCTGAGTCGTAAACCAAACTCAAGCGAAGATTCGGGCGATCCCCTGACATATCAATGTCGGATGAAGAGCTACCTCGGATTTCACTTCCATTAAACGCGAGAGTGACGGAAGCGTTTGACTTCACTTCTAGTGCGTATCCTTTTTCAGTTTCTACAATTCTATATGCTCCATTACCTTCAGCAACATGGATGTGTTCATTGACCTTCGACGGTAAGCCATCTTTTGGATGTTTGTCTAATGATGACCAATATCCATGAACCACGATAGGTAAGTAAATTGTAAAGTTATCGGATGAATTCGATTGTATCCTTGCTCCATAGTAATACTCGATCAATTTGTTGTCACTAACGCTGCCACTAGTCTCGTTACCATCACTAGCCTTCTTGTCAATCCCAAGGCATCCCGACAGCATCATGGTTGTTGTAGCTATGACGATAAGAAATATATGTACTGTTTTCATATAATCAATCCCAATCTTTGTGCAAAGTATTTTAGGTTTTGACGTTAATCTCTATAATATCTCCATCTTTTAGATTTAGCACTTTTCTTAATTGGTGCCTCGAAACAATCTCGATTACGTCGGAGTAATGGGACCTGTTCGGAAGCACAACCGCACACTCGTAATTGTTGATATCGCCGAAAAAGCACTTGGCGCCGCCGAACGTGCGATTGCCGTTTTGAAAATCGGATATCTGAACACCCTCGGCATTGTGGAGAAAAGAAAGCTTGTCAGTCTCCCTGCCCTTGATCTTTACGTTCAGCGTCCCTTTAAACGGCGTGAATTTCAGCTTGTCCTTAAACTGTGAGATATATCCGCTTTGCGAGAGGTAATATTTGCCTTCGCCCAGGCCGCTTGTCACTTCGCCCCTGATTTTTATCCTGTCCCTGTATTGAAAAATGCTCTGATAGTCAAGATACTCTCTTTGAAGCGACTGCCAGCCCTTTTCAGTCAATGTGAGAATCTGTTTTTTTGCGCCGACCTTTCTTTCTATCAACCCGCAGTTTACCAAGTCGAGGATCTTCTTGGATGCGGACTGCTGGCTGATCGCCAGGATTTTCCCCAATTCCCTGGAAGAAGTTGCTACGGACTTCTCATCCGCACTCATTAGTGCTATCTGCTTTAGCATGCAGAGATTGTTTTTTTCCATGCCTATTGTGATAAATGACACCGATAAATATTATTGCATCATGATTTATAAAGGCTTTGATACGATGTTCAAAATTCCGCAGATTCTAAAAGCAGACGAATTGATAGACACTACGTTTCGAAGAGCGTCGAATGTAGAAGTAGAAGACCCTGATAAATTTTATCGAACCAAAAAAATGGCAATCGCAAAGTTTAGTGCAATGAGCCACAAGCTCGACGACATGCTGTCCGGCTACGTTTCCAGTTTCCCGAGCTTTGACAGGCTCCCGAAGTTTTATTTCGAGATCATCGACGCCACAATCGGCGTTGGAAAGCTGAAAAAATCGCTCGGCGCGCTCGACTGGTGCAGGGAGAACGTAAAGCGCGTAATCTCGAAGAACATAAAGAACATACAGCGGACAGGAAAATTCAATTATGTCGAGCAGCAGAGGAGAGAGGTGTACGGAAGGGTAGCGTCGATGATAAGGCAAATAGATCCAGACCTCAACTTTCTTAACGATTCGCGAAGGGTCATAAACAAACTGCCTGCGGTGAATACTGAAATTCCCGCAATAATCGTCGCCGGCTGCCCGAACATCGGAAAATCCTCGCTTGTAAGAAAAGTGTCGTCAGCAAAACCCGAGATCGCCTCTTATCCGTTCACCACAAAAGGAATTTTGATAGGGTGTTTCAACATCGGAAGGAAGAGGTACCAGATAATCGACACTCCCGGCATTTTAGACAGGCTGCCTTCCCAGCACAACGCATTGGAAAAGCAGGCATTCTCAGCACTGAGGCATCTGGCGACCATCATTGTTTTCCTTGTGGACAGCTCGGAGCACTGCGGCTATACTCTGGAGATGCAGATGAATTTGTTGAAGACTGTAAAGCAGACGCTTCCAACCACGCCGCTGATAACTGTGGAGAGCAAGGCAGACCTCAAAAAGACCAACTCTTTTGATATGGCTATATCTGTAAAAACAGGCGAGGGGGTTCAGGAGCTGATAGAGAAAATCGTGTCCCAACTGCAGAATATAGAAATATCGCAGAATGCGGAAATTCAACGTAAAATACAGGCATTATAGTATCAACATAAATGATAGTGCGGAAATTCAACGTAAGGGGAGATTTTTGGATATTCTGATACTGGCCGATTTACGGGTAAAAGACACTCGGATAAAAGATTGTAAAATTTTAGTTAGCGAAAAATTGATATACTTTATATATACATAGTATGTCTAGAGGATAACTTGGAGATACACAAACTTCCGATGCGGTTCAGGACACATGCCGCGCTGAGGCTTATCGAACACTTCGACATGAGCCTCGACGAAGTAAAACACTATTTCAAAACAGGCAAGCTCGTGAAACGTCCCGCCAAGGACGGCGACATCGGAATATTGGAAAGGACTGTTGGCAAATCAAAAATAAGGTTCGTATTTACCATACGACAGAAAACGATATGGATAATAACAGTGGAAGGAGGTGGCGAACATGACTAAATGCCCGATGTGCAGCACGAAAATGAAAACAGAGAAGAAGGAATTGGAGCCCGGCGTCTATACGACTGTCGAGGTCTGCCCAAAATGCGCAGACGAGTGGATCGGCGAAAAAGAATATCAAAAACTATATACGCTGTTCAAACGCAGAACCTTCAAGGTGGGGGGGAGCGTGGCAGTAAGGATACCGCAGGAACTCGCCAACGCGCTCAAAATAGGTTCCGGAGACGAGGTTAAATTCACACTGGACGGAAAGAAACTCATCATCGAGACGAGTTGAGGCCTGTCATCAGGAGATTTTTGGGCTGTGCCGTCAGTGTTATTAACTACAATATGTCTTATAAATACGATATATATCATTAATATTAATTAATATATAAATTAAAAAAGAAGGTAAATAATGAAAAAACACGATTTGTTTATTCTTGCGTTTCTTGTGATTTTCGCGATAACACTGATAGTTGTATTTTCGAGTGCGACAGCAAAGGCGAGGACGATTAACGTTGATGATGGTGGGGGGAAGGATTATACTATCATTCAAGATGCAATAAACGCTTCGAGCGAGGGGGATACAGTGTATGTTTATAATGGAACTTATTATGAAAATCTAACAATAAATAAAACTATAAATTTAGTGGGCGAAAGCAACCAGAGCACGATAATCAAAGGAACGGGCGCATCCGACTCTAAAGGAATCTATGTTACTGCAAATTATGTAAATA
>JBBABA010000011.1:0-65743 GCA_041657955.1 Thermoplasmata archaeon | reverse complement strand
AAGTGTACGCGTACTTTACTGTCAGCCCCGACTTCTTTTTTCCGTCTCCCATGTCCCAAGACACGCTTTTTATGCTGCCTTCGCGGTCGTATGACTGGGAAGCGTCGAAGGCGATCTCCTTGTTGGCGGTTATGTCCGTTATCGTGTCGTCGCTGGAGACTTCAGCGCCGTTAACCTTGATTGCAGCTATCGGCGGGCCGTTGCCTATGTCTATAGTGAACGCGAATGTTGTTTCTGCACCCTTGTCGTCCGTGAGCTTTGCCACTACGTCGTAGCTGCCCTCGGTTGTGAAGGTGTATTTGACGGTTTTTCCAGATTCCTGTGCTTCGCCGCCCATGTCCCAGGATACAGATGCTACTTGGCCGTCGATGTCCGTTGATTTGGATGCGTCAAAAGTTAATTCTTCGCCTATTGAATATTTTAACGTGTCACTCTTGTTTACGTTTTGTGTGTTGACCGAGATCTTTGCAGTCGGCGGCTTATTGGCTATGACTACGGAGAATGGGAATTGTGTTTCGCCTGACTTGTCGTCCGTTAGTTTTGCGACTACGCTGTAAGTTCCTTCAGCTGTGTATGTATGTGTTACGGTCTTTCCTGTTTTTGCCGGGCTGCCGTCGCCCATGTTCCAGGACACGGACGCTACTTGGCCGTCGGGGTCTGTTGATTTTGACGCGTCGAGGGAGATTACTTCGTTAATCGAGAAGTTCAATATGTCTCCCTTGTTTATATTGGCTTCATTTGCCATCACGCTTGCTATTGGCAATTTATTTCCGCTTCCGATGGCTAGCGATTTTTTGGTAATCGTCAATTGATTTATTACAGTAGCGCTCGCTCCGAATTCATTAGCATTGTTTTTGCTGTCTTTAACAGTAAGCGTTACTGTAAAGTCCCCCTGAGTTGAGTATGTGTGATTTACGGTCTTTCCAGAGCCTGTAGTGCCATCGCCGAAATCCCATGAATAAGTGAGTGCATCGCCGTTTGGGTCAAATGACTCGGATGCGTCGAATGTGATTGCTGAGCTTGTGTTTGTATCGCCGCTTGTGGTGAACTTTGCCATCGGGAGATAATTTTTGTTCTTGAGTGCTGTTAGTGCACCTTTAATGTTCAGCACCCCGTTGCCGTACCCGTTATTTGGATATGGAGCGCCTTTAGATGGTTGAGAGGCGGATTTTGTTACGATGTCCTTTATCATTGCTGGTGTGAGTTTCATAGCGCTTTTAGCCGTAGCAGAGTTGTATTTGTCGACTTGTTTGTCGTGGTATTGATGAAGAAGGGATACGGTGCCTGCTACCTGGGGGGTTGCTTCAGATGTCCCGTCGGTGAATACGGACATGACTGAATTTATGGTGCGCACATCGTAACCAACAGCACATAAGTCCGGTTTGATTCTTCCGTCTGCGGTTGGGCCTCTCGAGGAAAAAGAACATAGATTGTAACTGTCGTCCACACCCCCGACTGTAATAACATTTCTGGCGGTTCCAGGTACGCCTATTGTCGTCTTGCCGTTTGCGCCTTCGTTGCCCGCAAGAACCGCGACGGTTATGCCAGCCGAAACCAACTTTTCAACAGCCTGATCTAATCCGTCATTTCCATCCAATCTCTTTGCTTCATTATAGAATATCCTTACACTCATAGAAAGTACGTCAATTCCGTACTTGTCTTTATTGTTTAGTATCCACTGTAATCCGTTGTACATGGGAGTTATTGTTCCACCACCAGATCCAGACATACAACGTACAATTACCAATTGCGCTCCAGGTGCAACTCCTGGAAAATACGACGAACGTCCTACAGCTGCAGCTATGGAAGCCATGTTTGTGCCGTGACCATTATCATCAAAAGGTTGAGCTGCCCCGCCTACGGCATCCATCCAGGCCACAATCTTCGGGGTCTTGCCATCAGGCAGGGTTTGTAGAGAGGTACGCACAGAGACACCGCTGTCTAAGATCGCAATAGTTGTACCCGACCCGTCGACATCAAAACCAGCACTGCGGAGAGTTGCCCTATCACCATACAGCGCAGGGATGCATGAATCCATACCAACCTCCATTCGCTCATCGTCCTCATTATAAATCATCTCTACTGCAGGATAGGATGCGAGCTTTGTAACATTCTCCACAGAAACAGTGAGCGCCGCGGCATCTATTATTGTGTAAAACTCCCTTACTTTCGCACCACAATTTTCAGAAAATTTTATGAAACCTTCGTCTCTAGGCACGAGTGTGACATGCACGTTTACATTATCAGTCGCGTTCATCTTTTTTAATTCTTCTTCGAAACCATCTTGAATCTTGTTGTTGTTCACGTCATTATTGCTGTGTGTTGTTAGCGTGTTTTCGATTGGCGTGGTTTCGATTTTTTCAGCGGGCACATAACTAGCACTTGGGAAAACACTCATGAGTAACGTGGCTATTACTAGTAAAATAAGTAAATTTGGCAAGGAAAAATTAAGATAACTCTTACTCCTCACACCCTCACCCCTACGTTTTATAGCCACCAATGAGTATCATGTCTAATTATAAATGAGGATATTCTATTATATAAGGATAATGGAACAAATCCTTTTCTTTTCATATTTACAGTCAATGAAAGCTTGGAGGTGTGGGGCTATATTTTATTCAATTGTACTTTCTGCACCGCAGGAAGGGCACACAACCCTCACAGGATATCCATCTGTTGATGTTGGTATCTGCACCGCCCCGCCACAAGCCGGGCACGTACCATATTGATGCGCTTGTGTAGGATACGAAGACTCGGTTGGCGATTGCGTCGGATATGACGGCTTTGTTGTGTATAAGTATCGATCGGGTGGCCTCGTCGACTGCGGTTGATATGATTGGGTTTGATACGGAACGTTGTACGAACTTTGCGCCATTGGGGGTGGAGGCGGTGCCTCGCTTTGTTGAAGCGCCATAGTCTGTGAACTTTTTAGGTTGGAGGCTTCCCGTTTCTTTCCGAAAACAGACGGTTTGATGTAGAAGAAGGCTATGACTACGGCAATAACACATACGACGGCGATGCCTCCGACGTACGCATAGGTTTCACCTGCGAATCCGTTAACTGATACTGAAAAACTCGTCGTGTTCGTTTCGCCGTCGTTGTCATAAACAGTCAGGGCAGCTTTATAAGTGCCGGGTTTTTCATAGACGTGGCTCGTCGTCTTTCCTGTACCTGTTTTTCCGTCTCCGAAGTTCCAAGCGTACCTGTCTATCTCGCCATCGAAATCGAAAGAGCTTGTTGCCTTGAATTCCACTGCGTCTCCCGTGTTGACAGTTTCCGGAATCTTGCTCATCACCGCCGCAGGAGGCATGTTCGCTACGTTAACCGAGATTGTGGTGGCGTTGGTCAAGCCTTCATCGTCCGTGACAGTCAATGTAACAGTATAGTCCCCTCTCTCGCTGAACCTGTACGGAATTGTCGACTCGGTGTAATCGTTGTCCCCTATGCGCCACAGGTAGCCCACTATCTCGCCGTCCGGGCTGTAGGAGCGGGAAGCGTCGAATGTTATGCTGTCTCGGATATTTGCTTTAACGTTGCCGCCAGCGTTTGCGACTGGTGGTGATTTTGTAATCGTTACGTTAGTTGAAACATTTGCAGTTGCTCCCGCATCGTCCGTGACAGTGTAGGTAACAGTATAGGTGCCGCTGCGCTCGTATTTATGAGTTGGGTTTTGTTCACTGCTTGTGGTGCCGTCGCCGAAGTCCCATGTAACACCCACTACATTGCCATTTGGATCAGATGACGGCGGGGCGTTGAACTGGAATGCAGTCTTTTTTGTTGCAGTGGTGACGTTTACTATCGGATCGGTTTGAGTGATTACAGGAGGTGCGTTGCTTACCTCGGCCTTGAAAGAGAATGTTCTTACTGCGCTAACGTTGTCCGTTAGTTTTACGACCACGTTGTAGGTGTTCATGCTTGTGTATGTGTGCGTGATCGTTAATCCCGATTTCTGCGCGCTGCTGTCTCCCATGTCCCAAGTTATGCTTTTTATGCTGCCTTCGCGGTCAAAGGAGTGTGACGCGTCGAACTCCGTTTCCTTGTTCACTATGATATCTTTCACTGTCTGGCCGTTGGAGATCGTGTTGCCACCCATCCTGATATCAGCTACGGGCGGGCCGTTTCCTATGTTTATCGTGAACGTGAATGTTGTTTCGCCTCCCCTGTTGTCAGTGAGCACCACTATTACAGGATAATTTCCTTCGGCTAAGTATGAATGTAGTATGGTTTTTCCAGATTTTTGTATACCGTCGCCCATGCTCCACGATACTGCTACTACTTGGCCATCGGGATCTGATGAGCTTGAGGCGTCTAGAGTAATTTCTTCTTTGATCGAAAATGTTAACTCGTCGCCTTTGTTCACATTTGTATTGCTGACTGCTATATTTGCTATAGGCAGCTTGTTAGCTACGGAGACGATGAAATCGAATTGGGTTTCACCTCCTTTGTCATCGATTATTTTTGCAACTACGTCGTATTTGCCGTCGGCTGCGTAGGAGTGTGTGATTGTTTTCCCTGATTTTTGTATGCCGTCGCCCATGTTCCAGGATACAGTTGCCACTTGGCCATCTGGGTCTGACGATTTGGAGGCGTCTAGATTAACCATTTCGTTAGGCGAAAAGTTCAATGTGCCACCCTTGTTTATATTTGTGCCGTTGGCTGTAATCTTTGCTATTGGCAGTGCGTTGCCTATGACAACGTTGAGCAATTTTTTGATTGTGGTTAATTGACCTATTGCATTGGCGCTTAACCCGAAATCGTTGGCGTTGTTTTTGCTGTCTCTGACAGTGAGCGTTACCGTGTATTCCTTTGCTGTTGAATATATGTGTGTAGTTGTTTTCCCCGAACCTGTACTTCCATCACCGAAATCCCAAACATAGGTGAGTGTATCGCCGTTTGGGTCTATAGAACCGGATGCGTCGAAGGATATCGGGTTTATTGTGGCTATGGCACCGCTTGTGGTGAACTGTGCCATCGGCAGGTAGTTTTTGTTTTTGAGCGTTGCTAATGCGTTTTTGATGTTTAATATTCCGTTACCATAGTTATTATTGGGATACGCACTGCCTCTTGATGGTTGAGAGGCGGATTTAATCAAGATGTCCTTCACGATTGCAGGCGTGATTTTTATGAGGCTTTTAGCAGAGGTTGAGTTGTATTTGCCAAGTTGTTCGTTGAAATATTGAAGAAGAAGAGCCACGGTGCCAGCTACATGTGGGGTTGCCTCAGAGGTGCCGCTAACCCATCTGCTTGTGTCTAGGGTGCGCACGCCCGCGCCGATTGCACACAAATCTGGCTTGATTCTTCCGTCTGCTGTCGGGCCTCTTGAAGAAAAAGTGCATATATTGTAACTGTCGTCTACCGCGCCAACCGTGATAACTGTTTTTGCGGTTCCAGGCACGCCAATTGTCTTGCTGTTTGGGCCTTCGTTGCCCGCAAGAACCACAACAACGATACCTGCCGAAACCAGCTTGTCGACAGCTAAATCGATCGGGTCGTTGCCGTCCAATCTGCTTGCCTGATCATAGAATTGCCTTATGCTCAGGGAAAGTACGTCTATTCCTCCGAAATTGTTTTTATTGTCCAATATCCATTGGAATGAATTGAATACGGGAGTTAGTCCTGTGTCTGCTGCTTCCCCTAAACCGCGCACAATCACTAACTGCGCCCCGGGCGCAACCCCCGCAAAATACGGCGGACGGCCGACTCCGGCTGCAATTGAGGCCATGCCCGTACCATGTCCCTCGGGATCAAATGGCGAGGATTTGCCGTCTATAAAATCCTTCCAACCTATAACCTTGGAAGTCTTGCCGTCGGGCAGGGTTGTTAGAGCGGGCGTTATATTGGTGCCGCTGTCTATTATCGCGATAGTTGTGCCGGAACCGTCGACGTCGAATCCAGAGTTTTGAAGAGTAGTTTTGTCGCCGAACAATGCAGAGACGCTCGTATCCAGGCCGGGTTGCATCTTCCTGTCTTTGTAAATCATCTCTACGGCAGGATATGACGCCATCTTCGTGATATTTTCTACTGGCACCGCGATATAGGCTGCATCAATTATCGTGTAGAATTGTTCTATTTTAGCACCATATGTTTCAGCGAATTTTATAAAATTTTCATCTCTCGGCGCTAGTGTAACGAGCACGTTCACTTTATCTGTTGTGTTCATTGTCCTTATGTCTTCTTCCAAATCATCTTGTATTTTATTATCGTTCAAGTCGTTTTTGTTTTCGAGAGCATAGTTGATTTTTGGAGAGATCGCAATTGCCCCGCCGTTATTTGCATATGCAACATATGGAAAAACCCCGACCAGCAGCATGGCGACTAATAACAAAGCAATTACGCCTGACAGATAGAAACGGGGATTGTTTGCATTTTTCATAAATGCTCTTATTATTTAGTTTGTCCGTGAATATAAAGATTTGGTGTTTATAATGGTTTAAGGATGTTGCTTAATAAAAAAGGACAATGCTGTTGTTAAAGTGAGTGCCAAGATACGCGAATGTCTAATTGTGCTGGTTAGGCATGTAAATCGTGTTAACTTGACAGTCTCTGTTAAAGCTACCTAAAAGGTTCACGTGCGATGTTTATTTGTGTGATTTACCAGGATTTATCGATATATTGTCAGTTTATCGGCAATTGGTTTATCGGTATTTATCAGCAGTCGACAATTAGTTCATCATCATTTGTCAGCAATCAGTTCATCTGCATTTATCAGCATTATTTTTATCTATAATTATGTTGGGACCCAGTTGATGAACCCTATAAAAATATATAGTTTAAACCATATTTGCTCCCCTGTGGGCTCGTGGCTTAGTCCGGATATAGCATCGGCTTTCTAAGCCGAGGGTCCTGGGTTCGAATCCCAGCGAGCCCGCTAATCTATATTAACCATTAACAAAAGGATTCGAACCTCGGTGTGAAAAACTTTGACTGGATAATGTTGAAAGTTTTTCACTGAGAGGTGCGAAGCACCCTCTATATCGAATCCCAGCGAGCCCGCTAAGGTAAATATAAATACAGACCAGAGATTACATAGAAACGACACCGTACCTTATACATATATAAAAACGATACATTGAAATAATCTATAATATAAAATACGGCGCATTGAAATAAACTGTAATTAAAATGTAAATGATGCGTTTAAAACAAAAAATAGCAGCACATTAAAATTAAATTAATAGAGAATAAAATAATAATTCATTAAAAAATCCAAAAGGGGTATAAATGAAACGAAGTTCGAGGGCTTGGAAGAAGAAGGGAAAGCAACGCTGGAAATGGCGAAAGAAGAAAATGAGAGAGCGAAAGAGGGCGAAGAGAAGACAACAAGCGTAACGACTGTCTGAATGAAACCACAATGCCTGAGATCGTAATGATAACCTAAAACTACAATGATAACCTGTGATAACAATACAACCCGAAATCGCGCTGGAATGTGGGAGTATGGGGTAACCAGGTATCCTCGTGGGCTCCAGTTAATGGAGGGATGAACGCCAAAGAGTTTGCTGAGATCGCTTGTCGATCGCTGATGACTAACTGGAGCGATGACCTCCTAAAAATGATAGGTTCGCCTGTCGAAGAAACCCGCTGATCTGGGTTCGAATCCCAGTGCTCCCACCTTTTTTTTGGAATGACGACAGCGAAATATACTTTATCCCGCAAGCTTCCGTTCGTTTCATTTATAGTTTAATAGCCACTTCCAAAGCGGCACGTATTTTATTACAAACCCATCGAATTTTTCTTCTCCCTCAAAATCATCCGTTAATATCGAACCTTTATTCAATTTTAACTCCTTCATCGCGTTTACCAGTGCATCTGTTTCTCTTTTTGCGATATCGTCCTTTGAAGAAACATACGTTACCTGAATCAATTCTTTCGTTTCGATGCCTTCCTTGACAACGAAATCCACTTCCCTACCTGTCAAATCTTTCCAATAGTAAATTTCCGTAGGCGGTTTTTGTGACGCCCTTCTCAAGAGCTCTATTGCAACGATATTTTCCATTATTCTTCCGAGGTTTTCGCTAAATCTGAAACCCATGGCGTTGCTCAAGCCGATATCGAGCGAGTACACTTTTTTCGGAGAGTTGTCCTGTTCTTTTACCGAAAAAGAAAATCTTTTTATAAAGAAGAACAAAAATGCGTTTTCTAAATAGTACGAATATTTTTCAGCAGTGTCTTTGCTGATTTTCAGAGCGCTTCCCAGAGACCTGAACGTTATGCTGTTTGAAATATTCGTTAGGTAGAATTTTGCCAGCGCTTCTATCTTGTTTATCTTTTTGATGCTGAATCTTTTGACGACGTCCTTGGTTAAAACGCCTTCGAAATAAGAAGCCAATATACCGTCTTTGGCCTCGCTCAGGACCACTTCCGGGAATCCGCCGTATTGAGAATATTCCCTGAAAGCCCGCCTCAGTTCGATTTTTTTATTTATCAAATCAAGAGAATCCCCGGCGTTTATCTTTTTGAATTCTAAAAATTCCCGAAAACCCAAAGGAAAAACCCGAAGGTCGAGGTGCCTTCCTGTCAGGGTAGTTGCAAGCTCTTTGCTTATCAATTGCGAGGTCGACCCCGAAACTATTATTTTTGCTTTTTGCAGCTCGTTCAATGTTCTTGCCCACCGCTCCCAGCCATTCACTAAATGCACCTCGTCCACGAAAACATAGGGGGTGTGCTGCGGATTCACATATTCCAAATAGGTGGCAAAGATTTCGTCGAGCAATTTTATTGAAATGTCCGCAAATCTTCTGTCCTCAAAATTTATTATCAGTATCTCCTTTGCATCCAGACCGCCGTCGATAAGGGTCTTCGCGATCTGCCTCATTATGAAAGATTTTCCAGATCTTCTTATCCCGAGTATGCCTAATATCATGTTGGTTTTAAGAAAACTCTCTGCTTTTTGGATATAGTTATCCCGTTTTATCCCTGTGTTTAATTCCTTTTTCCAAAAATTCCAGTCGTTTAAAATCTCTAATATCTCCCCTTTTTTCATGCAAACGGATAGTATATTAGCCATTATTTAATGATTTTGGCTATTACGATAGCCAAATTCAAGATAAAATGTATCTGGTTATGTCCATTTAGTGGCGGAACTACTGTGATAGGATATAAACGTGGCATATAATCTAATGGGTTCGAATCCCAGTGCTCCCACCTTTTTTTGATTTTTAAAATTTCAATTCTTTTCTCATGCAAACGGATACTATATTAGCCATTATCAGTGATTTGTGACCGTTTGATCTTCTGTGATAACTTTTTTATTTTGTCGTGAGTAGATGCGCCGTGGCTACAAACAGGTGGCTTGCGTGTCTCATCTCTTTCTTTTTCTGCCGTTGACTATCAGTGCGGACAGTCCTAGAACTGCAAACATCATGTCGACTTCGAACCCAGGAACAAACCCCTTGCTCTCCTTCTTCGATTCTGTAACATGTTTTGCATTATCCACATCAATCTCGATCGTCTGTTCAGTCGAGTACTGGGTGCCGTCATGAGACCTTACTTTAATCGTGTGCTTGCCGTCGGTGAGTTTTGTGGTGTCCAGCGAATAACTCCATGATGTTGTACCTGTTACAGTTATCCAACCAATGCCATCTAGATATATCTGGACATATTGCACGGAAGAATCGTCGGATGATATGCCGGTTATTGATATTGTGCCGTTTACCTTGCCGCCGGTAAATTGCGATACTATCATTACAACGGGCGGGGCGTTTACTGACGTTACCTTGGTAACACTGATGCTGACAGTGGAACTCCACGCCGACGTTCCGTTCGTGTTCCACGCCCGTACTTTGTAGGTGTAGGTGCCGTTTGGTTTGTTCGTGAAGGAGTATATGCTTGCAGTTCCGTTGTATGCTTCTATGTCATTTTCATAAAGTGTGTAATTGGTGGCGTAAGTTGATGTTGTCCAGTTGATTGTGTAATTGCCGTCCGTGTCGGTATATGCTGTTGTGGTCACGGTTGGCGTACTTGGATAATTTACAGGCATCGTGATATTGAATGGTTCGGTTGCCCAGGGTGTGAACGGGACACCGCCGGTAATATTGTCGCCGTTTCCATCTGGCTTGCTCACGGCGTTATACGGCCCACTCGCACCGCCCCACCAATTGTTGTAGGCGGTGTTGTCCGTGCCTGAATATTGATACAACCCCCATTGCTTGTTGCTGTATATGTTGTTGGACGTCATGTTGTTGTTTGAGCTGGAATAGAGATATACGCCATAGTTGTTGCTGTTCGCGACAGTGTTCCCGGTGATGTTATTGTTTGAGCCGGAGATATAGATACCGCAACTACCGCTGTTCGAGATGGTGTTGGACACGATGATGTTGTTTGAGCTAGAATAGAGAGATGTACCATTATCGCAGTTCGAGACCGTGTTGGACACGATGTTGTTGTTGGTTGAACCATGTTCGAGACAGATGCCGTTATCGCTGTTCGAGATGGTGTTGGACACGATGTAGCTGTTTGAGACGGAGTATATCCAGATGCCATGAGACTCGCAGTTCGAGACGGTGTTAGATATGATGTTGTTGTTGCTTGAGCCGGAGAGAAGGATGCCGCTACCGCAGTTCAAGACAGTACCACAGTCCGAGACAGTGTTAGATATGATGTTGTTGCTTGAAGTGTATGCGTATGCGAGATAGATGCCGAAATGATTGCATCTTGAAACAGTGTTGGACGTGATTGTGTTGTTGTTTGATGTGGAGAGAAGGATGCCGTAATAACTACAGTCCGAGACGATGTTGGATGTGACGATGTTGTTGTTTGAGCCAGTGTAGAGATAGATGCCGTACGCAAAATTATCAATCTTCAAGTTGCTTATGTTCACATAATTTGCGGTAACATAGACCCCCGTGGAGTCTGAGGCGTCGGTTCCTTGGATTATCGTGTTTTGATTGCTCTCGCCCACTAAATTGATGCGCTTTGAGATTGTAACCTTTTCATTGTATGTGCCGTTGTAAACATACACCGTGTCGCCGGCGCTTGAGGCGTTTACGGCTGCCTGAACGCTTGTGTATGATTGCCAGCCAGAATCGTCAACCGTTATCGTCGCCGCGTTCGCCTTTCCTGCAGTGATGAACACTGCAGTCAAAATCACAACCCCAAAAAACAGGAGCAGCGATGTCGTATAAGTTCTGTTTACGTTCATAGATACATCTCCACCGATATGGGATATATAATGCTCGAAGAGATATATAACGGTGAGGATTGGGGGGGATAACGATACTGTGTTTCCTCGAGGACTGCTTTGGCAATTTCCACAAAGGATTTAACGGCGACTATCAAAACCCCATCTCACACACAACCGATTTTTATCGATACGCTATTAACATCCACGGAGATGTCAAAGTGATTATTGTATACAAAGAGTTATAACCGCCATCTCTTATTATTTCAAAAACTTCCTGTAAATTACTTTCTTCCAATAAATATAAATCCAAAGTAATCTTTTCTTCTTTAAATTTTCTAAAATCAAGATATAAGAGAATGTCCAATTTTTCATTTTTCACCGGTTTACAATTTTTTAAATTCTCAAAATTGTTAACAACCTCAAAACGACACATGTGCTGATGTCCTTTAAAATTCAATAAAGGCTTTCCTTTAATCACTGGATACGGTTTCTGTTGTTTAGAAGCACGATGAATCTCCCCACTCTGATGAAACGTGGTATGAGAATTACCAAATGCGTAAGAAATAAATTGCCTTTCCTTTTTCCAAATAAATATGATTGTATCACATTTTTTGTATTCGACACCATCGGTGGCAATTATACCGATTTTCACCGTATCTAATTTATTTAATCTATCAATTTTCATTTTACCACCATTCTACGATCAAACTATGTTTTTAATTGGTATATAAAATAAAGTACAAAATAAGCAATCAAAACCCCAATCCCACCCACCATCTCACTTTTTCTTTTTCTCTTTCATAGGCGGCATAACCGAAATATCCGGCAGCGTTTGCACTAACAGTGATGCTTTTTTCTTTTTGGTTTTCTGATCCTGATTTTCTTTCTCGTCGCACATCAATATCACCATATTGTTATGCCTTGTTATTATATAAATACTAACATAACTAAATAATAATATAATTTCCTAAATTAACTAAAGTGACACCAGATGATATATAATTTCCCAAAACGCCGAGTCCCGATATATGGTATGGTGTCAGATATTAAGCCCCGATTCCCATATCCAATCTAGTGTCATATATCCACACCAATATTCAGTCTCCAACTGGCACATTTCCAAAATGTTATTATACATCGCATAGGATATGTTTAGGTATGTCTCATTCTGAAAAAGTTTTAGCTATGGTTATTGCATTAGTTTTGACTGCGACAATGTTATCTGGTTGCATTGGTGAGCCTGGGGAAAAAACAAAATCGAACAACGCGCCCGTAATAGTTGCGATCTCTGCCCAGAAGGCGATAGCGGGAGTGCCGTTTGCATATCAGGTTATTGCAACGGATGCGGACGGCGATAAGCTGACATACACTGATGATACCTCTTTGTTTGTAATCAATAGTACAACTGGTGCGATTGCATTCACACCATCTGCAGCAGACGTGGGAAATTATACAATAGTGATATTCGCAAGTGATGGCAAGGCGGTTGCAAACGCAACCTTCACGTTAGATATAGCGCCCGCGATAAACCATGCACCGGTAATAACGGCGATACCACCACAAGGAGCAACAAACGGAACATTATTTATATATCAGGTAGTGGCAACAGATGCAGACAACGATATACTAACCTATACTTCAAACATTGGCAGCATAACAAGCACAGGATTGTTCTCATACACACCAACATCTGTCGGAACGTATAACATCACAATAACTGTAAACGATGCAAAGGCGGAAAGCACAACAACGTTTATACTTGTCGTCGAAAAGCCAGGAACAGCACCGCCAGCGTTTTCGGCAAGCGTAGCTGACGCACCGGATTCGATAACTACGTATAGTGTTGCACCAACAGGATACTCAAGTCCTACTGATGCTGTGGGTGCCAAAAGATTAGCAACGAAAACGGGGGCGCAGGCTACTAGTGCATTCACCGCGGGCGCAACAGTGGCACCTAGACCATACATGGTTAGCGGTACAACGTATGCATTTGCTGTAACCTACTCTGGTGATGTGTGGAGCGGCCCGTCTATTACTGTCACTGTGACTTATGAAAATGAGAAGGGAACTAGCAGCACAACGACCGCAGTATTCCCAGCAACGCCTTTTTCGACTGGATATACAGTCAACGCTAGCCTAGCATCAGGAGACGTTGGCGTAAAGAAAGTTACAGGCGTAACATTGGCCGGTGCAACATTCGCTGCCAACAACATATTCTATGTAAACACGACAGCCTACGACACAGTTGCTAAGATAACCGCAGACAACGGCAAACCAGGCGACATAACAAAATTGACAATCTACATCAAGGTTGGTGCCAGTGGTGATTGGAAAAAACTTACGCCCGATGCTTCAAATCCGTACAAGATTGGTGCGATCGTATTGGACAATGCGGCAACAGACCTTTCATGGGATGTGGGTGAATCGATATACCTGTCAGAAACCAATGCTACTGGAGATATTGCTCCAGATACGACCCAACCAGTATATGTAAAAGTTATCCATGAGCCTTCCTCGTCAACAATATACGAAAGCAAGACTGGAGTGAATGTACTCTAAAAAATTCTACTACACTAATCGAACCTCGATCGCACTAACCAATGTCAAACCGATTATACTCGGCGCTTTCCTTCACTGCCTTCAATGATATGTGAAAAACATACCCGCCCTTATTTTTATCTTCGCGCATATACCTGATATAACCGATTTTGCGAAACTCGCTTAATGCCTTGTCGCGTACGTTAATGTCCTCGCCGAATATTTCTCTCATGCGGTTATTTTCCAAAAATAACTCGAAGTCTGACGTCATCCTGCATGCTTTGGCTTCTGAATGTACGGATCTCAAAAAATTTTTCTCTGCTTTCTTTATTTCCGATCTTTTCCTTTCTTCAATGTCCATGCTTGCACATCCATACCATATATCTGCATCTGCTTTCTCTTTACATAACTGCTTTCTCTCTATATATTTATTATCGTTACATCAATAAAAACAACCCGAACCGTCATTTGGCCACAGACGAATAGATATGGCCCCCGCATCCGATCTGGTGTCGGATCTTAAATCAGTCATTCGTGCGTAACCTAGTGTCAAATCTTAAACCCGGTTATCCATGCTTAATATGATGTCGAATCTTAAATCCAGTTATTCATGTTTAACCTGATGTCGGATCCTAAACCCCATCTCCTCTTAATTAATCTGGTATCAAATATCCGCACGATTATTCTGCGCAGTAATTGGAAGAGGGTGGCTAATCGCATACTTCGCTAAACGCTCCGCATTTCGGGCATTTTACTTTGCCTAACGAAATATGGGGCGATGGTGCGATTGGCGTACCGCAAACCCTGCATTGGGATATAGCAGCTACGCTAATGCAGGATGTCCCTCTTGCTCTGTTCCTTTGTGTTGTTAAACTGTACACGACATCACACTATATTACTATGTTAAGAATTATTATATAAATGTTGTTATAAAATTGTATAAAGCTGGTTAAATTGGCTATAGTTGCACATAACCAGTTAATTATATATTATGCCCGATTATTATTTACATCTAATTGCTTCTTCAATATCAATAACAATCAAATCTGCACATAAATCGTCTTAATTTTGCGTCTTTGTCGCCGTTTTATTTCTGCACTTCTTTGCTTTTCAAAACGCCTTTCATGCCGCAACTTGGGCAGTATATCATAAGCGGGCGTTTGGTAGAAGTTACATTTATGATTGCACTGCATTTTGTGCAGCGTACTCTTTGGGCTGCATGCGTAGGTTTGGGTATGCCTGCGCGTTCTTGGGGTTGGGGTGCCGCGATCTCCACAGGATGCCTGAAGCGATCGTCCGATTTCATCCATATCGAGAGCATGTCGTTCAGTTGCTTTCTCTGGGACTCGCTTATATCGGAACCGTTAATCGTGTTCATCAAACTGTCGTATTCCTCTTTGCTTACCTTGCCGTCCGCAAGTATGTTTGCGATGGTTTGCTGTATCTGGATAGGTATGGCGCCCATTTTGGACTTCACGGTTTTGGTTCTCAATTCTTTCACATAATTTTCGATTTTTTTCTCCAATATGAGATAGTTGTTGCCGTCAAGTTTGCCGTTCTCGAATTCCCGTAAGAAATTTTCCCTGAATTTGTTAAGCTCAGATTCGCAGTACTCTGGCCTATTCTTATACCGCACATATATCGCAGTCATGTCATCAATGCTTTTGGTGAGCTTTCTCTTTTTGGCAGTATATGCGATATAACCGATGGCGAGGCCGATTGCCGAGACTACAAGGCCTATTACGTTAGGGTCGTCCAACGCCCATTTGCTGTTCTCACCGCCTTTCGAAGTTTCCGAGAGAATCAAAAGAGCAGGGTCCAACGTAATGTTGCTCGAAGTGCCGTTGTCGTCTATAAGAGTAAGCGTTACCTTATATTGCCAGGGTTCTTGGTATACATGCGTTACGATGGGGTTATCTACGGTTTCTTTTGTACCATCGCCGAAATCCCAAATGTAGGCGACTATTTTTCCGTACGGGTCCGTAGATTTGCTCGCATCAAACGTTATTGTTTCGCCGACTTTGCCGCTGCGGTGCGGAGTGGACATAACAGGTATGGGAGGTATGTTTTCGATAGTGATGTTTATCGTGGTGTTGCTTTCGGTGCCAGACGAATCCTTTGCATAGAACTTTATGGAATAATTTCCACTATGGCTGTATGTATGTGACTGATTTATGTTGTACAGGCTCCACGCCGTGCTTTCGCTGTCTCCAAACTCCCATTTGTAAGCAATAATTGTAGCGTCCCCCGGGGTGGATTTTGAGGCGTCGAAAGCAATTTTTTCACCTGGTTTATATTTTACGCTCTTGTCATAATCTATAAAAAGTGTTGGCTTCCTGGGTCCGACATCTATCGTTATCCTGGTTTCGCCGGTGTCATTATTATCATCCCTTACGCGTAAAATCACAGTGTATTTTTTAGATGCGCTTGGCGTATAATTATACAACCGCGTAGTGTTCCATGGAACGACATAACCGTCGATTTCCCATTGATAACCAGCGATATTTCCATCGTCATCGTATGATGTCGAGGCGTTTAACTTAAGCGTGCTGTTTACAACTGCCTCGTTTTCCTTTGCCGCGCCATCTATGGTTATGAGCGGCTTTGGCGCCCTGTTCGTTATATTGATTAGTACAGTCTTGTCGTTAGATGCGCCCTCGGCATCTGTGACTGTAAGCGTTACATTGTATGTTCCTGCTTTTCCATAAACGTGCGATGGCGTTGGGGTCGTGGCGTTGGACAAATTCGAGCTGTCGTTGAACTGCCACAAGTATGTTAGCGGGAGATTGCTATCCGTATCAACTGATTTTGAGGCGTTAAAATTTACTACTTCAAGCGTCTTAAAACTTGTTTTCACGGGTTCCGTAATTATCGGTGCGGGGGCAAAATTTTTGACAGTTACGTTTCTTCCGACTGTTGTACTCTCGCCATCATCGTCGGTTACTGTCAGGTTGATTGTAAAGTTGCCTTTTTTTGCATATATGTAGGTCGGACTTTGTTCGTATGAATAATTTCCATCTCCAAAATCCCATAGATATGAAACAATCTCGCCGTCACTGTCGCTTGAGCCGGAAGAAGAGAGTTTTACCACATTGCCGCTTACGGAGCGGTTGTCTATCCGTGCGACTGGAAGGATGTTTGCGACAACGTTCACCTTGATCGCTGCCGTTTCGTTGATTCCGTTTATGGCAGTGACTCTTAGCGTGGCACTGTAGATACCTGCGCGGTAGTAGGTGTGGGCCGCATTTGTGCCCATACTAGAATTCCAATCGTAAGAAGTGCCGCCCGTATCATCAAAGTCCCATTCTAGTGAGTAAACAAAATCTTCTTTCGTTGAGGAATTGAAGTTGACAGTACGATTGACCTTGACGGTTTTATCGGAACCGGACAGCACTTTGACTAATTTTGACAATAAAGTTTCATTGACAAACACCGTTATAGTTTCTATGGAGAAATCTTCATCATCAAACGCCCTTGCCGAAATCGCGTGCTCCCCGCGATATGTTATTGATGCGTTCCAGATATAATTCCAGCTAGATGTGCTGCCAGCATCCACCCAACTCCCATTATCGACCTTTATCTCTACCTTTTTTACCTCTCCGTCTAAATCCTCGCTCCTTCCATGTATTGTCACTTCTTTGTACACGGCGTTTTTATCCAGAGGGGTGTCGAAGTATACGCTGGGGCGGGTGTTTTTAAGGCATGCTAATTTTATCGACTCCTCTTCATCCCCGCTCATGATTACGTCCTTCGCATATTTCTCTTTTTTATATGTTATGGATATAGTATAGTTCATGGTTATAGTGCCATTTTTGGTTGTTATATTCCCCGGTAGTATAAACGAGATATTACCATCGGCGTTTGTAAAACCATTATCCACTAACGCTTCCAAGCGGTATATGGAAACATTCGCGTTCGATATGCTCTGAGAATTGTAATCCAACACGTTGATATCTAAATGCCGGAGTACGTATACAACGGCATCTTCACTTGCGTTTATCGACGGCACAATAACATTTGTTAGATAACCAGTATCGTTCCCAGTAAAATCATCCAACGGTTGAGCAAACGTGGAATTTGTAGAGTTAAAATATGGCGAACGGACCGTGAAGTTCGAACCTTCTCCAGATAGCGTAGAGTTGGATATATACATAGAACTATTTGAGATGCAGAGGAGTCCAGAAGATGGCCCATCGCAATCTAAGATCGTATTGTTCAAAACGCACTCGCTTAGATTTACTTTTATCATGCCCGACTTCGCTGTGCCCGCAACTCCGTTATTGCCATTACCTCCAACGGGGTTGCCGTCCCCTCCTCCACCACCAGAGCCGCGGCTACCGCTTAATCCTTTGTTTGCCACTATTTTAGTGGCATCGAATAATCCATATATTCCACTGATTTCTATGTCGCATGTACCGCTGTTTCCACCATTACTACCGTCCCCACCACCCCCTCCTGGGAATCTGTAGACCCCATAGTACCACACCCACCCTCCGATCCCTCCTGCCCCGCCGTTTCCTCCACTTCCTCCAGCCCCATTTGTTAAGTTAACGCTCGTATTGATAATTTTTAGTATTTGTCTAGCCTCAATTGTTAGTTCTGCATCGCCACCGTTTCCTCCACTTCCTCCATTGCTGCCACGACCGCCTGCAGCGGCACTGCCATCAACTCCCTTCCCACCGCTCCCCCCATTCCCACCGTTCCCACCGTTTAGTACAATTTCTGTGTTGTCCATTTCAATTACGTTGCATTTTATAGTAAAATTGGTATTGCCACCAATACCCCCACCAGCACCATAAGAGCCTGCGCCCCCGCTTCCACTCTTCAGTAGTACTGAAAGTGCGGATAGATTTGCTCTTTCCCCTTCTATATTCACAGTGACATTTTTTCCACGTTCACTTGCACTGCCGTTATCGCCTATACCAGTTATTTTTGACGCAATAAATGTAATATCTGTAGCGTTTAATGAGATATTTGAAGATGATATGTTGCTGTTGTTGGATATTGAAATAGAAACTGCGATAACCGCGGCATTGGTCGCGTTCAAGGTACTTCGGTCAATACTGAATAAACCGGTAGAGGAGGCATTTAATCTATTAATCGCCAGTAAGTTTGAGTCTGTCACGAGCAGGGAAGAGTTGTTTACCATCGTTAGTGAATAGCCATAGTTGCTGCGTATTGTTGAGTTTTTTAACTCCAGAGTGCCATTATCGATATTTACTAAATACTGGGCACTTTGCGATTGATTTATGAACAGATAAGAATTTTCAAGCGTCAGTTTCGAGTTATTTACTGTTAAGTTTCCGGTTAGGGTAATGTTCTCATTTGCATGTATCTCGTCCTGAGTTATTATCCAGTCTCCGGTTGTTCTGCCAGCATGGGCATGACTGCTAACGAACAAGATGCAGAACAGCATTAAGAAGACAAGAGAGATCAAAATAACAATCGTTTCCTGTTTTTTCATCGAAGCTTCTCCAGACTATCTATATGCCCGTATGGCCTATATGTTGTCAAATTAAAAAGTGTTTGTATTTAACACATAGAATTAAGAATTTTGTTGCCACAGGCATATTAATTGTTTGGTACGATTATGAAACATAGCCACTAGCTACATGCTGTGGGTGTTAGCCCATGGTAATTTACTGGACACATATGTTCTCTGGATGGGAACGGGCACCTGGGGGAAAGATTGTGCTTTAATCCGCCCATTTCATTTCCATGGGTAGTTTCCTTGACTATGCCTGCAACCACTCGCTCATTTTTTATTCAGTTATCGAAAATTCAATTCCTTCTTTTATTTTGTTATTAAACGCTCAGCTCTTTCCCGGCATTCAAATCGTTCAATATCTTCCTGTAAGTTATCACTTTCAAAACCCTTTGAAGCAGTTGCCCGAACGGGATCGACACCAGCGAATATATCAAAATCCAGTGCGGAAGCACTGTGGAATCCATCATATTCCAGTGGGGCTCCCAGGGAAGCGAGATTGTATGTGTAGGCAGTTCTCCTATGAAGATTGCGAGCCACATGAAGATCATTATAGCGATCAGCATCGTGAATACCATCGGCTTTAACTGCGATGTCGACATTTCTCCCTGGCGTTTCATGATTAACGGTTGGGTTTCAGTCAGTTTCTTTATTTTGTATGTGTTGTTCGATGTTCTCGCATCCCTAAATTCCTTGTTAAAGACAGTCATCATTTTTTGGTTCTTTGCCATCTTTATCCAGTCTGCAAAAAAATGCCGGACTATAGTGGAGAATGTAACTAATATTATGCCGCCGAAGAATATTGTCCATAACGGATATGCGTGGTTAAATCCGATTAACGGATACATGATTGCGCCCATCGCCTTGCCTGCGCGGTCTCTTAACTCCGCATCAAACATTATGAATATCGTGAACACGAACATCGTGATCATTATAAACTGGCTGAATCCGCCGCCCTGGCGCGGCGCAGTCGTTGCCGGTCCGGGCACTTTAAAGCACTCCTATGAGTTCGTCCGCTGCTTCCTTTGCCCTTCCCTCTCGGTTCATAATGATTTTTACTGTAGCGCCGGAAATCGTAGCATAAGCCATCGCGACTGCGCGGTTCATCATCTGGTGCTCCTCTATCGCTTCTTTTGAGTCCGCGTCTCTGGTCCTGCTTCCGTCGCCAACCCTTCTCTTGGCGATGTCTGCTGGGTCTGTCTCCACGAGAACTACGACCTCGGGTTTGAGTTTTTGAAGCACCCAATAAGGTACGCCCGGCAGGTATCCCCTCGGGGTTTTGATCGTGGCATGGGTATCTACGATAACGTTCCCCATCTTGTGTATTTTTTCCGCCGCAGCTTTTTGGATGTTTTTTTGGACATTGGTCGGCAGTTTTCTCATCTCGTCCCTTTCGCTTACAAGTTTCTTTGACTTTGCGATTTCAAACATCACGGTGCCGTAATTTACGATTTTCATGTTCTTCGCTTTTGCAGCGTTTTCCATCACCGTACTTTTTCCGACACCGGGTACTCCCGTTACCACTATACACATAGTTTCACCTCATGTTTTTATTTACGTTTTTATTTTATTGCTCGCCGAAGAACCCTCTCAGAACCGGGTGCATTTCCACCATCTGCTCTTTGCCAATGGCTTCGTAAAGATTGATAACGATGCCTACGGCTAGCAATACCCCGGTTCCGCTGGTGTCACCTACCGTTCCGAACAGGTCGGCGCCTGCTGCTATGCCTCCGACAAATGCACCGCTGATTACCGTGACTGCCGGGATATACCGTTCAAGAATCTTTCTGAGTACTCGGGGATCTCTTCTAAAGCCCGGTATCTGGAGTCCGCTGCTTTGTATCTGTTTCGCGACCGCTTCCGGACCCATATTCGTCGTGGCTATCCAGAACTTCGCGAATACTATCGAACCGAGTACCATTATCCCGACGTAAACGATGAGGTGCAATAATACCTGATAGTATTCATGGCCCATCATATAGTATGAGTATCTATCGGGGTTCATCAGTGGAAGCAGCCAGTCTTGAACGCCGTTGACCCTTGAGAGATACCACGCCCCACCAGTAGAGGGCGTGGTTGCCCCCACCTCATAGCCGCCTATCCACCACTGATGACCTATAAGCGGTATCCTGCTAAGTGATGGGTGGCTCCAAAATAGAATAGAGAACATGCTTACGTTTGCAAGAAGTGCGGACATCAGTATGACTGGTATGTTGGATGCGTAAATTAATCGAATTGGGTATCTTCCACGAGCACCTCTTACCTTTCCATGGGCTAACGGCAGCTCTAACCTCGATGACTCTAAATAAGCTACAATGAAGAATATACATATGGTAGAGATCAATGCTAGTATCGGATTCGGTTGTTGAAGCATCATCGTCTCGTAGCCGCCCCTAGTAAGATCGCTGGAAGACATGTGTTGCAGGAGATAGATAGTCTTCGGGAGTGTGCCGACTGGCAAATTTGCTGAAACATCCCCGCCGCCAACGCTCAACGGCGCGTTGGTGTTTATCGGCATCCAGTTTAGCGTGCCTGTGAATACCGCCTCGGCCACACCTGCGGCTATGAACAAGCTTATGCCGCTGCCTATGCCCCATTTTGATACGACTTCGTCCATCAAAAACACGATATAACTGCCGATGCATAATTGCAGGATTATGGCCAGGTTTGCCATTAACATTCCATTTCCGCCAAAAGTTCCGTTCAATTTCGAGACGAATGCAGAGTCGGGCATTAGGTAGCCGTACACCTGAGGCACTGACTCTACGACTATCATTATGATGACCAGCAATTTCTGTGTGCCTTGGTATATGGACTTGTCCTCTGTTTTTTTCAGATCCAACTTTATTATTTTGGCGCCAGTAAATAACTGCATTATAATCGAGGCCGTAACTATCGGGCCTATTCCCAGGTGCATGAGCGAACCCGAGGCGCCTGCCATAATCGCCCTGAATTCAGAAAAGACATCCAGAGAGTTGGATGACAACCCGTATATCAAAACATTACACATTACAAAATATAGTATAAGGATAAACGCGGTCCACAGCATCTTTGTCCTAAAATGGACGTGCCCCTCCGGACGCGTCACCGCGGGCATTCTGTCGGTGATTGGTTTTAGGATAAACAGTTTGCTTTTGCCTTCTTCGACCATTCCCTATACCTCGATAAAACGCATCACGATGCGTAGCGCGTCATTGTTTTATTTCGACTGCACCGCCGGCTTCTTTAACCTTCTCCATTGCTTTTGCAGATGCTTTTTGAACGATTATTTTAACGGGTTTTGTTATCGTTCCCTTGCCGAGGAGTTTGCCGTATCCCATCTCTTGTAGGTTTAATGTAATTGTCTCCTTTTCTTTTTTTGCTTTCCCGTTATATATATACTGTTGTAAATTCCGTTCTATGTCGGCCAGGTTTATGACCACGACCGGCGCCGATGCCCCCTGAGGCCTCTTCTTGAAACCGTGCCTTCCAAAGTGGTCAGGGTCATACTTTACCATGTAGAGATATTTATGCTTATGCAACCCCGCGTTTCCTCTTCCGCCGTGCATCCCGCCGCCTCTGCCGGCTTTCATGCCGCGGCCGTGCGTTCTGTAACCCCGGAATTTTTGGGATCGCCTCATCTAAATCATTCTCCTTAGCAGGTCGTTTATTTTGTCTCCCCTATAACCCAATGTGCCGCCGACTGATAAATGTCTTTTCGTCCCCTCGTATCCTTTTTTAGGCGGGTTCAATCTGAATAGCGGTTTAATATCCTTGATATCTTTGTACCCCACATCTCCCTTTACCAGTGCTTCTGAAAGGGCTGATATCGATTTATAATTGGATATGGATTTCACATATTCGTCGGATATTTTTTTGTTGCCGGTTAATCTCCCCCTCGTAGTGATCATTTCGGTTAGCGTGTTATTATCGACTTCTCCCCACGTTATGTAGTCCTTAGCCTTCTGGATCATGCCGTCATAATATTTGTTTTTTGGAATCAGTACACAGTGATTTATTCTTCCAAGCTTCAGCATTGTCATTGTATCTTTTATAGGTTTCTTCACGTTAATGGATCCCCTGATTCTCAACACAGCATAGAGCGTCACTGGGCAATCCCTCCGGTTATTATCTTAAGTTTTTCCTGTTGAGCTTTGGTTACCTTGACAGCCCCCGTTCTTTTTAAGGCGTCGAATGCAGCATATGCGAAGTTGACTGTCGTTCTTGTTTTCCCATTTGTGAGTGTCCAGGCATCCTTTACACCGCCCAGTCTTAGTATGTGTTTGGCAACATCTGCTGCCGCCAGCGATACCCCTCTCGGTGCAGGACGCATAGTGATAACCGCAGACCCGCACTTGCCGGTTACCTCGAATGGAAGAGAGTGCGGAAGTCCGCAACCGCATTCCCATGAGCCGCATCCCCGCTTAATCTGTATGATGTTTATCTTTGCACAATCTATCGCCTTCAGTATGGCAAGCCTGACTTCCTTGCCTTTCGCATGCCCGATGCCGACGAAACCGTTGGAGTTTCCGACAACGATTGTTACTGCAAATCTCACCCTTCTTCCCGAGTCCGTCATTCTTTGAACCATATTTACATCCAGCACTTCGTCTTCCAGGTCGGGCAGAAGGATGTCCACTATCTCCGGTTCCCTTAACGACAACCTGGTTGCTATGGCGTCGCTCATGTTGGTTATTTTTCCTTCTCGAACCATCTTTCCGAGTTTGGTTTTTGGTTGCCAGTTTTCGATGGATACTGTCTTCTTCGCAGTAATTCTTTTTTTGATGTGTTTTTTTACTATGATCTGCGCTTTAACGGGTTCTTCGACCGGTGAGATTTCGACTAATGGAACGTCTTCTTTTGCGATATTCTCGTCTTGGCTCACGTTATTTTTCCCCCTTCAATATTTTATTTTTTACTTCTTCAAACTTTACTGCCAAATTTTCATCAAGGTGCTTGCCGTTTAACCGTTCCTCCGATGGCAATATTGAACTGTCATGAGGTACCGCAACCCCTGCATCGACTATTCCCTTCAAAGATGCAAATAATTTGGAGCCTTTGGTTGGTTTTTGCAAGCCCACATCGAGCACCGCTTTAGATATCTCCTTTTTTGCGGCTCGCTTTCCGGCCAGCAAACCAACGAGGTATGCCGCAGGCGTAGTAGAATTAGAAGCATCCCACCCGAATTTCTTTAGTTCGAGTGTTGACGCGGTAGCTAAGATTTTATCCCCCTTTGGATCGTATTCTACGAATTGGATAATTGTGTTATTCAATGATTTTCTAACTACGGCTCTGGGAAGCCTTGATTTCAGTAATCTGAGTCTGTATCTGTAGTCGGTCTTGCCTTCCCGTCTTCTGCGAAACTGTACGCGGTATCTGGGTCCAGTTGCCATTTTATGTAGCCTCCTTGCGCTCTTCTTTTTTCTTCGGTTTTATTTTCTGTTGTTTTTGATTTCTGTCATAGGTTCTCTTATTCGGACTAACAGCCTCCTCGGGCACCGCAACTCCGTGGAGTTTTAACTGCATTCGAAGGTGCGCCTTGCTCTTGTACATTCCACCCTTCGCCCGGCGATAGAACAAACGATATATGTGCTTGTCGATTACTTTGTTATTTTTAAATTCTCTAAGCACCCTCCGAATCGGCCTGATTGTTTGAATCCATCTTTGTTTTTTCGGAAAGCGTGCAAACGCAGTCCCTCCTATGGAGCCTCTGCCGCGATGTCTTCCCTTCTTTTTTTGTATTTGTAATGCTCTTGCCCTGCCGCGTGAGACTCCCTTCTTTTGTGCAGCAATAATAGCACCAGTGCCAATAAGCATCCGGATATCCCCTCTAGTAACAGCATCCGCGACGTCCTCCATTCTAGTTGGATCTACCCAGACACGATTATACCCGCATTTCAGTAATTCGGATGCCATTCTTCGCTGATTTTTCAGATCCATATTATGCTCTCCTATTGAGGACTCGTATACCTAATTCCTCCGCCTTTTCTTCGATTCCCACGCGCTTTCTTGTACCTACCGAGTGAGCTATTCTCACGGCCTCTTTCTTCGGATCGACCCCGTTCAAGTCACTAACCGTATGGATTAACACCTCTCTGAAACCTGATGGGTGCAAGCCTCTGACTTCTTTTGGTGATCTGTAACCGATGCTTACGACGTTTATCCTGTAAAATAAGTGATGTCTTTGTTTAGAGTGAATCCCTCTTGGCCTTCTCCAGCTGTCGCCAACCCTTTTGTATGCAAACCACTGCTGCCTCTTAAAGTGCGGCGTTTTATCCTTGATGGCAATTCTTAATTTCAGTTTCTTTTTGATGTCTTCGGATAGTTCTGGCTTCGGAGCGACAGTATATTTCTCTTCCTCTTCGACTATTTTCACTTCTTCTTTTTTC
Source organism: Thermoplasmata archaeon (assembly GCA_041657955.1). GTDB lineage: Archaea > Thermoplasmatota > JASEFT01 > JBBABA01 > JBBABA01 > JBBABA01. The sequence goes on along the minus strand of JBBABA010000011.1, from coordinate 40,230 downwards.
TCTTTTGATTTCTCTTCTTCTATTTCCTCTTCCTTTGCTTCCTTCTCAATTTCCTCTTTTTCCGGTTTTGCCTCTTCTTTCTTTTTTGCTTCTTCGGGATTTAGTTGTTTTCGTATGGATCGCGCAATGTTCTTGGTGATTCCCTCGATTTTTGTCAATTCTCCGATTGTGGCGCCCTTTAGTTTCTCCATGCCAGTGTATCCCGCATTATATAGAGCCTCAGCGGTAACAGCGTTTATTTCCTTCAACTTTGCGAACTCTTCGACGACTTCGTTCTTGGTCATGTATCATCAACACCCCTGCTTGTCAAGTAGATTCCGTCTTGGAATATCCTGCTGTCAAATCCCTTTATTTTGGTAGTACGCTCTATATTTGCCATGGTTTGGCCGACTTCTTCAATGTTTATGCCGTTGATTATTATTTGACTCTCAGCAATTTTTACCTTCGTTTCTCCAACTATTCTAGCTTTCCTTGGCGTTCTTTCCCCGAGGAAATTTTCGACAATTACCATATCGCCCTTCACGGATGTTTTTACTGGAAAGTGTGCATAAACTATCTTCATTCTGTACTCGAAACCAGTAGTTACGCCTTTGAACATATTGTTTAGGTGAGCTCTCCATGTACCAACAACCGCCTTTTCTTTTCTTTTTGGAAGTTTAGAGATTATTATGACGCTTTTATCTTTCTTTTCCAGATTTACCCGGGGATGCTTAAATTCCTTTTTCATGGTTCCCTTTGGACCGGTTACCGTGACAATCTTGTCCTTCATGTCCAATTTTACTTGTTCTGGAATTTTAATCTCCTCTTTGATTTCCGCAACAGCCGACATTTTGTGCACCTTTAGTATATATACGCAAGAAGTTTTCCGCCAACTCCGAGGCTCTTGGCCATAGTGTTTGATATTACCCCTTTTGTGCTGGTGAGTATCAGTATTCCGAAATCCTGGGCTGGGAGGTACCTGTACTCGAATTTTTCTATCTCTGTCTTTTTAACAGAGTGGCGGGGTTTTATTATGCCGCAGTCATTAATGTTTCCAAGCAAAGCAACCTTAAATTTGCCTCCTTTCCCGTCGCTGATGTGTTCAAATTGCCCGATATACCCATTCTCCTGCATAATCTTCATTATCCTTCCGACTAATTTTGAGGACGGTTTAACGATGCATTCCGGCTTCCCTGCCTTTTCTGCATTTTTGATGAGCGATATCGCATCTGCCAAAGTATCGTGTTGAATACCTATCCCTCCTACCAATATTTTTTAAATCCTATATCCGGTGCGATTTCCCTGAAGCATTGCCTGCAAAGGTGAAGATTATATCTGCGGACTATTCCCCTTTTCCGGCCGCATCGTATGCATCCTTTTACTCTTCCAAAACTTTTCTTTTTGTCCGCCGCCATCACACCACCTCAGCACTGAATTTTTCCTTCATAAATTCCATTGCCTCTTCGGGCGATATTCTCTGTTTTTTTGGAAGCTTTCTCGCACATCTCTTTCTTGTAGAAACTCTAGAACCTGGTCTCTTTATAGTTACGCACACATTCATCCCAAATATTCCAATACTTGGGTCATACTTCATACCTGGAAAATCGGTATAATCTGGAATTCCCAACGAGACGTTTCCACTGTCATCAAAAGAATAGTCTAGAATTTTATTGTCTTTTATCCAAAGTACATCCTTCAGGAATTTCTCGGCCCATTCGCCTCTCAGCGTAACCTTGCAGCCTATCTGCTGTCCCTTCCTGATCCCAAATTCCCGGTTAATTGTCTTGGATATTGTTCGGACAGATTTGTGTTTTGTAACCATCTGGAGAATCTTCTCTGCCTTCATCAACTTATCGCCGCTCTCGCCGACTCCGATGTTTACGACTATCTTTTCTACGAAAGGCTTTCGCATTATATTCATACTATGGCTACCTCCGGTAGTGTTATCTCGGGTGTTTTAGTTCCAACGACAAATACGTTGTTTTTCGTAGTAGAAAATTTCTCAAAGTGCACTATGTTTGGCTTCGGGTTTCTTGTGACTTCATAATTAACAATAGAAGCCAATTCTCCCTTGTGTTTTCCGCCTATCAACATGGCAATATTGCCGGAGGACATTGGATAACAGTCAATCACTTTTTGGGAAGGGAGCTCTATTTTTAATGCATCACCGGTTTTGTATTTGTCACTGTCGAGCACTATATTTCTGCTGTCGTGAAGATGAAGTTGCGTCTTTCCCTTCCGTATCATGGTCTTATCTTCTATCCTGACCAACTTCCATTTAGACGATTCTTCGTTTATCTTTACGATTCTTAGTTTTCCCCTCGAATCCTGGAGAATCCTAAAATGCTCGTTTGTTTTCGGGATAGAGAGCACATCCATAAGACCAACCGACCGTCTGTAATCTGTACACACCTTTCCGTCTATCAAAAACATCCTTTCACCTATCAGCCGCTTTCCTTCCGAAGCATTGTCACAATATTTCAGCAAATCACGAACTATGATAAGTAATGGTATGCTTCGCTCTATCGGATGGGGGCCGCATCTTGGGCTGACTATCCAATGACTTGTTTTTCTTGGAGTAGTCCAACTTTTCGGTGTGGTCAAAGTCTTGGTGTGTTGGCTCATTCTTTACCTCCTTTCTCTGGTACACCCTCTAGCTTTTCTCTTCGCCATGGATCCGCAAGGTTCAATTTCATGACGATTACGTTTGAAGGGTCTATTGGCCTGGGAGCCTGTTTGCCGTCGGCCTTTGTGATGTTTATATTCTCTATTACGATTTTTCTGCTTTTTACATCAACATCTGCAATCTTCTCGATTCTTCCTTTAAATTTGCCGCGGACTATCTTCACTGTATCCCCTGTTTTAACTGGTAATGATCTCCGATTATACTTCATCAATAACTCCTCACATAGATGTGAGGATATTATCTTTCTTCTTTGGTGGAGTGGCATGTTGTAAAGCGCTCTCCTTTGTTTTCTTGGTTGCTTTGATTTTGTCATGTTCTCTATCCCTCAATGTTATATGATTATCGCGGCCGTAGCTGCGATCTTTGACCATCTTTCAGCGGCCTCTCTCGCCACAGGCCCCTTTATATCCGATCCTTTTGTCTCCCCAGTATCGGCAACAAGCACGGCAGCGTTATCCTCGAACGAAACCATTGTGCCATCCGGCCTTCGATAAGGTCTGCGTTGTCTGATTACTACTGCGTTTACGATTGTTTTTCTAAGTTCCGGGGTGCCTTTCTTTACAGATGCCATGACCATGTCGCCTACACCAGCGCTTAATAATCGTCTGTGAACACCCCCGAGATTTAGTACTGTGATTATCTGCATTATCTTTGCACCGGTATTATCTGCACATATGAGCCGTGCGCCTATTGGTAAACCACGCGTAACTGTAGCCTGGACAGCCTTCACTTATTTCACCTTCTTTCTATAACGACAAATGATATTGTCTTGCTCAGCGGCCTGCACTCTGCGAGTTTCACTTCGTCACCAATCTTTGCATTTATGCATGGTGGGTTGTGGGCCATGTACTTTCTGGTTCTTTTTTCATATCTCTCGAATTTTTCATTATATTTAAGATACTTTCTTTTAACAACTACTGACTTCATCATCTTATCTGACGATACTATACCATCTATGACAATTCCCCTCACTGGTAATTTGCCATGGAACGGGCAGTACTTATCGTCACATTTCCCTGCAGGAGGTTGGACGTCTAATCCAATATCCCTGTGTTTCTCGCCCTTCTCCTCTTTCGGTTTTCTTTTTTCAACTACCTTACGAGCTGTTTTTTTCTCTTTCTCTACGGGTGCATCCACCTTTTCTTTTTTGGTTCCCTTATCTGTCATACTAAAACCGTCCCGATTTTATTTTTTTTACCCTATCCGCTGGATTGCACACTATAACCGAGCCGCTAACGTCTACTTCTCCATTTTCCGTTTGAAATCTGAATATGCTATCCATTTTAGGTATTCTCTTCTCTTTTGTGGTTGTATGGTTCCGTATCACGAGCGTGTTTTTGGTTTCATCAGTAACCATGCCATTTGTTCCTATCATGTTCTTATCCGCAGCATTTATGACGCTTGCAGTCAAGCCGATCAGCTCGTGCCGTGCTATGTTTTCGTTGGTGATCATTAATTCTAACTCCCGATGTTGTACCCCAATTCCTTGAGTACTTCCTCTACCTTTCTCCTGTGGTCCCCCTGCAGTTCTATGTTTCCTTCCTTTACAGTACCCCCGGAGGCACACTTTGTTTTTAATGTTCTTGCCAGATCGTTTATGTTTATGTCGCTCGCGTTGATTCCTTCAATGATTGTTACCATCTTTCCATACCGCCGTTTTACTGAATACACCCTTATGTTTTGCTGTTCTCTTGCCAACTCCTCACAGGCACACAGCTCCTGTGGCAAACCGCATGTCGCACAAATTTCTCCCACTACTTTCTGTCCTCCCGCAATATAGTCAATATCCTGGCAATCTGTCTTCTTAACGTCCGTATACTTCCGGGGCTCCTCGGTGCGCCGCCCATAGCGGCAACACCACGCTCGTACATCAGTTCATTTTTTAGCTCTCTTAGAGTCTTTATCTTTTCTTCCCTTGGCATCGCCCTAATCTGCGAAGTCCTCAGAATGCTCATGAACTTTCACCCTCTTTTTTCTCCTTTGGATTCTCCTCTGAAACTTTTTTCTTTCTTGTTTTTTTGGCTGGTTTTTTCTCCTCTTGTTTTTCCTCTTTCTCTTTAGGTTTCTCCGCCTTTGCCTCTTCTTTTTTCACATCTTCTTTTACCCCGTCTTTCGGCGTCTCGGTGATTTGCTCTTTTGGAGGTTCTTCTTTCGTTTCTACTTCTGTCTTTATCTCCGTTTCTGGCTTTACTTCTGCCTCTTTTATCGGCGATTTTATTTCAATTTCGTCGGGTAATCTCGTATTTGGATCCATGATGTAGACAACGATGCCTATGACTCCTGGTTTTGTGAGTGCCTGGGCGTATCCTTTGGACACCCACTGCAATGCAGTTTCGCCGCAGAACTTGATATGCCCTTCTTTAAATTTCTCGGTCCTGTGCCTCTCTCCCGTAAGTTTGCCTTTTACCCTCACTAGGCAACCCTTTGCTCCTGCATCCATTATTCTTTTGACCGTAGAATGTGCCGCTCTTCTAAAATGCCAGCCCCTTTCCAATGCCTCTGCAAGCCGCTGGGCCATAATCTGCGAGCTCAAAGCAGGATTTTGCAATTCTTGAACCTCGATCTGTGGATTCCGAATCTTGAATTTCTCTTCGATAACAGTCGTCAAATTCCTGATAGTCGCGCCCTTCTTTCCGATAACCAGTCCTGGTTTTTCTACGCCGAGAGCAATACGCGTACCTAACGGGGTTCTCTGAATTTCCACTCCGCCGAAGCCGGATCTTTTCACCACGCGCATAAGGTACTCCTTTACTAACAGGCGGTTGACGTTTTCCTCGATAAATTTTCTTTCAGACGTCATCTTTACTCCTTCGCCTCCTCCACGATTACCTCAATGTTCGTCGTGTGCTCATTCCATGCCGATGTGCTTCCATGCGCCCTTCCCGTTCTTCCCTCGAGTATCGTACCGCGTTGTGCGGCAATGTGTACGATTTTTAAATTTTCGATGTCAAGGCCTTTGTATTCGGCATTGTTCTCCACATCCTCCAGAATCTTCAATATATACTCCGCGGCCTTTCGCGGATATCTTCCCGTACAATATCCAGAGCCTTTACCAAAGCCGGGACCGCGCCTATGGCCTATTTCCCACTTATACGTCAGGAACGGGACTGCCCGCTTTAGATCCTTTACTTCCTCTAAATAGGATTTTGCCAATTTGAGGCTCATGCCCCTGATTGCCCTGCACACCTCTACCGAATGTTTAGGGGAGATTCTAAGTTCAACTCCCAGTGCCCTTGCACTCTTTTCGGATTCTGTATTTGCTGAATACCCTGCCATGTTCTTTACCTCATTTAAGCGGCATGAATCTAGAGGACTTTGTAGCGCCTACACCTGGTCCCGTGTGCTTCACCGATTTCCGCGTCATAGCAAATTCACCCAGATAATGTCCTATCATTTCAGATTGAATTTCTATTTCTTTAAATTCTTTTCCATTATGAATTGCAATCTTTCTCCCTACGAACTGCGGGAGTATTACCAAATCCCGGTTATGTGTTCGAACTATAGATCCGGTTTTGTTAAATCTCTCTAAAAATTTTCGCTGCGATGTGGTGCGTCCTTTTTTTATAGAACGCCTAGCTCTTGCTGGAAGTATCGGTAGTAGTTCGTTAATCGTCATCTTCGTTAATTGCTCCAACGTGAAACCCCTGTATGCAAATTCCTTTTTTCGTCTAGTCTGAAGTTCCTTCTCCCTTCTCTTCCTTCTTCTTTGAATTCCCTGTAGTTTTTCTGTTTGTTGTGATTGTTGGGGTTGTGGTTGTTCTTTTGTTTGTTCATCCATTTTGTCTACCTCTTATCCTTCCGCTTTTTTTGTGGGCTAAGCCTGCCAACCTTCCTCCCGGGTGGCGCATTTCTCGAGACTGTACTTGGTTTTCCTACGTGTTGGTGTGAGCCTCCTCCGTGCGGGTGATCGACAGGGTTCATTGCAACACCCCTTACGCTCGGCCAAACCTTTGCGGAACTTCTTGTCATGTGCCAATGCTTCCCTGCTTTATAAATGGGTGAATCCGTTCTGCCGCCGCCAGCGATCATGCCGATAGTTGCCTTGCAGTTTGATTGTAAAGATTTAAGCTGGCCTGACGGTAGTTGTATTGTTGTTTTTTCACCATGACCTGTGATTGTTGCAGATGTTCCTGCAGCCCTCACAAGTTTTCCACCGTCCCCAGGCGTTATCTCTATATTGTAGATGCGGGTACCCTCTGGGATGCTGCTGAGTGGCAGTACGTTGCCGGGCGTAATGGGCGCCCCAGGCGACATCACTACCTGTTGCTCGACACGCAAGCCTTCGTTCGCAATTGCAATAATTTTCTTGCCGTTGTTTAATTGTATATTCGCAACCGGCGCGGTTCTTCCCGGATCGTGCACTATATCCGTAACCGTTCCAGTAAAATCGTGAATGTTTGGATACCTTATGTCACCTCTGAAGCGGTGACTAGGTGATTTGTAAATTCCCCCCTTGCCTCTTCTCTGCTGTACTAAACGTTTACCCATGATTCCACCTAAATCGTACCCATCCTCATGCTTAAGTCGCTTGCCGAATATTCTGGCTTCAATTTCACTATGGCGTGTTTACCGTCTATCATTATCCTTGTGTTCACGCTTTCTACCTTTACCTGATACAACTTTTCAAATGCTGTTTTGATGTCCTTTTTAGTAGTATTAAGGTCGACCATAAATTCAATCTTATTCTCTGGTACATGTCGCATCGTAGTTTTTTCCGTAACAAACGGTTTTATCAGCGGATCGTGTCTTCCCATTTCATCATCCCCTCAATTGGCTTATCGCCGATTCGGTGAATATAGTCAGTCTGCCGGGACTGCCGCCGGGTGCGAGATGTTCCAGGTTCAATTGCTGCAGCGTTGTGACATCCACGCCAGGAAGATTTCTAGAACCTTTCTCTATGCCTTCAAACTTAGATACTATCAATAAAAGGCTTTTTGGTACACGGTATTTTCTGCCCCTCATTTTACCTCTCCCAGCTCTTATGTGCGTGCCTTCTATCGCTCGGGTAACGTCTTCATAAACGCCGAGGTTCTCAAGTGCATCTATCACCTTTTTTGTAGTATCCAGGCTCTCAAATTCATTTTCAACTACGATTGGAAGCGTTAATTCAGTATTAAATCTGTGCCCCCTCTCTTTTACCAAGGTAGCATTTGCGACTGCGCTTAAAGCAGAATGTTTCGCTTTAATCCGCTCTTTTTTATTGATCTTCTCTATCAAAACTTCCTCCACTCTCGGCGGATGCGCCCTTCTGCCGCCGACTGTTCCTGGCGAGAACGCCCCCCTGAACTGACCCATCAACCTCTTTACCCTTGAAACTCCCCTTCCCTTCCCCCATGTTTCAACAGAGTGTCTCTTTCCGGACATAGGCGAGGGCCCATAAGGCTGCCTTCTGTTTGCCTGGATAACCTTCACTGCCTTTCGGATTATGTCGGGGCGAACTTCTTCCGTGAACACTGGCGGAAGTTCGATGTTTCTCTTTATCTCGCCATCTACAGAATATACATGTATCTTGCGGAGTTTTTCCCCTATTTTTGTCTTTATCTCCGTTTCTTTCTTTTTTTCTACGGCTGGCTCCTTCTTCTTTTCTTCTTTCTTTTTAATCTCGGGGGTCTCCAACTTTTCAACTTTAACTGCCTTTGCTGCCTTCTTTTCTGGTGTCTCCGCCTTAGGCGTAACTGCCTTTGTTGCCTTCTTCTCTGGCGTTTCCGTCTTAGGCGCAGTAGACCTGGACCTGGTCTTAGGTGGAATCTTTATCTCTTTTTTTCCAGTTTCTTTTTTCTTCCCACTTGTTTTGCTGCGCGGTTTTTTCTCCTCGTCCATCAGTTTACGCCCCCTGCTTAGATTCTAAGGAAATGTATGTAAGTTCGACTTTATCCGCAATATGATCTCTGAACCTTATCGCGTCTCGTAATTTAATGGCTCTCTTGACAGGTCCGGGTATGGAGCCATGAATAAGAACATAAGGATTTCTTACTATGCCATAATTCAAAAACCCGCCGCTCGGTGTAATTTCTTCTCCCTTTTCTCCCACCTTTAGTATCCTCTTATTGAACTCGGTCCGTTGATGGTATCCCATCTGCCCAGCTTGAGGAACGGTGCTCATAACCCAGTTCGGATGCCAAGGACCTTGCGTACCAATCATTCTTCTATGCTTGCTGTTCTTATGAGACAAGAGTTTTACTCCCCATCTCTGAACGTGTCCTTGAAAGCCTTTTCCTTTTGTTACGCCAATAACATCAACCGGTTTTCCCACCTTGGCAAAATCTCCTATAGTCAAATCTTTGCCGAGCAGGGATTTCGCAAACTCTATTCGTTCGGCTATTTTTCCTCCGCCTATCCTGATTTCCATTATTTCCGGTTTCTTTTTTGGCACACCGGTAACAAGTTTTGGTTGAGTATGTGCCAGAATTCTTACGTCCTCTACAATTGATGTGTCAATGTTTTTTGACTTATCCTTTGATTTCTTTTCCTTCTTCTTTTCTTTCGGGAGCGGGATTTTCCTTGACATTTCTTCATCTATCTTTTCGGTCCATATCTCGGAAATTGTTTTTAGACCATAATGTGTTCTTTGATAAAAGCGTGCGGCCACTACTTTCATAGGTGGCGTTTCCACAACAGTAATCGGAATAGATATCTCCTGCCCTTCAGTCATGCTGGTTTTTTTCGAGTCTAGCATCATAGCGTGCGTCATACCCGCCTTATAACCTACAAACCCTTGAATTGTCGGCTTATCTCCGCCCTCGGGCCAGGCATGTATCTTAGGGAATTCTCTGGATGCTCTCTTTCTCGGCGAATATCCCATTGAACCTTTTCTTGGGCGATGTGGTGTTGCCATCTATACTCACTCACGCTATTTAGTTAATCTCCAATGTGGTCTCTAAGTTAACGAGGAGTTGGGACGTGTTCCCGCCTACTTATGTGGTTTGGATTTTTCCTCGCTTCACAACCGTTGCGCCTATATGCTCTGAAAACCGTTTAATTTTATTTAATTGCAGTTCGAGCATATGTTGGGATAATCACCCAAAGCGTATGGTTATGAAATGTTGGTGAACTAACCCAATGGCGATTTTGGTATATAAAGGTTATATGGAAAATATTGTGTTAAGTGAACCTAGAGGCTAGCATAAGTATGAAATGCTATTTTTGGTATTGTATTATATAAATAGACCAAACGCCCGAAACGCAATACCCCCAATAAAGATCGCCAGTCCAATCTCTGACGTTGTGATCAGGGACGCCTTTTTCCATCCTATCTCCCGGATCAGTACTGCAATTGTTGCAATACATGGTATATAGAGCATGGTCACTAATGCAAACACAACCATCTGCACTGGTGACATGACGGAGCTGACGCTCGCCGCTCCAGCAACGGTAGTTAACAGAACAAGCGTTGCTTCCTTTCGTAGAATACCATATATAAGAAGGATGCCTGTGAACGATGGAAGACCAAGCCAAACAACAGTAATTGGACTCAAAAGGGTAGATACGATAGGAAGAATACTAGAAATCCGCATGAATTCGATGATAACGCTTCCTAGTATTATCAACGGAAATGCAGTTATTAGGAACGCTTTGAAGCGATTCCATGTTTGTTTAGATACCACTTGCAGTGAAGGTACCCGATATGGCGGCATCTCCATGATGATTCCAACCGAGACTCCTGGCAAAAATCTATTGAGAAATTTTCCGACGAGAAGAATCAATACAATGTCAATCACATACAGAATAATCGCCCATTGCATTCCAACAAAAACACCAACCAACCCCAGGATAACCACTGTTCGCGCGGAACAGGGAATGAGCGTCGAAAGGAAAATTGTTATCAAACGATCGCGCTTTGTTTCGAGTATTCGACACCCAACACAGGCAGGTACATTACATCCGAACGCTAATAAAAACGGCATACACGCTTTTCCATGCAGACCAAGAACATGACAAGGTCTATCCATGAGATAGGCAATCTTCGGAAGATATCCGGAGTCTTCTAGAAATCCGAGAATAATGTAGAATGGGAGAATAAAACCCAATGCAACAGACAGTGTTGCATAAAACCCGATAACAGCACCGTTCCACACCAGATCGGACCAGAAACCGCTTAGATGAGGATTAAAACTCTCAAAGAGGGTTTTCAAAATTTCGGAAACCCACCCTCCAAAGAGCGATATGAACGCCAGGATGGATAACATGATGGCAAACAACAAAACATATCCCCACACACCGTGCATACTAAGGGCATCCAGGCGATCAGCTATTGGCGATTTTATCGGTTTTGAGTGTATCTCGACCTCTTTCGCGATTCTCGCTGCAACTGCATATCGCTCCGATGTAATAACCATGGAACATGTTTCTCGGTGAATGCTAGAAATTTCCTGGGCAAGTAAGTTTGCAGTATCTACAACAGCAGGATTCTTTTCTCGAACTATTTTCGCAATTTCAACGTCCCCCTCCAGCAGTTTTATAGCGGTCCATCTTTGAGGGTATCCTATGTCAGTATCCGCAAGAATATCTGAGAGTTGTGCGATCCTATGCTCAATTTCGGAACCGTACCGAATTTCTACGGATGGTTGTGCGTAAAATTTCTTGGTTGCTACAGAGATCGCCTCGTCAACAATCTCGTGGATACCGACTCCTTTTATTGCTATTGTAAGAACGACCGGAATACCAAGAAGATCTCGGAGTTTTTTCTGATCGATCTGTATGCCTTTTTTCTGTGCAACATCGATAAGATTTACGGCAATAACTATTGGGATCTCCATCTCAAGCAATTGAAGTGTGAAAAATAGATTACGCTCAAGTGCGGTCGCGTCGATAACGTTCACAACTACATCGGGGCGCTCGAGTGCAATGTATTCTCTAGAGATAAGTTCCTCTTGCGAATACGTTGACATGGAGTAGATGCCGGGTAAATCGATAATTTTTATGTGTTTTTCATGGTGGACAAGTACTCCCTCGGCCTTTTCCACTGTTTTCCCTGGCCAATTGCCTACGATCTGCCCAAGACCGGTGAGTTGGTTAAAAAGTGCGCTTTTACCAACATTTGCATTTCCTGCAAGTGCGAGAACCAGGTCAGGCGTCGGATTCTTTTGTATGGGTGCGTTATGCTGTGTTTTAGTCTTCATGTATTATTCCTCGGCTTGCACGAATATCTTTTCTGCTATGTCCCTACCAACGACAAGGTTACATCCCCGCACACAAATTTCTATTGGTCCCTTGAGAGGCGCAGATCGGACGAGAGAAACCGCGGTCCCGTTAGTGAGGCCGAGATCGCAGAGTCTCTGAACCGCCCCTTTGCCGCCGTGAATAAATGCAATTTTTCCTTTCTGCCCCGGTTTAAGAACAGTTATGGAAACGATGCGTTTTTTTCGCTTTTTCAGAGACCGTGTATTTTCGGATAAACACTCGTCACAGCTCCCCACGTCAAAAGTACATGGAGGAGTGGGAGATCCGTGAGGGCATTCTGTCGGTCCTTTCAGCAATTTGCACAAAGCAATCTCTGTTTCATCCGAAAGTGCATGTTCCATCTTGCATGCCTGGTCGTGCACGCTATTGCGATCGATATGGAGGATCTTATCTAGGAATGCTTCAAGAAGTCTGTGCTTTCGCTTGAGTTTTATGACAATGCGAAGTCCCTTTGCTGTGAGAGATGCGCCTTTATACGACTCGTAACGAACCAGACCGTTCTGAGCCATGCGCTGAAATACTTCAGTCACGCTGGCGGGTGCGTTATTTAGGTGTTTTGCAATTTCCGTTGTCTTGGCCGCACCGTTTTCCCCCGCGATATCGAAGATCGCCTCCAAATATTCCTCTATTTGTTCCTGTGACATATCGATATAGTTATAGGTTAGTGCGTATTTAAAATTTCGGTTGACCTAAATTAAAAAGCTGGAGAACGAGTTTAAGGATATTAATGGCTATAAGCACTTTATTGATGTTTTAATTGACAAACACTAAATTACACAAAATTAGGTATATTTCGTTATATATTTCCCAAATCCATTTTTACCAACAAAAACACTCTTATCTACTACCGCTTCCCCCCGCACTATTAATGTATGCGGGAATATAGCTGGAAAACCGTCAAACGGCGACCACCCGCATTTGGAGTGAAGTTTATCGCTTTTTATCTTTACTTCATCCTTTAAATTAACAATTGAAAAATCCGCATCTTTGCCTTTCTCTATCCTGCCTTTGTTTAATCCGAAAACATCTCCCGGCCTTTCCGCGATAGCGTTTACGACTCTCTGGATAGAAATCTTCCCCTGTTTTGTGGCGCTCAACATTAGCGGAAGCATCGTCTCCGTTCCGGGTATGCCGGACGGCGCTTTTGAGAATTCTGCTTCCTTCTCCTCTATAGTGTGCGGTGCGTGATCGGAAGCGATAATATCGATTATTCCCTTGTTCAGTGCATCCCAAAGTGCGAGCTGGTCTTCTCTCGTCCTTAATGGCGGGTTTACCTTGCCGAATGCGTCCAGCTTCATTCCCGAGTTCAGAAAAAGATGATGCGGCGTTACCTCTTTTGTGAGTTTTGTTTGCTTCAATATATCTATGCTCTCTCTTGCGGAAACATGGGAAACGTGCAGTATGCTTTTGCCTGCATTTTTATTGTTAATCTCAATGAGCTTCTTAATCGCACTTGCCTCGCACTGGTTCGGCCTGGAAAACAGATGCTCTGATAAATTTTCAGGCTCGTTCTTTTTTCTAAGTTTTTCGTCCTCTGCATGCACCGCAGCCACTTTCTTTGTTTTGCCTATCTCTTTCACGGCTTTCTCCAATAATTCATCAGTTACGTGCATTTCCCCGGTTGTGCTACCCATATATATCTTGAACGCTGAGCAGATTTTTCCTAGTGAGACGATGTCTGTTTTTTCACTGATGCCTGCGTACAAGCCGAAATCTATGCATGCTTTTTTCCCAACATCGTTTAGTTTTTCTTTGAATGTCGGTATCGATGTTGCGGGCGGCTTAGTGTTCGGCATATCAAAAATACAGGAAACCCCGCCGAATGCCGCTGATATCGTACCGGTGGCAAAGTCCTCCTTGTATGTGTATCCAGGATCCCTGAAATGAACATGGATATCGATAGCTGCAGGCAGGATAAGGTCATCTTCGAAATCCAGGTGCGTGTCTCCCTCAAGGATTTTTTTAATTTCTGCAATTTTTCCATCCTTTATTCCGATGCAGCATCTCACAAAGTTTCCTTTGATATAGGCGTTGCCTTCAACTACTAAATCCAAATCCGTTGGAATCACACCCGGTTTTAGAGATGGAAGTTCACGATTATAGATTTTCTCCATGCATGTTCTAATGAATCCATATAAAATAAACGAACGATATCGATTACATTTTAATACTAACATACCAATTGACTTTTAACACTTGTAAATTGGGTAAAACACGTCTTACGAGTAGAGAAAATCGATAACACATTTGTAAAGGTGATGAATATAGATAGTAAACAAGAAGAAGAACTAAAATTAAAAGTGAAAGAGTTGGCTCTCAAATTCGCGCTCCAGAACGCTGTCCTTCACGATGGCAAGGCGGATGATAAATCGGTTATGAGCAAGGTTATAGGTGAGGATATTGAAGTAAGGAACGGAATAAAAGGAAACCCAAATCTAATTAATTGTGTTAGAGAACACACAAGAGTTGCTGTCGTTAGCGTAAACTCAATGACACTGGAAGAGCAGATCACAGAGCTCCAAGAAAAATCTCCAGAAATGCTCGTTAAGCATACAAAAGAGAGAGGCAGCGCACTCGGCGAGCTAAAGAACGTATCCGGCCCTGTTGTTATGCGATTCGCACCCGGACCTTCCGGGCCGCTTCACATCGGGCATTCCAGGGCAGCGATATTGAACGACGAATACACCAAGAAATACGATGGAAAACTCATCCTCAGAATAGAGGATACGGATCCGGACAGGATAAGCCTTGACGCCTATGACATGATCCCAGAAGATTTAGATTGGCTCGGTGTGAAATGCCATGAAACCGTAATCCAAAGCACCCGTTTTGAAAAATATTACGAGTATGCGAAGAAACTGATTGAGATGGGGCACGCATACGTGTGCAAGTGCAAGCCCGACGACTGGCGCAATCTGAAGATAAAAAAGAAGCCTTGCCCGCACAGAAATCTCCCGCCCGAAACACATCTTGAAGAATGGGACAAAATGCTCAATCGGGAATACAACGACGAAGAGGCTTCCGTAGTTGTCAAGACAGACCTCGAACACCCCAATCCGGCGATCAGGGATTTTGTCGCCTTGCGCATTGTGACCTCGATCGAGCATCCGAGGACGGGCGACAAATACTGCGTATATCCGCTTATGAATTTTTCAGTCAGTATAGACGACCGTTTGCTCGGACTAACCCATGTGCTGAGGGGAAAGGACCATCTAAACAACACGCAGAGGCAGGAGTACATCTTCAATTATTTCGGCTGGAAACGCCCGGAATACATCCATTACGGCAGGGTTTCGATAGAGGACGTTGCATTAAGCAAATCCGAGATAGACAAAGGCATAAAGGGAGGGGAATTCACAGGCTGGGATGATGTAAAGCTCGGAACCCTGCGGGCGCTCAAGAAGAGAGGTATCCCGCCGGAAGCGATAAGAAGATATTGGGTAGAAATGGGCGCAAAAGAGATAGACGTGCAGTTTTCATGGGAAACACTTTTTGCGCACAGCAAGGATATAATCGATAAGGATGCCAATCGGTACTTTTTTGTCTGGCAGCCGAAGGAGTATATAATCAAGGGCATAAACAAACTGGAAGGGCATGCACCGCTGCATCCGGATAAGCCCGAGCTCGGAGTCAGAAAAATAGTTTTGAGTGGCAAAGGCGGCGTCAAGATCTTAATCACAAACGACGATTTTGTGAAGCTATCCAGCGGAGATAAGATACGATTAAAGGACCTTGGAAACGTCAAGATAACTGACAAAAACACTTGCGAATATGTCGGAAACGATCTGTCTTTCTTAAAAGAGGGTGCGAAAATCATACATTGGGTAGGCGAGGACAACATCCCGATCAAAGTCCAAACGCCAGACGGTGAAATAAAGGAAGGCGTCTGCGAAAAGGGAGTTGAAAATGAGATAGACAAGGTCGTACAATTCGAGAGGTTCGGGTTCGTTAGGATAGATAGGGAAAATGGAAAACTCGTCGGTTACTTCGCGCATAGATAATATATGCCGCAAATTACTTTAAAGAAATATAAATTAATTTTTTTAGTTTGGTTTTTATCGATAGCCCTAGTCCTTCTCGGGTACTGGATACATATACCCGCAGTTATGGCACGTCATTAGTTTTACGTTTATAAAAGATCCGCAAACAGGGCACTTTTTAATCGTTCCGACTGTGATGCCTGGAATCTCAATAACGATTGTGTGATCGTCATGCGTATCCTTTTTGTCCTTGTTCTTATCGTACTTGTCTTTGTCGTGAAACATGCCAGGTGCCATAGTCCTCACTGTAAATGTTTTATCTAAAGTTTTTAATGAATCCGATCTATATTTCCCTCGACAGCCATTCCATTAAATTCACGCCGAATTGACGGTTGTCCGCATAATGAATGTACTTGTTGGTGATAATGGAAGTGTCACCCATGCACGCAACTCTTCCCTTTTCGTATTCCGAAATGCATACCAATCCGCTTGCGCCAACGGCTTCGCCTGGATCCCACTTTGCATTCGCGTTTAAGTCCCTGAAACTTTCATTTCCGGACCATGCCAGCCATTTCTCGTCCGGCGCCTCTATCGAACATCCCGCAAAGTAACCTATTTCCTTAATCTCCTTCGCTATCGGGTGGCGCTCCCTAAAGTTTTTGACTTTTAGGAATTGTGGAATCCTTGCTACGCCTATGACCTCGCCTATTATTTCGATTTTTTCAGTATAACTGCTCGTGTTGTCGGTTACGCGGTCGGTCCTGAATTTCATGCCAAATTTCTCGGATATGGCGTTCAGTTTATTTACGTTGCCAAAAATATCTCCCCACTCGGCAGTTAATAATAATCCCCCACCCGATTTCACAAACTCAAAGACAGCTTCCCGTTCTTTTGTATCGAACTCCGTTGTCGGAAACGAAATCCAAAGTACGCTTTTGCCTTTGAAATATTCCTTGATTCCTTCTTCTACAGATACTTTTTTCAACGAATTCTCTAATTTCCCGGTGATTGGCACGATGTTGTATTCTAATTTACTTAAGTCCTTGCCCAAAAACGACATGCCGCTTTGGCTAACATCGTTTATTCTGGAAACTTCTCCGTGCGTTTCATCAAACAGAATTTTTTTCATAAAATCAACCACTTAAATGTTTCACTAACACCAATTTCTCATACCTGTGCTGTTATGTATATTTATCAATACAGCCAATATATATAATCCTCGTTGTTTAAATACTTTTTTCGTCACTGTCATAAACTACCATGGGCTAAAGCCCCATCTACGGACTTTGCACGTGCAAAGTCCGTACGATCGTACAAAATTCCAATGGGAATTTTGTAGATGGCGTGTGACGATGGCTTTAGGCGGACGCCACCTAGAGGCGTCGGATATACGCCTGCCGATCTACGAAGTTTGCCAGAGCAAACTTCGTACGAACGTACAAGATTCCACCAATGAATTTTGTAGTACACGCCATGGGGTTCGCTCATCCACCCCTTAAACGAGGTGGCGTACGCGATCTACGAAGTTTGCCAGAGCAAACTTCGTACGATCTACAACATTGCACGAGCAATGTTGTACGATCTACGGTATTGCTTGTGGAGCAATACCGTACGAACGTACGAAATTCTTCCAGAGAATTTCGTAGTACGTATGAAATCTCGCTGGAGATTTCATAGTACGTATGGAATTCCAGCGGGAATTCCATAGTACCCATGGTAGTTTAGTTAAAAATAAGAAAAAAGCATGGATTTTTGGATTTGTCCTTTTTCTAAGAAATGCAGCTTTATCGCTTACCAGTAATGCCGTACCCCAGTTCGAACGCGTTTATATTCTCGTTTACGTATTTCGAGGATATGTTCCTTTTCATGGCATCAAGGATTTTAGTTTTTTTAATCGGAAGAAGTTCCGCACCTGCTAACGCGCCGAGCATCACAACATTCAATGCCATAGGCACGCCTATGCTCTCTGCAACTTTTTTCGCATCGAGTGTTATGATCTGACTTGTGAATTTCTTTAATTGCGTCATGATCTCTTCCATCTTGGGATATTTTTCAGAACCGACTGACACTGTAAACGGTATAACCTGTGACGTGTTCATGATAATCGTTGTCTTTGGTGACATTTTATCCGCCACCCTGAGCGCCTCTACGGGCTCTAGGCTGAGTATTATGTCAGCATCGCAGTCATATATCATGGGCCCGTAAACGTCACCGAACCTAACTATTGAAGTAACAACGCCGCCCCGCTGTGCCATGCCGTGTATTTCGCTGGTTACGACATTAATGTCCGAATCGATGGCTGCATCGCCCAGTATCTTTGATATCAGCAGTACTCCCTGCCCGCCGACACCAGTGATTACGATATCAGTCTTTTTCATCGGATTTCCGTATTGGTTATGGTGTATAAAATAATGTTGAATCGCAAGGCATCGTTCCCGCCAGCTTATTTATGCGTATCCCGCCGGGTTTTTGAACCTGAAATTCAAAGACAATAGAAATGGATGCACATTAGACAAGGGCGACTTTGGAAGATGGTTCTGCAACTGCGAGCACTCGTGGGGAACTGTGTGAGCAAACGTGTATCTGTTTATACGAAGTTTTCCGAAAGAAATCGTGCAACGAGGTTCCACATACGCCGCGCTATGTGTCCAGAACAGATAGGCAAGGTGCAGCACTGTCCGACGAACGAAGTGAGGAGAAAGTTGAAAAAGTGCGCGATGAAATTTGAATTATTTTACCATCCCGAATTTTTTATTTTTTGCAGTCATTTTTATAAAATATTGTAGACTTTTTTGGAAAATCTCGCCACCATGACGTCTGCGGCCTTCAATAAAACCCATACGTACCTTTTTGTAATATCCTGGAAAATTCTGAAAATGCTTCCATGCTTGCTTGTCAGCTTTTAACGCTTTGAGTATGTCTGGGGCAATAGTCAATTTCTCCGCCAGATCTTTCGATTTGTCAAAGACTTTTGAAATCGCATTAATACCGATCGCGGTCATTTTTTTCTCCTTAACAAGTCTGCGGATACGCTCCTTGTTCATTTCTGACAGTGCGCTCGTGGGTTTTCTCGGAGTGAACCTTTGAGCAAATTTCTTCTCATCAATGCCTTTGAGATTGCTATCTATCCAACCATAGCAGAGTGCTTCCTCAACAGCATCGTTGTAGGGTATTCTTGGTTTGCCAGATGATTTTCTGTAATAAATTAGCCAGATTTCTTTTTCTACATTGTGATTTTTTTTAAGCCATGAACGCCAATCCTTTCTATTGGCAACATAGAGTGTTTTTCCCAGTTTCATACTTCTTTAAATAATGATTTCAAATTTATAAAGCATTCGAAAGGCGCGTTTTTCGGTTTATACATAATCACTGCTACTTTTTTCGTAAGTCAATCTTAAATATCAGTATATCGTTTAGTAGTTCTATGCCTCTTACTATTGCGTTATTGAACGACAGGGACCTTGCCGAAACGCTCGGCAAAAGGGGTACGGCAAGCGACATCCAGCTGTACAACTACAAGGTAAGGGAAAATGACCTGACGTTTGTATATCCTGACAAATATCCCGAGAAGATCAGCCCGCTCCTTAACACGTTGGACATGGCGGACCTGGCGCTTGTCGTTGTCAGGGAGATAAACAAGGAAGTGGGCGAAGAACTCATCGCGCTTTCTATGTTGAACTTTTCAAACACCATGCTCATACTCGAAAACTACCTCACGATAAACGATTGGAACAAGATCGCAAAAGGCACGATTCTCGAAAATTGCAAGGTGCTGGAAAAAAGCGTGCCTGTATTATTGGACTATTTTGAGAGTGCGGAACCAAAAAAAGCGCCCCCGAAACCATACGTCACGATAGATCACGTCTTCCCAGTAAAAGGGATCGGCACCGTCATCCTGGGCGTATCGCGCGGCGAAGTAAAACGCCACGAAAAACTCAGGCTTTATCCCACGGACAAGATCGTGGAAATAAAGTCAGTCCAGGTGCATGATGTCGATGTAAATGCTGGCAAAAACGGCGAGCGCGTAGGGCTTGCGCTGAAGGATATAGAAGCGGAAGAAGTCGAGCGCGGCCAGGTGCTTGCAAAAGACGGCTCGTTTAAGGTGGTTAACGAACTAGATGTAGATGGTGAAATCGTTGGATATTATAAAGGTCCGGTTGAGGCAGGAAAATCTTTCCACGCCTCGCTCCGCCTTGCGTTTGTACCGATAAAGATTGAAAGCATAAACATTGAATCCGCCACTAGCGGCACACCAGCGGCAAACAAGAAGTTCAATGGAAAGATCTCACTGCAAAAACCGCTTGCAGTAAAAGATGGAGATAAAATCGTGCTTGTGGACATGAACGCAAAGGGATTGAGGATTGTCGGGAGTGCGACGGCGAAGGTTTGATTGGTTTTTGTAATTTTCGATTAAACTTTTTCGTTAAAAAGTCGAACACCGAGCGATAGGTACATCGCCGATAGCTACCTATCATCATTTTCCCCAGGATTTTGGAGGAGGATACACGATTGCGTGGTTAAACAATGAACCAACCGCTCTAATAACCAGTCACCAAGAGTATATCCGACGATTTTGCGAGACAATCTACAAAGTTTGCCATAGCAAACTTTGTACGATCTACAGCATTGCACGAGCAATGCTGTACGAACGTATGGAATTCTCACAGAATTCCATAGTACGTATGAAATTTCATTAGAAATTTCATAGTAAGTGAGGTTGCAAAAAAGGCTGAGCGGAGCGAGGTGCGAGTAATAAAATCGAGAACGATAGCCGAGGAGGTTGCACGATTGGATGGTTAGATGATTGTGCAGTTAAATAAGAGTGCGACCGACGAGTAGAGATTTTCGAGCACGAAGTGCTCGATGTGGCTGTGTGGCGAAGCCACACTCGGAAGTCCGCAAGGACTTCCAGATTAGCCACATTTTTACTATGAAATTCCCAGAGGAATTTCATACGTTCATACAAACTTTGCACTGGCAAAGTTTGTAGATGATTAAACTTTTTTATAAAAAAAGTTTATGCGGGAGGAGTGATTCGAACACTCGAACCTCTGCAGGAACAGATATCACACGTCTGGCGATACGCTGTTTCTGTCTTGAGTCTGCCGCCTTTGGTCAGCCCGGGTTTTTTCCCAAGAGCTTTTGGCCGCTTGGCTACCCCCGCATGTTGTATTAAGGATAACATAACTATACAGGAAATATATTATCTTTTACTCTTTAAAATTAAAATTTTAAAATTTCCTGAGGTGCGAAGACAGTAGGACTATATACCGGGAACGATGGCCAAGATATGATTGCTAACAATCATACTGTTTTGTTTTTAATCCACGTTCTTGGGCATCCAACCCCTTAATTTTATAAATAGATACGCTCCCAAGGTAGCAACGACTGTAGAAACTACCATAAGTCCGCTATACCACCAGACATCCTTCGCTCCTAGCCCATAAGCAGGATTGCTGAGTATAGTTGCTAAGGTGTTTGGTACAAGCACTGCAGTACCCAATATTGTCAGCCAAGCAACGACCACAGTTAGTCTGTTATTCAATACCTGTAGCTGGTTGTTGTATATGCTCTGGAGCACCTCTAAGCCCGATGCCAAAACCTCGGACATGTGTTCGCTAAGAGAGATTTGTCCTGTGATGTCCATCGCCAAAGCTTCCAATCGGGACAGCAGGGCAGGGTCGTCTGTTATTATCTCCGCGTCGCCATAGCGGAGCGAGTGCAAAACATCAAGAACGTTCCACAAAGCGTTTAGATACACGATGAGGGCGTGCTTCATCCTGTATATCTCAACGCCAAGTTTTTGCCGCGGCGTTGTCGGATCCATCAGGTCTTTGCTTATGGTGTCCGCCTCTTCCTCTATCTCCCTGAGCCCGTCGAAATTTCGTTCGTTATTTTCAGCGAGGATTCTGTAAAGCACCATAGTAACCTTGTCCTGCCACGGTGCATCCGGCGGTATTTTTCTCATGAACGTTTCCGCATACCTCGCAAATTTTTTCAGGCGGACTACTTCTTTTGTATGTATGGTTAATATGAGGTTCCTTTTTATCAATATTACTAGCGGATATGTAGTAACTTCTAAATCGTATACTCTTATTACCGGGATTTTCACTCCGAGTTCTAGGTCTTCGTCTTCATATACTGAAGGCGCTTCCACGATTAAACTTCTAAACAAATCTTGACCGATGCCCAGCGCTTTAACGATTTCTAGCCCGCCCTTTTCAATGTCGTCTACAGTGCAATTTACCCACGCTATCTTCGCGTCGTTGATTGTAGTCAAAAAATCTGCAGGGTTGTCGCTGTATAGTTTAACGGACTGATTTAACGAGGATAGTGCGACACAGAAAGCAGAGGTTAACGTAAGATCGCTAGAAATTTTTGCTCCGTTTGTTGGTTTCTCTCCTGATGTTTCTGCCATGTTTTCCGCCTCCATGTTTTCTGCAAGAGCAACACGCAATTACACTAAAAGTATATAGGTTTTTTGAGGTCGCAGAATAATTCGCGTTCAACTTACTTTTTCTTTTTCGAGAGATAATCCTTTATCGCTGCATGAAGCCCGTCCGCAGCAAGATTCGAGCAGTGCATCTTTATCGGTGGCAGTCCGTCTAAACTGTCCGCCACATCCCCCCTCACAATCTTAAGTGCGTCCTCAAGTGTTTTCCCCTTAGCTAGCTCTGTCATCATACTGCTCGTGGCGATTGCGGCGGCACAGCCGAACGTTTTGAACTTTATATCGGAAATTCTTTCGATCCCGTTTTTGTCCTTTTCGATTTTAATGAAAATTTGCATCACGTCCCCGCATACGGGGTTCCCCACTTTTCCGATGCCGTCAGCATCCTTAATTTCGCCCATGTTCCTTGGGTTTTGGAAGTGTTCCATCACTTTTTGGCTGTACAATGCTCTTACCTCTTGTTTTCCATGTTTTCAATATATTCTTTTGAATTCCCTAATCTCATTTATGCCATAGCGGAGACATGCTTCTCAACCGGCCTACGACCTCCGGGAGTACGCCGCAGACATATTCTACCTCTTCTTTGGTGTTCCATCTCCCCAACGTAAGGCGGAGAGAGCCGTGTGCTTCCACTTCGTTTAATCCTATCGCCATCAATACGTGGGACGGCTCCAACTTCTTCGATGAACATGCCGAACCTGTTGATGCGGCTATGCCCTTTGCGTCCAGACTAAGCACGAGCGATTCGCCTTCTATCGCACTAAACCTCAAATTCACATTGTTCGGAAGGCGTTTTGTCCTGTGCCCGTCGAGATAACTCTCCTCGACATTATGCAGGATGTTGTCAATTAAAGTGTCCCTCAATTTTGTCAAACGCTGCATCTCTGTTTCAAGTTTTTCTTTTGCGAGGCTGCACGCTTTTCCGAAACCCACTATGCCGGGTATGTTTTCCGTGCTTGACCTCATCCCCTTTTCGTGTCCGCCGCCGTGGACAAGCGGTTCCAATTTTACGCCGTTTCTTATGTATAACGCGCCTACGCCTTTTGGCCCGTATATCTTGTGCGAGGAAATCGAGAGCATATCCAAGTTCGTTTTATCGACGTTGACCGGAATCTTCCCCACGGATTGTACCGCATCCGTGTGAAAAGGTACGCTGTGTTTTTTTGCTATTTTGCCGATTTCTTCAATGGGCTCTATCGTCCCTATTTCGTTGTTTGCGTGCATAATTGTTATTAGTATTGTATCCTCTTTTATGGCGCTCTCGACGTCTTTTGCACTTATCAGCCCGTCCTTGTCGACTGGAAGATATGTTACCTTGAATCCTTGCGCCTCCAGGTGTTTGCATGTGTTCAATACCGCCGGATGCTCTATTTTTGTTGTAATGATGTGCCCGCCTTTCTTCCTGTTGCGGTGCGCTACTCCCTGTATGGCAATGTTATCGCTTTCCGTGCCGCCGGCAGTGAATATCATTTCGTCATTTTTGGCGCCTATGAGCGTTGCGACCTCCTCCCTTGCATTCTCCAAAGCTTTTTTTGCTTCTTGCCCAAGCGTATGAAGCGATGAGGCATTGCCAAACGATTCCCTAAAGTATGGAAGCATGGCTGTTATTACGTCAGGGTCGGCTGCCGTCGTCGCCGCATGGTCCATATATATTCTGTGCATACTACCACTTAATTCATATGAATAATATTACACTGTAATATTTTCTAAATCTATAAAGTTTGCCACAGCAAACTTTATACGATCTACAACATTGCCAGTAGCAATGTTGTACGAACGTATGGAATTCTGCGAGAATTCCATAGTACGTACAGAATTCTATGAGAATTCTGTAGTAATATAAAGGTTGTGGGTGTTTTTTTTTATGAAATTCCTTGAGGAATCGAATACGAAACACTAAAAAATTACGCCATAATATTTGCAATCAAAATTTAAAAATGCCTGCGATTACCGCAATGATTACCGCAACTACAATTGTGGCCACGATCAACGTCATAAGGTGTATGTGCGGTTCGAGGGTTTCATCCTTCATCATCTTTCGCAGTTTTTTCTTATTCCCTAGCAATTTAAATAAGGCGCGTGTTTTTTTATGCAAACCTGCGGCTTGGGCTTTCAGGGATTTTGGAGATAGGAACTTGGGCATAGCAACCATAATATCAAACTCAGTATAAACAGTATGTATGTCAATGATTTATATTTTATGATGTCCTTCCCGAATTTTAGACTGTTTATTTTGACACTTTGA
This sequence comes from Thermoplasmata archaeon, assembly GCA_041657955.1. Lineage (GTDB taxonomy): Archaea > Thermoplasmatota > JASEFT01 > JBBABA01 > JBBABA01 > JBBABA01. The sequence goes on along the minus strand of JBBABA010000011.1, from coordinate 15,709 downwards.
TACACTATTCCGTGAATTGTAGTTCATCTTGGGGAGGATATATGAGATATAGCGTATCGTCTTATTTTTAAGGGAAGCGAGTGATGGTGTGTGCGAGTGCCACACCAGAGCGAGCGATTGCTATATCCCCGATGTAACCATTGTTTTGAAATCGCTACAATTGTATTTCATATACGTGCAATCGCGGAAGTGTGGAAAGAGGGTGTTTATCGCTTTTCTTTCCTCTCGTCCTTTCTTCTCACACTGCCCAATCCGGCAGCGACCATTCCTACAAGCGCAATCGCCAGATAGCCCGGGTCGAAGGATGTTGCCGTGTCGACTGGCATGCTCACTATATCTAACGATATTGGTGCTTCATTATCTGTCGACTCCCCCTCTGCCTCCTTGCCGTTGCTGTCCGATAATTTTACCAAGAAGATGTGTTTGGATGCGCTTGTCACCTCGTATTCGAAGTAGATGTTCGTGCTCTTGCCGCTGTCTATTTGAATTGGCGAACCCGAGTTGTCGTAAAATGGCGTCGGCAGGCTCTCGTCTGCGTCTACAATCCCGTTTCCGTTTTTGTCCACTACGTCGTATATTTTGACGGTGGCATTGCCCTTGTATCCCGTGTTCTTCACTGTGATTACAAACTTTATCGTTTGCCCCCTTATCGCGCCTCTCACGCTTACCTTTATGTCGGAGTTGGTAATCTTGAAGTCTGGACCTATTCCGGTTGTTATCTTCATTGTGCCGTTGCCGAATGGAATAAAGTATCCTTCGTCCTTTGGCTCCTTGAGCTTGTCTACCGCACTTACGTTAATCTTCAGCATGTTGTTTGAACCTGTGGAGCTCATTTCAGCAGGAATTGTTACTTTGATGAACATCCTATATTTCTCGTCCTTTGTTAAGTTCATCCATTGTCCTTGCCTTCCCGCATAGTCTGTAACGTTTTCGGTTATGTCTCTAAATTTGGCCGTGGGAGAAGGCCATAGATTAGCGGGCTCTGATAGCTCGCCGGGCGTAGGAACACTATACTCAGAAGGATTCCTCAAATCTACATATACTTTGAATATTGGCTCATTATACGACCGCTCCTCGGTGCCGTCCTTATTGGCAGTATAGTTTGTGATGTTGCATATGATTACTTTACCATTGGATGATATTGCGTCTATATTGCCGTTGTTAGTGACGTTCACCGGGTACACTATCGTATTGTTCGCAGTATCTGTAGTATCGCTTGTGCCTGCCCATGTATAATCGCCGAAGTCATTGTTTGTGTGGACGTTGGGTGGAGTCGCACTGTCTTTATATGATGTCTTAAAGTCATTCGTAACATTCACTACACTAGGCGTTGGAACTTCCATTATCTGTACGGTTAAGGTGAATCTTGTCTCGATGCTGGGATTGCCAGTCGGGTACACTGTTAGATTTGCATAGTAATAGCCTGGGTCCCCGCCTTGTGAGCCTTTTGGCGTAGTCAGTTTTACAACTATGTTGATGTAGCTGTCGACCGGGATGGTGTTTGTTTCCCTCTTTGATGTGTCGACGGATGCTGGAATCTCGTCGCGAGTATCGTATAGGAATTTGACGTCCCAGCTTGCGGGGTTCCCGATTGCGTTTGTAGTGGTGTATCCCAGCCTCGCTTTATCTGGCTGATTTCCCCTATTTTTGAGCGTTAGCTCGACATACTCTGTATGGTCTGGTCCTGTAGTTATGGTCTTCGACTGCTGAGCGCCGTCCCATATCTGCATCAGATAGTTGCTGCTCACTGTAATCGTGATGGTTAACTCGCTCCTGGTAGACGTACTGTCGCCTGCCATAATCGGATACGTATAGATGTGTATTGTGCACACTGTTCCTGAGGACACTGTCGGTACTGTAACCCAAACATAGAATTCAAAGAACGATGGGTCTGTTTGGCTTGCCATGGTGGTGTCATACTTCCCGTCAGTGCCGCTTATTACGGTGCTTGTGCCCGAATCATATTTATAGTCGTCCGAAAGTAGGTCCTCCGAGTTCGGTTTTGTTAGTTTGACGAGCCATGGTTGCTCGGTATGTGGGCTCGATTCGTTTGTCGCATATATCGCTATCTTCTGCCAATTGCTGTCGGCTGTTGCGTTTGTTCTCCTGATTTTTACGGAGATGGCGTCCTCGGTCCTGGGTTCGCCCGGTATTCTTTGGATGGCCTTTGTTTGCGTGATAAATTCAACGGCCTTTTTGGATATGATAATTGGAATCATTACTGAGCCGGGCGTGTATCCCTCGATGCTCGCAAATATTGTCACGTTTGTCATTGACGCGGTCGTTCCTTCCCTAATCGTTACGTTAACCAATAGGTGAGCTCTATTATCAACCCCGGGTTGGATGCTGGTTGTAGGAGATGCTGTTGCCCATGATGTTGGTGGTCCATCATATTGGCGCGTTATGATTACGGCCTTTACGACGTCGCTATCTGCATCATACTCGATTTTTGTGCTTTCTGTGCTTGGGCCGTCATTCAATACCCGTACCTCAGAGTTAACAGTGCCTCCCGGAGTAGTTTGGTAGCTCTCCGAATCAACGGTTACCACAAACGCTACGCTCTTGCTAATGACTGTTCTCAATTCAATCCACTCCCATGTGGAATATCTGTGCCCTTGCCCCAAACCATATACGTCTTGGCAGAGTGGGTCTGCTATGTTCATCGAGATGTCGCTCCTTCCAGTATATGTCTTGTTCAGGCTCTCTATTTTTAGCCGTATCGTTTCTCCGTTGGAATTAAACCCTGCGCTGGCGGGAATCGTTACCCATACGTAGATGTTTTTCTCCTGCGTCGAATCCAAGTATATGTGCTTATACGCTTGGTTGCTTAAGTCCCACTTCTGACCAGTCGGGTCTTTGTCTGTTGGGTATGCACTATACCTCTCTATTGGAATTTTCGTTGAGGAAGAACTGGAGAAGACTATGTAGCTGTAGGATGGGTCGCTGTTATACCACGTTCCGCCGTTGTTTGGCGTAACATCGCAGGTTATGCCTATGATGTCCGACGTGCTTCCGAGATTCTTGACAGTTAGCTGGTATATGAGTGTCTTTCCCGGTGCTCCAGACTTTCTATAGAATAACTTGTTTGGCAGATTGTAGTAGTCTGGGTCGCTGGGATTAAGATTCGCGCTTGAATCCGCATACGGGTTTCCTCCCATTCTTGGATATATGCTTACAGCGACCTCCACTCCGGTTATTGACGTGCTCATTTGATTCGAGAGCATAGTTACTCTGCCCGTATATCCGCTGTATCCGGGCGAGCCTATGAGTATCGTGTCTATGGACCGTTGTTGCGTTCCTTTCTGTGAGTTGTTTGCACCGTCGTCGCTTCCTCCGCCAACATCCCAGCCCAAAAGCTCGTTTGCCGCACTGCCGTACCATGCCCTTGTCGGAACACAATATGGCGAACTTATGTCGGTTGTCGAACCGAGATATAGATATGCAGCACCTGCATTTGCCATTCCTGTGTAGTTTGTATATGGCGCGCCCACCATCCAGTCGGCGTATGTATCGCAGTTGATGTCTCCTATGTAGGAAACATTCCAGCCAAAGCGGCTGCCTGCCGTATTGCCGTCCATTATTAAGTTAGTAAGGGATGTAACTGTGTAATTATTTGGTGGGGTTGCTCCCGCAGTAAAGCTCAAACCGGAGTATGTGAGATATGCCCTGCCAACCTCGGACAGATTACTTATCTTCTTGTATGGAGCCCCTATGATTGTGCCGTTGGAATAGCCGGGTGCTACTGGGCCGACGCCTGAAACAGAATAACCGAATTTATCGCCTGCAACCTCTCCCTTGATTGCCATCTCATACTGGCCTAGAGTGGCTGCTAGGCTTGGGCTCGAAGAGCCGGGACCGTCTCCCGTAGCATAACTGTAATTTTTATATATGAAAACTGAACCGGAGTCTGCGCCGTTGCTGTCTGTATCCGGTGCGCCCACTAAGAACTCCGTAAGCGTACGATTTGAATTTACCTGAACCTCGCCGAGGCACGCTACCCCTTCCCCCCAATAAGATGTTCCATAATTATTGAAGTTGAAACCGTCTATCTTTATCCATTTAGCTAACGTTGGTTCTACTATGAATTCGTTCCAAGCACCTTGTGCGTAGCTGGGGTTAGCCAAAGAGGTAAGGCTGCGCAGTGTAATGTAAGTCGTATCGTCGAGGCTGGTGGAGATGTTCAAGCTGCTTGTATAATTGTTCCCGCCGGTGCTGTTGACGTTATTGTATATCCTGATTTTCGATACGATTGTGTTGACTCCTAGATTCAATTTCCAATAATCAGTTTTAACGCCAGTAGGAGAACCTATCCACCCGTCGTTTTCGTATCCGACGTCCAGCGCTGTTTTTCCGTTTACGGCTTTATCAGGAGTATGTCCAGTCCATGAGTTACTGGCACTCGCTGATGCGATTATTGGCGATGTCAATGCTCCGTCTATGTCCACTGCCCCGAGAGACCAGCCGAAGTGGTCATTCGTTGCCATACCCGCAATGCAATAGTAAGTATAAGTTCCCGCGGCAAAATTTACGCCCCGGAATATGTAAACCCTGCCTCCGCCCGAGCTAGTGCCGTAACCTATTCCGTAAGGAGCGCTTGCCGCAATATCGTCAAGCCCGTCTCCGTCCAAATCTCCGGTTGCAAGGCTCGAACCGAATCTGTCGCCTGCAGCAAGGGTTACACCTGACGTAAGGTGGTCGATTCTAAACTTTGGCATCACACTGGTTGGATACGTTTTTATGTCCAAACCGCTGAATACAAATATTGCGCCCTTGCTGTTGTTGCCTGGCGCCCCGATGACTAGGTCAGTTATGTTGTCGCCCGTAGTAAGAATCCCCGTAGCAATCGATGCCCCGAAATTTGCAGGGGCGGCTAAACCGTACCTTGACGGGTCGAGTGTGACGTCTGCTCCTTTGGAGGGGTTGGCGATACTAGCAGTAAATTGGTTTGTTTTCCAATCCGGTTTTCCATAGATGATATAGACGCATCCTAGGCCGCCGTTGCGGTAAGGCGCGCCTATGACTACGTCCGCAAGCCCGTCGCCGTTGATGTCTGTGCCGTTCACGACAACCATACCAGTATAGGTACTTGTACTATCCCCATCCCACCTGATTGGCGTATTATTTTGGAGCGAGGCCGTGAATTCTAAACCGACAACTTTTGTAGTGAGTGTTATGCTGTCGGATTTGGCGGGGTCGTCCTTGTCTACCGCTTTCACTGTAGTAACGTCCGTAGTGGGCGGAGTAGTAATCGGCGTAGAGGACGATATGCTGATAGAAATATTGATTTCTACAGCGCCGTTCGCAGCCAACGCGGATTTGAGTTGATAAGCAGATGGCGGTACTAGGGTAAGAGATCCTGTTCCGCCTGACTTGTATGTGACGCTCTTGATAGACCAATCAGACCTCATTCCCGAAATTTCTATATTGTACGTCTTGGATGTTGCCTGGTTGTTTTTCACATACATGATATAGTTGACCATGCCGCTGTTCACAGTTACGGTCTTCTGTTGGGATGGTGTGATGAGTACCGCGTTCCTGTTCGTGCCGGGTTTTGTGCTGAAGTTGTAGAAGAAAAGTTTTCCGGTGTCTAGGTTGTTCTGGTCAGTATCGGCGAGTGGCGCGCCCACAAGGAGTTCGTCGTATTTGTTTCCGGTAACGCCTCCTCCGTCTGCCAATGCATATCCGAACCAGTCGTTGCTGTTAAGCGGATTGAGGTTAAGGGATACGTCGGCGGTGGCGTTGAATGGTATGGTTAGCCCGTTATAATAATAGACGCTGACAGTTCCAGCTCGGGTATATCCCTGTACGTTCGCAGCGTAGGCGCCTACGGCTATTCCCTTAGACCAAGTTTGGGGTGTTCCGTCGTCTTTTATGTCTCCACGTATGTCTCCGACACGCGTTACAACGCTTCCAAAGTTGCTGCTTGTTGAACCTGTTACCGTCCAAAGAGAGCCGAGATATACGCCCTGGATTACCCTGGCCCTTCCATCTCCGCCATTAGAGTTTGGTGCACCTACTATTATCTCAGAGAAACCATCATTGTCTAAGTCGCCAAGGACTCCTATGGAATACCCAAACATCTTCTCGTCGCCTTTCTCGTCGGATTGTGCTTCTATTACGCTCCCCTCGGCTGCATTTGTCCACTTCTCGCCGCTCGGCGTCATTGAAGTCGAAGGCTTTCCGGTATAGATATATATCCTGCCTTGATAACTTCCGTATCCGGGTGCGCCTATGATGACGTCGGGCAGGGCCTCGCCGGAAGAATCTTTTATGTTAGCCTTACCCTTTACTGAATATCCAAACCAACTTCCGAGTTTTGTTGTATACGTAGGCGATGCTATGTATGTGCCCGTATTGTACGCGTCTCCTAGGAATACGTCTGGCAGTGAGTCCATGTTGCTGCCGCCGAGGTACACATATACTGCTCCGTTGAAGTTGTCATATCCGTATGCTCCTACTGCGACGTCGTCGTAACCGTCGCTGTTTATGTCGCCGACACCCGCTACGCTGTAACCGAATTGGGAATTTGGTGATTGCCCGAGGAGCGTCCTATCCGGTGTTGTGATTGTTGAGCCGGAAACATATAGTCCGCCGTAGAAGATGTATGCCGTGCCCGCATTCGAGAGGCTGCCGACGGTAGTGCCGTTTGCCCCGATTATTATGTCGCCATAACCGTCGCCGTTCACGTCGCCCGCAGAATCTACGGAGACGCCGAAATAAGATGTTCCTGTTACCTGGAACGTTATTATGGAACTCGCGGAATAACTTTTACCGCCGCTGCCGCCAAGATAGAGATATACCTTTCCCTGGTTGCTGTTGAATCCAGGTGCGCCGATGAGCGTGTCCATGTAGCCGTCGCCGTTCACGTCGCCCGCGCTGGCGGCAGATGTACCGAATCTGTCTCCTGCCGACCGACCGACAACCATCGGTACCTCGGCTTGGCTCTTTGATGCCAAACTCCTAACTGTAACTGTGTTGGTGATTGCCGTACCGTTTATTGCGGCAGTGATTGTAACGTCGTTTGTTGCACCGTACGATGCGTCTTTTGGTATTGTTGTATTGACCTTGAGTATGGCCTGGCTTCCGGGCGGCAAGATGAGTATTGCATAACCCGAGCCGTTTGTAGTTTCTTCATAGTACGTAAATGGTGTTCCGACACCTGTTGCTGGATTGGACATACTTGCATTATATACACTCGCGTTCCATCCAACTCCGCGATTCTGTGACTGCCACGAAATATTGAGTGCGGTGTCGTTGATGCCGTTGTTTCTCACTGTAATATCCTGGGTAGTGTTTTGGGTCGGGAATGAGATGTTGCCTATCACAGTTTTGACAGGTGAGAACGATATGCTTCCCATCTGCGTTGTGGTGTACAAATACGCTTCTCCCTTACCTGACGAACCTGCTGATGGTGCGCCGATAAGGATATCTCCGAATCCGTCGCCGTTGACGTCGCCCGCTGCATCCACCGACGTCCCAAACGCACCGAGCAAATATGCGCCGGAGTAAGACCTGTCCGACACGTTATCAGCTATGTTCGGGCCGCAGTAATACAGATATGCTTTACCGGATGGTACATGCCCGTTCATGTAGTCGCCTGGTGCGCCCACCAATATGTCGTTGTAACCATCCTTGTTGATGTCCGTAGTTACACTCACGGATGCGCCGAAGTTCGCGTATAGGTGCGTTCCGTCTATAAGGAAGCCTTGGCCTGTGCCGCCCAATATGGCAGTGGATACTACTACCGAAGACCCTTTCGACCATGTGCCGTTAAATACGAATACGCGCCCTGCGGCAATTACGCCCTTAGCGGCCTGGAGCGAGTAGTTTTGGTTCCTGAACGGTACGCCCACTACAAGGTCTAGATAATTATCGCTGTTTAAGTATCCGACAGATATTGAATGCCCGAAGCAGTTGGATTTTTCCGTGTCATCTGTGAATCTCGTTACGCTCGTGTCTGTTACGTTAATATTTGCTAAAGCGGCGCTGCCGTAGAATATGTATACCCTGCCCTGATTGGAGTTGTACGCCGGTGCCCCTACGAACAAATCTGATACTCTGTCGGAATCTGCGTCTCCCGCCGCTAGCGACCAACCGAAACGACCGGATGTAGCCCACTCGCCATTAAATCTAACATTGTCGATTGATAACGCATTGGGCAAATTGGTTGAGCCGAAAAATACGAATACAGTACCCTGTTGCGAGTTGTTGACAGGCGCGCCCACGATTATGTCGCCGCGGCCGTCCCAGTTCAGGTCTGCAACCGTCAAGTTGAAGCCGAATGCGGATACTGTGTTAGCAACGATGAAGGGCGCAGAGGCGCCGCCAATCGGAGAATAGATTGTTGTGCCGACATTTGTTTGATTTGCTATCGTATATGCCTGTATCGTCTTCGAAGATGTTATGGATTCGCTCTTTCCGAAGACCACATATACTTTGCCTTGCCCGGCATATGAATGAGTTGCATAAGGCGCTCCGATGATGATGTCTGCATAGCCGTCGCCGTTCACGTCCCCCGCTGCTACGCTCCATCCGAAATAATCCCCTGTCTTCTCGCCTGAGATTATTATGTTTGGCTGCTGGGTGTTTATCACTGGCGAACCGTAATACACATAGACGCTTCCGGTATTGGATGCTGTGTAAGGGGCGCCTATGACAATATCGCTATAACCGTCGCCGTTAATGTCTGCATTACTGGCGGCCGAGAGCCCGAAACCGCTGGCATCCGATGGGGCGAATGTTGAGGTTGGTGTCGACCATACGCTCTGGTACGGTTTCACTACGGATTGGAGCGTGGCAATGTCGCATTTTGATGGTGTGCCGCTGACTGCCGCCCGTATTACCGTTGTATTTGTAGCAGCGTTCGCATTAGTCGGTGCAGTGATTTTCACCATGAATGTCAGGTTGTCCGTCGTTGTGTTTCTGGCTGTTCGAGTTATTGCCAAAGACGACATGGGTGCGCCGCCGCTGTCTAGGAATTCTATGTACCATCCGTCATTCGTATGGAATTTATAAACCGAATCCGGCAATATATCAGTCTGAGATGCAAGCATATCTAAACTCAATACGATTGTGTTTGATGATGTAGCGTTGTTCTTCACTGTCAGGTTATAGTATATTGTCTTTCCCTGCATAGTTTGCTGTGATTGGTCTGCATAGATGGATATCTCCGGCAGGTATGCTGGAGGACGTTTATATATGTAAAATTTACCAGAATTGCTGAGATAGTACGGTGTGCCGATAATGAGTTCTTTGTAATTATCATTATCACTGTCTGCAGCAGCTATCGCCCAGCCGAGTTTTGCGTCTCTCGCGTCTCCGTTGAATGTTGCTAGCGGTTTGGTAGTATCCGATGAATTGTATAGATAAACAGTCCCCACTTCATACATTGATGTGTTTAACGTTCTGTATGGTGCGCTTATCAATATAGTGTCATAACCGCTATCGTTGAATTTCCCGACAAACGAGACTTTCGTACCAAACTTGGCATCTGAGTCGCTCCCGAGTATTGTGGCGTAAGGCGTGTCGCCCATCGATAGGGCGCCGCGATAGATGTAAACCTTTCCGGCGTAGTTTTTAGTGTCGATATTGGCGTTTGGTGCTCCTATGACAATATCTGAAAGTTCGTCGTCTCTGTCCGCGTAACCTGCAACGGAAATGGAATACCCGAAACTTATGTACTGCGTGTCTCCTGTCAATTGTTTGTGAAGCACGAAGCTATTGCCTCTGTAGATAAACACTGCACCCGCACTAGTTGCGCCATAGTTTGGTGCGCCGACCATGAACTCGGGAACAGCGTCTCCGGTTAGGTCTGGTATCTTTGACAGCGAGAAGCCGAATTGGGAATTTGCAGTTCCCCTTAATATTACAGAGGGTGCGTTTTCAATTGTTTTGCCTCCGTAGTAAATATACACGCTGCCTTGGTAACTACCATACCCGTATGCGCCCACCATCACGTCGTCGTAGCCGTCATTGTTCGTGTCTCCCATGCTCGCAACTGCACAGCCGAAGTAATTTGTGTCGGATTCGCCTGTGAGTATTACGTCTGGTATTCCCGTATCAGAGAGCGTTGCTTTCCCGAAGAATATGTACACTGTACCCGCGTTGCTTTCCAAATTTCCCGTGGAGAAACAAGAGGGGTTGCCGTTAACATTATACGCAGTGTTCGGCGCACCGATGATTACGTCAGCATAGCCGTCGCCGTTCACGTCGCCTGCGCTCGCGACAGATGTACCGAAACCGGATGTTGGAGGCGCATAAATGCTGTACGCAGAGAATATAACCGGAGTTGTCTTGATGCTTACATCGCTGCCCCAACTTGCCCCCAGGTACAAGTATGCGACACCTTGACCGCTGTTTGCACCTGGCGCCCCGACAATGATGTCGTTATACCCGTCTCCGTTAACATCGCCAGCGTCTGCAATTGAATAACCGAGCTGGGCGTTTGACGAGCCTGTTTTATCTACCGCGGGCCTTGAGTAGTTTATGCTCTTGAGTGTGATGTTGCCTTTGACTATCGGGTTTGTGTTTGTAAACTGTCCCGTAACGACCGTGATGTCTTCAACCATTCCTACCCCCAACGGCGAATACATTGTTATATTGACCTTTATCGTCGTTGTCGAGCCCGTTCTAAGTAGATTTGTCGTGTAACTAACTGCGGGTGTTTTCAGTGTGCCGTCGATTTCCACGATAGTCGCTGTCCAGCCCTGGGAAGACATGTATGTCAATGTTACTGTATCGTTTACCGCACCGTTGTTTGTTATAGTGAAATCGTAAGTCAATGTCCCGCTCGTTGAAGAACTCTTGCTTTGGTCAGGGCTGAATTGCAAAGACCCGGAGAGCGCAGTGTATATTCCGATTCCGCCCTTTTGATTGCTGTTAAGATAATACGGGGCAGACATGAGTATGGACGGGCCGTTATTGTCAACCTTACCGCCGTACGAAACGCTGAAACCGAGCCTGTCGCTCGTTCCTATTCCGTCAAACGTCATGTCAGGAACTGTGTTCACGGATAATGTTGTGCTTCCATAGTAGATATACACCTTTCCAGAATCTGGAGTTTGTGCCTTATCGCAGAACGGTGCGCCGATTATGATGTCGTCGTATCCGTCCTTGTTGAGGTCCCCCGCATAGGAAACGGATGCACCGAAGTTGTCCCCTATATTGCTTCCGTTAAAGGCAACGGCAATCGTTGCCCCGATTGCGGCGGAGATTGAATAAGGGTTGGTGAAAGATGATGTGCCGCCGTACAATATATATGCTTTTCCTGCGAGTGTGGTCCCTGTATAATTATAGAATGGCGCGCCAATCACTATGTCACTGTAGCCGTCGCCGTTGAAGTTTGCCATTCCGACCGAGGCGCCGAAGTAGTTTCCGTTGTTCTCGCCGTTGAGCACCAGCCACGGACTTTCCAACGCCTTCGTTGGTGTGCCTTTAAACAGGTACACCCTGCCTTTTTGTATGCCGCCAGCCCAGTTAGGGGCGCCTACGACTATATCATCGTAGCCGTCGCCGTCGAAATCCCCCATAGAAACCGACTGCCCGAACCTGTCAAAATAGGTGGCATCCGGTGACTGTTCCTTGCCGTTCTTTGTAGGAATATCGGACGTGGTGGATATAGTGCTGCCGCCATAGAATACACTTATTGAAGCATCCGAATAAACTGGCTGAACACTTGAATAGTATCCATAGATATTAAATGCAAGCGAGCTCGGTGCCTGAAGTTGATATGAACCGTCGCTGTATTTATTCGTATTATAATAACCGTAGGATTGTCCGTTGCACCATAGGCGAACACGGTAAACCGTATTTGCAGCAAGATCTATTTTACCAGGGGAACCGCCTGATGATGTGGCAAATACGAGATGTACCTCGTTACCGTTCCCGCCCGAGTAAACAGGCGAGTTGTCCACCCACCCTATCCGGCCGTCATCTGAGTCTCTGTATAAGCCTGCGGAGGTATACTTGCCAGTACCACTCCACCTCACACTCATCTTTGTGATAACTATAGTAGAACTCGCCGGAGTTTTAAATGTTTGGTAATAGCTGTCTGCGTACGCTGTCGCGGCCGACTCTGCATAGTTATTGCTTACCGTAGTTCCTATTGACGAGGCTGTACCGTATATCTCGAATAACAAACTCCAACTGGCTGTCGCAGCGCCGTTATAATAGCCGCCCCCATATGTGTTTGTGTATCCTGTGTAAGAGTTCATATATATATACGCTCCGCCGTCCCTCCACCAGAAGGCGCCGTCCACGCCGGTCTTGACGTGTTGGTTGAGCATCTGCCAGTCATTAGCAGTGTCGGTGGAATGCGGCGAGAAATAATATGAGCCAGGGGTGAGTGTTATTGATGTTGGGAATGGGAGTATGTTCCAATTTCCGGGGGCTGCAGCATAAACCCTCTGTGAAGTCCCGAGGAGCGTGTTAGTAGCAGTGTATAAATCCGCCCATATCCATGCCCCGCCTCTCTGACCGCCGTAAAATCGTATCGACGTCAAAGTGAAAGTGCTGCTAACCATGAAGGTCTGTTTTCCGTCGAAGAGCTCTGAATAGTAAACATAACCCACATTAGAGGTGCCCCATGTTACCGGTGTTATAGATGATATCACCTTAACGACGAGCGGGTCAATGGCAGGGCTGGATGATTGCGTGCCAGGCTCGCCGACAACTATGTCGTCATAACCGTCCCCGTTTATATCGCCAGAAGCACAAACGCTCCATCCGAATTGCTTGTCGGTGTTAGGACTGTTAGGACTGCCGCTTGCAATTGTATTCACGTCGCTGTCTGTTGTATATTTTGTAGTGCCGACCACAAGGGAATTGCTTCCATAGAAGACAAATGCGCATCCGGAGTTTGCTTTCCCACTATAATCCATAAAGGGCGCGCCTACAACCACATCAGCATACCCGTCAGCATTAACATCTCCACTAGTCACGTTCCATCCGAAGCATGCGCCGTTTTCTGAAGGGCCGAGTAATGTTACGCTCGGCGTCGTGCTTAGAGTCGAGCCGCCATAATATATGAACACCGCGCCGTTGTCCGTCTTGTCGCCGCTGTCGTAGTAAGGCGCGCCTGCGATTATATCGTCGTATCCGTCGCCGTTGATGTCGCCATATGTCATGGAGTAACCGAGCTGGCTTGACGGGGAGTCCCCTACTATCGTCATGGTGGTTGTGGGGGTAAAGGTACTCTCGTCTACTACTATTGTCAGCACTACCGCATCGAGTGTTGTCGGGGTAGTTTCGTTGTATGCCGTAACTATGATTACATTCCTTGTGCCTGGCGATGCTGATGTCTGAATTGTGGCGTTTACGACCAGCGTCTTAGTGCCTGTCGCCGCGAAGGATACGTCTGGCACTCCGTCTGTTCCGTGGTCTGTAATAGGCACGCCGCCCTCGGCTATGCTCACGCTCCAATCATACGTCGATGTGTTCGCGATATTGACTCTGCCCGCGCCGATGTTGTTCTTTAATGTAATAGTAAATGTAATATTATAGCCGGGGTAGGAATGTTTGATTTGGTTCGGGTAGGCATCGAGGAATTTAAGGTACGAAATATTAAACAGGTAGGCTTTGCCTGCATTCGTTGAGTAGTACGGCGCACCCACGAGCATCTCGGTTATGTTGTCTCCGTTCATATCGCACCCGCCGCATATTGCTCGCCCGAATTGATGATTAGCCCCTTCACCGTAAACTGCCGCGTCCCAATTCGAATCCAAACTCGGACCACCGAAGTAAACGCAAACTACGCCCATGTTCGTGTCGATTAGCGGATATTTCGGAACGCTTACTGCGAAATCAGGATATGTGTCGTTGTTGAAATCGCCTATGCCATTAACCGCCCAGCCAAATAACGCGCGACCTGTGTCACCTACCATCGTGATGTATGAATCTGTTAATGCGTATAACGTGTCGCCTGTCGGTTTACTCTCGAACTTAGAAGATGTAAATAGATATGCTTTGCCTGTGTTAGCTAAACCACCTGTATCGTTGTACGGCGCCCCGACTACTATGTTGCCCCGGCCGTTTTTATATAAGTCCCCTGTTCCGGAAACTGAAAAGCCAAACCAATCTCCGATGGCTTCTCCCCGGATTCCGGCATATACCGAGAAGCCGCCAGTTCCCGCAGTGCCGTAATACACCCTTGCGTATCCCAGGGTCATCATGTTGGTGCTGCCAGGAGCACCGATGATTACGTCGTCATATGCGTCCCCGTCCATTTTTCCTGCCCACGAAACAGACATACCGAAACGGTCGTTGTTGCTAGAACCCGTCAATAATGCGGGGTCGCCTGCCGCTACGGCTGAGGGCGATTTCGAGCCGAGGTATAGGTATGCCCGGCCTTTGGAACTGCTGTACCCTGGTGCGCCGATAATAAAATCGCTGTAACCGTCGTTGTTTATATCGCCTGCCGTGCTTACGGAGTAACCGAAATAATTGTATGCCGCTTCACCTAGCAGCGTCATGTTGGGGGACGTTGGCGGAGACGTTTTTATATCTGGTCTCCCGAAAAATACGTATGCACTTCCTGCATCGGTTCCTGCAGTGTTTGTACCATTTGCCCCTATAATCACATCGTCATATCCATCGCCGTTGACGTCGCCCAACGTGCTTACAGATATGCCGAAATACCGAGCGCCTGCCGGAGCTGAAAGAGATATCCTGTTACCTCCAGACATTATATTCGATAGTGGGGTTGTGCCGCTGCCGAAGTAGATATATATGATGCCAGTGTTGCTACTATAACCCGGCGCGCCGACAATTATGTCAGAGTAGCCGTCGCCGTTGACGTCGCCAGCATTGGATACAGAAGTTCCGGCTTGCTCCGGGGCAGTACCAGTGTAATTAGCCGCAGAATCTATGGAATTTATTGTGAGAAGCGTGGTGTTGCCTTTGACTACTGGGTTACTGTTTGTTAGTTTGGCGGTTACAACTGTTGTATCCAGTGCGTATGCCGCATTGGCCGGTATCGTGATGTTTATGCGTATTGTCATGGTAGCTCCTATCGCAAAGGTGCTAGTGGTGTACGCTGATGTCGGTGTCATGAGTGTTCCGTTCACTTCGACAATGGTCGCGGTCCATCCAAGTGATGACGTATATGTGAGGTTGAGCGTTTCCGCGACGTAGCCCGTGTTCTTTATTGTGAAGTTGTATGAGGCTGTTCCTGTTCCCTTCTGTTTCTGGTCCGGGGAAAGGATTAACGGCCCCCTCGTGCGCGGCGTGTACATGGAAACTGCACCCATGTTCAAACCTGCGCCGTCAGCGAGCGGCACGCCTATGATAACAGACGTGCCGTTGTCGTTCACCCTGTCCAAGTACGCTGCGTCTGTGCAGAAGTTGTCAACTGCAGTCGTGCCCGTGAACATTGCGTCGTAGTTTGTGTCCAGGGTTGTTCCCGAGTTGCCGTAGTAGACGAAGAGCGCACCGTTGTCTGTGATTGTGGACGACGTGTCATATGCCGGCGCGCCAATGCGGATGTCGCCGTATCCGTCGCCGTTGAGGTCGCCTGCGGGGCCTAGGGACGCGCCGAAGTACTGGTAGGGCACAGTGCCGTAGAATTTTGCTCCGTTGGGCGCTGTTGCGCTGCTCGCGTCAATGGTCGTGCCCCCGAGCCCTCCGCTCTTTCCGAAGAACAGGTATGCTGTGCCCACGTCCGGCAATGAGTAGCTGCTGTCGCTTGCATAATCGCGGTAAGGCGCGCCTATCA
>JBBABA010000010.1:0-70609 GCA_041657955.1 Thermoplasmata archaeon | reverse complement strand
CCAGTGGTCGCTCTCGTATGTAGTTAACAGCAGGAACAGCGGATTGTCCTCCTTTGCCATGAAGCCGCTTGATTCGGTGCTGGTTACATAGAACGGTGATTGTATGGAAGGAGAGATTATCGGGGCGTCGTTTGTGCTGTTCCAGCCAAGTGCGATTATCTGGGTGTTTGTCAGATCGCCTTCGTCCTTCAATGCGATCGTCACATATGTCAACCCGTACCAATCGTCCTGCGGTGTGAAAATTAATGCGTCCGACGTGCTGTTCTGCCCGCTTATTGATTTTATGGCGCTAGAATTGTATGATACTACGTACCATACCAGGCCGTTGTCCGTGCTTTCGTTTGTAACGTCGAGTTCGATGCCGGCTATGTCGTTGAAGTCTATTGTTATTGTATTGTCTTCGTTCGCGCTTCTGTAACCGATCGTTCCGTTTATGGTCGGGTTCTCGTTTACTGAAATCCATGTAATGTATGTGACTTGATCTACATAGGCGCCGTTTGCATCCCACAATCTGAGTGTGATTGGCGTCGTGCCGTGATAGTTGTCTGCAGGCGTTATCGTGATATTGTCGTCGCTGGAGTTTTGGCCGCTTATGCTCTTAATCACGTTCTCGTCGTAGCTCATCACAGTCCATGTGAGGTTCGCATTTACGCCCTCGCCCCAGTGGTCGCTCTCGTATGTAGTTAACAGCAGAAACAGCGGGTTGTCCTCCTTTGCCATGAAGCCGCTTGATTCTGTGCTGGCGACATAGAACGGCGATTGTATGGAAGGAGAGATTATCGGGGCGTCGTTGACTGGATAAACCGTGACAATAATTGTGTCACTTGCGTAAATGCCATAACTTCCTCCGTATGGTGAGCCGCTGTATGATTTGCTATAGTAATTATCATAGGCATAGAACGTAATGTTTTCTTGTCCATACCAATCCGGAGTTAGAGAATAGAAGCTAACCTTGCCGTCGCTAGCGATGTTTACTCCGATGTGAGAGTGCCCATAGGTTTGATATGAGTAGTGAAGCAGGGTATCCCATGAATCCCCGTCAGAGAAATAGTTATCTAGATCAATTATGTCTGTCAAATTTTCATCTTCGTTAAATCCCAGATTGGGTATTTCAGCGGTTGATGTAGACGGCAAATTGTAATCTGCCCTCTTTGAGAGACTTTCGCTAACTGTAACTTTTACTTGACCCAATGCACTTCCAGTCATTCGATAATAATCTCTATAAGTCTTATATGTTGACCAACTTCCATAAGTAGATGGCCTAGGCAAGGGGGAATACCGATTTGCATTGGATGTAATCTTGATAGGCACTGTCAGGTATCCATCAGCGTCTGTTTTATCCCTATTTTGATACAAATATTGGTTTAAGGCTACGATAAAATTCTTGCCGTTCACAGAATCGTCTTCGATTGAAACAGTGTATTGCATGGTTACAGGATATGGGGAGTTTGAAGTTGTTATGGGCGTGGCCGTAAAATACTGCCAGGAGGAGATGGTGTTTACACTTAAACTTACGTTTAGGGGATAATAGGAAGCCCCGCTCGATGGCCAGTTGAAAAGAAGTACAGCACTGCCATCGAAGACATATGCCCTGCCCGACTCGTTCAATCCAGAATTGTTTGTTGACGGCGCGCCTAGAATCAAATCTGAGAATCCATCATCATCTATGTCGCCAGCTGCAATGCACTGTCCGATTTCTTTGCTCCGCTCGCCATCTATAATTCCAGCAGTAACGTTTATCGGGTTGTGGTTTACGCCGCTTGCACCTATTCCGCTAGCAGCTCCCGTGAAAATGTATACTCTGCCATAATCGTCGCTTGAGCTAACATCATATTTTGTTGCACTAACAGCAAGGTCACTATATCCGTCCTTGTTTATGTCCCCTATGCCTGCAACCCTATAACCGAAGTTATCATAATTATTCTCCCCGTTTATGATAGTTTTTGCGTAAGTGGAATCTGATGCGGCGATAGTGTTGCCTGCCGAAACAATTCCATTCGCATTACCATGATAGATGTATACCCTTCCAGGTGTAGATGAAGATTCGTCCATGGTGTTCGGCGCACCTACTGCTATGTCTGCATACCCGTCGCCATTAATATCGCCCACTCCTGCCACACTAACGCCAAACTGCTGATAGCTCTGCTTGCCGACAATGCCCCGTATACCGCTTATACTGCTTATGGTGGTAATGCTGCCAGTATATATGCCAGAACTAGAGCCCAGGCAGATATATACCTTTCCGCAATTAGAAAAACGTTTTGCCGGATCAGGATCAGTATTATCACTGTAATAAGGTGCAGAAACGATAATATCATCATAACCATCATTGTTTATGTCACCAGCCGATGAAATACTTGTTCCGAGCAAATTGTTACTTTGATCTCCCAAGAGCTTCGTATTTGCATTGCTTGCACTTGTTTGGGTTATACCTGTTGACGAGCCGTGGAAAACGTATATCTCCCCTCTGCTTTGGGCAGGCGGTGCACTAACCAGCAAGTCGCCATAACCATCATTATTCACGTCGCCTGCAGAAGCCACAACAGTCCCGAACTTGTCTCCAGAGTTCCTTCCAGTGATTATTATAGAGGCCACCGTATCGGCATTGCCTGACTGAATGCCACTGGCCAGTGTGCCGTAGAATATATACACCTTTCCGGTATTTGCATTACCGCTTACAGTGGCATCCGGCGCACCGACAGCAAGGTCATCGATTCCATCCCCGTTTAAATCGCCAGCGTACGATACTGAGGCGCCAAACCTGTCGGCAGTAGCACTCCCCTGGATAGTAACATTGGGAGTGGTGGAGATTCCTGTCCTGCTCCCGTAGAAAATATGTGCCTTCCCGGTTTTATTTGCACTGCTGCTACTGCTATAGCTCGTTCCAACTATTACATCTGCATAAGAGTCGCCGTTCACATCTGCAGCTGTTACGCTATAGCCGAACCTGTCGTATGCCACGCCGCCGACTACTTCTCGGTATACGCCTGGCTCCCAAGGCTCCATGCCGCTAAATTGCAGAGATGCGTTTATTATTGTGGCATTCCACGGCAATTCCACATAGAATGTTTTGTAATAATCGGTATTTGTATTGTAAAATCTAAATTGACCGTCAGGCGTACCGTTTTGAATGTATATTGTTTTGCTATTCGTCATACCGTCCCCGTCTCTCAATGTGAGTGTTACAGGTGTAATTCCGTGCCAATTCTGGCGGAGCGTAAAAGTTATAACGTCGTTGCTTGAGTTCTGGCCGGATATACCTGTTACAATAGACGGGTCGTAGGAACTGGCATACCATGTAAGATTGGTATCTACGCTTTCTCCCCAATGATCAAGCTCATACGGTTTCAAATTTATTGATACTTTGTTATCCGATCCCACGGTTGTAGGACTTGGCAATAGAACCATCGGGTCTGGCATATTCATTATTCTTGGCGATTCCAAAACCGGTGTCCATGTAAGTGTAACTGTTTGCAAAGTAGTCATGCCGTCTCCATCTTCAAGCATGAGTGTTACGTCTGTGGGGCCGTACCAATCCGCCTTTGGTGTAAACGTTATGATGTCGTTAGTGGAATTTTCACCGGATACGCTGGTAATCACGCTCCTGTCATAACTGAAAACCCACCATTTTAAAGAAGCGTTATTGCTTTCTCCCCAGTGGTCGTTCTCGCAATTAGTCAGCCATAAACTTGCTGAATTGTCTTCTGGTACCGTACTGGGAATCAATGATTGTGGAAGATTGGTGATGTATGGAGTATCACCCACGGCCAGCCATTGTAGTGTGATAACTTGGCTTGCTGTTGTGCCGTTTGCGTCTACAACTGTCATTGTTACTGTCGTCGTGCCGAACCAATCTGGTGCGGCTGTTAACTTTATGATGTCCGTCGAGCTGTTCTGCCCCGAGATAGATGCGATCTTTGTGTTGTCGTAGGAACTGACGTACCATGTCAGGTTGCCTGTGCCGTGGCCTGCTATGCTTTCGCCGTATCTGTCGTTTTCGTAAGCCGTGAAATCCATAATCAAGGGGGTATCTTCGTCGACTGGCCATGGGTTGGGGATTGCAGGCGAGATGTATGGATCGTCGTTTACTGGAATCCACCCGAGATTTATCGTCTGGTGCGCTTTCGACCCGCCGCTATCGATTAGAACCAATGTAATGTTCGTTGTGCCGTACCAATTGTCTTGAGGATAGACAAATATAACATCATCGCTGCTGTTCTCTCCTGTTATGTATTTTATGTATCTAGTGTCATAGGATGTGCAATACCATTTGAGGTTCGAACTATCGTTTTCGTAATAGTTGTCAGCCTCATGATACGTCAGGTTCATTATGATGGGATTGTCTTCGTTTGCAGATCGGTCAGTTATTGGTGTCCATATATAGGACTGGTCGTTCACATTCAACCATGTCAACGTAACGTTTTGACTGGCGGTTGTACCGTCTGCATCTACGAGTATCATCGTTACTGTCGTAGTGCCAAACCAGTCGGCAACAGGAACGAACCTTATTATGTCAGTCGAACTGTTTTGTCCAGATATAGATGCGATTTGTGTATTGTCGTAATTGCTGACGTACCATGTTAGGTTGCCTGTGCCGTGGCCTGCTATGCTTTCACTGTATCTGTCGTTTTCGTAGGCAGAGAAATCTACGATAAGCGGTGTGTCTTCGTCGACGGGCCATGGATTTGGGATTGTCGGCGAGATGTATGGATCGTCGTTGACAGGCAACCATGCAAGGTTAATGACTTGATATGCCCTTAACCCGCCAGTGTCCCACAGCACTAATGTTATGTTCGTTGTCCCGTACCAGTCATATTGGGGGAATATCGAAAGAATGTCATCTGTGCTGTTCTGACCGGTTACGCGTTCTATGTATCTCGTGTCATAAGACGTTACATACCACTTTAGGCTCTCATTGTTATCTTCATAGATGTTGTCGTTCTCATAATTTGTGAGGTCGATTATTATTGGGTTATCTTCATCCATAGCAGACGGGTCGGGTATGCTTGGTGAAATATACGATTGCTCGTTTACGGGCAGCCACTGCAGCGTGATATTTTGGGATGCTGTCGTGCCGTTTGCGTCTACGAGAGTCATCGTTACGGTCGTATTGCCCCACCAATCTGTTACAGGCGTGAACTTGATTATGTCTGTCGAGCTGTTTTGTCCGGATATTGATGCGATTTTTGTATTATCGTAACTGCTGACGTACCATGTCAGGTTGCTTGCCACGCTTTCGCCGTACCTGTCGTTTTCGTATGGTGAGAAGTCAATTATAAGCGGTGTATCTTCGTCAACCGGCCATGGGTTCGGGATTGTAATTTCGTCAACTGGCCACGAACTTGGGATTGCAGCTCCCAAGAATATGTTATCAAAATCTCCTGTCGCCGTAGCTTGGGTTTGACCGTGATACACGAGGAGTTGAATGATGATCTTTGCCACGTTATTTAAATTTACAGACGGCAAATTTGTCTGGAGCGTGTCCTTTACATTGAAACTTATGGTATTCCATCCTGCCGATGCAGTTCCCAATCTGACGTTATATGACGTTGCTGTATTAGCATAATTAAAATACTGTGAATAATAGTATTTGGCTTCCCCTAATACGTTGTTCTGTGCGTCATATACAGCGAAAGATGTAGAAACAAGGCTTCTGCCTTCTCCTGCCGGTAAAGATACTGGTCTTATTTTCGCTGAAAAGAATAAGTTAGTCGTTGCGATATTTATTTCTTGAGTAAAAAAGTGATAGCCCCAATAATCCTTGCTAGCCCTGAGATATTTTGTTTCAGTGGTTTCTACGGTATACGCATATGTGCCAAGCTCACCCGGGCTGGTGCCGGCTGCTCTGCTCCATCCGGTTATTCCATCCTCAAAGTCGCCGTTAACGACCAAATTCTCTGCGATGTATGGCGGCTGGTTTATCGGCAGCCACGTGAGGTTGATTACCTGGTATGCTTTTAGTCCGTCGCTGTCCACTAACACAAGAGTGATGTTCGTTGTGCCATACCAGTAATCTTGAGGATAGATGGACAGTAGATCACCGGTACTGTTCTCGCCCGTGACGTATTTTATGTATCTTGTGTCATAAGAAGTAGTGTACCATTTCAAACTCGCATTATCATCTTCATAGATGTGGTCGTTCTCGTAGGCAGTTAGATTTATGATTATCGGAGAAGGAACACTTGGAGAGCTCTCGTTTACAGCAGGCGGGTCAGGTACAACTGGCGAGATGTATGGCGCCTCGCTTACAGGCAGCCATTGCAACGTGATGCTTTGAGATGCGGTCGTACCGTTTGCGTCTACGAGAGTCATCGTTACTGCTGTTGAACCGAACCAATCAGTCACTGGTGTGAACTTGATTATATCTGTTGAATCGTTGTTACCGATTATAGATTGTATTGCAGAATAACTCCATGATGAGGCGTACCACGTCAGGTTGCTTGCTACGCTTTCGCCGTATCTGTCGTTTTCATAGGCAGAGAAATCTACGATAAGCGGTGTGTCTTCGTCAACCGGCCATGGGTTGGGAATCGTCGGCGAGATGTACGGCTGATAGTTCACTGGCGACCATGTAAGATTGATGACTTGGTATGCTTTAGAGTCGTTGACATCACGCAAAACTAGTGTGATATTTGTTGTACCGTACCAGTAATCTACAGGATATATAGAGATTACATCATTAGTGCTGTTTTCGCCGGTTATAAATTTGATGTATCTTGAGTCGTAAGAAGTGGCATACCATCTGAGTTCTGTACCTGTACTCTCACCGAACTGGTCGTGTTCGTAGGTGGTGAGTGTAATGGCAATTGCGCTATTTTCATTTTGGATCTGGTCTGGTACGTTAGGCGAAATATATGGTGGGTCGTTAACCGGCCACCATGTTAACGTGATGTTTTGAGTATTTGTTGTGCCGTTCTCGTCTTCAACAACCATAGTAACCTGCGTAGAGCCGTACCAATAAGCTACAGGCGTGAACTTGATTATGTCCGTAGTGCTGTTCATTCCACTGATTGATGAGATATAGGAATTGTCATAACTCGAAACGTACCATTTTAGGCCCGCGCCGTTGCTTTCGCCGTACCTGTCATTTTCGTATGGCGAAAAGTCAATTATAATCGGTGTGCTTTCGTCGGCTGCCCACGGTGTCGGGATTGCGGGAGATATATAAGGACCGTCGTTTGTGCTGTTCAATGTGAGGTTGACTACCTGGTATGTCTTTAATCCGCCGCTGTCCCATAATATGAAAGTGATGTTTGTTGTACCATACCAATAATCTTGGGGATAGATAGACAGGATGTCGTTGGTGCTGTTCTCGCCTGTGATGTATTTTATGCATTTTGTGTCGTAGGATGTGGCATACCATTTGAGGCTCGCGTTGTTGTCCTCGTAATAGTAATCATTCTCGTAGGTTGTTAAAGTGATTGTGATCGGGTTGTCCTCGTTTGCTGTTTGGTCTGGAATTGCCGGCGAAATGTACGGCGGTTCGCTTACGGGCAGCCATTGCAGCGTGATTGTTTGGTTTGCTGTCGTGCCGTTTGCGTCTATAAGAGTCATCGTTACAGTTGTATTGCCCCACCAATCTGTTACAGGCGTGAATTTGATTATGTCTGTTGAACTGTTTTGGCCGGATGCGGATGTGATTTTCGTATTGTCGTAACTGACGTACCATGTTAGGTTGCTTGCTACGCTCTCGCCGTACTTGTCGTTTTCGTAGGCGGAGAAGTCGATTATAAGTGGTGTATCTTCGTCCACTGCCCACGGTGTTGGGATAGATGGAGAGATGTACGGATTGTCGTTTACTGGAGTCCATGTGAGGTTTATTACTTGATAATCAGTTAAGTTCCCTTCGTCCTTTAAAACCAGAGTAACGTTCGTAGTGCCATACCAATCTGTTTTTGGATAAAATGTTATATTGTCGTTAGTTGTGCTATTTTGTCCCGTGATGTACTGTATCACAGTAGAATTCCATGATGTCACATACCACACTAAACCGCTGCCAACACTTTCGTTTGCTACATCACTTTCGAATGCTGTGAGATTTATGGCAATCGGCGCATCTTCCAGTGCGCTCTTGTCTCCAATATTGCCTACTATTGTAGGCGGCTCGTTCACGGATGACCAGGTAAGGTTGATTACCTGTTCGACGTAGGAAATATTAGTAGAGTTTTTACCCCACAATCTCAAGGTAATGTTAGTCGATCCGTGATAATTATCCGCAGGCGCAATTGAAATCTTGTCGTCCGAGGAATTTTCACCTAAAATATATTTTATAAAACTCGTGTTGTATGATGGGACAGTCCATGTGAGGTTATTGTGAGTGTATGTCCCAATATTGTTTTCTTCGTAGGATGCCAGGTACAATACAATCGGCATGTTTTCCAGCGCGGGATAGGGGTTTGGTATCGTAATCATGTTTAAAACACCAGTAGCAGACCAGCTTAGGTTTATGTCCTGCCAATCTGTTAGTCCACCCTCGTCCCACAATACCAAGGTCGCATGAGTCGTGCCATACCAATTGTTCTTTGGGACAAAAGTAATAATATCGGTTGTAGAGTTTTCCCCCAGTATTGCACTAACTGCACTAGTGTTATAGGATGTAACATACCATTTCAGATTGGCGTTAGTGCTCTCGTTGGGCGTGTCGTTTTCGTATGGTGTCAGATTCAAAACGATATTATTGTTCATCAGGCCGTATTGATCTGGAACTGTGGGCGAAATATACGGTGGCTCATTAACTGCCAACCATGTCAGGTTAACTATTGTGTCCACATACGCACCATTAATATCCCAAAGCCTGAGCCCGACAGTTGTATTGCCATACCAATTGTCCGCAGGTACGAAAGTCAATGTATCCGCGGATGAATTTTCGCCTGTAATGTTCTTTATTACACTTTCGTTATGCTGGTATACAGTCCATGTTAGGTTATTATGGTCTTCTTCTGTAATAAGACTACTGTTCGCATATCCTTCGTACGTTTTCAAATATAATGTATGATTCAGCCCCTCGTTTACAGACCATGGGTCAGGTATCGGATAAGCGAGCGATGGTTCCAGAGGTGTTGATTTGGTGCCAGTAACAGACCTTTCAGCATACTTGCTCATTTCATTTTCGTGATAGCTAGGGGTCGAATCAATATTTACTATTTGTACAAGACTCAGTATAATTAAAAATATAGATCCCAGCGTTACTATTATTTTAGCATCAATCTTATTCTTCTTCATGCACTCGACCCGTACATTGTTATAGTATTGATCATTCGTTCATTTATAGTTATCAACCATTTGTTGATTATTTATTCATCAATTAATAAATATATCTAAGCATATATGCATTAAATATGCAATGCAAAGAACGTATATAAACTAAATGTTGGTGTGTTTTTACCCTCCCACGCTCCCTATTTTACGGAGATATATATATTTAAGTTATTTGGTACGACTTTTTACTAATTTTTTAAGGCCGGGAGTGGGGAGGGATAACATCCGGTGCTTTTCCTGCATTCTATGAACACTTTGCGCGTTCACAAAACTCGAATGTGTTAGGATTACGATTATGCAATTAGAGATGTTGTTTCGCGCAATAGAAATTTGCGTATAAATCGACAAGATTATAAACCGATATACTTATGTAGGTGCTGGTAGCAGTGAGTTTTAATTCTACACATAGTACGGAAACGAAAATGAAACAGACTCTCGCCGAACTTCACAGTGTCTGTGGTGTAGACGAGGCTGGCCGTGGTCCTGCAATGGGGCCTCTCGTCGTAGCAGGCGTGAAGGTAAAGGATGATTCCATTTTAACGACTTTAAATGTCCGGGATTCTAAAAAATGTACACCTGCACAGCGAGAAAGGCTGGCGGAGGAGATCAAAAAAATTGCAGAATATAAGGTAGTGATGATATCCGCGGATGAGATAGATACTGCGAGAAAAACAATGACGCTCAACAAACTAGAGGCGAACAAGTTTGCCGAGATTATCAAAGCATTGAAACCGAATATAGTGTTTGTGGATGCCGCAGACACGAATGAGATGACCTTCAAAAGTGACATACTGGTGAATATCGATTTTCCGATAGAATTAACATCCACCCACTATGCAGATGAGCTGTTTCCAGTTGTTTCTGCAGCTTCCATAATTGCCAAAACAACGAGGGATGCGGAAATCAGAAAGATAGAACAACAAATCGGAGAACCGATAGGCAGCGGATACCCGTCGGATCCAGTAACCATAAGCTTTTTGGAAAACTGGGTGAAAACGAAAAACACGCTCCCGCCACACACCCGACATTCATGGGAGACAGTTGATAGAATAGTCAAGCAAAATACCGAAAGGAATAAAAAGATAGATCAATTCCAAAACAATATTAAGCACTAGTGTGTATTTTTATGGAAGAACTACTAAAGAGCGCGATTGAAAAGTTTAATGAGAAGTGTAAAACGGATAAAGAACTGCAGAAAGATATAGAATGCATTAAAAGAACTGTACAGATAAACATAACGGATGGCAAATCTTATAAATTTGTTTTGCAAAGCAGCCAAATCACAGATTTTGCAATCGGCACGCTTGACAATCCTGACGTTCTCATATCATCCGATAACGATACTATGAAAAAATTACTTAGCAAAGAGATGTCGGCAATGAAAGCGTATGTCCTAAAGAAGATAAAGATAAAAGCGTCTCTGGAAGACCTGTTGACACTGAAGAAATTTATGTGAAATCAAATCTATTTGCTTTTTATACTTTCTAAAAGGTGAGTCCAATCATTTTTGTCCGACATAAATTTACTTACTGGAAGTTTAGTTTTATTTCCATTTTGCATTATATATAATTTATTGCCTTCACGGACAACATCCCCTATTGAGTTTATTTTATAGGTCTTTTTTGCTGGACCGATTAAGGCCTTAATCAAAATTTCATTGTCGGTAACTGTAAAATATGGTCTTCTGCTTAACATCAATATTCCGAAAATTAAGCAAACTACTATTACTATGATCCTTTCGACATATACCGGAGGATAAGTTAGCGCAGTCGCCACTAATAGTATCGCTCCCAACAAAACAAATAAGATGCCTATGTTCCGATTATAGTGTGTCTCCATATCGTTTTCACTTTCCTTCTTGATTTCTATATCTGTTTCCTCATATATATTTGTATTATTGCAAAGAAACTACACAATTCTCTCAATTTGATTTGCATCTGAATTAGTATATTCACTAAGTGCTTTTACGTGCTATCTTCAAATAAAGTTAGAGCACGCCAATTAATCTAGCGATTGCACGACAAGTTACGTCTTGTATTTATACCAGTACGCTGTTTTCCCTTTAAGCGATAGATATGACCACTGTCAAAAACGTGTGGAAAGCGGCGATAGCGTTCGATGCCACGACCGTCGCCAGCTTCTTGCGTGAATGTTTAGAGGAGTTAAAATTCGATTTTTCCAGAGAAAACATAGAGAAAAGATATAGCAAAATCGCGTTTGTATTGCCTCTCCCGAAATCTGCGTATGTATTTCGGTTCTCGATAAAAACTCCCTCGCCGTTTACTATTGATGCATATGATATGGCACCCAATCACGGCGGCATATTGCATATCCTCGAGGTTCGCGAAATAGATGAAAACAACATTAATGATGTACGAACGATATTGGCGAAGTTGACCGGAAAATTACCGAGAAAGCCCTGGGAATTTAACTGGAGCGAGAGATTAAGGACCGGAGCACTGCTTCCCGAATTTATGAGGGCTAAAAAGAGATGGAGGGAGTTTGGGATTCTGTGAGAGAGATCGTTGTTTAACTTAAAGGAGACAATGAGATGGACATAAACAGTATTTTCCCATTATTTTTAATCGGATTTTCAGCTGCGTTGTGGGGAGTGTGCATACCACTATTAAAACGTGCTATCGACGATACAGTTGTAGACCGCACATTCTCGTTCGCCACAATCCGAAGGCTTGCGACCAGATTTCACTTTATTATCGCCGCGATTCTCATGATTGTGGGATTCGCACTCTATATGACTGCGATATCGATGACGCTGATAACTATAGTCGGAGCAGTAAGCACAGTTATGTTTCCTGCGCAGATAATCTCCGCGTCCTTTATTCTAAAAGAGAAGGTCAAAAAGAACCAGCTTATTGGAATTGTGTTGATCATGCTCGGAATCATGCTGTTCGGAATAGGTTATACTGTTTAATAGTTATAATAATTAAAAAATAAATTATTCGGCAGACGGTTGAGGATGTAAATGAAAAAAATATGGCGGGAAAATAGCATAAATATCGACAATAAAAAAGGAATAGCAACCGCGATCGCCACAGGCATAACTGCAGGGCTTATCCCGGTTGCCCTTAAATCCGCAATATCCGGAGCGGGATATTTTTATGAATGGGACCGCTACACATTATGGCACCTCGCAACGTCCAGCCCGATGTTTTGGGCAACGATCGTGCTTTTGGCATTGACAGGCGTTTTCACTTTTATTTCCCTAAGGCTCGGAAAATCTGGAATAGTGTTTCCCATAATGGCTGGTGTTGGTTTTATAGCGACCGAGCTTGGGTCAGTCGTGTTCTTGGGCGAGTATATGATTCTGAAAAATAGTATTGCGTTAATAAGCATGGTTATCATATTGGTGGGTGTAGTTGTTGTGAGTAAGAGCGAGTGATTTAAAATCAGACAATGCTTGTGTTTTATTTTTCTCCGAGTTCTTGCCTACTTTTTCGTGTCATTTTATGCCAAACATACGCCGTAACCGCCACCAATACGAATATGTAAAACGCAACCGCCTGCGGGCTGTTAAATGCGCTCGGCTCTTTCGATATCGTGATCACTGGCTCCATATCGTATTCGACTACAACATGCTTTGATATCACCCTGCCGTTCTTGTGTCCGTCGACATAAACATTGATGTCATAAGGCCCTGCCGTAACCTTTCCAAAATCGATTATTCCGTTCTCGTCCGTGGGCATAACGCTTTTTCTGCCATCTACGCTGTTCGTGAATTCCACCCATACGCCTTTTGCAGGCAAGCCGTTTTCATGCTGCACTTTTATCTTGAAATTTTGCAGTCTCGCAATATCTGTCCAGGGATATGCCTTCAAGTCTACGAGATAGGGTTTTGTCCACGAAAGATTGGCGTTTTTGTTCAAAAGTTCGGTGGCATTAAAATCTGTACCGCAAGGATGGCCAACAGCGCCGTAGGTTTCCATATTCAATATTATTCTGGAATCCGCAACCTTTGCATCAAGCGAGCCGTGGCAATACGGATTTACGGTCCTGACCTCGTAATGCCCGCACATCGAGCTACTTCCGTTTGGCTTGTCCTCGCCTGTCTTGCCGTTCACATGGTCAGAAAGCAGTTTTCTGCCGGTATATATGTCGAATTTTCCATAATATTGTTTTTCGTATTGCAAAAGGCGGTCCCATCTCGGTACTGTCGTGCTCTCGTTGAAAGAGGGGTCTAAACCCAGCTCCGCTCTGACACCTGGATCCCACGGAAAATTGCACGTGCCCAAAAAGCCGTTTTTGGTTCGCTTTACGCCCCATGCTGTAGCCCCGAGCTCCAATATCGCAGCCTCGCCTGCCTTTGCATCTACCATCTGCCAGTCATTTCCGTATGCGCCGTTGCTGTTAGTCCGCAGTATATCGATGACCGAGTCAATGGAATTGCCGTACTGCGCAGCCTTACGCGCGCGGACGAAAACAGGAGTTTTATCATAATTATAAGCCCCCGAACCGACAGTGGTCTCGGCAAAGGCGATTCCTGCCGAATTGACGTACCAGTCTGTGCTAGACCATATCATTCCGGCGAATGTCTGGAACTGGACATGGTAGCCGCTCTCAGGGACAATGTCCAAAAAGAACATATAAGACGTTCCCAAATAGTATCCGAACCAGGTCTCGCTCCCTATCAGAACGCCCCCACCGGCGACCGCGTCCCCTGCGGCCGCAAATCCGGAGCAGGAATCGTAAATGTCGACGTCGTTATTCCCCTCTCCGTCGGCAAGGCACGGATTCGAGATAGCCCAGTTGTCGGCAATAGAATAGGACGGGCCATCTGCGGCCAGCGCAGCGGAAAGTTCCACAGAACCACCCAGTACGGAGTCGTTCAGTATCGAAAGCCCGTTCCCAAGTTTTGGAAGGTTCGCCTTCTTTTTGGCAATGTCTGCATCACGGTAACTTATGTCTATTGCGGCATTCATTCCGACCACGTCAATAAGGTCGAGCTGCCTGTTGGTGCCTGGAAAAACTGCGCCCCTTGCATTTAGGCCGTCCGCTATTCCTATCATCTCCTGGCGGTATTCATCAGGGATGTTTGGCCAAAAACTCATCGAGTTGTTGCGAAGGTGGGACCAGTCCCTGTCCTGGTGTATCAGGAGACGCTCGTACGCTCCCATGGCATAGCTTATGTTGTTCGCCAAAATGTAACCATATTGGTAGCCAATCTGCCTGGGGCTTCCTTCGAGATGCAGGTATGTCCAGCCGTTTAGATAATATAGATATGCGGAGCCGGGAATGCTGGCGTCGTATGTGTATACGTCAGGCGAATTTGTTTTATTCAAGTATTTTTCAAAAATAGAAGGGATCTCGTTGTCGTTCAAAGCAGGAGTAGAATAATTTTCATTCAGAGCGGGAACAGAATAATTTGCCAGAGCATGAGGGGATAAGATAAGGATGCTCGGCGTTAAAATAACAAGTATCACCAATATCGCAGGCAGGCGGGGCATAGACACGTAACGATATGCATCAGGATTATAAAAGGATTTATTTTTCGACCTATCTGTTATACTATTATACTATATAGATAAAATAAATAAAAAATGAATTAATTCATTATAGTTTATTTTACTTTTTATTACGCGTTAACTCGATAGATTAGAATGTTAAGTGCTCTTTCTTTCTTTTTGCGGTAACTAATCTTAATATCTTGTTTTGCATTTCTTCAGGATCCGGTATCGCAAACAACTGCGCCTCGCTGCCTAACGCGCCCATCGATATATTGCCCCATCCAAGATATGCATGGTGTTGGTTGTTTGTATAGATAGCGGAATCGAAGAGACGTCTGGAAAATAATTTGACATTTATATAGCCAGCATTTTTTCCAGCCCGAGAACGTCCGTGAATACTACCTTGCAGCCGTTTATCTTCACGCTCTCCGTTTCTTTTCCTGCATCGTGATGGTGATAATACACGACAAATGCCGTCTTCGGCTTATATGTTAAAATGAACGAACGCAGGCTCCGCTCTATCTTGGGCGGCTCTGCCCGTAGTTTTACTTCTATCGGAATCGGCTTGCCGTCCTTTTCGACTATGAAATCAACCTCGGCCATTGCTTTGGTTCTCCAGTACTTGATCGTCAAGCCCATTTTGACAATTTCCGACAGTATGTAGTTCTCAAACATCTTCCCGTCTGGAATTGGATTGAAAGTTTTGGCGATGGCATTTCTTAATCCAGTATCCAAAAAATACACCTTCGGCTGCTTGGTTATCTCCTTGCTCTTGTTAGTATAGAATGGGGGAACCCTGACGATCATGTAGCTCTTTTCCAGGGCGTCAAAATATTTTTTCAGCGTGGGGAACGATATCCTTATGTCCCCTGAAACATGCTCGTAGGATATTGTGTTGCCTATGTTCACAGAAAGGTATCTCGCGAACTCCTCGAGTGTCCTTATGTCATCTATCGAGAATGTCCTAGCAACGTCCTTTAGAACCATTGTTTCGTACAAATCCCCAAGGATGGTTTTTTTCATTTCCACATCGGCGGTAAGCACAACCTTGGGGTAACCGCCGTAGGTCATGTGCTCCCATATACTCCGTTCGAGGATTGCAGGCGTTGTTACCTTTTGCCCAACAGCATCTAGGAATTCGGTTAGCGAGAATGGGTAGAGCCGAAGAACTGATACCCTGCCCACAAGGTAGGAGAGTACTTCCTTCCCCAAGATAATCTCGGATGAAGATGTGATCCACAGTCGTCTGCCAGTATCCGCGAGGTACTTTAATTTCTTTCCAGAATCCTTGCAATACTGCACCTCGTCCAACACCGACACGTCACGGCCCTCGATGTACTGTTTCTCAAATTTTTTTATATCGTCGTCAAATAGCGTCCTTGCGTCGGGGTCGTCGAACAAGATATATGACGCATTCAAGTGCTTCATCTGCTCCTTGAGGAATGTTGTTTTTCCTCCCTGTCTCGCGCCAACCACCGCTATGATACTATATGCAGCAAGCAATCTGTCAAATTTTTCCGTGATATCCCGTTCGACGTACATATCGTCATATATGCGGCTGAGTATATATAAACCTTACTAAAATTAAATCTTAATTCTATAATTTCCATACTAAAATTAAACTATCATTTAATAAAAGTAGAATGTTGGATATCCCCCGATCTGCATTCATTTGTGATTTTCGAACTCTTCTATCGCCTTTTCCATTTTTTCGATTTTTATTCCAGTCTTCTCCGCAAGCCATTTTTTTATCTTTACCTTGTCTGTCGTGTCTATGCCGAAATATTCCGAAAAGCGGTTTGTCGTGGTCAATAATTTTGTTCTGCCGAATTCTTTTGCATGGACTAGCCCCAGCTCTTGAATCTCGTGTACATGATCGTATACTTTAGGGCCAAGCATTCCGAGAAGGTCACTCTGCTTGATAGGCTGGTGGTATGCGATAAGCGCCAGTGTCTTCAATAGCTTCACAGGAACGTCCATTTGTGCGAGTTTTGTTGTATAATTTGCAAACTTCGGGCGCACCTGCATCGCAAATTTTTCACCGACCTTCGCTATCTCAATTGCAGAGTCGCGATTTTTATATTCCGAGAGCAATGATTTTAACGACTCCTTTACTAACACTTCTTCTAAACCGGTTGCATCCTGGATTTCTTTGACGGAGAGGGGTCTTCCGGCTGAAAATAAGGCCGCTTCGATTATATGTTTGTAGTCCATTTGCATAACCTGCCTGCAGTCAAGAGTTAAAAAGATACTATGTTATTTTTTCCGTTTTTCCCGGTTCGGCGATATTTTTTATGAAAATCTCGCCGTAGGGGAACTCGCTCTGCCACATGTTTATCCTGCCAAATCTGTAGTATGCCAGATAAAGAGACGAGACAAAGACCGTAATTTTGTCTTCCTGATCCGGCGTGTACAGGTGCGATAATGGTATGGGGTGTCCGTTGAACTTGCATATACGACTCCAAGTGACGCTCATATCGTCTTCTATGCTTTCCTTATGCAGCATCCCCTGAATGTATTCCTTGCCGAGCAATTTGTTTTTCAATACAAGCTCCTTTCTTTTTTCTTCGGAAATGTGGTGAAGCTCCACGTCCTTTCTCGCTTCCTCGAACGCGCCAGTGAGCTCCATCAATGTTACAGGCCTTTTGCCCTTTCTCCAAACCATTTCTTGGAACGGCGGGATATCGGAATTTAGAATCCTGTTCGTAAAATCAAAGTCCTCGTCACTGGTGTTTGCCTGCCAGCCGATATCGCTGCCGTCGTCCAGGCTAGCCTGCTCACTCTGTTGAATCTTGGACAGGACTTCGTCTGTCTGCATCTTTAATATAGACCAAGCCATGTAAAGTATGTAGCCGGCGGTGACTAAATCCATGTTCTTTTCCTTTTTTATTCTTGTTAGGTATTCTGAGGAAAACTTTACCAGATCCACGTTCCAGGGATTTAGCTGATGGTCGACAATCAGTTCGAATGTTATTGCTATGTACCTGTCGAAGGGATCTTCGATGGATATACCTGTGTTCTCCTTCAGTCCCTTGACGATTTCCATGTATTCGTTTATTCTTTTTCCGTCTTCGTCGTCGCCGATTATTGCTTTATGGAACAATAGATAATTTTCGAGGTGCTCCTCGTTTATCTTTCTATTCTCTATATTATTTTCGATTGCCTTCATGTTATCTCCCATCCCCTAACTCAGTAAACTCCGTAGTATTTACAACCCTGCTGGTGCCTACCTTGACTTTGCCGATCTCTCCGATTGTCTTTTCTACGGTAACGGATGCCGTAGCGGCATCTACATCCTTTATGTCCTTGATGTTTACATTTCCGACTATCTCGCTAACTCCTTCCTTTTGCATCGTTACGCCGTATACGTGCTCTGCTTCTTTCAGCGTAACTTTCCTGAGGGATATTTCCACAAATTGCGCGCTTCTCGAGTATTTCTTTATCATTCGTCCGATGTTCTCAGCATTCACTGCATCCAGGAACATATCCACTTCGTCCAAGACATAGAACGGCGAGGGTGCATATTGTTGTATAGAAAATATGAGTGCCAGTGCGGTTAAACTCTTTTCTCCGCCGGACAGGGCTTCCAATCGCATTGTCTTCTTGCCCTTGGGCGTGGCTTTGATTATCAACCCGCCCTCGAACGGCATTTCCTGATTTTCAAGAAGTAGATCTGCAGTGCCGCCGCCCGACAATTCTTCATATATCGATCTGAAATTGCCGTTAACCGCATCGAATACATTATAGAAACCTTCCTTTTTCTTCTTCTTCGCCTCATCCACCAAATTAACCAAATCCAGTTTTTGATTCTCCAATTTTGCAAGTTCCGATTCAAATTCTTCTTTTCTTTTATGCTCGATGTTGTATTTTTCTATTGCCAGCATGTTTACCTGGCCGATGTCCTTTATCGCGCTTTCGCACTCAAAAATCGTGTCTTTCAAATGCTCCATGGAAGGCAGCTTTTCGGCTATCTGGACGTTGTACAACTTTAATTCGTCCTCGATTTCCTTGAATTTGTCCCCCAAAGCAGTCAATTTGCTCTGGAGAGTTATTATGAAATCTCCCTTCGTTTCTATTTGCGTGCGGTTATTGTCCTTTTGGCTTTCGAGCCCTACCTTTTCCTTGTACATCTCGTTTCGCTTGTTCTGTAATTTATTGAGCTCCTTATTCATGGTTGTGTCTACGATAACCAAGGCGTCTAATTCCTTGTTGTATTTCTCTTTGTTTTTCTTCGACACTTCGATTTTTTCTGAATTTTCTTTAATGTCGCTTTCTATCTTATTCAGTCTATCGCTTATCTCGTTTCTTCTCTCTTCATGCAGCTTGATTTGAGAAAGCACTGTTTGAAGGGAGCTCTCGGATTCCATCACTTTTTCTTTTCCGGTGGTCAGGGATTCCCGGATCTTTTCTGTCTTGGTGCCCAGCTCTTTTGAGGTTGCATCGGAAATTGATTTTTCCTTCTCTTCTTTCTCAGATGACAGTTTCTTTATGTTTTTTGTAATTTCTTCTATTCTTGTAGTGTTCGCTATGTGATTTTTTTCATTTTCTTCCAGTTCTTTGTTTATTTCCCCATATCTCTTTTTATGATTTTCCAAGAGAACGGTGATATCTTTTACTCTGTTTTCATGCAGTTCGGTTTCAGATTTCTGGGTTGCTTCTTTGCTTCCAACACCTAGCAGCTCGTTTTCCAGCACCTTTCTCGTATCGATAAGCGTTTTCAGCTCCTCGTTTAACCGTTCCTTTAATTCAACGTTTTTTCTCAATTCCACGCCTATTCTGTCGAGTTCGTTCTGGACTTGCGCTCCAAACTTCGGCAGTCCTTTTTCCAAAACCCCTCCGGTCATGGCGCCGCTCGTTTCTATCAAGTCACCGTCCAAGGTTACCAGTCTCACGCCGCCCATCAGCGATCTGGCGGTGTTCATGTCCTCGACAACAATCGTATCTCCGAAAACATACCAGAAAACAGGTTTGTACTCCTCTTCGAATTTTATCAATTCCATTGCAAAGCCATGTGAGTTCGGGCTTCTGACGACCATCAACGCTTTGCCGCTTGGTTTATTCGGGACCATTTTGTTCAAAGGCAGGAATGTTGCCCGCCCATACTTGCCCTGTTTCAGATAAGATATGGCCTTTGCGGCGCTTTCGTCGTTGTCCACGACAATAGATCGCATTCTTCTGCCGGCGGCCACCGTAAGTGCGCTTTCAAACTTCTTATCGATGGTGGCGAGTTCTGCGGCAGTGCCGTGAATCCCTTTTAACAACCCCTTGTTCCTTGCTTCAGTAATCGCGTTTACTGCATTGTCGTAACCACCATGCTGCATGTTGTCTGCGACTTTCTTCTCGGCGTTCAATTTTGCATATTCTCTATGCAATAATACGATTACTTCTTCCACTCTGTTTGCTTCTTTGCTCAACTCTCTCTCTTTATTAACCACTTTGAATAATTCTTCCTGTTTTCCCTTTAAACCCGAACCGGCACCTTTGGTCTCTTTTTTTAACTCGTTAAGTCTCCAACGCGCATCCTTCAAACCAAATTCTAACTTGTTTTTTTCTTCTTCTAGTAATCCTAATTGCTCCTGAAGGCTTTGCTGGTTCTTGGCAAAATTATCCGCGTTTAACGTCAGCTTGTGAACCTCTAGCTCTTTTTCATCTATTTCCTTTTTTATTTTTGATACATCCCTTTGCAGCATACTGATGCTGGCGTTGGATTTCGTTGCAACATCCACCAAACGGTTATATTCATTTTGTTTCTCTTCCAACTCTCTTTTTTTGTTTGTCAGGTCGGTTTCTATTTTCCCCTTATTTGACGAATGTTTTGTAAGCTCCTTTTCTACGTTTTTTATATCGTTAATCGCCTTGCTTCTGTCCACTTTCAGTTTGCTGATACTGTCCTCGCTGCTGGATATCCCGGCCGTAGCCCTTGCAAGTTCTAATCTCAGCGCGTCTATCTTTTCCTTTAATTGCTTGGCGTCATCGCCGCCGAGTTCCATAATTTTATTATCGGTCTCTTTTAATTTATCCTCGATTTCTTTTAACTGCCCGGAAAGTTCGTTCTGTTTCTTTTCACATTCCGTTATTTCAAGTTCGGTATTCTTTACTTGGAGATTTGTATTGGTTATATCTACAGTAATCGCATCTTTTTTCTTGTGAGCCATCTGTGCTTTTGCCTTGTAGAGTTTCTCCTCCAGTTCTTTATACTTCAGTGCGTCATCTTTTTCCTTTTCCAAACCCGATAACTGCCGTTTGATTTCTTCGAGCAAAACACGGATGGTATTCAGGTTCTCCTCGACCGCCTTTTTCTTTGTCTCCGCTTTTTCGATGTCGCTGTCGAATTTTGTTATTCCCGCAACGTCGTCTATTATCTTTCTCCGTTCTATGTTGGTCATCCCGGTTATCCGGTTAATGTCTCCCTGCTGGACGATGTTGTACCCGTCGGCTGAGATTCGGGCATGCGCCAGCAGATTCTCAAATTCAGACAAGGAGGAGGGCTTGCCGTTTACATAGAAATGGCTATAATAGTTCTCGGCAATAGTGTGCGAGAAGTTAACGTATCTGGTAAGGGAAACCGTATCGGTATCTATCGGAACGGTTCTATCTGTATTATCAAACACCAAAGTGACTTCACAAAATTTAGCAGGTTTTTTGTCCTTCCCACCCTTAAATATTAAGTCCGTCAATCTTCCGGCCCGGATCGCTTTTGGACTCTTTGGCCCGAGCACAAACAGGATGGCATCGCATATATTGGATTTACCGCTTCCGTTTGGACCAGTAATCGCAGTATATCCCTCAAGAAATGGTATGACCACTTTCTTTCCAAAGGATTTGAAATTTTCAAGGTGAATTTCCTTTAAATACATTAATAACCTCCCAGAAGTCCATTGTAACCAAGTTGATGTGAAATGAAAAAGTGCATCGCGGCGTCTTCTAAGTCTGGAACTCTCACATACGAAGAAGATAGCTTATTAAAAATGGCTATTACAGTAAGTATCTTGGGTACAATCATAAAATCGTCTTCACTCCCACCCGGTAACGTACTCCCAACCATCAACGTAATTAGCATAATCATACTTAAAGATTTGGGTGTAGTCAGTAGGCAATATTAGAGGGTAAAAGTTATTTATAAAAATAACATAAATTCAAATTTTTAGATAAAAATAAAATTATTGCCTTTTCCTTCTTCCCATTTTCTTCGCAAGTTCGCTGTTGGCGTATCCATAACTGGAGTATATTATGAGTCCAATACCAAACCATACAAAGAATCTAAGCCATGTGAGCATCGGAAGGCTTAACATAAGGTAGATACAAAACAATACTCCAAGCAGAGGAATTATCGGAACAAGAGGGCATTTAAAAGGTCTTTTTGCATTAGGCTGCGTTTTCCTCAATATGGGTATGCCGAGGCAGACCAGCAAAAACGCGAAGAGCGTACCTATATTCACGAGTTCTGCAGCAGTGCCTATAGGGAGAAATCCTGCGAACAATGCTACGATAAGACCAGTGATCATTGTCGGAATATACGGTGTTTTAAATTTCGGGTGAATCTTTGAAAACTGTTTTGGCAAAAGGCCGTCTCTTGAAAGCGAAAAGAATATCCTCGGCTGTGCGAGGAGGCCGACCAACAATACGGATGTTATGCCTGCAATTGCACCTATAGATATTATTAATGAAGCCCCCGGCAGTATTTTATTAAATGCGAGAGCGAGCGGGTGCGGAACGTCCAGTTCAGTATACGAAATAATGCCGGTGAGAACCAACGCTACGAGGACGTAAAGTACAGTGCATACCACCAAAGAGATAATTATTCCCCGCGGTAAATCTCTTTGCGGATTTTTGGCTTCTTCTGCGGTAGTAGAAATAGCATCAAAACCGATGTAAGCGAAGAACACTATCGCCGCGCCTGTCATTATTCCGCCCCAGCCAAACGGTACAAACGGGGACCAGTTTGCAGGCGCTATGAAAAACATACCAACACATATGAAGAAGACGACAACCGTCAATTTTATTGCAACCATAATGTTATTGAATTTCGCGGATTCTTTTACACCGACTATCAATATCGCAGTGAGAAGCAGGACGATCAGCATCGCAGGGATGTTTATTATCGCTCCCGGAACCGAACCCGGGGCGCCGCTCATCCACACAGGTACGTTTATACCTACTCCTGCCAAAAGATTGACAAAATATCCAGACCATCCGATAGATACCGCCACCCCTCCCAGCGAATATTCCAGTATCAAGTCCCACCCGATTATCCATGCGACAAGTTCGCCCATCGTGGCATAGGAATAAGTATAAGCACTTCCGGATACGGGGATCATAGACGCGAATTCAGCATAACACAAAGCCGCAAACGCGCACGCTATCCCAGAAATTACGAACGAGAGCACTATTGCCGGACCGCCGTGCCTTGCCGCGGCAGTGCCAGTAAGAACGAATATTCCGGCACCGATTATTGCGCCGATTCCCAGCGTGGTTATGTCGAACACTCCGAGCGTTCTTTTGAATTGTCCCTTGGATTTTTCGACATCGTGGAGAATATCTTTGACTCTTTTTGAGATGAAATATCGTTCTTTGCACTCGTCTATCAAAGTTTTTCCATTCATTGTGTTATACTCCCTGAATTTTCTACGCGTCTGTTATCTTCTTTTTGCTATTTTTCGAGGTGGAATTTCCTAAATCTCTTACTTCTTACTTTCCTAAATTTTTTTTACTTTTTACTTCTTTATAGTCGCGTTGTAATTTTCAAATCCAACTGCGATCTTATATTCGATGCGGTCGTCCGGCCCATAGATCCTGGTGTCCAGCGTCCGTTTATAGGATATCTGCGTGTTCCATATGCCTGAGCCGTCTGTTGTCTCATATTTGTCGGAAAGTGAATTGATTGCGTCTTTCTCTGAAGTGGCCTTTATCTCATTCTGATTCGGCATAGCGCTCAAAGGAATTTTAACACTGACTGCCGCACCAGAGGTAAGTTTCTTATCGTACGCTACAGAACCGTTCGGCGCTGTTATCTTGACGTTTATCTCCGCAGTGTTGATACTGGAAAGTTTGGACTTATCATTTAACGTGATGTTAAAATAAAGCTGGGTTAGGTTTGTTTGGAATACTGTGATCTTTTCATTCAACGTTTCTTTTTGGGATGTGCTGCCAGTTCTAGAAGCTACGTTTCCGCTTGTTTTATTCCAAGTGACATGATACGTTATCAGATTCTGCGAATATTCGTTTTCTTCAAATACGAACAGGCCAGCAAGAGCAATCGAGAGTATGATGAATCCTGCTACGAAAAGAACAACCATTGGCCGAGGCAATTTTTTCCCAAAGAATTGCATCAACACCTAATGCTTTAAGATATATTTAAGAGTGTTGAAAAATGGGGGATTAAAAATGTCGGATGACCAAATGATTGTATAACATCATTTAGTTTTTTAGATCGTTACGTTTTGTATACGCAATAATATATAATTGCCACCACTACGCAAGGTATTACAAACAAAAAAACAAGAGGTAGAATGAGTGATAAAAGAAAACTAGGTATATGTAATCCAAAAAATGATATACCCTCCACATAGCTGTTGAAGCACAACATAAACAAAAATATGCAACCAAAAAACAACAAAATGAACAGCAATAAAGCGTTTCTAAATGTTTTTAAAGCCACCCAGCAGAACAGCAGTAAAGATATAAACAGAAAGATTAAATGAAATTCCACAATATTAAAGATGTCAGATTGTATTTTGGCATCATCAGTCGTCAGCCAAAAAGTAAATCCGTAAGAAAACAAACCCGAATGGCTTTGAACGAAAATATGCTGACCAGTACTATCAGAATAAAAAACAATATGTGAGCAGTGTTTAGCCGCATCTAAAGATGATAACACTACACTCTTAAGTTCATTTCCCGCCCCATCGATCTTTAAATAAATCAGATTTTCGCCTTCAAAATACGCGAGATGATCGTTACCATCGTAATCTGTAAAAGTAAAAATATCATAAGGTAAATTGAAAGATTTTGAAAATAGGACTCTTCCATTTAAATCTGTGCGACAATAATTAGTTACCCAGGTAAACGCGCCCTTGGAGAAATTATGCACGACGTTATTTTTGTCTACGAAACCACTGCCTAAAATCAAAATCTTATTGTTTTCTGTTTTTATGGCAGAATAATAACTGGAAACGGTGATGTTATCTAAAAGTTCACGCACTTTTATTATATTGAAACTGGCATCCACTTCCCAGTGATATTTTGTATTATTTTCTATTGTCAATACATGCATATTTCCAGTGTCTTTATCGACCTTAACAATGCTAACATTTTCTATAAGGTTCTTTTTATTTTCTAATATATTACCATTCTTATTCAATTTTAATAAATTTAGCGTACCGTTAGAATAATGAAATCCAGCATCATATGCTATTATTGCATTATCTTGATAAGTGTATAACAAAACATACCCGATGTCTCCACCGCCACTAGAGATCTTAGTTTTTGCTTGAACATCACCTGTTCGTTTATCGACTTTATAGAAATAAATCGCATATGTATGCACGTCAATTCCTGAATTGTCGGAGGTACAGATATACAAGCTATCATTATCAGAATCTACTGCACCAATCATCGCAGCATCACGATCCCCGCCAGTTATGTTTATCTTGGTCGGTAAAGACCAATCGCCCACGAATAAATTGGGACACTGAATACAACTTACAATAAGAAAAGCAATAACCAAAACTATGGTAAAATAAATTATTTTTTTCCACCATGGGAGCGTGGGGTAGGTATTTTCGAAATCTATGTAATCAAAAATACTTTTCTCTCCTTTCGGTTTTGGCATTTCACCCTCATCCCGCTACCTTTATTGTATCCCACCATCCAATCTGTTTTTACAGATATATATTTTCGTATTACTCTCATTGTGCAGAGCAACGTATAAAAACAGCTTTTACTTGCAATTTTAAATTCTTCAGTGTACCCTGCACACTCGAAAGTATGGCGATAGGATTCTCTTAACTTTTGCAATTTTTTTATCGGGATGTTTTTCACCATAAATTAGCCAGTATCAAAATTTGCAAAAGTCCTGATTCTATTACGCAATAACAGAAAAGCTTATTTTCCTGTAATTCTGTTACCGCATAACAGAAAGGACGTGCATGCAATGAAAAAAGAGGATCATTTCCATAAAGCAGATAGCATAAAGAAGAGTATTGAGAGATTGATAAATGGGCATACAGATGAAGATGTTGCAGCCGTTGTAGAGTTAGCCTATGGTGCCGCCCAACATCTCATCTCTTACGGCATGGAAAAGAAGTATAAACTACATAAAGATACGCATACTGGCATGGCTTCACAGCTGCGTGATCGGGGAGAAGACAACATTGCAATAATGTTCGAAAAATTAGAGACTTACAGGCAGGGCAGATGGTATGGCGGCAAAGGCGATGGTGAAATAATAAAAGCATGCCTAAAGATAATCGAAGATATAGAGAGGTGGGCTAAGGAATGATTGCACAGGAGTTCAAACCTTTAATAATCGATTTTGTGGATGAGGCAGAGAAAATTCCAGATCTTGTAGCAGCCGTTCTGTTCGGTTCCGCGATTACAGGAGACATAAGTAAAAAAAGCGATATTGATATTCTACTTGTCTTTGACTCGGCACATAATCCAGAGGTCGGTGAGGAAGTTGATATCGTGCATAAAATCGCATCTGAAATAGTAAAGAAACACAAATCACAGAGGTCTTTTGCTTTCGTATTTAGTAATATTAGGTCAAAGGAAGTTGATGCAGATTTCATGTGGGAAGTTGCAAGAAACGGCATTGTGATTTGGGCAAGACCAAGCACTAAAATATACGAGCCAGAACTAAAACCGTACATCATTGTGTCATATTCTATGAAAAAACTAAAACCAAAAAACAAGATGGCTATCCATAGAATGCTTTATGGCTATAAAGTAGAGAAAATAGTGGGTAAGAAAAAATATGTGAACACTGCCAAGGGACTCGTCGGAGAGTTCGGCAAAAAGATAGGTGATGGCGCGTTTCTTGTTCCCGCGGCCAAAAGCTCCGAGGTTGCAGATTTGTTTAGGAAATTTAATGTTAGATACGAAGAAACAAAGGTGTGGTTATAGCTGTTTTTGTACCCTATGTTTTATAGGGGATAACTAGGTCATGCCCTAATCTCAAGCTCCTGCAAGCCGACAAAATTTAGTTTTACAATATCTACAACCTTCTTCTTCTGATGTTCTACGTATAGTTCAATAACTTCCTTTGTTCTTTTCATAAGTTCGTCTAACGTTTTAGCCTGCGTATGACAACCTTTCAGCGCGGGCACGGTGGCAACGTAAATGCCATCCTCGTCTTGCTCTACGATCACTCTAAATTTATAATTCTGCATTTAGACCACATCTTTTCTATATATTTTAAGGTATATAATATCTTCCATCTGCTTGTTGTATTGCATAAATCGGCCACGATGTTTTTGATATATTGATATTGTATCATCATGCCATTATTTAAATTCACTATAGCACCGGGCTGGATTGGAAAATTAAATATAACCGTTTTTAGTTGTAGTTGCAACACATAGAAAAAATGGCATAAAGATTTAAAAACATAAAATAGTGAATTAAAATTAAAAACATGAAGTGGTGAATTAAATCTAAAAAAATAAAATGGTGAACTTATGACAATATACACATTCGAAGGCAAAACCCCAAAGGTCGGGGAGGGAACGTACATATCTAAAAGCGCCGAGATTATCGGCGATGTTACGATCGGCAAAAACTGTTTCATAGGTCCGGGCGCAAAGATAAAGGGAGATTATGGGACTATAGTCATAGGCGATGAAAACAGCATCCAGGAAAATTGCGTACTGCATGCAAGACCTGGCGAGGTTTGCAGGATCGGAAACAGAACGACCATAGGCCACGGAGCAATAATCCACACCTGCACAGTAAAGGATTCAGCTGTCATAGGCATGGGCGCGATAGTGAGTGATTTTGCGGAGATAGGCGTGTGGGGAGTCGTGGGCGAGGGCTGCGTTGTAAAGAACAACCAGCAGATCCCTGGTGAAAATATTGCTGTCGGGATCCCCGCGAAAATCATCGGCACGGTAAACGAGGACTACAAAACACAGTGGAATAAATACAAGGATATTTACGTCGGACTGGCAAAGAGGTATCGCGACAGTTTGAAGAGTGCGGAATAAGTAAATAAAATATCTTGATCAATAAATAATATATTATAAATTTTTCAATGTGTCCTCGAGAGACTGTCAAGATAAGCAAATATTCAATATGTGCTAGCAGGGCACGTAAGTCGTGTTAACTTGACAGTCACTGTCCTCGATTAAATATCAATAATCGCCTATATTTTGCGAAACAGACATGTTGCTTTATCTGAAAAAATTTAATGCTCCCAGTTATCGACAGTTGCTATTCATTTTTTTTGACTTTATCTATGACAGTCGGTCGAAATCTGTGCCGACTAATTATCTTTCTTTGCCTTCTTCGCTTTTTTCGCTCTAGTTGCTTTTCTTCGCCTTCTTCGCCCTTTCTTTCGTGGTAAAACCGGTGACTGCAAAAAGGAATGCGTTATACCTCTTTACCGTATCCGCAGCAATTTCGTTGCTTACATTGGGATTCATCTTTGTTTCCACGGCGATTTTTCCGTTTCCGGTCAACCATGTTGTCAACTCGGACAGTCCGCCAAAGGACACCGTTAGTTTTCCATTCTCGTTTTTTACAGCCCCAAAATTTTCACGGATAATGTTTTCCAGCTTGCCCGCATCCATATCTTTTTGATGTGTTTTTTTTATGTCATATTCATGCATTTTGTTTTCCTCCCGATCCTTGAATATATGATTTATTTCCCATATCTATTCTAAATCGATATTTATTTTAAATTTCAATGTGCTAAAGCGAAACGATTTCTTCTAGTCGTCAAATAGCAAACACTAAATAGTAACAAGCACATAAATTATTTTCTATGCTAGGGCTTTGCGATATTTGCGGAAAACCGGGCGCGGTGCACGGTTGTTCGATATGCGGTGCGAGAGTGTGCAATAATTGTTATCACCCCCCAGGAAAAGTGTGTAAAAATTGCATGACTGGATTGAATGGGAAAGAAGCGCGCGAAAATTTGGGATGTAGATAAAAATTTTGAAATGTA
Source organism: Thermoplasmata archaeon (assembly GCA_041657955.1). Taxonomy (GTDB): domain Archaea; phylum Thermoplasmatota; class JASEFT01; order JBBABA01; family JBBABA01; genus JBBABA01. The sequence continues at coordinate 41,725 of JBBABA010000010.1, read as the reverse complement.
GATCGTTTTGCCTTGGTTTTATCGGTGTTTTTCTAGATCGCAGAGCTTGCCTTGTTTTTCACGTTATACTTGTCTTTCTGCATCGCCAAGGAGAAAGTAAATGTTTTTATTTTTTGTAACAAATTTCTAAAATTTCCATAGGAAACAACAGGGTTGCTAAACGAGGACGAAAAGCCATGAGTGTTTGCATATCACAAAAGCAAGGACGGTGCACCTCGATATCTATTTTAGATTCATTGCAATATAAGAGTTTGAAAATATTACATTCAAAAATTAATCACCTGCAAGTGCGGCCGATACGCACACTTTTGGATATCAAGTTGTATTTTTTTAAATAATAAAAATCACCAGTATTGGAGAGAAATGGAGCAAGGCAGTTACATATTTTGTTAAAAATAAAGATGATAAAAACGATTACTAAACATATTTTCAACAATATAATTACAGAATAAGTACAATTTTCCACAGGAAACAATGGGGTATTTTTACGTCAAAAAATGGCGATTTCTTATTTTTTTGTTATTTTAGGTGCGGCGAAAGCGTATATTTTCGTTTAAATCGCTTTATTTTGATACTGGCTTGGACTGGAATTTTTTCGATATCTGATGGCATTAATCGATATCCCTGCAAGGAAAATATAAATACCCTTAGCGTATTATACCCTTTCTTCCTATGGAGACTTTAGCGGAGATTGAGAGAGTGGAGAGAGACTTATTCGATAAATTTCTGGAGCAGGGCCAGATATTCGCAAATAAAGAGGTTTTAAGGTCTTCGTATACGCCTGAAAGTTTGCCGCACAGGGAGACCCAGGTAAATCATATGGCATCCATATTGGTTGATGCTCTGAAGGAAAAAACCCCTTCCAATATTTTCGTATATGGCAAAACAGGTACCGGAAAAACTGCAGTAGTCAACTATATAGGAAACGAACTTAGAAAAACCGGAGATGGATTGAGCAAAAGTGTGAATTGCATCTATATCAATTGCGACATTGTGGATACGTCATATCGTGTATTGACTCACATCGCCAACATGATTATAAGCGACTGGGACAGCAGACTGCCAATAACCGGTTTACCGACGGATGAAGTTTACAACACATTAATGGAACAAATGGAAGCCAGGGGCGGCGTAACTACAATCGTTCTTGATGAAATTGACAAATTGTTCTACAAAAGCGGTGACGGCGTGCTCTACACTCTTCTCACGATGGCCAGCACCCTAAAAAACGCTAAATCTCACATCATTGGCATCTCCAATGATTTAAAATTCAGAGAATTTCTGGATCCCAGAGTAAAAAGCAGACTGGGCGAGGAAGAGATCATATTCGAACCGTATAACGCCACGCAACTTCAAGATATTCTCTCTGCGAGGGCTAAACTTGCATTTAATGAAAACGCGTTGGACTCGAACGTTATCCCGTTGTGCGCTGCGATTGCCGCTCAGGAAAACGGGGATGCAAGAATGGCATTGGATTTGCTGAGGGAATCTGCAGAATTGGCTGAACGCGAAGGGGGAAGAACAGTAATCGAAAAACATGTGCGAAAGGCCCAGAGCAAGATCGAAAGAGACAGAATCTCCGAAGTTATCCACACGCTGCCGATGCAGACAAAACTGGTTTTGCTTTCCATAATGATGGATGAAGAGAGCAGAGAAAATGGCGTTGATATAACAACAGGCGAAGTTTATACAAGATATTCCTTCCTGTCCAAACAAGTCGATACCGCACCGCTCACCCAAAGAAGGATCACAGAACTAATCTCCGAGTTGGATATGCTCGGAATAATAAATGCAAGAGTAGTGTCGTTCGGAAGAGGCGGAAGGACGAGGTTGATACAGCTTAACGTTTCCATACCTGATGTGAAAGCGGTAATGGAAAAAGACGACATGATAAAGCCCCTGCTGGAGTACAAACCTGCTAAGCAGGCGAGATTGATTTGATCTTTAATTTACGAAAATATTTCCCCGATTAATCAATCCGTTCTGGCTTTATTTTTTGTTTTAAATAATAATATCTGGTAATATCATTTTTTCTGTTTATAATTTTTATTTATTTTTTTACTTCTACAACAGTTCACACATCGGTTTATAACATTCTAAATCGTAAAAATAATACTAATTCTTCAAGATTTCTATTACGATTTTTTCTCCTTCTACGTTCCAATTTTTTCTCATTTTCTTATGGTCTAAATCGATTTCATCAGAGAACGCATCGCCGTCTTTTATTTCTGCTATCTTCAAATCTTTGCTCCTTGTTTCGTTACCGATGAATTCTTTCCATTTATTCAGAAAATTTTCTATTTTTTTGCTTGTCCAGATTTTTGTTTTTATAAAATCTTCTACGTTAAGATTTAATTCCTTGCGCATCTCCTGAACTCTGCGGATTGCTTCTCGTGCGAAGCCTTCGGATTCTATGGCTTCCGTTATTTCCACGTTAACATAGCACGTGCACACTGTGCTTTCCGTGGCGATAATGGTGGACGGAAGTTCTTCTTTGATAGTGAAAAAGGACGCGGGTATGTTGACGCTGCCGAGCACGATGTCTTTTCCAGCCTTAACCTTCTTTGCCTCTTCGTTTGAACGTACCTTGTCCTCTGCGAGTTTTCTATAGTCCTGGAATATTTGCATCGAATTCTTTCCGAACTTCTTGCCTATCTCGGACTTGTTTAGCTCTACCTTGTGGTCCTTATTTATCCAGGAGTCGTCTTTTACAAGCCCAACCTCTTTGGTATTCGTCTGCTCCATGAGTATTTCTTGTAGTAATTTCACGGCCTCTATCACTTCGTTATCATGGCCTTCCTTTGGTTTTATGTTGATCTTGATTGCAGGCCATCGCAGCTTCAATTTGCCTTGTTGCCTTCCATTTAAAGCATCTTCCACGATTTCCTGAATGACTTTCATGTCGATTTCCAGCTGCTTGTTTATCCTTCCTTCACTTACCTGCGGCCAATCGCACATATGCGCAGATTTCTTTGAACCATCTATGTGCGCATAGATTTCTTCGCTGATGTGCGGCGTAATCGGAGCAAGCAATTTTGTCACTGTTGCCAAGGATTCGTACAGGACCGCATACGCATGCATTTTATCTTCGCTCTTGCCCTCTACCCATGTTCTGTCACGTATCAATTTCACATACCATCTTGAGAGATCTTCCAGTATGAAATGTTCCAATTCTCTGCACGCCTTGTGCAGTTCGTATGATTCGATATGTGCAGTTACATTTTTCTTGAGGTTTTCAACTCTGGAGAGGAGCCATTTGTCTTCGGGGCGCGTCAATTTATCCAGATATTTTTTACCAACTTCACCGTCGAATTTATCGAGCTCCATGTATGTAGTCGCAAAAAGGAAAACATTCCACAATACGTTCAGCATCTTATTCGCATTCTTCACGCCCTCCAATGAAAAAGGCATATCCTCCCACGGCGCCGATGCTCTCAACAGATAAAATCGCAGAGAATCCATTCCATACTGGTCCGCAATTTTAAGCGGCGCGATTACGTTTCCGAGGCTCTTTGACATCGGCTGTCCTTTCTCGTCCAGGGCGAAACCGTGCATCAATACCGATTCGTATGGGCTTTTATCGAACACAGCCATGCTGGCGCCGAGTTGGGAATAAAACCAGCCTCTTGTTTGGTCGTGCGCTTCTGTTATCCATTTGCAAGGCCACCATTTTTTGAATTCCCCGCTATTTGTGTCATAACCGTCCAGCGTCGCCCATGAAGCGATTGCGGAATCGAACCATACGTCGAGTATGTCGTTTACTCTTTTCATATTTTTTCCGCATTTTTTACAAGAAAATGTAACGTTATCTATTGCCGGTCTGTGCAAATCCATGTTATTTTTGTATCCGCTTCCGCGTTTAAGATCGGCTGCGGAACCCGCTATAAATTTCTCGCCGCACCCACATACCCAGATTGGAATAGGGATGCCCCAGTATCTCTGCCTCGAGATGCACCAGTCTCGTGTATTTTGCACCCAATCGAAAAATCTCTGGTTTCCCGCCCATTCCGGAGTCCACTTGATTTTTTTGATTTCTTCAAGCATTTTTTCCCTTAATTCCGAGACCCTCAAAAACCACTGACTTGTCGTTCTGTAAATTATCGGAGTCTTGCACCGCCAGCAGTGGCCGTATCTGTGCGTAATTTTGCTGTCGTGGAGCATTAAATTTTTGTTTTTTAGGTATTGGATTATGTCCTTATCCGCTTCCTTTACGTGGATATTCATCCATTTTTTAACCTCTGAATTGAATTTTCCGCTTTCGCTTATCGGGCAGAACGGTTTAATCCCATATTTTTTCCCGAGCTCGAAATCGTCAGGGCCGTGCCCGGGCGCGATGTGCACGCAGCCGGTATTTTCGGCAGTTACAATTTCCCCAAGCAAAATTTTGTGCGCCCATTTATCGGAAACAGTTTTGTGATAATCCACCAGTTCCATCAACGGTTGTTCGTATTCCAGTCCTTCCAGTTCCTTTCCTTTCATCGAATCTAGAATGCGATAATTGGCATATTTCCCGATACTTACAATGTCTTCTAATCGTTCTTCGAGAACAATCAAAATTTCTTCTTTGCTTTCTTTTTCTTCCCTGCCTTCTTTTTTAACAGCAACGCGAACATAATTGAAATCTGGATGCACGGCGACCGCAAGATTGGAAGGCAGCGTCCAGGGCGTAGTCGTCCAAATCAGGATATATTCGTTCTTTTTTCCTTTCAATGGAAACTTGACATAAATCGAAGGGTCGCTTTCATCCCAGTATTCTATCTCTGCCTCGGCAAGCGCTGTCTCGCACCGGGGGCACCATGAAAGCACCCTTTCGGATTGTATCAGCAGGTTTTTTTCGTATGCCTTTTTCAGAGTCCACCATGCCGCCTCGATGTATTTATTTTCTATAGTTAAATACGGATTTTCCCAATCCAGCCATACGCCCAGAGCGCTAAACTGTACTGTCATCTGTTTTTGGAAATCGAGCGCAAAATTTCTGCATTTTTCTATAAAATTTTCAACGCCGTATTCCTCTATCTCTTTTTTGTTCTTTATCTTCAGGGTTTGTTCCACTTTTACCTCGATAGGCAGGCCATGCATGTCGAAGCCCGCTTGATCCCGCACATTATACCCGCACATCCGCCTGTATCTCACAACAGCGTCTTTTATCACCTTATTCCAGGCTGTGCCTAGGTGGATATAGCCAGTAGTATATGGCGGTCCGTCGACAAAATAATAATTCTCGCCTTTTTCCCTGAATTTTTTTACCTTTTCGTAAATTTGTTCTTCTTTCCAAAATTTTTGTATTTTTGTCTCGACTTCTTTTGGAACGTATCGCTTGGACGGAATTTTCATTCTGAACCCACGCCGTGTATCTACATAAGTTTTATAAAGTTGTTTCTTTTACATTAGAATAATAAAATTAGGTGGAAAATATGGTTAATGTAGCAATTAACGGATTCGGCAGGATAGGGAGATTAGTATTAAAGATGGCGGCCAACGACCAGAAAATAACCATCGCCGCGATAAACGATCTTACGGACGCGAAAACACTGGCACATCTTTTGAAATATGACACTATACACGGGCGCTTTCCCGGCACAATTATGGCGAAGGAGAAGTCTATAGTGGTAAATGGCGATGAAATTCCGATCTATGCGGAAAAGGATCCTGAAAAATTGCCGTGGAAGAACCACAGCATAGACGTTGTCGCTGAATGTACCGGTTATTTCCTTACAAAAGAGCTTGCTTCAAAACATTTGAAGGCGGGTGCGAAAAAGGTATTGCTCTCGGCACCGCCGAAGAGCGGGAATGATGCGAAGACGATAGTGATGGGAGTAAATGATGAAACCTACAAGGGAGAAGACATCGTAAGCAATGCCTCCTGTACGACAAACTGTTTTGCGCCGATGGCGAAAATTCTGAGCGATAATTACGGAATCGTCGATGGAGTTATGACAACAGTACATTCGTACACAAACGACCAGAACTTGCTGGACGCACCGCATAAAGATCTAAGAAGGGCAAGATCGGGGGCCGCAAATATTGTGCCGACATCTACTGGAGCAGCAAAAGCAATAGGAGAGGTTATTCCAGAACTCGCAGGAAAAATCCTCGGAGCCGCAGTAAGAGTCCCGACTGCGGACGGTTCGTTATGCCACTTTATCGCGGAAGTAAGCAGGGAAAAGAAGATGTACACACCAGATGAAGTCAACACTCTCTTCAAAAAATACGCAGAGAACGAAATGAAAGGCGTCCTGGAATACAGCAACGAGCCGCTTGTATCCAGCGACATAATCGGAAACCCGCACTCCTGTGTATTCGATTCGATGCTCACAGAATGCATAGGCAATAACATAATCATTCTGGGATGGTATGATAATGAGTACGGATACTCGAACAGAATGGTTGATGTTATGAAGGTTATGATGAGATAAAGTGGAAAATAGTTTAATGAATATTGAAGTGGATAAATAGAAAGATGTCGTGTCATTGATATAGAACATAACTAGATTGTGGTAATATGAATGAAAGAGAGTTCTACTCTAGGGTAGAACCTAGAAACGATTGGGCATTCGCTCACCTCTCGCGCACTGAAACTAAAGAGGTCACACATTCCTATCACAACTATCCTGCGAAGTTCATCCCTCAACTAGCTAGGTCTCTGATTGAAGAATATACGGATAAAAGTGATATTGTCTGGGATCCTTTCTGCGGATCTGGCACACTAAATGTGGAGGCGTTCCGTACTAATAGGCATAGCATAGGAACTGATATCAATCCGATTGCAGTCACCATTTCACGTGTAAAAACAACACTGTTAGAAACAAAGGCTTTGACCACATACAACAAAGAATTATTTGAAACACTTGAAACCTACCCTGTCCAGAGCAAAAAATTTTACATCACCAACGGTGTTCTAAACGGGAACGTCAGCGTACTTAAAAAGTGGTTCTCCGAAGAAAACTTACAGGAACTTGGACATATTCTTTGGTGCATCAAAGACAGAAATACTGAGAAAAAACACCGTGATTTCGCGCTTTGCGCCTTCTCGTCTATTCTTAAAAATTGTTCATACTGGTTGGCATCTAGTGTTAAATCTCAAATCGATCCTCACAAATTACCTGGAAACCCTCTTCTCTATTTTGAGAAGCGACTTAAAGCTATGGAGAAAGCAAACAATCAATTTTATCATGAAAACAAGAGTAACAATGCCAATGTCCACATTTTTAGGCACGATGCAAAACGTAATCTTCCATCAAAAATTCCGAAGATGGACTGCATCATTACAAGTCCACCGTATGTGATTTCTTATGATTATTCAAACATCTTCAAACTATCAACGTATTTTCTCTTTTACCAACAGGACTATGCCCAATTTAGAAAAACCTTTATTGGAACTACACTGCGAAAGAACACACCGAAACACCACAACATACCTACCCCATGGCAGTCAATAATTAATTCCGTATCCAATATACAAAACAGAAGAACCCTAGCAGAATATTATAATGATATGAGCATATTTTTTAAGAATGTTAAACGTAATCTGAAAGAAAATGGTCGGTTAGTAATGGTCGTTGGCGATACCGAGCAACGCGGAATAATGATCCCCAATGCATACCTTCTGACTAAGATTGCCAATAATTTTGGCTGGTCATTGGAGAACGTATTTAAGCGAGAGATACCTGTAAAGACACTCCCTACATTCAGAGACGCGACCACAGGGAAATTTACAAATAAAGAGAATCCCAACAGTTTAGAAAGATATAATTATGAATACGTTCTGGTACTCAGGAGGTAATGTATTATGACTGAAAGCGGAGTTCTGACACCAAGACCATATGCGAGATTGCTCATAATGCTCAGTGAGCAGTTGATAAAGAACAACATTATTGCGCTAACCGAACTTGCAAAGAACAGCTATGATGCAGATGCTGATTGGGTTCAAATACGAATCGGAAACATGAACAACTTTGGCAAAGATGGTTTAAGGGAAGAGGAAAAACCATTTGTAGAAATAGAAGACGATGGGGACGGAATGTCGTTTGAGAATATTCGGGATTCGTGGATGAATCCAGCCTCTCCGAAAAAATATAAGAAGAGAATGAAGAAGAAAGCTAAAACCAAGAAGGGACGAATTATTCAGGGCGAGAAGGGAATTGGAAGGTATGCTGTTTTCCAAATTGGCAAGAAAGTAGAAATATTCACCAGGGAGAAAATAGGTGAGGACAAGAGTGGAAGGGAAGTCAATCTTATCACGGATCTTACAAAATATACCGATGAACTCTTATCTGAGAAAACTTCTTCTTCGCCAGATGCGCCCCTATTCTTCGATCAACTTTTATCCAAGTACTATATTCGAGAAGACCCACTCTTCATCAAACATGGCGACATAATAATCGAGGGTGGGAAAGAATCGAGAAAAAATCATGGAACCCTCATCCGGATTACAGAATTGAATTACAAATGGGACGAACCGAGTGTAAAAAAGATTAGAAGCGTTCTTGAGCGTTTGCAATCTCCATTTCGAAAAAAAGACGACTTTGCTGTAAGCATAGTTTATGCGAGTGATGAGGTTTCCACATTCGAGAGTTTTAAATTGGAGGACATTTTGGAGGAAGCTCTGTTGGAAATGAGTGGTGAAGTCGATGAAAACGGCATGTGTACGTACATATTAAAAGGAAAACGAGGTACTGGAGAGGAGGAAAAAGGCACTCTTAATCTGGTTGATTGCCTCAAACAAGATAAAGCGCGAGAAAACAAACTGTACTTTCAAGATGAAAATGGACGTATCACTCACACCCCAACGTGTGGGCCATTTCGTTTTAAGTTCTATGTTTATGATATAGACTCCATGAAGGATGATAGATTGAAAGATTACATACGAAGTCATCGAACATACATATATCGAGACGATGTTCGTGTATATCCTTATGGTGATAGGGATAATGATTGGGTTAAACTTGATGTTTATCGAGGTCTTGCCAGAGCAGGCTATTATTTATCCAATGACCAGCTCATTGGATATGTAAGTATCACATCGGATGGCAATCCGGAATTGAGGGATAAGACAAACAGGGAAGGATTGCTTGAGCAGGGAACAGCATATGAAGATTTAAGAGTCTTGACGCTTAGTGCTCTTAATTTTTTGCACGCGGAATTTCAAACTCTCAAATTTAAACCAGGACTCCGGGCGAAACGACGCAAGACTCGCGTAAGTAAGTTATATCTCCAAAGTGAGAAAGTTCAAAAACGCATTGAAAATCTTGATAAACATCTTAAATCGATAAATGATCTTGATGGGGTAAAATTTCTTAATAAACTTTCTGAAAATTATCTCAATGAAAAGCACATATACGAAAGACAGGTTGAAATTGTTGAGGACCTCGCTGGTGTCGGAATAGCAGTGGATGCAACTTCCCACGATACAATGGTGGTAATGAGCCGCGCCCTTGAAAAAATAAATGAAATTAAAAAACTGGTTAGTTCTAAGACTCCAGATATGGAAAAGATAAATGACAAAGTCGATACATTGCAAAGTCAGTTGATGTTTATCGATAGTCTTTTAGTCGGGATACAGCCGATATTTCGTTCCTCTAGGCGGAAAAATAAGGAGCTTCGAATATCCGATATCGTAAGAAAAGTAAGCCGCTATTATGATACCCCTATAAAGAAAGTCGCTGTGGATATAGAGATCAAAGAGATTGGATCTCCACTTACAGTCGTATCTTCCGAAGGTGTCCTTCTACAGTTGTTCATCAACCTTATGGACAACTCGATTTATTGGTTTGAAGTAAGCAAAACCAAGGCACCTAAAATATTGATTAGAATCGATGGTGAAAAAGGATGTGTTGTTTTTGCTGATAATGGACCAGGCGTAGAGAAAAAATATGTAGATTACATTTTCGAGCCATTCTTCTCGACAAAAGGAATAGAAGGTAGAGGATTGGGATTATACATCGCCAGGCAACTAACAGATAGATACGAATATGATTTGTATTATGTGGAGAAAGAAAGTGAAAAGATACTTTCAGGTGCGAATTTCAGAATAGATTTCATTGAGCAAGAGGAGTGAACATGGTAGAACTTTTTAAAGAGTTGTGCAAAGGTCCTGTCGTTGTGGTAGATGATGGGATAGACGGAGAACCTCAGATACAGGAACTGATTAAAGAGATTGAATCAAACAATCTTCCTGTGTTGAAGTTTAAAACCATTACCGACGCGCGAAACAAATTGAGGGGAATCCTTTTCTCTAACTTCATAATTATGGATTGGAAAATGGACAATACTGAAGGGGAAAAACCTCTTGAAATTCAAATTGGTGCCACAGGTGAGGAAATAGGAGAGAAAGAAGTCGTCGATTTCATAAAAGAACTTCAGCAAATTTGCCTTGCCCCGATATTCGTTTTAAGTAATTTTGATGCGGATACCATAATCTCCAGACTGAAGTTAGAAGGGATAATTACTGATGGTAAAAACTGTGTTTTCGTAGAAAACAAACAAAATTTATTGGATATGGGGATGTTGGTAACAAAGATTGAGACGTGGATAAAAGAAAATCCCCACGTCTATCTTGCCAAATGTTGGACAAACAAATGGTTATCGAAGAATACAAAAATATTTTGGGATTTATTCAAACTCAATCCCAACTGGCCCGTATCGTTTTACCAATCCTTTAAAAAGGATGGAGTAGATCCGATCTTGGCGTTACGGGACACTATTTTTCAATTGGAGTTTTCAGAAATTAGCCTGTCCTCGATAGATGAAACCTTATTGAATCTTGATATCGGAGAGGATGATGTGGAATCGCTCAAAAAATTGTATGTGAGGCTTGTGTATATCTGTAATAATGATGACATCAAGAAGGAAATCCGACCGGGTGACATCTTCAAAAAAGATAAAAGCTACTATTTGAACATACGACCTGAGTGCGACACAACCACACGTGTCGACCCAGATCCTGAGATATATTTATTAAAAGGGGATGTCAAAGCCCATTCCGATGTACGATGTGAAAGTCCCTACGGAATTTTAGAAAAAGAGAACCAGATAGTCATGCTTTTTTTAGATGGAAACGACATTGTAGTGTTTGACAAAAGGAAGCTTTCACAAGGAGAATATTCTAAATGGAAAGATTACAAAATATGTCGTGTAGCGACCCCATTCATTACAAAGATTAGACAGAGTTATTCCAGTTATTTAGGTAGATTTGGAGTTCCAAGTTATCCAATTCAGATTGTAGATTCGATTTTTAAAAATAAGAAGACGTCTTCGTGAATAAGAAGAGTTGTAGAGCGATAAAATGGTATTGAATCTTTTGCTCACGATTCTCCGTTCCCTTCGGTCACTCCGACCTTTATGGATGCATATATCAAACAGTATCTAGCTTCGTGCCTTCGGCACTCCGCCCAAATTCACCCTTCGGGGAACTTCAGATAGCCGCGAAACGTTAAGTTCAATTGTGTTTAAGTTCTAATTACGAGAAACTGGGGGGAGTTCTAAACGACGACTAAGGGGGGAGTTTTGTCGTTAATGAAAGTGAAGATTTATAAATATATGACTATATATGAATATATGCGGGGAGAAAAACTATAGCGTTAAGTGTAGATGAGTATATTTATGAAAAGTATAAGAAATATTGTGAAGAAAATCATATGATTCTTTCTCGCAAATTTGAAGCACTAACGAAAAAAGAATTAGAGGCGAATAAAAATGTTTGAACAAATTTTTAAAAATGTGGATGACGTTCTTTGGAAAGATGCAGGTTGTGGCAGTGAATTAGATTATGTAGAGCAAACTTCTTGGATTCTTTTCTTAAAGTACCTTGATGACCTTGAAAAAGAAAAACATACTTCTGCACAGTTAGCTGGGAAAACTTACACCAGTATTATTAGTCCAGAGTTTCAATGGAGTGTTTGGGCAGTACCTAAAGGTAAAGACGGCAAGTTAGACCATCACAAAGCACTTACTGGAGATGATTTAACGGATTTTGTTAATCAAAAATTATTCCCATATCTTAAAAAGTTTAAAGTAAATGCAGAAAACGCAGATACAATCCAATATAAGATTGGAGAGATTTTTAGTGAACTAAAAAATAGAATTCAAAGCGGTTATACTCTACGTGAGGTAATTAATTTAATTGACGGCTTACGTTTTGGTTCTCATGCTGAAAAACACGAAATGTCGCATTTATATGAGGCGAAAATTCAAAATATGGGTAATGCTGGCAGAAATGGCGGAGAATATTACACTCCACGTCCACTCATTAAAACAATTGTAAAGGTTGTAGCACCAACTATTGGAGATAGAATTTATGATGGTGCAGTTGGCTCAGCAGGTTTCTTATGTGAATCTTTTGAATATCTGAAAAACAGCAAAAATCTTACTACTAAAGATGTGGAAATACTTCAGAAATATACATTTTATGGTAAAGAGAAAAAATCACTTGCGTATATTATTGGAATTATGAACATGATTTTTCATGGTATTGGATCGCCAAACATAATTCATACTAATACACTTGCAGAAAATATTACAGATATACAAGAAAAAGACCGTTATGATGTTGTTTTAGTAAATCCACCCTTTGGGGGAAAAGAAAGAGCAGAAGTTCAGCAAAACTTTCCAATTAAAACTGGAGAAACTGCCTTTTTATTCCTGCAACACTTTATTAAAATACTGAAAGCTGGCGGTAGAGCAGGTGTTGTCATAAAAAATACATTCTTGTCTAATACAGATAACGCCTCAGTTTCACTTCGAAAACATTTACTAGAGAATTGTAATTTGCATACGGTTTTAGATTTACCAGGCGGTACATTTTTGGGTGCGGGTGTAAAAACAGTCGTATTATTTTTTGAAAAAGGAGTTCCTACACGAAAAGTTTGGTATTATCAACTTAATTTGGATAGAAACCTAGGGAAAACGAATCCATTAAATGAAAATGATTTAGCTGAATTTGTTACATTACAAAAAACAAAAGCAGATTCAGCAAATTCATGGACTGTAAATGTTGCAGATATAAATACAGATACTTTTGATTTGTCTGTAAAAAATCCAAATAAAAAAGAAGAAGCAACGCTTCGAGAACCACAAGAAATACTTAAGGAAATCGCAACGCTTGATGAAGAAAGCGCAGATATTCTCAAATCAATAAAGGAGTTATTATAAAATGACTTGGGAAGTAAAGACACTAGATCAAATTTCAGAAAATTTAGACAGTAAAAGAGTTCCAATAACTAAAAATATTCGTAGGAATGGTTCAATACCTTATTATGGAGCATCTGGAATTGTTGATTATGTTGAAGAATATATTTTCGATGAAGATTTGCTTTTAGTCTCGGAAGATGGTGCAAATCTTTTAGCACGAACTTATCCTATTGCTTTTTCTATAAGCGGAAAGACTTGGGTTAATAATCACGCTCATGTTTTACGATTTAAAGATAAAATAAGTCAGAAATTTGTTGAGTTATATCTTAACTCGATAAAATTGGCTGATTTTGTTAGTGGAATGGCTCAGCCAAAATTAAATCAAGCAATGCTTAACAAAATTCCTATTCCGTTTCCTCCGTTATCAGAACAGAAAAGAATTGTTGCTATTTTAAATAAATCCTTTGAAAGCATTACAAGAGCTAAAGAAAACGCTGAAAAGAACTTAAACAATGCAAAAGAAATTTTTGAAAGTTATTTACAAAGTGTTTTTGAAAACAAAGGTGAAGGATGGGAAGAGAAAAAGTTGGGGGAAGTTTGTGAGATTAAACCTCAGAAAAGCGAAGCTCGAACCAAATTAAAAGAAACTGATCATGTTTCGTTTGTACCTATGGAAGACTTAGGAATAAATCAAAAAATGTTAATTCCAACAAAAGAGAGGACATTAAAAGAAGTTGAAGGAAGTTATACTTACTTTGCTAATGGAGATGTTCTTCTAGCAAAAATAACGCCTTGCTTTGAAAATGGGAAATTAGGTATTGCTGAAAAGTTAAAGAATAGTATAGGTTTTGGTTCAAGCGAGTATATTGTTTTTAGAGCAAATAAAGATTTATTTTCAGAATTTTTATATTACTTTTTATTACGTTCACAATTCAGAGTAGAAGGTGCGAAAAGGATGATGGGCGCTGTAGGTCATAAAAGAGTTTCAAAAGAATTTATTGAACAATCTGAAATTTATTTACCTTCATTAAAAGAACAACAATCCATCGTTAAAAAACTAGATAAATTATCAATCGAAACCAAAAACCTAGGAGCTATCTACGAAAAGAAACTCGCTGACTTAGAAGAATTAAAAAAGTCAATTTTGCAAAAAGCTTTTAATGGAAAACTCACAGAGGTATCAGCATGAATGAAGATCAAACTGAATTCGAACTTATTGAACCAAAACTAAAACAGAGTGGATGGAGCATTGTAGAAGGGTCAAAAATACATAAAAGATACAAAATTACTTTAGGCAAAATACAAACGGGCAATATAAGAGCTAGTGCTTTGGAAGCAGATTATGTATTATCATATAAAGGCAGAAAACTTGCAGTAGTAGAATCAAAAAGTGATGAAGAAGAAGTTGGTGAAGGAGTTGCTCAAGCTAAAAATTATGCAGAAAAATTACATATAGACTTTACATTCTCAACTAATGGTAATGAGATATATCAAATCAATATGGAAACAGGGAAAGAAGGACCAATACCTAATTTTCCAACGCCTGATGAATTATGGAATAAAACATTCAACATCAAAAACAATTGGAAAGAAAAATTCGATGCAATTCCTAAGGGTGGAATTTACGAGCCTAGATTCTATCAAGAAATCGCAACAAATAAAGCTTTAGATGCTATTGCTGAAGGAAAGAATAGATTACTATTAACTCTTGCAACAGGTACAGGAAAAACCAATATCGCTTTTCAAATTGCTTGGAAACTTTTTCATGCGCGTTGGAATTTAAAACGGGATGGTGCAAGAAGACCACGGATTTTATTTCTTACAGATAGAAATATTCTAGCAAATCAGGCTTTTAATGAGTTCTCTGCATTCCCGGAAGATGCATTAGTAAGAATTAAACCAGATGAAATAAGAAAGAAAGGCGCAGTTCCAACAAATGGCAGTATATTTTTCACAATATTTCAAACTTTTATGAGTGGTCCAAATGATACTCCTTACTTTGGAGAATATCCTAAAGACTATTTTGATTTAATAATTATTGATGAATGTCATAGGGGCGGAGCAAATGACGAAGGAAATTGGCGAGGAATAATGGAATATTTCTCTCCTGCTGTTCAATTAGGTTTGACTGCAACTCCAAAACGAAAAGAAAATGCTGATACTTACAAATATTTTGGAGAACCACTTTATATTTATTCATTAAAAGAAGGAATTAATGATGGTTTCTTAACTCCTTTTAAAGTTAGAAGAATTAAAACAACTATGGATGATTATGTTTATACTTCTGATGATGAGGTTATTGAAGGAGAAGTAGAAGTAGGAAAGATTTACCAAGAAGCAGACTTTAACAGAATAATTGAGATTAAAGAACGTGAAGCTAAAAGAGTAAAAATATTCTTATCAGAGATTAATCAAAATGAAAAAGCTATTGTTTTTTGTGCAACCCAAGATCACGCACTTGCAGTTAGAGATTTAATTAATCAATATAAGAAAAGCAAAGAACCTAATTATTGTGTGCGTGTTACTGCAAATGATGGAAAACTGGGAGATCAATATTTAGACGAATTTAGAGATAATGAAAAAACCATACCTACAATTCTGACTACTTCGCAAAAGCTTTCAACTGGTGTCGATGCAAGAAATATTCGTAACATTATCTTAATGCGACCAATTAACTCAATGATAGAATTTAAACAAATTGTTGGACGTGGTACAAGATTATTCGAAGGAAAAGAATTTTTCACAATTTATGATTTTGTTGATGCATATCATCATTTTAGTGATCCGGAATGGGATGGTGAACCATTAGAACCAGAATCACTAACTAAACCAAAACCAATGGTAGTAAGAGAGACAACACCCCCTTATGGCGAAGAAATGGATGATGAACAAAAAAAGAAGAAATTAAAAATTAAGCTTGCAGATGGAAAAGAAAGAGAAATTCAACATATGATTCAAACATCATTTTGGAGCACGAATGGAAAACCAATTTCAGCAGAAGAATTTTTACAAAACCTATTTGGAAAATTACCTGAATTTTTTAAAAATGAAGATGAACTTCGTAAAATATGGTCAAATCCTATAACAAGAAGATCTTTACTTGATAAACTGACAGAAGCGGGTTATGGAATGAATGAATTGAAAACATTACAGCAGTTAATAAATGCAGAAAACAGTGATATATTTGATGTTTTAGAATATATCTCTTACGCAATTAAACCAATTTCAAGAGAGGAAAGAGTGGCTAAAGCACAATCAAACATATTCAAATTATTAGATAATAACCAAAAAGAATTTTTAGAATTTGTTTTATCCAAATACGTTGAAACAGGAATTGAAGAACTTGATCAAGAGAAACTACCCGATCTCCTAAAAATTAAATATTTTGCAATAAATGATGCAACTGAATTGCTTGGCGGCGTTGATAAGATAAGAAACACATTTATTAATTTTCAAAAGCATTTATTTGCTATATCTGCAGATTAATAAAATGCCATACTAATTAATTTACTAAAAAAATAAAACAAAACTCCCCCTTTCTCCTTTAACTAAATAAGCCTTCGGCTTTGATGAAACGAACTCCCCCTCGATACATGTTCTTAATGTAACGCTTCGCTCATTGATAGAACGACTGAACTCTTAGGGTTGCCGAGTCTCGAGGGAAAATGTGACTTCTTTAAATTCCGATGTTATCTGTAACTTATCCCTCCATAAATTTAAAACCTACAAACAAATTAAGCATAGGGACGATCGTATGAACAAAAAACAAATCTCGCAAGAATGGAAAAAACTGAAATTCGAGATTTTTGAGAACAAACCAAAAATTGATGGCCCTTATCCGCCAGATATCGTCAAAAGAAGAGAATTGCTGCTTTTTGCACAAGTTCACTTGACCAATATCTCCGATGCAAAGAATAAGAAGGATGGACGGATCGAAGGATTCGAAACAAAACTGTATAATACAGTAATGTCGGCATATTGTAATTGGGATACGGCTAATGAAAAAATTTATAATTTTAGTTATAAATGAAAAATTTATACTTTGGAACAAATGAAAAATTTTATAACTTACTATACAATAATCTGCTTGTATCTAGTAGTCAGAAAAACAGGAGGTGTCAAATGCCAATCGTTCACGTAAACGTCTGGGAAGGTTTCGGAAAGGAAAAAGCCAAAAAGTTAATCCAAAACATAACCAAAGTCTTTGTGGATATAGGAATCCCGCTGCAGGCCGTGGAAGTAATCGTGCATGAGATCCCGAAATCGCACTGGGGAATAGGCGGAGAGCCTGCGGATGAAAAATTCAAAGATATAAAATAGATTAATCTAAACGTATTACAATATATTGATTATAATTTATACTCGGATGGCGGTTAACACCTATTATGCGCCAAATTTCGATGAAAACTTTGATAGTTTGTGAGTCGATATTCGGCAACATGTGATTGTCAAGTTAAGGATGTCTTGGCATCCCGCCAGTGGGACCGAACAACCGCTTATCTCAACAGCCATATAGAGATTGGCGGAAAATTATATATACTATAGCGACTTATATATCTGTTATAGTGATGATATATGGCAGCATCAAACACTACGATACAGGTAAGCGTCGAAACGCTCGAAAAACTAAAGGCGCTCAAGATTTATGAAAAAGAATCCTACGACGAAGTAATTACGGACCTCATTGAAGACCACCAGGAGCTCTCAAAAGAAACAAAGGAATCGCTGAAACGTGCCGAGGAGGACTTCAAAAAAGGCCGCGTAAAGAGCCTCGAACAAGTCAAGGAAGAGCTGGGGTTGTGAAACTGTGAAGCATGCTGTTTCTTTCACAAAAATTTTTTTGAATACCTACTTTTATAAATTATGAATATGGGTTGTGAAGCTGTGGTGTACGCTGTTTCTTTCACAAAAACTGCCGAGGAACAGTTAAGGAAGCTGGACAAGGCGATACAGGCGAGGATAACCGGCACATTGGAGCGCATCAGGATAAGACCGCAACATTTTTGCAAGAGGCTCACCGGCTGCCCATACTACCGCATACGCGCAGGCGATTGGCGGATAATCGTTGACATACGGGAGAACGAGATGGTTATATTGGTATTGGAAGTCGGCCATCGAAAAAACATATACGACAGATGATAAACGCCCCAAATCAAAACTCGTAACTCGTATAAATTCTAGTGCTGTCGCACTCACTTAACGGCGGACGTACGGCTGCGCTTCGCTCCGTTCAAATTCATGATTATACCTTGCACCTCGTGTCCGCAACTGTTAACCGAAGCCTAAATGACCACATCTTAACGAAAATCGTTATAAATGACAATATATCGTAACGACAATCGTTATATATCATTTGCACATCATACCCTACACTATGTTCGAAGCCGCTCTTATGATTCCCGGGGCGATACTCGCGATATTGATCGCCGTTTTAGCGATAGTAATCTTCATAAAAATAATAAAAGCAGTAATCGGATTGGCGATATTGATCGGCATTGTACTGGTAGCATGGAAACTCGGTTTGTTTTCGACATTCGGAATATGAAAAATAGCTTCCGCTCTGGTTTTATATCGATAAATATGTCTCCGGGAAATTGCTATTTTTATCACATACCACGCAGGAGATTCAGTCTCACTTCGCCAATATCTTCGCTATCCTGTCAAGTTCCATGTCGATCTTCTTTTTCTTTTCCCAAGTTTCGTTAACAGGCGTGAAGACTACCTTTCCGTTTATCTCTCCGGCCATCACATTTGTTTTGCCGGCCAATAACCCCTCGACTGCGGCCGCACCGAGTTTGCTGGCAAGCACCCTATCCCTTGCAGTAGGCGAGCCGCCTCTTTGAACATGACCGAGAACGCAAACCCGGTAATCCCCGCCGATCTTGCCTTTTATTTTTTCAGCAATGTCGAAAGCGCCGCCTGCCTCGTCGCCCTCTGCCACGACAATAATCATGCTCGACTTGCCTCTTGCTCTCCCTTCTTGCACTCTCGTGCATATTCCATCTAAATCAGTAGGTGTTTCCGGAATCAATATTTCCTCAGCACCGCCTGCTACGCCTACCTCGAGCGCGATAAAGCCGACGTCCCTTCCCATCACTTCCACGAAGAATATGCGGCTGTGCGCGGTAGCCGTGTCTCTGATTTTATCTATTGCGGACAGAGCAGTATTTATGGCAGTGTCGTAACCGATTGTAAAATCCGTGCCGTATACGTCATTATCAATTGTGCCTGGCAATCCAATTACTAAAATACCACATTCTTTGTTGAGGTCGGTGGCTCCGCGAAATGTACCGTCGCCTCCGATTACAACAAGTGCGTCTATTCCGAATTCCTTTAATACGGCGGCTGCTTTCTTTCTGCCTTCGGGCGTCTTGAATTCTTCAGAACGTGCAGTCTTAAGTATAGTTCCGCCCCGCTGTATAATATTGGAAACAGAGCCCAGGTGCATTTTTTCTATCTCTTTTTCCATTAATCCTGCATAGCCGCGTCTTATTCCATATACTTCCAAGCCGTGATGAATTCCAATACGGACTACGGCCCTTATGGCTGCGTTCATGCCAGGGGAGTCTCCCCCGCTAGTCAGAACTCCTATTTTATGTATCTTCTTTGTAGTTGTCATGTTCTGCCTCCTTGACTGATTTTTACCAACTGGATTTAATTCTGTGTATCGCACCTGCTTCTCCCAATACTCTCGGTTTTAAGCTCTCTGGAATTCCAAGCAGCTTCCGGACCCTATTGAAAGAGTCTTCCGGCGTAGTTATGGTGTTCACCATATAAACGTCAGTATAAGTGAAGAGGTCAAGATATGCCTGCTCCCGTATACGCTTCTTTCTAGCGTCATGAACCAGAAGATGCGGGTTGCAGTATTCGGTCTGTATTATGTAATTCAAAGCCTCCTTCGGTTCCATCTTCTTGACCACGTTTTTGTCCTTATTGTCTCGCTTTAGTAATATAACGTGGGCCAATGTTACGGAATCCCGTACATTTCCCTTGCCGACAATTCTGCGAACATCGACTATGGCCCTTTCCCTGTTGTCAAACCTTGCATCCTTGACAATGGTATCGTATTCATGCCATACTTCAGCGATATCTGCCCGGATATACGAGTTCATTTCACTATTGCTCGCTACGACGCTGTCGCCGTAGAACTTAAGGAAGTGCCAATCATCGCTGACTAATCGAACTTTTGGCAGCCTCATCAGTCCGTACGATGTGGTCGTTTTACCAGTCCCTGATGGGGCGATTATAGAAACACCCTTGCCATCTATATCCAGACAGGCGCCGTGAACTGAAAAAACGTTGTGATTATCTTCCAATAAATCGCCCGCAACCGCAAGTGCAACTGACTTCACATAGCCGTAATAATCCGTGTCAAAAATGAACGTTGTCTTTGAGAGCGGGTCGTATTTGACTATTTCCTTGCCGCCTAGATTAGTTACGAACAATCTTCCGTGAGAATGTACCGACTTTGGCATGGGATGCCAATTTTCCTGCCATTCTTCCTTCCAATCCTCGACATCAGTATTCAATTTTATGCAGACGCCATTGATGTCTGCTTTCAAACCGTATGTGAACCTGTCCCCCAGTTCATTTATCAATCTGTCTTTTTCATCAGTATTTATAATTTCTATTTTGTATGCCATAATTATCTACCTACCCATAAATCTATTTTAAATTTTATTTTATACTTTTTTACAGTATTATCATAAAGGTATATATATATTGATTAATATCCCATATTCATTGGAGGACGATAGATGTCAGAACTAAGACAGAACCCTGCGACTAAGGAATGGGTAATAGTCGCTACCGAGAGAGCGAAAAGACCTGATGATTTTGCTAAGAAGACAGTAGAACCTGTTAAGAAACCAGCATACGATCCCAAATGCCCGTTTTGCCCAGGGAATGAGTCCCTTTGTACAAAAGAAGTTTTTGCTTATCGAGAAAATGGCACAGCGCCGAATACTCCGGGCTGGACTCTCAAGGTAGTTCCCAACAAATTTGCTGCACTTTATCCTGGAGAGCTTGTGAGGGGTGGCAATTTTTTCAAAACGATGAGCGGCATAGGCGTGCATGAGGTAGTTGTAGAAACACCGGAACATCATTTGACAATGGGCACGATGAGCGTAGAACAAATAGAAAAAGTAATTTCGGCATATAGTGAGCGATACCATGCTATCTCCGAAGATAAGCGTATGGACTTGATAACGATATTTAGGAATAATGGAAAATCTGCAGGGACATCACTCGAACACCCCCATTCTCAGATTATAGGGAGTCCCATAGTGCCTGTGCATATCAGATATAAGATTCAGGAAGCCGTAAGATACTTTGACGATACTGGCAGATGCGTATATTGTGATGCACTTAAAGAAGAACTTGCGATAAAAGACAAGATAGTGTTAGAAACTAATGAGTTTGTTGCTCTTGAGCCGTTTGCTTCCAAATCGCCATTCGAAACTTGGATACTTCCAAAGAAGCATGAATCTTCATTCAAAAACATAAACACAGCTGAGAAAAGGGATTTGGCGAAAGTGCTGAGAGAAGTGCTTGGCAAGTTGTACGTTGGTTTAAACGATCCTTCATACAACATGATGATACACTCTGCGCCGAGACAGGAAGATCCTGCAGATTATTACCACTGGCACATCCAAATCGTGCCGAGAATAACTACACCCGCAGGATTTGAGCTCGGGTCCGGGATTTACATAAATGTGGTTAGGCCGGAGGATGCGGCGAAGTTTTTGAGAGAAATGCGGTCGAGCTAGTTCCCAATATTTTCTCTTTTATTATATTTTTTGCACTCAAATTATTTGGTGCGAATTTCATCCATGTGCCTTATCTTTCGCCCTATATACTCTCTCTTCCCAATATCGTGCCTGACATATATCTCGCCGGACACGAACTTTAACGCGTCTTCCGCCATCATTTCCGCGGCTTCGATATTGTCGGCGACACCGACAACGCCGAGCGACCTTGATGTAGTCGTGTAAATCCTTCCCGCTCTCTCGTTTACCGCCGCGTAATACAACTTCGCGCCTGTTTCAAAAATTTTCTTTTCATCTATAGCAATTTCTGCGTCCGCTGCTGATTTTACGCCGTAACCCTTCGGAACAACATATTTGCATACCGTGGCTTTTTTTGCAAATTTGACTCTTTTTTTATGCAGCGTTCCATTTATGATGCCGTCACAGGCATCCATAAAATCGCTTTCCAGCAGCGACAGCACGTTCATTGCTTCTGGATCGCCAAACCTCGCGTTGCACTCGATAACTTTGGGGCCGTCTTTGGTGAGCATGAACTGCCCGTATAGTATTCCCCGATATTCCCGCCCATCCTTTTTCATGGCTTCAACTATTTTTTTCACGATTGTTACACCGGCATCATAATCATTTTTCGACAAAAATGGCAGAAGCCCGTTTTCTTGCGTGTATGAGCCCATACCGCCGGTGTTTGGGCCGATGTCGCCTTCCCAGGCACGCTTATGATCTTGAACTAACGGCATTGGTGCAACATACGAGCCATCACAGAAAGTCTGTAGTGTGAATTCCTCGCCTTCTAATTTTTCCTCGACGATAACGCGCGGGGCGCCGCCTATTTTGTTTTCTAGAACCTCTTTTGCATAATCAATCACTTCTTCTTCGTTTTTTAGTTGATCGCCAAACACCTTTACTCCTTTTCCACCGGTCAACCCTATCGGTTTTACTACGACGTTGTTATTCAGATTGCGGACAAAATCTCGTATTGTATTGATATTATCGAATACACCATACTTTGCCCCGCCCGGAATTTTGTGTTTTTCCATTAAATTTCTTGTAAACTCCTTTGAAGTTTCGATGATTGCCGCGTCCTTGCATGGACCTACCGCAGATATCCCTGCTTTTTGAAGTTCATCAACGATTCCGTGTTCAAGCGGTGACTCTGGACCGATTATCGCAATGTCGATTTTTTTATCTTTGGCGTAATCGACGATTTTTGAAATTTCGGTTTCCTTTATCTGGATAAAATCCTTGCATAATTTTATGATGCCCGTATTTCTGTTTCCCATCACCCCATAAATGCTAACGCCAGATTTTGCTACAACTGCGGTTATAGCGTGCTCTCTCCCGCCTCCACCGACAATCAGTATGTTCATAATATCACCTATATTTTGCATAGACCGCACGGTTTATAGGTTTTTGGTAGAAAGCATTATATTACAAAAATCCTATCTTGTCCAAGGGTGTGATAAGTGAGTTCAAAATTCCTTCTTGTAATTATTACGGCATTAATGCTTCTCTCCCCGATGCTCATTTTTGAACAGGTGCACGCAGCAACAACTCTGGAGACAAAAGTGTCCTCGAGCTATGTAACGTATGCAGACAACCAGACTGGTGAAATTTCATCAACGAGATTATTTTTGAGAAGTGGAAACAAGCTTTCCCCTACAGGCGCCCTAGAAAACGTTACGGCGTCGATAAAGTGTACAAATGGATACAAACAGACTGGATTGTTCGGGTTTGGGATTTTACCGTTTGGAACAACCGAATGGAAAGATGTTGGCACGTGGAAAACAGATAAGATTTTAGAAGATATCTCATTTTCCGGGAACGTAGAATATTCGGTGTGGCTGAGAAACATTGGTGAAAGAAATATCACGGGCGCCGCATTGGAATTTACATTAAAACAAGATAGCACGACCATTGCGGGTCCTGTCTTGGCGGAGGAAATAACGATACCAGTAGGTCAGGCTATTTCCACAAAACCCGTTTCCGCAAAAATCAACGTAAGCTCGCTTGCAGAGGGGAAAAATATAGGTGTGTTTATAAGAGTGGCGTATTCGAGCGGGAAAAACGGTGGCGATATTCTGGAACTCGTATACGGTACCGCACAATATGCCTCCAATGCAAGAATCCTGACGAACGCTGTCAAGATTTCTGAGATTATTGCAAGTAAGAACTTGATTGCGGTTAGGTACACGGATGCGTTTGGCACAGATTGGACAACTGCTGGCGATAACATTTTGATGGTTAATAATAAAAAACATAACGGTTCCCTACCTACAATTATTAAGGTGGGAGATGAAGGTGATGAGTTCGAGTGTTCTTGGCCGGTAAACCTAAAGACGGGCATAAATAATATCACAGTAATGATTTTATATGCAGGGCCCCCAGGTTGGAGTAAAAGCACGTCTATAGAAATACCAGCCGAGAAAACTGGTGGCTTTCTACCTGGCTTTGAGATGATGGTTATTGTAGCCGGTATCGCTGTCGCATTCGTTGCTTTCCGGGCGAGGGTACAAAAAACCAGATTATAATTATGCGCTAACTCTTTATCTCAACCCCTACTGCAGCAAAGAATTTCTTTTTTACCGCACTCCTCGCCAAATTTATTAGATTTTCTTTGTCGTTGTCATCTACGTGACCTAACAGTCCGAGAGAGATTTGCGCGGCGGCTGAAGCGGCATGCCCCCCGGCCGAACCGCTGATGTCGAATGCCTTTTTCAAAGCCTCTCCGAGGTTCACTCTGATGTCGTTGCTTCTTGCAGATATGTGAATTTCGTTTCCAACTATTCCGAATACCAGCACTGTCGTTATACCTTCGAGGTTAAGCAGAAAATCTGCGGCCTGGGGCAGCGCGTCCCTCTCCCTCACGGAATCCACGCAAGTAATCAGATAAGGGCCGTATATTTCCCTGTTCATTATGGCTTTTCCCATGATCTCCAGCGTTTCCACACTCATTGGCGGAGATTCAAACGTGGCTAACAAGTCTTTGTCTGCATATGGGGAAAGATACGCCGCGGCAGTCAGATCTGTGGGCGATGTGCTCCTGGTAAAACCTTTCGTGTCTGTCCTTATGCCAAAAAGAAGAGCGGCTGCCAATTTTGGATCTGGTGTAATATTAAGCTCTTGCATGTACCTTGTCATTATCGTGGCGGTCGCACCTATGTTGCTGCGAGAATCATAAAAATCTGCCTTTATGTGCCTCTCGGTGTGATGATGATCTATCAGGATGTTCGGCACAACGTCCTTGGGAAGCACGTTGTTTGCACCCGGAGCTTCGACATCTATCAAGGCTATTTTCGATAAGTTGTTTACTATTGCCAATATATTGTCGGTTTCGTTAAGATGGTTTAATTCGATGTCCAGCAAGTTAACAAGGGCCTTATTCTCCTGGTGAGTGATCTCTCCCCCATAGAAAATCATAGATTTTACCTTTCTGACATCGCAGATTTTTTTAAGAGCGAGCCCGGCGGCTATCGCGTCTGGATCGGGGTTGTTGTGCAGAAATATGCCCAATCCCGTGCCTATTGCACTATCGATTATGGAAACCAACATGTCGGCAGCGCGCCTGGTCTCGAAGGCGTCCAAATCCCTTAAAATATACTTGCTGATCACATCACTGGTGTGGATTACGTGATCTATGTTTGCATCCATCAGTTTCTTTGCAGAAACGAGGTCTATGGCCCTGCTGATAATATGTATTTTCGGCCAATACGCCTTAATCTTATTAGCTACGGCCAGGTTCGCATCAGCATCAGATGTTAAAATTAAAACAGCATCTACCTTCTCGACCCCCAGGTCCAGGACGCTTGGACTAATCGCTTTTATATCGCCGACCCTTGCATCCAGTCCTTGTTCCCTGAGGCGCGTAACCTGTTTTGGGTCGTTGTCCAATATGAGTACTCTTGCATTTCTCTTTGCAAGTTGCTCTGCCACGATCGTCCCGACAGTGCCGCAGCCAAGTATGGCATATGTAGTCATACAATCACTTTATATTGAGTATCCCCTAAATACGGTGCAATTTCATTGACATTGTTAAGGTATGGCGTTACTTAAAGCCATAAGTATTTTGATACTATTTAATCTATCGCTTTTCAAAATCTGGCTGAGCGGATATCGGTTTTAAAATTAAATATTTAAGATTGTACCATTTTGCATTTTTAATTCAAACGAAACATTAAAAACAATAACCACCTCTCTACCTTTGATGAGCATTAATTGGGCTGAGAAATATAGACCAAAAACGCTTGCAGAGGTAATTGGCAATAATGCTGCAATCGAAGAACTGAGGAATTGGGCAACTTCGTGGGAAAAGGGTATTCCAAAGCAACGTGCGGTTATCCTGGCTGGCGACGCAGGTGTCGGCAAAACAAGCAGTGCGCTCGCATTAGCCAATGATTTTAGATGGGGAGCGATAGAAATGAATGCATCGGATGCTAGAAACGCCGCAGCTATAAAAAGAATTGCGGGCATCGGATCGACAAACGAGACATTTACAGAGACCGGTGATTTTATTCCGAGCAGGATTGGAGGCAGAAAACTGATCATATTGGACGAGGCGGACAATCTCTTCGAAAGGATAGAAGGTGGCAAAGATGAGAATGATGATTTGAGCGATGCTGGTGGAAAGCGTGCAATAGCAGAAACAATCACCAACACGAAGCAGCCGATTATATTAATTGTGAATGATTATTATGAGCTTACCAGGGGGGCCTCTGGTGCGGAAATAAAGAAAAAGTGCCTGTTCATAAAATTCGGCAATATAAATAAAACCCAGATAAAAACAGCATTAAAAAAGATGTGTGAAAAAGAAAAAATTGCAATTTCATTCGAGGTTGTAGATGCTATTGCAGAAAGATCCAAGGGGGACTTGCGCGCTGTAATAAACGACCTTCAATCGATATGTGAGGGCAAAAAGGAGGTTGCGCTTAGCGACCTCGACGTGCTTAGTTACAGGGATGTCAAATTAGACATGTTTAAGGCGATGTCGATTATATTCAAAACTACCGATATCAAGAAGGCCAAGGAAGTTATGGAGGAGATAGATGAAACGCCCGAAAATATTATCTTATGGATGGATGAAAACTTACCCATAGAGTATAGTGACGCAGCAGATAGGATGAGAGGTTTTCGAGCGCTTTCAGCAGCGGATGTTTTCCTCGGGAGAGTCAGAAAAAGACAGAATTATGCATTCTGGAGTTACGCTAGTGAGTTGATGAGTTCTGGAGTGGCACTTGCAAAACAAAGAAGATACGGGGGATTTACCAGATACCAATTCCCGTCATGGCTTAGAAAGATGGCTGGCAGCAAGAAAGACAGAAACGTTCGTGACGCTGTTGTGGAGAAGATTGGTGCATATTGCCACACCTCCCAAAGCAGTGTGAAATCGAACATCCTGCCATTTTTCAGAGAAACGTTTAACTATGACCAGAAATTCTGCACGAGCATGGTCGCAAAGTTGAAACTCGAAGAGGACGAGTTTGAATATCTGGTGGCCGGAAGCAGTTCTCCAAAAAAAGTAGCGTATAGAATAGAAGATATCGTGAAGGTTGAAGATTTCGAGAAGAGGCCTAAGGAGACGGGCAAAAGTAAGAAGGTTGAAACGCAAAAAAAACTATTCTAGAATTTGCACATTGAGCATGTTAATCAGACTAGTTGTTAAATAGCGGTTCTAAATGGCCGTGTCATGAGCAAAAATAGGTGACATTGTGGTAGATAACGGGAATGAAAAAACTAGCATAGACCATACGGACAGTAAGCCACTGCCTCAAGCAAAAGACGAAGTGGCAGAAAATGTTAAAAGATTGAGAAAAATAGTTGAACGATACTTTAAGGTTTATAATGTTGAATGGGATAACCGCGCAGCAGCGTTCTTTTGCATGGTGTATAACGAAACTTTAGAGTCGAAATTTAACGACTTGAGGGCAGAGATAGATAGAGAAGGCTATGTTCCCATACTCAGATATGAGAAGGGAGAACATATTATTTATGTTACGAGCAAGCCAAAACAACAATTCAGAAGCGCGAAAATCAATGTAATCCTGCTTCTCGCGACGATTCTAACTACGATGCTTGCTGGGTCCGAGATGTATGTTAGCTACGATTCTGCTCCCCCCGTGCTCGCCAGTATAATCAGCCTGAGATACCTCTTTCTTGGCCTATTGTTTTTCACGGTGCCGTTGCTATTCATCCTGGGCTTGCATGAACTAAGTCATTATTACATGGCAAAAAAACATGGAGTCAAGGCATCGTTGCCGTTCTTCATACCTGCACCCGGGATGCTTGGTACATTCGGGGCGTTTATCAACATACGCGAGCCTATACCAAATAAGAAAGCACTTTTTGATATTGGCGTTGCAGGGCCAATAGCAAGTTTTCTCGCGTCAATACCGGTTATATTAATCGGCTTATTCTTTATGAGCAGGTATCCCGTTGTTCTTCCCGAAAGCGGGGGAAGCGTTGTAATTCTCGGACCGTCTTTTGGAATACTGCCGGATATTACGTTTCCATTGTTATACTCGTTCCTCTCGTACTTTGTCCCAACTATCGAAGGAGTCGTTATTCACCCGACGGCTTTTGCTGGTTGGGTAGGTTTGCTTGTAACTGCGATGAATCTTTTACCTGCTGGCCAGTTAGACGGCGGGCACATGGCAAGAGCCGTGCTTGGAGAGAAATGTAAGTATGCCAGTTATGCCGCGACCGCACTTATGCTGGCGCTCGGGCTAATTTATTCCAGTTGGCTGATTTTCGCACTGCTCATAATGTTCCTTGGTATATCCCACCCACCGCCGCTCGATGACGTGAACCCGCTGGGTAAGAAAAGGAAGGTCATCGCATCGTTCGTTTGTGTTATACTGGCTCTGTCATTTGTGCCCATACCAATGCTATTAGTTGAAGTACCACCTGTGGATTATAGCGTGCATCTTGAAATTGCGACAAATGAAACGGTTGTGGATATTGGCAGCGTAATAAACTACACATTTATTGTTAATAACACAGGCAATGTAAAAAATGCAATAAAATTTAACGTAAGTGGTTATGTTTTAGATACCATAAACAACACTGTAGAAGATATAAAAACCACGAATGTTACCACGAATATGTTTTTGGATGAGAATAAAAGTAACACTACGTTATCTAAAAATAACAGTATAGTGTCTAATTTAACTTTGAACGTAAGCGAGACTCGAAATGTGACGTTGAGCATATCTGTTCCAGAGAACGTTACGTATTATGGAAAAATGATAATCGTAAATGTTACTGGAACTTCTGAAAAAAACCCAAAGAAAAACTATACATTGACCACAACAACCGCAGTGAAATCCGTGATTTTATATTCCGCCGAGAAAAGACAGAACATAAGTTATTCGACCGCACCGTGGGCACAATACAACATCACAGTAAAGAATATCGGAAAAAACAATGACACGTTCAACATTTCTATTTCCAATATTACGGCGCTGGCGGATCATTCAATGATAGCGTCGTGGAATGCTACAGTAAGTGACACTATTCAAAACCTGAGTGCTCTTAGAGATAGCGTTTCGATAACCCTGGGTGCAAACGAATCGAAAAGCGTTTATGTAAATGTGAGCATTTTGGTTCCGCTAAATTCCACTTCGATGCCGGCAAGAGAAGGAGTTTCGATAACATTAACTGCTACGTCTGAAACGTATAAAGGTTCTTTTGATGAGATAAAGTTGAACGCGGTGCTGAGGATATAGACAGCTAACACCCCCTCAAACAAAAAACTCTAAAACCTAATATCCCCTATCCCTTCTCCGTGATAATATGATTGTAGTATCAGGTTCCGCGTCCAAGAAATTGGGAGAGTCTTTTTCGAAAGAGGTCAACGCCAAACACGCAAACGTGGTTATCAAACGCTTTCCGGACGGCGAGGCATACGTTCGGATAATGGACAATCTGGATGGTGAAAATGTAGTTCTTATTCAATCGACGTATCCAGATCAAAACGCCATAGAACTTTTCCTGTTGCAGGATGCGGTAAAGGAGTTTAAAATAAAGAAACTGACAACCGTTATACCTTACTTCGGCTACAGCAGGCAGGATAAGAAGTTCAACGAAGGAGAGCCGATAAGCGCAAGAGCCATGGCAAAGCACGTTGGAATGATGAGCGATGAGGTCATAACCATCGACATTCACGACAAGTCGATCCTCAGATTTTTTGATACGAAGGCAAAAGACATATCCGGCATGCCGCAGATAGCCAAATATTTCCTGAAATTGAAGCCGACTGTCATCATAGCGCCCGACGACGGGGCAAGCGAACGGGCAAAGACTGTTGCCGGGATAATAAAGTGCAGATGGGATTATCTTGAAAAAAAACGAATTGATGGCGAGCATGTAGAGATCACCCCGAAATCTGTCAGCGCAAAAGGCGAAAAGATTGCCATAGTTGATGATATCATAGCCACTGGTGGCACGATAATAGCTGCTGCAAAACAACTAAGACAACAGGGCGCGGAAAAGATTTTTGCAGCGTGCACGCATGGATTATTTACAGGCGGTGCAACAGAAAAACTAAAGGGCGTATGCGACTTGGTTGTATCTACTGATACGATAGAAAATTCTACGACAAATGTGTCTGTCGCCAAAGAAATTGCAAAGGAGATATTACGAAGTTGAGGATTAAATCGGATACTTGTCTTTTTTATCTAAGGTTAAAATATTATACATATTCACATTAGCATTCAACCTATACAAATATGTGTGGTAATCGCGTATTCTCTGGATTTTCATTTAAAAAAATTGTAAGTTGAAGAGGTCCATCCCACCTCTTCAACCTTTCGTGTGAGTGCATCCCATCCCACTTGACATGTGTATTATTTTTGCATGAATTTCTTCTCGATGTTTTCTACTTCTGCCATCGATTGTCTTGCTTGCTGCATCGTTTTTAGTTTCTCCGTAAGCGCGGGAACGTGTTTTTCCAGGAATTCCTTTACAGCGTGTCGCATAATCTCGGACCTAGAAAGATACTCGTGATTTGCTATAAGATAGTCCATGAGTTCCAGGTGTTTTTTTGGAAGTCTTACAGCAATCTTCTCGGTTTTTGATTCGTTCTCGGTCATTGGTCTTCCCATCACCTTTGAGATATATTGCGGGGGTAAACAGTGTTCCATTTTGTCTATTTTTTGTTATCTTTTGTCGGACAAACGATGACTAAAAGGTGTATGTCGGTAGTCCTATATATACATTGCCTTCAAAAAATCAGAAGTGCTTTGGAGAAAAAGTGCCCTATACTAATCCAGCGTATATTTTCATAAATATTTATTCATTTTTATATTCCCCGTGTGTATCCAACTTGAGTTCTTCAGTTTCAGATTGCTGATAGGGTGACGGTATTTTTTGAAGTTCGGCGACTTTTTCGATGTCGGGATGCTTCTTCTCCAGCACGTTCTTATAATCCCGTATTTTGTTATCCAGTATCATATAATTGCTTTCTGATATCTTTCCGCGCTGGAGCAGTTTTGATGATGCTTTCTGTATGTCGCATAATCGTCTATATCTTTCAATCGGGTTTTGCATTTTCATGGAGTTTTCAACCAAAGTCATCTGCCTACCCAACACGCCTCTTTTCTTTCGAAGAATAATGTAGCCACCGGCAACGCTGACGAGAGCTATGAGAAGACCGATGATATTCGCATAGAGATCGAGGTATTCTATTATGTCCTTTTCCCCGCCGCCAGGAGGAGTTTGGGCTTGTGCTATGATCTCTATTGTTTCGTTCTCTTTATCCGTGTCACCGCTGTCATCCGTGACTGTTAACGATATTTTATAGGTTCCGACCTTTTTGTATGTGTGCTTTGGATTAATCTCGGTAGACGTTGTGCCGTCGTCAAAGTCCCAGCGGTAAGAAATTATAGAACCGTATGTATCTTTACTGCCGTTTCCAAGGAACTGCGTTTCTTCGTCTATGTAAACATACTTTGGCCTGACAATAACCGCTACTGGCGGTATGTTCACTACTGTCACCGTATCATAAGCCACAGCAGATTCCGCGCCGTTGTTGTCCATTACAATTAAGCTAGCATTGTATTTGCCAGCACGCATGTATGTATGTTTGATAACACCGTTGTCCACCCACTCGGTTGAATTTTTGTCCCCGAAATCCCATTTGTATTTCACTATCACGCCGTCGCTGTCAGTTGCGTTGGCAGTGAACGTGAGCTCTTCTGCTGGCTTCTTACCCGATGATGCCGTGAACGAGCATGCTGGAGGGCGGTTGGTAATTGTTACTGATGTTGATTTAACTGCGGTGCCGCCGTCGTTATCTGTTATTGTAAGCGAAGCAGTGTAATTTCCTGACATCGAATAGCTATGAAGAGATGTTTGAGCGTATGCTAAGTTATCAAGGCTGTTGTCTCCAAAATTCCAGGTATAGTTCACGACAGTACCGTCTATGTCTTGAACAGTTGCGTTAAACTTCAATGAAGTCAACGATGAAGCACTCAAATTCGTTGGAACATAAACGAATGTTGGCGGCGTGTTGATTATAGTTACCGCTATCTTTTTTACGGCGTAGCCACCGTCATTGTCATAAACCCTGAGAGTTACGTTATACGTTCCTTTAGCAGTGTAATTATGTTCGATTGATGTAATGCCGCTATCAGTTATATTAACTAAAGTTCCGTCTCCAAAATCGTAACTGTGAAGAACTACATAGCCGTCAGTATCCATGACTGAAGTTTCATAGAATTTTATCGTCTCGTATGTCTGTGCTGTAGTTGTATTTGCACTCAATGCGATTAGCGGAGCTGCATTTACGATTAAGAGCGTTTGTTTGATGCTGTCCATGCCACCGAGGTCGTCGATTATTGTCAGAGTAATGTCGAAATTGCCTTTTGACGACCATGTATGCTCAGGCGAGGACTCGTATGAGTTATTTCCATCTCCGAAATTCCAGGCATAGTTTGCTATGCTGCCATCAGCATCCGAGGAGCTTGAAAAAAGCTGAAGCGGTGAATTAGCTGACCAGTTCGCCGGGATTGTAAAGTTAGCAGTTGGCAAAAGGTTTGCAAGGACGTGTATAATATAGGTTTTTTCGCTTTCCATCCCGACTCCGTCAGTGGCGTTTACTTTTAGCGTGTAATTTCCGGTATTGTCATAATGCCATGTAGCGTTACAGTATGTCTTGTTTATTGATGTCGCTACCTGATTCCCATCGCTATAGGGATCGATTTTAATGCTCCCTATGCCGTCTTTGTCCTGTGCGGAAACGTTTACCGCGAAGTTCCGCCCTTGCGGGATAGTTAAATCCGTAATAGTTAGATTTGTAAGAGTATACAAATTATAGAACACCGCATTTATCTGAGGCCCGAGATTCGGTACAACAGTAAAAGTGTATGATTCTGCAGCTTGTATCCCGCTGCCATCAGTAACGCGCAAACTGATGACTTTGTTCCCAGTAGTCGTAAAATTTATCGTTTTGTTCCCCAAAGATGTGTTAGAATACTCGTATGTTCCGTCCCCATCGATGTCCCATTCGTAAAGACTTATGCCGTTTAAAGAATACGCAGAAACTATCGCATTGAATGCGTTGTATGCCTCCACGACCATCGCGTTGTCATTCACGAGGCCGATAAATGTTACGTTGACCTCTGGTTTGGAATGTCTGAGCCAACTAATCGAATACGAATACAACGATGGCGAGGAAGTTCCGGCGGAGGCGAATGCAAAGTTAAATTTTATCGCAGGATGCGCCAAAGGCGAGATTATTGAAAGACTTGTTTCGCTTATGCCGTCAGTAATATTTGAAGTCAATAATATCTGGTTTGTATCTGCATCAAGAACAAATACGGTTATGGATTGGTTTTGTGCTGTGTTTATAGATGCATTACAGGTTAGATCGTCATAGGATGTTATGTTATACGGGAAAATCGGAGAAGCCACAAAATTGCTGTTTATCGTATTTACGTATGCAGCATATACCTCATCGGCAGAAAGTGCGCGGTTGTAGATGCGGACTTCATCTATGAGGCCGTTGAAGAATGAACCTATGCCTTCGAAAGCGCCCATATACAGGATTTCGCTGGGACTGTCCGATACTGTGTGAAATGTAAAACTTGGTCCGACTATGCCGTCAATATAAAACACTCCCGCGCTACCGTTTCCAGTAACTACAACATGATGCCACGCATCGTCAGTAATATGGGTAGTTGTTACTCGCGACCAGGATACCCCGTCCCAAAATTCCAATTTGTCAGGATGTCCTGCAATCGCAAAATGTAGGGCGTAACCATAAGGATTGGTCCCCACATTATCGTATTTTTGAATTATAAAATTAGTATCTCCGACACTTGTCTTCATCCATAACTCAACCGTAATCGCACCAACAGTACTCAAACTCGCCGAACCCGGCACAGCAACATAGTCGCCTCCTCCGTCAAATTGTAGTGCCTTTCCCGAAATCCCATCCACCCAAGCCGCACCGCCATATACCATTCCTGTGTTCCCATTGCCGGAAGAGTCACTTGCGGCTGTACCTGTGCCTTCGTCAAAGCTCCAATACGCTACCAATCCGGAGTACCTCGCATATTTCGCGGATATCTCGCTCGCGGAGAGAGCGCAGTTGTAGATGCGGACTTCGTCGATTTTGCCCTTAAAGTAACCGCTTCCGTGTTTGCCAATTCTAGCAGGAGAAGTAGCGTGCGTTATATCTCCACCACTTCCAGAATAGTTTCCCCCAACATCTTCGCCATTGATGTAAAGACTCATATCTATTGGACCACGAACAATAGCGACAACATGAAGCCATGTATTAGATGGAATTGTTAAATCACTCGTCTTTGCACGCCTAGCACCAGGACCTGAACCGGTACCGTCACCATAATTAATACTTATGCTAGTTCCGTAAACGACAAACCAAAATCCATGGTAGGTATCTTCATCGTCCGAACAAAAAACAAATCCTCCTCCACCATCAGGACGATAAATCCACGCAGTTATGGAAAGAGGTAGAGCAATGTTGTTGAATTTGTCCCCGATATTTACATAATCATCAATTCCATCAAAACTCAGCCCTTTCTCGAACTTACCATCCACCCATGTTGGATCGCTCGAATCGCTTCCCGAACTTGAACCCAGCGTTCCCGCATTTCCGTTCCCGCTAGAATCCGATGCCGTTTGCCCGCTCCCTTCGTCAAAGCTCCAGTACGCCACCAACCCGGTAGTCTGCCCAGTCGTCTGCTGTGATTGCAGTGACACTTGCGCATTTCCTCCGCTGATGTTTATCTTATTGGAAGACTCGATATAGTATGAATTATCAAAATCTTCTGTAAAATTGTCCCCGATATAACAAGCACTGCTCTCGTTCGCTATGAAAAATTCAATATGGGCCATGCCTGCATCCACAGCTCTATTGTTGTTATTAAATGAATAACCAGGAGAATAAACGTTTATTTTAGTTCTGTTTTCTGTTACGGCGCCTGACGTGTATGTCCTTTTTGTAGTCAATAGCCAGTCAATTATGCCGTTTGCGTCAGTATAACCGTTAAAAACAACATTATCATTATCTCTTATCTCTACGCGTGCCCATTTCATAGATGAATTCGAAGCGTGCATGACAGAAACTTGAAGATAGTTTGCGATTTCCAGTTTTGAAGTTGCGTCGCAGTATATTTTGCCGGGTGTGAATTTTACGATTTGGTCTGAAGCTTCGGTAACGCTCAAAAACCCGCCAAGTATGTATGCGCTTGTGCCGTCCCACACAGACAAAGTGTGTATTCTCCCGCTCGGAAGTTTTGTGGATAATGTGGTTACTGCCCCAGTGGTTGGGTTGAACCTCGTAATTATATCTACCTTAGTGTTACTGCCATCAACTCCAGCAAAAACGTATGCGTTTGTGCCGTCCCATATTGCGGATGTGCCGTATCTTCCAGTTGGAAGTTTTGCAGTTAGAGTGGTTACAAGTCCTGTGTTTGGATTGAATTTCACGATTTGATCTAAAATGTTAGTGCCGTCAGATCCGCCGAATATGTATGCATTTGTGCCGTCCCATATCGCTGACGTGCTGCGTCTTTCACTAGGAAGTTTTGCGTTTAATCTAGTTGCGGTTCCCGTGGTGGGATTGAATTTTATGATTTCATCCACATTATTACCATTTTGATTAACCCCGCCGAATATGTATGCATTTGTGCCGTCCCATATTGCTGATGTGTAGCATACCTTATCCGGAAGCTTTGAAGTTAGTGTAGTTACAAGTCCTGTGTTTGGATTGAATTTCACTATTTGATCCAACGCCGTAAAACCATCCCACCCGCCGAATATGTATACGTTTGTGCCGTCCCATATTGCCGAGGTATACCCTCTTCTGCTCGGAAGTTTTGTGGTTAATGTGGTTACCGCCCCTGTGTTCGGGTTGAATTTCACGATTTGATCTAAATAAATATTACCATCACATCCACCGAATATGTATGCGTTTGTGCCGTCCCATATCGCTGATGCCCAATATCTTCCGCTTGGAAGTTTTGCAGATAATGTGGTTAGAGTCTCCACCGTTGGAACAAATGTTGAATTTATAGATTTGAACGATGATGATGTCTTTAGACTGATGTCGTAAGTGCCGCTGTTTGTGATGTTAGTATTCGTGAGAATATTGGTTGAGCTGGACGTGAGAAGTATACCGTAATCAAAGTTATCAACCCGCATATTGCTGATATTTACAAAGTTAGTAGTTATAGAAATGCCTTTGGTGTTAGACGCACCTGTTCCCCGTATTATTGTACTTTGATTGCTCTGGCCTACCAGGTCGATGTTTTTTGATATTGTGATTTGCTCGTTGTATGTACCATTGTAAACGTATACGGTGTCGCCAGCCGACGCGGCATTTATGGCTGCTTGAATTGTTGTGTAGTCGCCCCCGCCTGCGGCATTAACATTTATCGTCCGTGCACTCGCATTGTTGGCAGAGATAAAAACAACCAATAAAATCATAATTACCAAAAAAAAGAATGCAACTGATAAAACGGTTTTTGCTTTACTCATTATCCACCCAAATGCAATCAAATTCTATATGTTTATGCCAGATATATAGATTTCTACATGGATGGCGTTTGTAAATTTATATAGCCTGGTGGCATGCTAAATTGACGCTTATGTTTATTAAAAACAAATCGTTTTCCAAAAAATCTAAACGCAAAACATTATAAATGAATGCAGTTATTGGGGATTAACCGATAAGATGAAAAGAGAAGTATTTAAAAGAATGCTCAACGAGTTAAACACAATCGATGACATACCGCGTGTTAAAAAAGAGTTTGACTTGTCCGAAGAAGTCCTTGTAAGTATTTTATCGCACAAAATCGCAAGGGACGCTACTCGCAGGTTTTATCAGATTAAACACAGGGCAAAAGATCTATTGAAAGATTGGTTGAAGGGGGAATCGCTGATGCACATCGCAGGCAGATTCGACTTCCCACCGGTTCTTATGGCAAAGATCATACTCGAAGAACATGGCCTCTCAAGAGTGAAATGCAACAAATACCTGCGGAACCCGAACAGTGTGAACAATACAAGATTATGTAAGGAACTTCATCAAGTGATAGAGCGCGACATAACATACTCACCGAATGCAAACACCATGCAGGCGAAGTACGGCCGTATGGTTGAGGACGCGGTTAAAGATTGGTTAGATGGCCATAGCATCGAGTATCAGCAAGAAAAGGATATAAAAGAGAAATACCCAAAAACTCCTGATTTTCTTCTGAAAAAACCGTTGAAAATTGATGGCGACGATATCCATTGGATTGAGTGTAAGGCAAGTTTTGGAGACGAGGTAGAAATGAAACGCAACTACCGCAGGCAACTTCTTCCTTACAAAGAACTGTTTGGCGATGGTATGGTTGTCTATTGGTATGGATATATAGAAGATGCCCCGCATGACGAGGACATTCTAATCGCGACCCAAGAGTTTTTCACAACAAGCTGCGCTTAAAATTCTTCTTCCTTCGATCTTTTCTTCCATGTAATGTAGATGAACGGAATTATTATAACGGATAAGAGTATCAGCGGGAATATCCACCACAAATAAGTTGAACCAGTCACAAATACAGAAACTGCATAGTTGTTGTTCGTAGTGTTATATTCTCTCGGCAAATTATCCGGGTTAACCTTGACCTGAATATTGTGCGTTCCATCCTGGGCTTTCCAAATGAAATTGGCATCGCTGCTTCCGTTTGGCGACACCTTGCCTATGGTGACGTTATCAAACACCTTCCCGTTGTCCATTAATAAAACTCGCACGTCAGTTGCCTCGATAGTTCCATTATTGACTACCTTTGCGGTGATAGTGACAACATCGCCGGTGCTGAGTTTCTGCGGATAGATAGAAACACCGTCGCTCGGGAGCAGAAGGTCGATAAACCGGACGTTTATCCTGAATGTTATGAACGAGGCATTTGCTATGGTGTCGTTCGATGACCAGCACAGTGCAGTTATATTGTAAATGCCTGCGGGTGTGTTTTCCGGTATGTTTATCTTCATGCCGAGAATCTTTGAACCGCCAGGGCCAAGCATTGTAGAGTTCTCGTCAAATGTAACCCAATCAGGATAATCTATTACCTTGACATTGATGATGTCTGGGCCGTTTCCTTTGTTGGTAATTGTAATGGTTGTAGACGCATCCGGGAGTGCGATAGGCTGGCCGGGGGTCCTATTGAAGTCGATAATCTTGTTGTCCTCGTCCGTGTATCTGCTAGATACAACAGCAGCGGTATATTTCCTTTTTATTGTAATATTGAAAGCGTACTTGTCTTCGGGATGCGTGATGTTGCCCGGACAACCGTTAGATGCGTTTACAACCCCCTTATATGTTCCCGAGGCGGTCCACGGCGGTATCTTCACTGAGAAGTTCACTAGTTTGATCTCGTCCTGCTCGATCTTTACCAGAGGGATATATTCTAAAAAGTCTCGGTCTACACCGGTGTAATCTCTCAGAAGGTGCGGAATAAATATGGTAACATTCACGAAATCCTCGCCGTTTCCAACATTACATATCGCCACAGAATAACTTACAGTGGTATTTACGTCTGGTTTGGTATTATTTGTTACGTTGATTATCCTGATGTCGAAAACTCTGTTTACTATGGTAGTGACATCAGTAATGTCACGGAGTCCTTTCATCAGTGTTGATTTGCCGATCACCCGAGTGCGTTCTTCAAAGCCTGCCTTGGCAAGGCTGTAATTTTCAGGCAAAGTCACTTCTAATGTAACTGTCGCAGTGTTGTTTCCAGTTTCGTTTCCAAGCGTAACGCTCATCTTGCTTAACGTAGCGTTCCAACCCGGACTTGTTATTAACTCGTCAAACAGGATGGTGTCTCCGCTGTATCCATTGTTTATCACATATATCGTGTATGCCGTCTTGTTTCCCGGGTAGGCATAATGAACTCTGTCAATGCATACAACTGATATATTCTTCATGGTATTTCCATAAACTATAACCGGGAGTTTTTTCACGGCACTGTCGCTCTTTCTCGACTGGGCGATAATGTCGATTATCATCTCATCGTCGGGCGGTATGTTAGGTGGCGGGGTTACGGTGATGTTTACTATGTCCGATTGACCTGGCGCCAATGTAACGTTAGATTTGCTGATTGTTATGTTCCATCCTTCTTTTTGTACTATTTGCGTAGGCGTGATGTTGTACGTGTCATTCACATTGCCGGCATTGGTTACCGTAACAAAGAAGGTCGTATTGTCCCCTTTTCTAACAAATCGCACTAGATCATTACATGTAAGGTTTACACCGTATCTGACGTCTACAAAAAATCTGAAATTATATAATTTGGTCAAATTAAGGGTGTTCAATGTGAAATTTACTGTTACATTTACAGTGTTATTGTCCCCTATCTGAGGTGCTATGATCAAAAGAGAAACGTCCGATTCGTCTATATTATAGAATGTAACATTCATCAACGGCGTACCGTTTGCCGTTATCCCCTCTTCATTATACCCAATGGAGAGATTCCAATTATTAGGCATTATCGGCATAGACATGGTAATCGTCTCATTATCGTCCAGTGCCCGTACACTCAAATCGTCGAAAAGCACTCTTCCGTTCCAATTCTCTATTACAAGGTTTATCTTCAATTCCTTAGCATTTAACGGTGCCGTACCATAGGTGGTAAGTAACACCCATTGGCCAATTGCATTGGCAGTATCTGAGTTGCCTGTAAAACCAGTGGAATTTTCTGTTATGGACCCGTTGTACCATTCCCCATAAATATAGGCACCGCCCGTGCCACTGCCTTCAAGATACGTCCATGCGTGTATTGTATAATTTCTCCCAGGGATTATGCCGGGAATCGATATCGTACGCCACAAGGCTTTTGAACCGTCGAAAGAGACTATCTCTAATGATTTTGAATCGCCGTGTCCAGCCGAGGTATTACGGTTGTAGACTGTGTTTATACCGTCTGACTGCGGATGGACATAGCCGTTTCTTGCAGTCACATCGTCATTAGTGGGCGGCGGGTCTGCGACATGGGAGTTTGCCACAACGCAGTCTTTCTGCACCCGTTTATCTACTGCTAAGTCGTCGAACCACACCGAACCGTTCCAATTTTCTATCGTCAGGTTAAGTCTGAGGTCCGTAGCGCCTTTTGGAGCAGTACCGACTGCGGTTATTTTGATCCATTGACCAGTTGTATTTACAACTGGAGAAGCTATTCCACTCTTCGTCTTATTCTTCTCTTCCATCCCTGAACCAGAATACCACTCTCCGATTAATGACACTCCACCAGGGCCGTTTCCTTCTAGATAAACCCAAACACTCGCACTGTAGTTTTGGCCGGAAACTATCCCGGGTACTAATGGGTTTGTGTACCACATACCCTTGCCTGTGTTGTCGTTGTCTGTTATTTTTACCGCATAGTTCCCATCATGTTTTTTGTTGGAATCCCACGAGAAACTCTTATCACCGCTAGACGAATCCTGGTAAGCATAGCCGCTATTGTTTATCTCAAAACCGGGATTGTAGGTTCTGTGATCTATTACTTCAATACCAAGTGGATACGGGACGACACTGCTCGGGTCAACGCTCACGGCTTGCGTAGTTTCATCTTCTACGCCTTTGATTACAATTTCGTATATAGGCGAGGCTGAATAAATGCGGGCTGTCATAGGTTTTGTTACAGCAGTGTACATGTCGGTTACGCTATTTGTTTCATTGATAGAGGCGCTCTCTCCTTTGTGTATCCAGAAATAATAATTCGCTGCTACCTCTGTGTTTTTTGGCAACACCCTATAGATATTGGCACCGGATGATTGGGCGAAGTAAGGATATATCTCGGTTGAGTACCATGTGTTTATCTTTATAGTAGTGGGTGGGTAATGTGGCCCGCCCTTGCCGCCTCCAGTGGTTCCTGGCGGTGTCGAGTGCGGTGGTGACGTGGTAAAGTCGCGGGAATATATCCATTCTGCAAACGTCCAGTTTTTATAATCGTTTAGCCACAACCTCGCCACAGCGTCACTATTATACCTGTAAACATCCGTCCATAATGCTGGATGATATGAGGGAGTTGTCATTATCCAATCGTTCAAACCGTATATGACATTTGTAGTGTTTGTAGAATTTGTTTTGGAAACATAACGTAATATGTAATCAAAGTAGTAGTTTCTATGGTCTGCCCTTTGAGCAGTTATAGTATTTCCCACCTGCGTTACCGTTGTGACCTTCTCTCCGCCTGCATAAAATTCACCCGCATAATGTATCCGTTCTACACGACGGTTTTCACTTGAGATATAACCGTCATGCACTTTTACAAGCCCACTCTGGGAATAAAACGTAGCGTTGAATATGTATTCTATCGTTGGATGTT
>JBBABA010000009.1:0-73627 GCA_041657955.1 Thermoplasmata archaeon | reverse complement strand
TATTTACATAATTTGCAGTAACATAGATTCCTTTAGAGTCGGATGCGCCCGTTCCTTTGATTATCGTGCTCTGGTTGCTTTCGCCCACTAAATTTATAGTTTTATTTATTGTTAGATTTTCATAATATGTTCCATTATAAACATACACCATATCCCCATTATTCGACGCGTTTATCGCATCCTGTATCGTGGTGTAATCCTTCCCACCAGATGCGCTCACCGTTATATTCCTTATGCTTAACTGGGTCGGCGGCTGTGCCGCATATATGTCGATTAACGAAAGTGCCCAAGGCGAGAATGTGATGCCAAGCGTTATGTTGTCCCCGGTGCTGCTCGGATTTGCCGTGTCATTATACGGCCCGCTTGCGTTTCCCCACCAGCTACCTGCCACAGTGTTTCCAGTGTCAGCACAATTTACATCCACGCGCATTCCGTTCTGTTTGTTATCGTATATGTTGTTGTATCTGATGTCGTTGTTTGAAGCGGAATAGAGGTATATTCCATCCAGCGTGTTGTTCGTGACAGTGTTGTAGTTGATTGTATTATAGTTTGTAGCAGAATACAGGCTACCAGAAGCAAGGCCTATACCATACCAGCCGTTGTTAGAGGCATTGTTTGACGTGACGTTGTTGTATGAGCTATAGCCGAGATACAGTCCGTAATAATTGCTGTTTGTTATGTTGTTGTACGTAACCGTGTTGTGGATGGACCACTGTATCGTCAAGCCGCTGATGCTGTTTATTATGTTGTTGTGCGAAATATTGTTGTATGAACCTGTGTCGACTGAAACCCCGTAAATCGTGTCTATCATCGTATTGTACGTTATTGTGCTGTAGTTTGCTGTTGTTGTTATCTTTACTGCGGCATCGCTGCCGGTACTGCCGCTGTTTCGCATCAAAAAGCCGCTGACGTTCACGTAATCTGCGTTTATTGTGATTAATGCACCAGTGCTGCCGCCGTCTATTGTGGTGTTGCTCTGGTTTTCACCAACCAGACTTAGTGTTTTATTTATCATAAGGTGTTCGTAGTAGGTTCCGTTATAAACATAGACAGTGTCTCCGATACTGGAGGCATTTATAGCGTCTTGAATATTCGTATAATCTTTTCCTCCACTATCGTCCACGTTAATCGTCGCCGCCTTTGCTGCGGTGCTTGTAAATATCGCTATTGCTGCTACTATGAGCAGAAACACAAAAATAAACAGATGTTGCGTTTTCATATTTCCACATCCGCTAATACAAACTAATATTATTTAAGTGTGTTGCAACGCAAAATTTTCACCATATCGGGAATTTGATCATTATCGGCAGCAGCAGAACACCCATCGCATGCGACCTGCGGACACCGAGATATGGGGCGATAAACCCCAGGCATGTGGATACGAAAAGTATGAAAAGTCCGAGCATTCCATTGAATATGAATACAGATGCTGTCACGAATAAGATTATCCCCGCGAGCATTTTTTTGTAAGGCATTTTATTGAGCAATAATGCAAACTTTTTTCCGATTAAAATAGTAGAAAAATACGAAATCACTGATGCTGCCAGTACCGCCATCAGCAGGTAAATAAGAGCTTGCGGCGGAAGTATGCCGTTCCACGCTTCCACCAGCAAAAGCTGGTCGACAGTCATTGCGATGCCACTCCTCGGTTTAAGTATGAGAAAGAGAGCGATTAA
Source organism: Thermoplasmata archaeon (assembly GCA_041657955.1). Taxonomy (GTDB): domain Archaea; phylum Thermoplasmatota; class JASEFT01; order JBBABA01; family JBBABA01; genus JBBABA01. Next base: position 71,951 of record JBBABA010000009.1, on the reverse strand, counting down.
TGTGAATATTGCATTGGATGCGTTAATGCTGCTTATCGAGACTATTACCTGCTCTTTTCTATGCTTTTTTCTGAACAGAGAGGAGAGAACCGTGGTATGTGAATCGCTTATTCCAGGCAAAAAACCTGAAATAGAACCGGCGACAGAACCCAGCATGACTGATTTTACTGTCTCGCTTTTGTTCAAATGCGTAGTGCTGATAGTTTGCTTTGGGACAACGGATGTTTCTTTTAGAGAAGATATCATCGTGGAAATTCCGAACATGCCAGTCAGCATAGGGAACAACACCGAAGATGGCAGATTGAACGGTGACTCGGGATAAAGCGCCAAGGCAACATACCCGAATAAACCTGAAACAACGAATACGAATATTGCGCATATTACGCCGAGTGTTCGCGAGTATGTCCAGGCTATTCTCTGGACGCTGCCCGTAATAGTAAGCTCCACCCCCTGCGATACGCGTTCTTTGTCTTTATCCGTGTCCTGATATCCTTCAGCGTTGCTACGGTTGAGATTTTCGCTTTTATCTTTGACAAGAGTTTCACTTTTATCTTTGACAAAAATTTCTCCGTACTCGCAACGGAGATAGTAATGCTCGTCGTCTACTATCTTTGTAACTTTTCCGTTTATTTCATATTCTTCTCCGACTTCTAAATTAAGAGTGTTGCTTTTTCTTTTTGTATCGTATTTTCTTCTTGTATTATATTCGTGCGTCGCGGACATGCTCGCATTTTTATCCGTTACCGCCCGATTTATCATTCTATCCTTCACTACCAGCACTTTTTTGTACGGAATTCTTCTGCCCTCTGTAAACAGCAGCACTGCGGACAGAAACAGCAGGATGTATGCCATGTTTTCTTTTAGAATCCCATATAGTCCGATCGGCGGGCCGATAAGAAATCTGTAAGGAAGAAGGAAAATAAAAACGAAGATCACTGCGCCGATGCTTCCGACCGCGGAAAGGTAAACTGCCTCGTATCCTCGTCCCTCCAAAACCATGGCGTGGGCAGGTAAAACAGATAATGCACGCCCGCCCTCGCTCGCGCCGAAGAACGCCCCCGGAATAAAGTTGATGAATGTATGCACCATAGATATCGCAACTATAAGGATGCAGAGCAACAGAAGTATAAAATCCGGCGAGAGATCGAATTTCGTCAAAAAATGCATCGACGATAAAAAGACAGGAGTGGCGGACAAGAGAATCAGCGAGAGATTATTCACATGAAGGCCGGGGATAAGCCCGGTTATTATTCCGATGCAGCAGCCTAACAATATAAAGACCAGTATAATGAAAAGTTCTATCAATCTACGCACCCTTCTTGCTGATGTTTTTTCCGGTTATGACATAATTAAATGCAGTTTTATTGTATGCAAAAATGCCTTCTACAGAAACCGTATCGCCGATAGATAAAGGCGCAGATATGATCGTATCATTCGCGAAAATTATGCGTATATTGTATCTGTTGTTTTCATCCGTCAATCGAAGATACGTGGCGTTTATCTCCAGCACTTCCCCGGAAATATTGACTTTTGCATTTTCATAACTGCCAGAGTATCCTGCCAATTCTGATATCGAAACCCTCCAAACGCCCCAGCTTTGCTTTATTTCCAATGAAATGCACTGAACATAATATCTTGAATTTTGGCCGTCGTATCGGAATGTTCCTGTCAAAACAATACTGTCGCCTTTGTGGATCGAATCGTTTAAGCCGGATGCAACTTTTATAGAATATTTTCCGTCCAATGCATCATCTGTCAAGAAGAATGTTGTTTTGTTGTTGTAGCTAAGCGGTTCGTATTCTACGAATCCGAAAATGTTCACTGTGTTGTTCAAGTGTGTCAGCGGGTCTTCCACCAAATTCTGAATTACTCCGATCGTGTTGTTTGCACATATCAGCACAGTGATTTTATCGTCGTTTAATGCCATTATTTCATATTTGTCGTTGTATTTTTGTACTCTTCCGGTCACTTTGACGTAGTCTCCGATCTCTATTTCTTTATTGCATTCGCCGACGTACACCATGATGGTGTAATTGTTTTCGGATATGTCGAAAATCATTCCGGTTTTTGTTGGCTGTTTGAAGGTCACCGCCCCCCGGACAGATATTTCCCTGCCATCATAATTTGCGATTTCGTTCAGGGGAACGTCGATCGGCTGCGAATTGAGGGAGAGAACGTACAATGCAAGTATTCCCGCTATGGAAAAAACTATCATCCAGTGCTCGAATTTTATTTTTGAGAATGGACTCATGAACAGCGATGATAAATGAGCGCTTATATGTAATTTATGGAAGGGCAAGATTTCAATATATCCAGCATGTTAAATCCAGACGAAAACTTCAACCGAATACTTAATAACCCATACCCCATATTTGTGGGTTCGTTGGTGTATGTTCGAAAATGAACTAAAGCTGAATTTCTTCCTGAAGAATGGATTTGTCAGAAAGATTTGCAAAAAATGCAACACGCCGTTCTGGACGTTAAAAGGAGATTCGGAAACATGTGGAGATTCTCCCTGTACGGAGTACGCGTTTATCGGCAAGCCAATTACCAAAAAGAGCTATAGTATTGATGAAATGCGGCAGGCATTCATATCATATTTTGTTGAGAGAGGACACACTCCTCTGAATCGTTACCCAGTCATAGCGCGGTGGCGGAATGACATTTACCTCACGATAGCATCCATTGCAGATTTCCAACCGCATGTTACTTCCGGAATGTCGCAACCACCGGCAAATCCTCTCGTAATATCCCAACCATGCATCAGACTGGTTGACATAATGTCTGTCGGAAGATCGGGGAAGCATCTGTCGAATTTTGAGATGATGGCCCATCATGCATTTAACGATTCGAAACGCACCGTATATTGGAAAGAAGAAACCACTGCGTATTGCCACGAACTTCTGACAAAATATCTTGGGATAGAACCTGCCATGATTACATATAAGGAGAGCCCCTGGTCAGGCGGCGGCAATGCGGGTCCAGCACTTGAGGTATTGGCTGGCGGATTGGAATTATCCACGCTGGTTTTCATGAACCTAAAGAGTAATCCGAACGGACTGATAAAAGTACATGACGAGCTCTACTCGCTAATGCCCATGAGCGTGGTAGATACCGGCTATGGCCTGGAGCGTATGGTATGGGTATCCAAAGGCACACCAACAATATATGACGCAATTTATCCGGACATAACCAAGGAATTATTCGAAACGATTGGAATAGCAAAAGAGATGGCTACTACTACATACAAAAATATCCTAACAGAATATGCCAAATTGGCAGGTATCATTGATGTTACTACTACGTCTAATGTAAGGAACCTGCGTGAAGCACTGTTTTTAAAACTCAAAGGAAAGGGACAGACCATTACGCTAGACGAATTAGCAAATATAATGACGCCGATTGAAAACGTGTATGCCGTTGCGGACCATACCCGTTGTTTGGCGTTGATGCTGTGTGATGGAATCGTACCGTCAAACGTAAAAGCAGGTTACCTTGCCAGATTGGTCATCAGAAAAACATTGAGGCACATGAACGAGATGGGAATGAAAACCCCGTTAAGTGAAATTGTTATAAAACAAATCGAAAACCTAGGCAGCATCATAAAAAATAAGGATACAAAAACTATTGCAAAAATTCTCCAGTTAGAGACAGAGAGATACAACGAAACCATTCAAAAAGGCGAGAAACTTATAAAGAAACTTGGTGAAAAGATTGGCAAAGGCGGAAAACTGACAACAGATTCCCTGATAGAGCTGTACGATACTCATGGAGTACCTCCAAATATTGTAGAGAAGGTTTGCAAAGAGATTGGCATACAGGTGGATGTTCCAGACGCGTTCATGTCTATCCTCGCGGAGAAACATACAAAAGTAGTAGAGGAAAAAGTCCCTCAGACCCAAAAATTTGATTTTCCGGCAACAAAAATGCTTTACTATGAAAACGGCTCGGGCGAAAAGGAATTCGACGCAGTTGTGCTATACTCGAAGGATAACAAGATAATACTCGACCAAACATCCTTTTTCCCTACGGGCGGAGGACAACCCTGCGATGTCGGCATGCTAGTTACAGACGACAAAGCAGTAGATATAACGGAAGTTCAAAAAATTGGCGATGTGATAGTTCATATCGCAACAGACAACCTGGAAGTTGGAGAAATGGTTCATGGTTCTATTGATTGGAACAGAAGACTCCAACACACACGCCACCATACTGCCATCCATATTATACTGGGAACTGCCAGAGGAGTACTGGGAAGTCATGCCTGGCAGGCGGGCTCTCAGATAGAAGAGGACCGCGCGAGGGTAGATATAACGCATTACGATAAGATAACAGACAGCGATCTGAGAAAGATCGGGCTTCTCGCGAATATGATCGTAATGGAGGGCTTTTCAGTGGAGTCGCTTTGGATGGCCCGTAACGACGCCGAAAAGAAGTATGGAAGCATACTATACCAGGGCGGCGTTCCGGAAGGGGAGAAACTCAGGGTCGTCAGGATTGCGGATTTCGATGTGGAGGCATGCGGCGGTACGCATTGCACATCGACTAACGAGGTTGGGCCGATAAAGATTCTGAAGTGCTACAGCATCCAAGATGGAATAGAAAGAATAGAATTCTCGGCAGGCACGGCGGCAGTACAAGCAATACAGGAAAGAGAGTCCTTGTTGAAGAACATCTCCGATGTGTTCAGAGTCTCCCCCGAACAATTACTTGACACTTTGAAAAAATTCGTTGAGGACTGGAAAGCGCTTAGAAAAGAGAATGAGAACCTAAAACTGGAGATTGCCAAAGTTCGCAGTGAAGATCTCAGAAAAAAAGCAGAAGAAATCGGCGGAATAAAAATAGTGACTGGCGTCTATAAAACGGACATGAATGATCTTATGTCTCATGCCAGAGAACTAACGAAAGATGCAAAGACTATTGCAGTACTGGGTAGTGATAAGGATGGCGGAAAACTCATAGTAGCGAGAGGCACTGGCGTCAACGTAGACTGTGGGGAGATTGCAAGGGGCGTTGCTCAGATTATCGGCGGAAGCGGTGGTGGAAAGCCAGACTTCGGCCAGTGCGGCGGCACACATGGCGAAAAGATCAATGACGCCATTATCGCCGCAGTGACCAATATAAAGAAGTCGTTGGGGAAAGGATAAGCGCACATACAGCAAGTTATAAAATTATTCCAATAAAAAAATTTATATCCATGAAGTATAATGCGGGGAATATAGGGGTTAAAAAATGACACAACTATTAGGAAATACAGCTAAATTGACCGAAGAAGATTGGAAAATCGCAGAATTGCTTACAGAAGTAGGGGTATCTAGAAATGTAGCAAGGACAATCGCATATCTTTCTAAGACTGCTGAATCGTTATCAGTAGAGATTGAGAGCGGTGCAGACCTTAGACAACCAGAGGTTTCACTTGCTATTCAGAGACTTAGAGATCGAAATTGGATATCGGAGCGAAAAATAAAAAAAGAAGGAAAAGGCAGACCGACGCACACATACAAGATAAACACCAATCTAGAAACGATAGTCAACACATTGGTCCAAGAAAAGAAGAACGCACTGACGTCCATCGAAAGGGATCTCATAAATCTGATAAACAAGAAAAGCTCCACATAACTGATTTATTATTTAACCCGTTTTGAAACTGCATCTCTTATCGCTACCACTGTTCTCCCACCATAGCGGGGCTTAGTTATGGTATAGAAGAGGCGTAACCTTAGACAGTATCCATAGAAACCGGCAAGGTTTGTGCTTTTCTCCGACGCTCTCTTTCCAATGCCCTAGTCGCCTCATCCCAGTCCTTCATCATACCATAATCTAGCATGGTTTCTATGCTTGCGAGTGCGGCCCTGAGGTTCAATGCGATTAGCGGTATTCCTGCGAATGTTATGAGAACGTCTGCGTGGATAACAATCCCTTTCTCGAATATCCTGTCGAGCAAATCATTTAGTGTCGCTTTTGTCGGTTCCATCATTTATCACCTGTCCTATTGTGCTCATCCACTCCTCAACATTCCTCGTTGCTATGTACACACTTCTATTTTCAAACACAAACACAAGTTGTTTAACCATCTTTCCGAGGATGCATTTCCTTTTTACTACCTTACAGAGAACAAGGTTTTTTATGGCCCCCTGAAAGAATATCCTCGCCCCCTGGGCGAATACTATTCGTTTATCTGTGAGATAGAGATGCCCCGGTTTCCAAGATATGCCGTGCTCGCACAAACCCTGTTCTTTCGCAATTAATTCCTCGTTTTCTGGGATAGTTATGGATGGGATCATTTTTCACCTTAATTTGAGACAAATGAGTATGGAGCGAAAGGCCCTACAAACCTTATTGAAACGCCTTCTTTTTTGTTGATTTTCTCTAGGTCATCACCAAATGCTTTGATGTTCTCGTTTTTTAGAAGAACCGAAACATTCAGTATCATTCTTTTTTCATTTTGTGTGTCCTTGTTTTTTTCTATCCTCGTATCAATGGAGCCTTTTTTTATTTTCGTATAGAACTCGTCAAACAACTCTTTGCTCTTGTTTTCTATCTCGTTTTTTATTCTATTTTTCATCTGCTGCGTAAACATGTAGGCGGTACCCTTAGGAAGTTTTTCTATTTTCTCCTTTAGTTTTCTGATTTCCTCCTTTTTCTCTACTTCTTTTGTAATTATTTTTTCATCGATGGAGATCTGAATACCATATTCCTTTTTTCCTTTCACACTTCTAAGTTTGTTTTTAATGTTTTTATAATCTGTTTCAAGCCAATCCTTTAGATTTTTTTCCTTCCCTCTAATTATCGTGTCAAAACTGAAGGGAATCACCGTCCCGTATTTTTCCATCGTTTTGTCAACAACATTTTGATGCGAAAGAATCCACTCCTTTACTATCCTCTCGTCCTTTGAATTATACGGCTCTGCTTTGGAAGAGTGAACAACAGCACTCACGTCCTTGAAAGGGAGGGTATAAACCCTATTCTTCTCTATTCCTATACGTCCAAAATCTTCGGTTATATCCCCTTCCACAATACAATAAAGATAAACCCCTTCGTGCTCCGTTTTCTTCACCGCTAAACACCGACCTCTAAAATCAAGGTTGATTAGATTCCTGCTTGTTTTGCTTGCTTCTCGAATTCTTCAGCCCATTTCTCGGGGTTGACAATTTTGTTTACGGCATCATCGACGATGTTGTCTAAGCCGTCCCTCAGATCCTTGACAACCTTAACAATATCCTGCTCCTTCTTTATTTGTTCAATTGCGTCGTTAAGTTCCATAAGTGCATTCCCGAATCTTTCCACTTCCTCGTCTGTCAGACTTCCCTTCTCCATTCGTTTTATTCCTTGAATCTGGATAGCGTCCCGTATAATCTCGGCCAATCCAATAACCAATCCGAGAATGGCCTTTCTCCAGTTATCTTCGTCAATCTTGATGCTCATCCTTATCTCTTCTTCATTTTCACTTCTAAGATGCCGTTCTTGTATGTTTTTTCGACGATTTTTTCAGGTGTAGATGGTAATTTCAACTCCTTACTATATTTGCCACCGGATATCTTCAGTGTGTTCTTTTCAAGGGTTGTTTCTATCTCCTTTTCATTGACACCGGGCATTTCCGCAATCACCGTTATGCTTTCCTTTTCATCAAAAATATCTACTAGCGGTTCCCTTGCCTCTTCTTTTGGTGTTATTGTTTCAGTCTTCGGTTTTTCCGGTTTTTTAACGTTTGTTATCTCCCATTCACCTTCCTTTGAAGGCACAAGTGTTCTCGTAGAATATCCAAACGACACCACTGGTCTTCGAGAGCCGCCTTCTGCTAATCTTTTCTTTATTTCAGCATCGGTTTCCTCGATTCTTTTTTTGAACTCTGGTGATGCGTTCGTCAGTGTTTTCACAAGTCCGCCGAGTCCTGGGATCATTCCTCCAAGTACGCCTTCCACTACTGAAGGTCCTTTTTGAGTCTTGAGTTCGTTTAGTTGCTCTTCTAACTCCTTTATTTTTTTCTCCTGTTCATCTTCTTTTTTATTTTTTGCCATAATATCACCTCATATTGGGGGGGGGAGGATGGTGGAGTATCCTCCTTTTCATACTAGTTTGTTACTGGAACAATTATTGTTTTCGTTACCGTCGCAGAAACCCATCCGCACCATGGGCACATCTGGTTCAACAATTCCTCTTTATCTACTATTTTGTTACATTGTGGGCACGTTTCTTTTCCTATCATTGCCTCTTTCCATGCCATTGTGTTGTAATTTGTGCCAGATGGGAATTCGAGACCGTATTTTGCGGCTGTTTCAAAACTCGCGAGTGCTGCCCTTATCTTCACACCAAGCAATTCAACACCCGCAACGCTTACAGTAATGTCCGCATTTATTACGAGCCCTTTGTCCAACACTCTGTCTATCACGTCCGCCAATCCAGAGCTATTGCCTTTTTCAGCCAACAATTTATCACCTTTTTAGTTTTTGTAAACCTTTAGTTTACATAAATCATGATGTTTCTCATTATATATATAATTAATGTTTCGTAAACCGAAAGTACACACAAATATATATAGTGTTCAGATGCTATCACTCTTTTATGTTTACCTTAAAGGAAACGGACAAGGCGTTACTTGACCCAAGTAGGTTTCACATATATTTTTATCTACTGAAGAACGGTCCAAGAACGGTCTCCGACCTTGCAAAGGAGATAGATATTTATGATGCTGGAAAGAAGAATATAAAGAAATTATCAAAAACTGCTGTTTCAAAGCATTGTAAAATACTTGAAGAGGCGGGCCTACTGTTGCCTGAGGCGAGATTCAAAGGCAAGCAGGGGATTGGTAAAATATACAAGGCCACACAGAAATCGAGATGGGAGGAATTCGCGGTGCTTAGGGGTTTAAACCCCAAAAAACTCCCAGATGAGGTTTATAAAAAAATGGATGAGCTTGCTTTTCATCCAAAATATTTGAAAATTGTTGAAAAAGAACTTCCTGTAATAAAGGATATTGGTTTAATGAGACAGAAGGAAAGATTGGACAGTGTTTTATTTGAAAAAAAGGAAAAGATTTTTGCCGAGATTGAAAAAGATGCTGATCTGAAACCCATTTACGAAGATGGCTTTAAAAAATTTTTCAGATTTCTCCTTAAAGGAGAACAATAGTTTGCAGCCAACAAGTCGGATAAGGTTGTATTGATTCTGCTTGGTATTTTAGGCTATCTTTCCGCAATCTCAAACATCCATTGATATATTGTCACTCAATTCACGGAGCCATTCTCTAAAGAATATGTCGGCGATTTCCCCCCGTTCGTTGATTATCCTTTTGTCAAGCATGGAATTGAATATCTTTTTAACATGGGATGCGGTCTTTAGGTCGTTTGCGGCGATAAATTCGTATGAGTATATCTTCTTTTGCGGCCCCAGCAACCCGAACAGGAACCTTCTTTGCGCCGCCGTGAGTGAATCCCACATCCTTTCATATTTGTCCGCCTCATCCGCGGTTATATCATCGACTGTTCTTTTTATGCTTGCCTCATTTACAACCTTTTCCGTGTCATTCCATATCCTGTGGCAAATCTTTTGGGTGAAGTACGGGTGCCCATTTGTGAATGCGAGTATGCGTCGGATTATGTCCGTGGCTATTTTTTTCTTGGTCGTTTCAAACCTATCTTTGATAAAAACTTCAAACTCCTCTTCCGGGATGTTGTCTATCTTCATCGTTGTGCCGAAGTTATAGAACGCCCGCTCGTACCCGCCAAACATTTCCTGCATCATACTCGTCTTGCTTCCTGCAAAGATGTATGCTGTTTTTTGATGGTGCTGAAACCGCGAGCGCATCAACTTTTCGATGTGCTCTCCATCCAGTGCGTAGATGTCTTGGAACTCGTCGAAAGCAACGATAACTCTTTTGTTCATTTTTTGCCCTATGCTTTCTGGGAGGTCGAATGCTTCCTCCAGTACATTGGTTGATATATCGCTCTCCCTTCCGAGTTCTATTTTCACTATGTCCTTTATGCTTATGATTTTGATCGGTATCCGCCTTAGAATGATTTCTGCGAATTTCTTGAACGCGGCATATGTGGGATAGGCACTGCGCAGAGTTTCATTCACGATCTTGCCTACGAGCTCTCTTTTGGACGAGATGCCATACAAGTCCACATAGGCTGTTATCGCCTCGTTCGCGGGGATGCTTGTCAGCGTCTGCTTGATCAGGGATGTTTTGCCTACCCTTCTCGGGGAGTAAAGTATGATGCTTTGCCCAGATAGAAGTTCGCTGGTCAACCTCTTGACTTCCTTTTTTCTTCCGATGAATTTCTTGCCTGTCACAGGCTTGCCGTATTCAAACGGGTTTTCGTATGTCATGCCTACCAGACCTCAATACCATAGTGGTTAATAACCGATAGGTTAAGTAATATTTATATTTTTGGTTAATAACGTCATGGTTAACTGACATTCTCCTCAGATAAGACAGAGAGATATATTTTGAAATGTAAAAGCAATTTGTGAATGTGTCAACGCTCATTCAGAGTCGGCTACGCTCGACTCTTCGCTCGCGCCACTATAAAAAAGACGATACACTATCATTCACATTCATTTTATACACTTGTTGATTCTTCACTCGCTATCCTGGTAATTTAAGATGAGGGGTGTGTTTGATTGTCGCATAATGCCATCGAAGTACAAAACTTCAGTAACATTACTTTGTGGTAGGGTGTCCTGGGCGAACGGCACCAGAACGGGGGAGGTTACAAATTATTTTTTCCCAGTCTTTTTTCCACAATTAGGGCAGCACTTGTATCCTAGATAATATCTCCATTTAGCGCCGCATTCACATTTTATAGTCAGAGATTCTCCGCAATTTGTGCAGAAATCTTCTCTTCCTTGGGTTGTTCTACCGCATTTTGGACATTTATTCCACATATCTACACCTCTTCCATTTCGGTTACCTTGTCTCCCCTTGCTCTCATGCTTTTCCTCTTAAAGGTCTGAAGTTCGCCTTTCTCGTCGAGATATACTTCGTAAAGTCCGAGCGCGTCCATTGCATCGGGTATTCTTTTCATCTCGACCATTTCTATGGCCACCTTCCATCCTTTCTCCTTCTCCCTGCTAACAGCAACCACTGTATTTACCGGCAGTTTTGTTGCTTCAGCGAGCTGTTCTTTTGCCTTTTCAACTATCTCGTTTATTTTCATTTTTTCACCTCCTTATTCTTTCTTTCAAATCAATTTCCTTTAAAACGTTCTCAGCAGCCACACATTCATTTTTTCATCTATTCTCCTCTAACCATTTTCAGTCTGTTTTCCAAAAACTCTACCGCTTCTTTATATTCCTTTTCCTCCATCTCACCGTTTTCATATTTCATCTGGATTTCCATAAATTTTTTTTGGACAGATTCTAGAGTGTTAAGCATCTGCTCGTCTGCCATATTTTTTATCTCTGTAAGCACTTTTATGCCAAGGTCTATAGGAACCATAAGCAGATCATCAATAAGGAGCACCATATCATTTCTCCCCTAAAGAAACAAAATTGTAGGGCGGAGAAAGAACATACTTAAGTGTTACCTTATCGCCATATTTCTTTTCCACTTCGTTCATCTTTTCATCAAATTCCTTCTCCTTTGCTTTCTCGACAAGGAATGCTGCGTTGAGTATCATGTTCTCTACCAATGTTTTATTTTCCTTGCTCTCAGCCGCTAGATGACTTAATGATCCGTAAATATCGTTTACAATCTTCCTCCCCTTTTCGTTTAGAGCGTCTGTCACACGTTTCCCAAGTTCTATTTTCAAGGGATATGCCTTTTCAGGTGTTTTTGCTTTTATCTGCTTGTCTAATATTCTTATCCTATCGCTAGATTCAATTAGTTCTTTCAATATTTTATCCATCTTCCATGAAACCTTAACACCTAACTCTATTTTTCCGTTTAGTTTTTCAAACATTTTTTTTATTTCAGTACAATTTTCCGATAGAAAGCCCTTGACGTCGTCCTTTGTTTTCGGAACCTGGCCAAAACTCATAGGTATAATAGTGTATTTTTTCATTATAGTTTCTACAACCTTTTGGTGGATTACGCCCTGCCTCAGGACTTCATACGAACTGTTTGACGCATCGGATACAACAGCTCCTATGTCCTTGTAATTAATTGTATAAACATCACTTCCATCAATGCCTATTTCGCCGAAATTTTCAGGCTTCATTGACTCTATTATGCAATAGAAGTATTTTCCCCTATGTGCCTCTTTTTCCATTTTTCGCCCTCAGTATCCAATATCTATCTTTTTGAATTTTGATATGTCTTCTATCTTTTTCGCTTTCTTTTTTGACTTATTTAACTTAATCTGGATTGGCCCCTGTCTGGCCGATTGAAGGGCTTTTGCCCTCTCCTTCACTTCCAAAATCTTTCTCATTGACTTTTTCAATGCAAGAGCCTGTTTTGCCCTCGTCATCTTTTCTTTCTCAATAACTTTGTGCCCTTTTTCCCCAAGAACAATAGGGCCAAACTCTTTTTCCAACTCTGCCTTCATCTTCTCCTCAATCTTTTGAGTAAATGAAGGCGCCCTTTGCTTCCTTGCAACGTCCAAACTACTTCTTATACTTCTGGTTGTTTTTATCATCAAATCATCCCCTTACCATTACATATCCTGCATTTGAGATTTGTCTCTGGACTTATCCGGGTACCATTGCACGCAGGACATCTCCTGCCTTTGCGCGTTTCAATATCCCTCATCCCTTTCAGATTCCATACCTTTTTTATGTTTCTAGAGTCCTTCATTTTCTCACCACTCCCTTGCCATCACATCTTAGACATGGTAATTTGCTTTCCTTATTTTTCCCGGTGCCGTGACATTCCGGGCATTTTTTCCTGTCTTCGTCCATAGTCGCAGCGCCTTTGCCAAAACACACCGGACAGGTTAGCCTTCCATCACTTAGGTGTTTTCCAGAACCATGGCAGTAAACACATTCTATCGTTGGCTCCCGAACATTAACAACCCCTCTGCCGGAGCATACCTGGCACGTGCCGAGATATGAAAGAAGATTATATGGGTCTTTGCCTTTTCCATCACAGAAAGCGCATTTTATCATTCTTTCCTCGCCTTCCTTTTACCTTTTATTTTCTTAACTATTTTCAAGGGTTTATCTAATCCTTCGGATTTGAGTAAATCGTCTATCACAATCTTAGCGTCTAATTCACCGCTTTTTCCTTTACCAATCCTCGGTAATAAAACATCATAGCATATCTGTGTGAAGAGATCGTCCCCAAGAACTAATTTTGATTTCATCAATGCTTTTGCAATCATTATTCCTGACCTTACGGTTGGCGTATATTCACAACTTCCTGATTCCCTAAGTCGCCTAACCATTTTAGCAATTCTTTCTGCTGATTCATCATCTATTCCTGATTTTGCCTTTATTATTTCTTTCTCTGTTTCCATATCATAGTAGCCAACGTCTATTGTTATCATCCTGTCTAATAACGCATCCTGGCTTCTATAAACACCTGCATATTCTTCAGAGTTTGAGGTGAATATTGCCGAGAAATCTGGATGAACCTTTATGAAACTTTCACCCGATGCACCAGATGGCAAATCCAGTATCCTTTCCTCCAGAACAGGCAAAAGCGCATTGTTCGCCTCAGGCCTTGACCTTGTGAACTCATTATAAACAAGTGTAAAACCATATCTACAAGCAGTTGTTAGGCGTTCATCCGACCATTGTTTCGACATAGATTCTTCTTCCTTCAAAACCCTTGAAACAAACCTATCAACAACCCTTTTTCTCCTGTAACCTGATTCCCCACCCACCAGCGAGGCGGTTCCGAATTCTTCATCGCCATTTATTAAAACAACAGGTCTTCCGACTTTGCCTGCTATATGCATTCCCAATGTTGTTTTTCCACATCCCGTAGGACCGGCAAGGTGTACGGGATATCCTGCTTTTATGTATATCAATGCCCTCTGTGTTAGGGATTTCACATATTCTGTTTCCACAAAACCCTTCTCAGGCCTTGGTGTTATGATTGTTACGAGATCTTCTTCCATATTATGTCCTTCCTCAAACCAAATTATAGTTTCTGTATCCTATTGGTTTACAAAAATAGTAAATGTATTTCTAATATAAAAAAGCGATGTTTCGGGCTCCGAAACAACACGAGACAATGTTTTATCAAATATTTGTTTTCTTCACTATTTTTTAAAAAGAAAAATTATAAAACCTGGAAAAAGAGAAAATGAGTAATTGACTTACTCAAACTCTTCGCCGCACTCTAGGCAGACCTCGGCATCAGCAGCTACCGTTTTCCTCTCGGCCCTTTCTTTCTCCATTCTTTCTTTTCCTCAGTGGTTTCTTCGGTCTTTGGCTCTTCTATTGTAGTCTCGACAGTTGCTTCTTCTTTGTTTTCCTCAGTGGTTTCTTCGGTCTTTGGCTCTTCAGTTGTAGTTTCAACAACTGTTTCCATAGCTTCTGGAGTCGTTTCTTGTACCTTCGTACCCATAAGCTTGCATATAATCATATCTTTTAGGAAGACCTTTAGGAAGAACAAGCCTATCATCATCAGGAACAAACCAACCACTAGTACGCCTAGTGATGCGGTCTTTCCACCGAATCCGATCGTGCTCTTCATTATCGTTGTTCCACCACCAGCGGCCGTGCTGTAATCCATTGCACCAAGCACGAATCCAATCAAGCCCACTAACACGAGTAGTATGCCTAATATTTTTTTCATGTCCATGTTTTTCACCTATTTTGAATATTTTGCTTCCATCCTTTGAAATTCATCCTATTTCTTCCTTCTTCCGATTATTAGAACTGCTCCAATGAGTGTTACTCCCAACAGAACGATTTCAAATCCCGGCAAGAAACCTTTCGCAGGTTGTTCTTTCGCCTTTACATTGAATGTTGCATTCTTCGATTCCGTACCATTTAGTGTAGCAGTTGCCTTCTGGTTATCTCCAGTCTTTGCTGTCCATGTGCCATTTTTTGTAATTTCTGTGTTGTTGGCTACAGTCATGTTCTCGTTTATTACTATAATATCCGCACCGATTTTCACGAGTAATGTAGTGTAACCACTTGCGTTTCCTGTGTTATTCACTTTCACTGTAACGGTTACAGTGTCGCCTTCAGTGTATTGTGTCTTATCGGTTGTAACTGATCCAATGACAACATTCGCAGTAGGTCCGACCAAGACTGGCGCAGTCAATGTTATGTTTGTGGTTCCATAGGTCGTATCATTGATTGTTGCATTCATAGTATAAACGCCAGCAGCAACACCAGTGGTGTTCCAATTGTAGTATGTCGTATTGTCGGTTATGTTAGATGTCTGATTTACAACTATCGCGCCTGTGCCATTTATGATTTTAAATGTTAAATTATTTCCAGATAGGTTTGTTGTATTCACGCTTATGTTTATTGTTTCGCCTATCGTAGCAGACGTTTTACTTGGCGTTATAGAGAGTATTGTATCCGCCTTTACTGTTATCGTTCCAACATTCACCACTGCAAAAACACCCATTAAAATACTGAGTATTAATATTGGTGCCATCCATTTATATCCTATTCTTTCGCTTTTCATTTTTTTTCACCCTATCCCTGCTTTTTTTACCCCCACATGATTATTGTAGGGCGGTAGAGGCTAGGAGTATCCTCCCTCGAGTATAGATTTTTCAGTAAAATGTGTTCTTTTATTCGGAATGTTTTGTTTCTCTAGCCTCGCCAACTTTTTCCTATAGCGTCTTCTCTTCCAATTCTAATTTTTTCTCTTCCGCTTCTAGCTTTTTCTCCGTTGCTTTCTCTCCCGATATCTCTTTTGCCACTTTTTGTAATCTTTTCACTACTTTCGCTAATTTCGCTTTTTTAGCGATGTTTTCTTTCGACGTTTTTTCCACAATTTCATAAGGTTTCTTCTCTTCTACTCTTTTTTCTTCCGCCTTTCCCTTTACTTTTTTCAATTTTACTTTTTTAGCAGGAGCTTTTTCTGGTAATTTTTTCGTTTTTACTTTAGCAGGCGTTGTTTTTGCTAGTCCTTTCCATGCACTGTGCATATCCTTTATTTCTCTAACCGTATCCTTCCTTTCTGACTGAAAGTCTTTTATTAAATCAGCAACATCGATTGTAATATTACTTGCATATTCGATTAAATCACCTTTTAATTCTTTTGCCATTTTTTTTCTTTCGTTTCCAAAGTTTCTGATGGTGCTTTTCGTCTCCTTTTTTATTGCCTCAACAACCTTTCTTGGCTCATCAAGGGTTTTTTTCAGTTCATTCCTTAGCTCAATTCCCATCGCTTCCCTGTCATTCCCGAACTCTTTCAGTTTCCCTTTAACCTCTTTTTTTATCCCATCTGTATATTTTCTCAGGTCGCCCTTAAGTTCTCTACTCATTCTTTTCCTATCATTGCTGAAATCGTTTATCAGTCTATCTACTTCATTTCTTATTTCATTCACCCTTTCGACCCTTTCGGCCTTTGTATTCACTATGTCCTGACAGATATTTTTCATATCGTTCGCTAAATCCATATTTTTATCATCCTCCATTTTTTTACTCTCATGTTTTTATACTGCAATCTCCCAATGCGAAAAAGCATCTAAAAAATAGGGAAATTAGGGGGCATTCGCCCCCATTTTATTCATTTTATTTCATGCCCTGTTTATGCCGTTGCAGATGCGGTTAGACCGACTGCCTCAGCGTATTTCAGCCATGTCTCTACAGAAGCTACAACAATCCTCGCTTCTATTGCCAAAATCTCTATCCCGACTAGGCTCACTCTTACCCATGCATCTATGACGACACCCTTGTCGAGTATGCGGTCAATAACTTCTACGAGACTTGTTGATGCCATTGCTTTCTCCACCATTCTAATTCACCCCCCTTAACTGATAGTATTATGATTGTCTATATGACTTATATATCTTCTTTCTCGGAAGTCGTTTCGAATAATGAAACATCGTTGTGAAAAATGTATTTATAGCGGCTCTGTAGACTCCGTAGAAAACCCAATCTCTAGACAATATCATTTAAAAGAAGCGGAATACAATAATTAGTCGCGATACGAATTAGAATAGGGATTTTATAGGCGGCGCAAAAAATTAGGAGTCAATAACGATTTTATTCAAAAATCTATACTGTATTAAAAAGGATCTCGCCGCGCTGTCAGTAAAGATAGATTTGGCAACTTCCTTAGGGGCGGATAGATGATTATATTTTTCGTTTATTTCTCCAGTTCCTTAATTGCTTCTTTTAACTTTTCTTTTTTTGCCATAAGTTTTTTATGCAATACCTTGATCTCTTTCTTTTTTTCAGGTGTTTTTGTTTTTAGCTCTGTGATAGAAGCCATTAATTCCCGCACCTCATTACGTGCTTTTTCCAGGATTTTCTTTTTCTGCTGTAAAGCTCCCGACTTTTTAATACTATCAATTTTTTCTACCGTATCTTTAATAGTGGGGACTAGTTTTTGTGTAATGTGTTTTTCAACTTTTTTAGGTGCTATAACCAACTCGAATTCTGTTTTTTTCTTCGTTTCCATTTCTTGTAACTCTCTCATTGCTCTTTTTCTTTGTATTTCAAGTCTTTTTATTTCTTCGGTTATTTCCTTTTTTTGGATTTCGAACTCTCCTAATTCTTCGATTGCTTTTCTCCTTTGCTCTTTTTTTACATCTTCAGGTATTCTTTTTCTCTGCGTTTCAGTTTTCTTCAATTCTTCGGCTATTCTTTTTCTTTGCGCCTCAAGGCCGTTTATTTCTCTAGTTATTCTCCTTCTTTGGAACTCGAACTCTCTTAATTCTTCGATTGCTTTTCTTCTTTGCCCTTCAAATTTTTTTACATCTTCAGATATTCTTTTTCTTTGCGTCTCAAGGACTTTTATTTCCTTAGTTATTTTTTCTTTTTCCGTTGGCATTTAGATCACTTTTTTATTTATTTAATAGAGTAGGAGATATAAATCTAGTTATTAGTATTTTATGTAGGTGCACCTGGGTGAGAGGTATCTCTCCAATAACCACCTCTCCCCCTTTTCCCCAGGATTTTTTGTTAACCAAAGATAAGGTGACAAAAAAGGCTGATTACGGTGCACTGTTCTACATCGTATCTTTTTTCAACAATAGATATGCTTTTATTTATTCAGAGGGTTTTGTTTCTGTGAATTTTTCCGTGCTTTCAATGTGTTTCGCTTTTTTCACGGTTCTTTTTGCTTTTTTTGCTTTTTTGGCAGGCTTTGCTTCCTCGAATTTTCTTGCTATTTTGATGGGTTTTGTTCTAGACAACTCTCCCCATGCCTTGTGCATCTCTTTTATTTCACCGGTTAGTTCTTTTCTTACCGAGCGAAAATCTCTCATCAAGCCCTCAACGTCTCTTGTGATCTGGTTTTTGTATTCATCCAGGTCATTTTTTAACTCCTTTCCCATTTTTTTTCTTTCAGACGCGAAGTCTCTGATTATGTTTCTCACTTCCTTTTTAATGCCGATAACATAATTGTTTAATTCGCTCTTTTGTTCTGCACTCATCGCTTCCCTGCTGTTCTCAAATTCCCTCAACAGTCCTTTGACCTCTTTTTCTATTCCAGTAGTGTACTCTTTCAGGTCTTTTCTGAGTTCTCTACCCATTCTTTCTCTTTCGGTATTGAAGTCGCCTATCATGTTGTTTGTATCTACCTTTATTTCATTCACCCTTTCGACCCTTTCGGCCTTTGTATTCACTATGTCTTGACAGATGTTTTTCATATCGTTCGCTAAATCCATATTTTTATCCTCCTCCGTTTTTTTACTCTCATGTTTTTATACTGCAATCCCCTAATGCAAAAAAGCATCTGAAAAATAGGAGATTAGGGGGCCATTGCCCCCATTTATTCATTTTATTTCATGCCCTGTTTATGCCGTTGCAGATGCGGTTAGACCGACTGCCTCAGCGTATTTCAGCCATGTCTCTACAGAAGCTACAACAATCCTCGCTTCTATTGCCAAAATCTCTATCCCGACTAGGCTCACTCTTACCCATGCATCTATGACGACACCCTTGTCGAGTATGCGGTCAATAACTTCTACGAGACTTGTTGATGCCATTGCTTTCTCCACCATTCTAATTCACCCCCCTTAACTGATAGTATTATGATTGTCTATATGACTTATATATCTTCTTTCTCGGAAGTCGTTTCGAATAATGAAACATCGTTGTGAAGAAAAAATGAAAAATATATTTATAGCACGACTCTTTTACGTGCTACTATGTCAAAAATTATGTTAAAGGTAACTGAAGCGAAACATAGGGATGCAGGTAGGGGAATTGCACGAATAGATAATAATGTTATGAAGTCAAATGAAATGGTTTCTGGCGATGTCATAGAAATAAAAGGAAAAAACCCAGCTTATGCCATCGTGTGGCCTGGTTATCCCGAGGATTCTGGAAAGAATGTTATAAGGATTGATGGAAACATCAGAAACAATGCGGGTATAAGTATTGACGAGAAAATTGAGATCAAAAAAGTTGAGATTGAAAATGCTAAAAGGATAACAGTGACGCCTACGCAGCCTGTGAGGATAGCGGGAGGAGGCGAGTACCTACGCAAGACACTTCAAGGACAACCTGTTATCAAAGATCAGAAGATAAGGATTGACGCTCTTGGAACGCCTTTCATGTTCATAGTTACAGAAACCAGTCCGTCAGGACCGGTACTTGTGACGGGCGAAACAAATTTTGTTTTAAAGGAGAAGCCGCTTGAGGGAATAAGGAGTTATGTTACATACGAAGATGTTGGGGGATTGAAAAAGGAAATAGGGCTTGTTAGGGAAATGATAGAACTGCCGCTAAAGCATCCCGAATTGTTCCAGAAACTTGGCATAGAACCGCCAAAAGGTGTTTTGATGTATGGCCCACCCGGAACAGGTAAGACGTTGATTGCAAAGGCCGTAGCATCTGAGTCTGAAGCGAATTTCATTACCATTTCTGGTCCTGAGATATTGTCGAAATTTTATGGCGAGCCGGAAGCAAAGCTCAGGGAGATTTTCAAACAGGCCGAGGAGCACGCCCCTACAATAATCCTGATAGATGAAATCGATTCTATAGCGCCCAAAAGAGAGGAGATGACTGGCGAAAGGATGGTTGAAAGAAGAATTGTCGCCCAACTGCTTGCACTAATGGACGGTTTGAAATCGAGGGGTAACGTTATCGTGATTGGTGCAACAAA
This sequence comes from Thermoplasmata archaeon, assembly GCA_041657955.1. GTDB lineage: Archaea > Thermoplasmatota > JASEFT01 > JBBABA01 > JBBABA01 > JBBABA01. Next base: position 51,817 of record JBBABA010000009.1, on the reverse strand, counting down.
TCAGCCTAATCTGCTAGATTCTGCTCTTAGAAGGGGCGGAAGGTTCGATAGAGAAATAGAAATTGGCGTACCGGATAGAGACGGAAGAATTGAAATTTTGCAAATTCACACAAGAGGTATGCCACTTGCAGCTGACGTGAACTTAGAAAAGATTGCAGACATTACTCATGGTTTTGTTGGAGCGGATTTAGCAGGACTCTGTAAGGAGGCCGCCATGCATGCATTGCGCGCCATTCTGCCGAATATAAGCATGGATGAGGAAATACCGGCAGAAATCATTGATTCTTTGGCAGTGAAAAATGAGGACTTTCATGAGGCCTTTAAAATAATAACGCCCTCTGCTTTGAGAGAGGTTTTCATCGAGGTACCAAACGTGAAATGGGATGATGTCGGCGGTTTGGACGATGTAAAACAAAAATTGATGGAAAGTGTTGAGTGGCCTATTATATATCCCGATGTTTTCGATGCTTTTCACTCCAAACCTCCGAAAGGTATTCTTCTTTTCGGTCCGCCGGGTACTGGCAAGACAATGCTTGCCAAGGCTGTTGCAAATGAATCGGAGGCTAACTTCATATCTGTTAAAGGGCCCGAACTTTTCAGCAAGTATGTCGGCGAATCTGAAAGAGCAATCAGGGAGATGTTTAGAAAGGCGAGGCAGGCCACCCCCTGTGTAATATTTTTTGATGAAATAGATTCTATTGCCTCAAGCAGATCAAGCGGCACTGGAGATAGCAAGGTATCTGAAAGGGTTGTTTCCCAGTTATTGACGGAGTTAGACGGAATAGAAGAACTTAAGGGGGTAGTTGTTATTGCTGCAACAAATAGACCGGATATTGTTGACAAAGCCCTGCTTAGACCTGGAAGAACCGATAGAATTATATACACTCCTCCCCCGGACAAAAAAACAAGGAAAAAAATCTTTGAGATACATCTTAAAAACAAGCCGCTTGCAAAGGATGTTGATATAGATCTCCTTGCTGAGAAGACTGAGAATTATGTTGGTGCGGACATAGAGGCGATATGTAAGGAAGCGGTTATGCTCGCTATAAGGGAGATTATTAAAAGCGGTATGAAAAAAGATGATTTAAAAAGGGCTTCAGAGGATAAAAAGATTGAAAAAAGGCATTTTGATATGGCCATAGCGGCCATTAGACCAACGATGACAAAGGAAACACTGAAAAGATATGAAGAGATGATGGAAGAGTTCAGGGGACTAATGATAGGCGAGGAGAAGGGAACAGAGAAAAATGTTTAAAAAGTCATTCTTGCTGGGGGTTGTTGTAGTAGCACAGTATGAAATGTTAAACCTCTAAAAGTGGGTGTAATTGCTAGAATGAGAAAACTGATAATTGTTCCGATTTTTCATACAGACATAGATATGGGGACTTTTAAGGAGAGAATGAGTAGGATAGGCGAGGAACAATTTGGAAAAGCCGAGTGGCAGCGTCACAAAGAGAATATAGAAAAATTTTGGGAAGAATTAAATAAAGCAGTTGATGGAATAATAAAAAACATAGATGTCGGCAAGTTGAAAATATATCAGGATGGCCAAGTCATTGATGGCCCAATAGGAGTAAAGATAGTTGAGGAAACGGCAGAGAAAGGTAGTAAAAATCATCGTATAATTCTAAAGTACATACATGATGGTGCAACACTGATGAAGACTGAGAGTTTTGAGGCAATGAAAGAAGAATATTTTCTTATTAGGGACATGATGGTAGCAAAGACTCCAATGGAGGCAGAGCGCGCAGCGAAAGTGTATGAAGAAAGAAAAGAGGAATTGTTAAAGAGACGGGATAAATTTATAGCAAAAAATATTGACAAAACCTTAAAAGAAGGCGAAATAGGCATTCTTTTCATAGGGGCTACACACAATATTGGAAACGAGTTGCCATCTACAATTAATGTTGAATATTTAAAAATATCAATGTATGAAGTTTTAAGGCCGAGATTTTGAGGAGGTAATCTCCACGAGTTTGTAATGTTTTTTACCAAAGCCACCGTGCTCTTGTAAAGTAAATCAAGAGCGATAACACTTTGGAACACTGGCTATCTCGAATTTGCATTTTTTGAAGCATTCAGACTGCAAGCCGGAAAGTTACCCAAAAACAACGTCAAAATCGTAAGAAAAATAGTTTTCGAAGGCATTTTTATAAGGATGTCAATACCGTATCTTCGTAAAAAATATTGGTGATGTCTCTTTGCTTTACAAGGTGGAAAGTTTTATAACAAAAAGAAACAATATCGAAGTGATGATAGTAGAAGAAATGAGTTTTGAATCTATATTAGCAATATGTGCATCACCGATGGCTACACCTATACACAAGTACAATGATGCTTTTTACCTGTTGGCGCATATTGGCGAGAGTGTTTACATCGCCATTGCAAGAGACGCCCCCAAAGGAGTTGGGCGATATATAGAATATGACGTAAAAGAGAGATGGTATAAGATTGTTGAACCTTCAAAAGACAGTTTCAGCCGCAACCCTACAGTAGTAACGATACCCATTGTGGAAGTGAAAAAACTACATGGGGAGATGGGGGGAAAGATAAAGAAGATATTAGAAGAGGGGTCGTAACGTTTTTTACCAAAACTCCTTTCCTTTTGCCTATTTTCGTGTTGCTATTGTTTCGTGTTCGTTATTGAAGTTCCAGTAAAATTTGTTATGCCCCCATGGGCTAAAGTATTTTTGTAATGTCAATGGATCTGTTCTTTACAATTTTTTTTCCTTCCTCGCTAAGAGAGTAAATTTTTGTCCCCTCTCCTTCTTTTATCTCGGTATCTAAAATGCCCTTTTCTTTCAAGGAGTATAAACGTGGATAAACGGCTCCTGGACTAATTACAACGTGAAACCTCTGAAAAATGGTTTTGGTGACGTCATAACCACACATTGATTGCTCTTTTAGAAAGTATAGTATGATGTTTTCAAGATTTTTTCTAACAACTTCTTCCTTGTTCTCATTAACATTCGGTCTAGCCATTTCTTAACCTTTTCTCTCGGTCGAGTACAACTCGCAGTTCTTTGATAAACTCGATTGACCCATATCGCTCGTCATACTCTCCCTCGCATCTGCTTTTTCAGTTCCAACATTATCTTCTTTTTTACAGTTGCGGTTATCTCTTTCTCCATAGCGGGAATAATTTTTCTTTCTGCCTTCCTTTCCTCTAATTTTTCATGTTTCTTTTTTCTTAGTTTAATCCCGAAAATACCGTTTCTGAAAGAAACCTCCGTGATTTCATCAATCTCGATATTGCTATGAAAATCTTCAGGTAATTGTATATCCGACAAATCCACGGTAACAAGTATGTAGTCGTTTTCATCAAAAACGTCTACAAGTGTGCCCTTCTCGGATACTGGCAGTTTTATTTTCTCTGGCTTCTTAGGTGGGCTTTTGATCCATCTCTCCTTTGAAGTTATAGGTGTCGTACCCGTCATCGGTCTGCCCATAGAATGACCAACTCTCCCGATTCCAACATCTAAAGGAGGTAACGTCAAGGATGGTTTGAATGGTTTTTTAGAGATGTCAGAAATTTTCTTAATGTCCCTCAGCCCTTTGATTCTTCTCACCGTTCACCATCTTTGCGTTGTGTGTACTGGTATTATTTGTTATCTCTCGCATATATAGGTTCCAATACTGAAAGCCCGTTCCTCTCGACAACTAATTGATACTTTTTCATACTGTGCTTTACGGTCCTCATTTTCTGTACTTGAATGTATCTCAGTACGTCGTTATGCATTTCTATGGTACCAAGTTCGATTGCGCCATCTGCAAGGAAAAATTCTGGAACCATTACCTGCTGCCCATTCGTTTCCAGGGCTACTAAAGAGGTTAAGCCGCTATCTCTCAGATATGTGAAGAAATGATAACTATCTATCCTCCTTACCTCGGCAAGTGAGCATAACGCATTAAAGGAGTCCATTGCAAAAATCGTGAACTTTTCTTTTTTCTCTTCCTTGTAAAACTTTATGATGTCTTCCGTGATTTTCACAATATCCAGTTTTCCTTCCTTCTCCTCCTTTTTCCACTCGCTCCTGATGTCGGAATAATCGAACATCTCCAAGTTATTAGGTGTTTTTATTCCCAGACTGGCTATATTTCTCAGGTGACTTTCTTTAGATTCCTCTAGTGTTGCGTAAACACCAAACTCGTCTTTCCTTTTTGCTAAATAGTTTGAGAGCATAGTGTGCATAAAGCCGGATTTTAGTGTGCCGAACGACCCTTTTATTATGAGTACATAGTTTGGTGGTATATCTCTTTCAAAAATCTTGTCTAACCCATCTATTGTGTCTTTTAACATAGTTATCCCTATCCCCACATATAAAGAGTGAGAACTTGTTTATAATTTTTTTGTTTCAGAATTGGAAAGAGGACAAAACCTTGGGAAGCCAGCGTTTCGACCTTGTTTTCTTTTGTTCAGGTGCCCGGGGACTCCGTCATCATCTACAATCGACGCTCCCATTGGACACTCGGTTAGACATTTTCCCGGTATTCTATCCCCCCCCCCGATGTCGTCCTTCGCTTTTATTGTATTCATATTCCTTTCTAATAATGCCAATTCTTTCTCATCAAGTGTCCTGGGGTCTACAGGTATGAGTAGCGTTGATTCGCTCAACATCACAGCCTCGTTTATGTCATCAATATACTTTAGAACTGTTGAAAAATCATTATTGGTGATTAAATATTCTATACCATCCAACAAGACTATGCAACCTCCACTTTTTTCAAGGTATTCTATTATTACGTGACGTATCATTCCCAAGTCCGTCGGCGAGAGGTGATTCGAACCAGGTGTTTTACTCAGCCATAGTATTGGTGTTGTTATGAGATTGTATTTTTCCCGTATATTATCCATATGTTGGCGCGTAATGCACAAACCTGGGATGCTGTGCCTAACATAATCTGTGAAAATGTCAAAAGCATCGTCAATTGTTTCCCCCTCCACGATATAACTGGTTCTGGGTTTAAGTGCATATTTTCTTTCGGTTTCTTCTGATTTCTCTGCCTCTAATGGAATGTCCAGTTCTTTGCCCCTCAGTTTAATCTCGATTGATTTGCCAAGCGTCTTCCGTTTATCCTTTTCCCCCAATGCCTTTTTTATGCTATCTACGAGTATGCGCTTGTCAAAAGGTTTCCTGATATAATCCGACACCACATCTTGCAGCCCAAAGATGTCCTTGCCAATATGCAATACTGCGGTCAGCATCACGACCTTTGTCGTATTTGTAATGCCCTTGTCCTTTAGTTTTTGTAGGGTTTCCCACCCATCCATCTCCGGCATCCTTATGTCCAAAAGAATCAAATCCACTTTTTCTCCCTTTTCTAGTTTACTTAAACAGTCTATGCCAGAGTGTGCCGCTACAACATCATATTTTTCTGTCTCTAATGTGGTTTTCACCGCATCCGCTATTGTAGGTTCATCATCAACTATCATAATTTTTTTAGTCATATAACATACCCTCCTCGTCGGTTAGATAACATTGCCTCTCGATATCCGTTATTTGCTTATATTGTGTTGTCTAACCTCCTCGCATCTTCTTTTATTGTTTTAATTTGTTTGCTGAGTTCTTATTTTTTGCCCTATCTTTTAATTTCTACCCCCCCCCCCCCCCCCCCCCCCGACGGGTAAGAGGATATGGAATGTTGTACCTTTACCTTCCACACTCTCGAGCCATATTTTACCATTATGTTCTTCTACTATGCCTTTTGTTATCGCCAAACCAAGACCTATGCCCCTGTGTTTACGCGTTAGACTGCTATCAACAACATAGAATTTCTCAAATATTTTTGTCTGCTCTTTTTTCGGTATTCCTACACCCGTATCTGCAACAGTTATATGCAAATTCCTTCCATCGTTCCTTGCCTCAACTACAATCTTATCGGCAGAGGATGTTGTATATTTTACTGCATTGCTCAATAAATTGCCGAATACCTTAACTAACAGTTCTTTATCGCCATGAATATTTGGCAAATCCTCAGGTATTTTTATGGATATCCTGCGCTTCCTCTCAGAGAACTGGGTTTTTACATCGTCAAGCGCCATATCTACAATCTCGCCAATCGATATAGATTTTTTTAACAGTTCAAGTTTTCTTGCTTCGATCCTTGTAATATTCAGCATATCATCGATTAGGCGTACAACTGTATCTAAATTTTTACTTGCTATCTCCAACTTTTCTTTTTGTTGTGATGTGGTTTTTCCTAGGGCCCCGCTCGTTATTAGGTCAATGTATGCCTTTATGGGCGTAAGAGGTGTTCTGAGTTCATGTGCTGCTATGGATATAAAATCTGATTTCGTTTTGTCTAGTGCTTTTACCTCTTCTAATGCTTTTTCCAGTTCTTTGCTCAACTTCTCTGCTTCTTCAGCCCTTTCTTTTTCTATTTTAGACATCTTCTCTATTTCCTCATCCGCCTTCTTGATCTCCGTGATGTCCCGTACTACGCCGTTTGTTTTAATCAGATTGCCATCTCCGTCGTAGGTCGCCCTAGCATTTAACTCTGCAAATATAATTTCACCCTGTTTTGTCAACAGTCTGAGTTCGAGTCCCTTTGTTACGTTTCTTTTCCTGGATTTTAATTCGATAAATGAAGCGGCAGCTTTATCCAAGTCTTCTTTGAAAATGATTTTAGAGAAATGAACGCCTAGCAACTCCTCCTCGGTGTAACCAAGTAAATCGATTGCGGTTTTATTAATGGAAGTGAATTCCCCCTTACTATTGAGCGAATAGACTATATCGGGCACATTTTCCACTAGTTCTCTATATTTCTTCTCGGATTCCTGTAATTTTGCGGTTCTTTCCTCAATTTTTGCTTCTAACTCATCCCTGCTTAAAAATGCTGTTTTTTCTTCTTCCAGTACACCTTCTGGCATCGTTCTGAGAATCTCCGAGAGTAGTGGCGCATCTTTGTACCGTTTCTCGAGAGATAAATAACTTTTTGCGAGTATGTCTTTGCTCATTTTAACGGGGAAGAGAGTGCTACTAAATCCTATGAGTTTTGAATTGAGAGCCGAGAAACGTTTGCAAACAACCTTTGTTCTATTCTTTTTCGAAATTCTATCAAGATTTTTTATCGCGGGTTCAAAGTCGATTAACCCATCTTCTTTAACTTTGCAACCTTCAAACAAAACTGGATTGTATTCGAAATATTCTGTTAGAACCTCTTTTAGAATCTTGCCACCGACAACAGGTCTTATTGCGATTATGAGTGTATTTAGTAAGGTGCTATAGATCATAACAGCAAGAACATCGTCTCTAAGCAGAAGCGTTTCTTTTACAACCACCATCGTTACAGGCTTTATGACTACAGACGTCAACTGTCGATAGGTCAGTACTGCGGCAATAGAGAGCCATATCGAGGAGATTGCGCAAGCAAACGTAAACGCCACAGAAAATTGTGTAAAATTTGGCGATTGCGACCAGAAAGTATCTAAAATTATCAATGGTAACCCAACTAAAGCGAGAGTAAAAAAACCGATTGCACCAGCGAGAATCGCCGGGTTTGCGAAAGCTATTGTCGCCAAAGCACGAGGGTGGGCTTTTTGAATAGATCTTGCAACAACTAAACTACTCAGACACATAAAGAAAAGAGACGCCATGAAAACAAGAAAGGGGTAATATGCCAACTTACCCAAGAATACATAGACGTCGATTGCACCGACCAAAAAATAACCAATGAGTGAAATACTAGCCAATAGCATGAGCAAATAACCTCTCGATTCCGCTGCAAGTCGGGAATTTTTTGCGGTAAAAAAAGCGAATACAATTGCTGACAAGATGGTGATTGTGCCAAAGAGATAAACAAGAATATCGACGATGTTCATGCTATAACTTCACACCCCCCCAATCTTGTTGGCTATACTATTGTGATAGTTGTCTAGTTTGTGTAGTTGTTTCATCGATTAACGCCTCCGCCCCCCCCCCGCCGTTTTTAAGACGATGAGTTCTTTTTCCATCTCTACAATCTGCTCTTTCTCAAACAACTCCGGGTTTATTGAGAGCAATATGTTCGCGTTGTTCTTTGTGCATATTTCTTTTATCCCCCTCAGTATCTCTATCGATTTCTCAAAACCGTTGACAACGACTATCTGGTCAAAACAATCAAGCAATATTACTGGATTTTCTGCTTTGCCAATAAAATCTGCAATAGTGGATTTTAAAACGCCCATATCCTTTGGCGAGATTGCATTTTCCACCTCTTTAAAAGTTAGCCAAAGAATAGGTGACTTGATAATGTGGTACCTCTCCCTGACTTTTTCGGGCGGAAGTTTGGTTAAAACTAAGCCCGCATTCCCATGGGTGGTTTGGTCATGGAATATTTCATAGCTTTTATCGAGTTTTTCTTCTTTTATCATATAGCTGAGGCCTTTTTTTAAGGAATATTCCGGTGGTGTTTTGATGCATTCTTCTACTGTAAGTTCAACAGTAAAGAGACGGTATCTCATGATGCCGATACTCGTACAGATGGCCATAACAATTAGTGGGGAGGGGTCCGTAGGTAGGTTGTAAGTACTGGTAGTTATGTGCACGCCTATAACAAATGTTGGGATTTCGCCCCCAAAAATAAGCAATATAGACGTCACGATGTTGCTAATAAACGGAAATAAAACACCAACAAGTATCAGCAGTCCTCCTTTTTTCTCATTTATATTTTTACTTCTTACGGATATTTTTAATAGCAAAAATACAGCCGCAAATATGAATAATACGTTAACAATGATAAATAACTGGCATGCGGGGCCATAAATCCAGTGCAGTTCCCCATTCGTAGAGGCAATAGTGTAAAAAAGGTGATACTGGTCGTTTGTCAAAAAGAGTATATAAAAAACAACAAAGGGAAGGTAGAGAAGAAATTGTCGAAGCCAACCTCTAATGAATTTTTCTTTTTTAGAATAAATCAAAGCTAAGTGCAGAGTTGCCCCCACAATAAAGATTACGCCCGCATCACATATTCGTATCCATATCAAAACTTCATTGATATTTGTTGCCGAGCCTTCCAAAAAATATCCCAGCATCCATATTCCGATCAGAAAGAGAGCAACGCTACCCACCACGTTTAAATTTTTTCTTGGATTTTTGTAAAGAATAAATAAACCTAAGCACATATTAACGATGCTTGCAATCAAGCGTAATGCCACGTCTGCGTTCATTTCTCTTTCTCCTCCAGCTTCTTCTCAAATTCTGTTTCGATGATTACCATTTGTTCCACATCAAACATCTCGGGGTTTATTATATTTAGGCCTTGGATTATTATGTTTGTATACGATATATATTCATTAAAATATTATCAAGTATGCTCTTTGAGCAAATTAAGCATATACTCCTGTACTTTTCTAAATTCGCTTATCCTGTCTTGGATGATCTTCCTGCCGTTTTCTGTAGGGGAGTATACTTTCGCTTTTGTCTCTTGCTTTACTTCCAGAAGTCCTTGTTTGGCTAGAAGATAAAGCAATGGATAAAGAGTGCCCTGCGATAAGAATACGTTATATCGCTGGGAAATCGTTTTGATAACGTCGTAGCCGCACAGGTTTTGGTCTTGTAGTATATGCAGCACGATAGCCTCGAGGTTGCCTTTAACAAATTGTTCTACACGCTCGATAGATACTGGTTCGATAGATACTTCCTTAAACTTTCTCTGACCTGAAAAATTCAGCATCATGCCCACATCTTGGGGTGTAAAAACCGCAACTTTTTCGTGTAGCTTCACCACATTACTTATTCCATCATAACTCAACGAACTTATATCTAGGGCATTTATGCTGATATATGGAAGCGTTTTGTTTTTTTTGATAATTTCCTGCATATAAGAGATAACATTGCTCTCGTTGCGCGTATTTATTGTGCTGCCAAAATCTATCAAAACCCTCGATATATTCCGGTTGGCTTTGGCACGGTCAAAAAATACTTTTAACCCCTCATCAAGTGTTTGGATGGGGTCGCTTTCAGCTTCCAGAGGTAACGGCTGGAACTGCTGACTATCGATGTATTTTTTAAACACCAGTTCAGGATGCCATTTGTGGTCTTGTTTATCGTATGCATAAAAACAGTAACTGTTGTTCTCAAGACCTGCTTTTATAAATGAGGTGTATGTAGGATATCTATCAACCCCGTTTCGATATAGAAACAAAAGTACATCAGTTTTTTTTAATCCCTGGAGCAATATGGTTTTTGCATCGATAGGCATGGATACGCATTCGTCTATATCTCTCTTAACCACATTATTCACCTTCTTTTACGAATTTGGACAGCATCTGAGCGATTTGAGCGCAAATCGCTCATGAACGTATGGAATTCCGTGAATTCCATAGTACGCCCGCCCTTTCAAGGGCGGGATGTATGGATTGTCCAAATTCGGAATCTACGCAATTCGCTTGCGAATTGCGTACGAACGTACGAAATTCTTTGGAATTTCGTAGTACGCATGCACCTTTAGGTGCGTGTAGTTTACGAATTTGAGCCAAAACACCCATATCGTCTTTTAACCGATATAGTCTTTTAAGGGGGATATAGTAGCCAGTACCCCCTATAAAAGAGTGATGTTTCGATTTTCGAAACATGCCGGGTAGTATTTTTAGGTGCTCGTAGTTTGTTCTGTTTGTTCTTTTACATTTTTTGGTAGTGTAAAGTAAAATGTTGAGCCTTTGCCTACTCTGCTTTCAACCCAGATTTTTCCTCCATGAACTTCCACTATTCCTTTAGCGATACACAGTCCTAAACCCACTCTATCAGGTGCCCCCTTCGATAATCTGCCTCCACTTACATAGAATCTTTCAAATATTTTCTCTTGCTCTTTCTTAGGGATTCCTATACCTGTGTCTGCAACTGTGCACCTTATGTGTTCCCCCTTATCGGTTATGCTAACAATGATTTTACCTTTTTTTGGCGTGTATCGGATAGCGTTAGTGAGCAGATTGGTGAATACGTCGTTAATTCTTTTTTCATCCACATTAATTTTCGGCAGTCCCCTTGGTATTTTTAATGAAATTGTGTGCTCTCTTAGATCTGCCAAAATTTTCACTTTTTCTACTGAGTCCTTTGCAATTTTTTCAATACTTACTTTTTTTGTCTCAATACTAAACTTTTTAGATTCTATCCTTGAGATGTCAAGCATATCATCAACCAAGTCAATCATGTGGTTTGTTTGTGAAATCAATGTTTTTATTGTCTCTTTTTGTTCTTCTGGATCCCTTATTTTCCCCATTTGCATGAGAGCAAGGTAATTTGATATCACTGTCAATGGTGTTCTCAATCCGTGAGAAGCAGCGGATATAAAATCCGATTTCATATAAGATTCTTTTACCTCCTCCTCCAACCGTGTCAATTCTGTCACATCCTCGACCAAGATCACGGCCCCACTAACATTACCACCACGACCATCCGTTAGTGGCCTCACCCTGTAAAAGTAGAATGTGCCAAGTCTGTCCCCAGGTGCATGCCCCACTTCAAAGGATCTACCTGTGTCGATTGCCTCTCTTATTTTTTTATCTAGATCCATACGTTTAATGGTAGGTGCTGGCAACACCTCCCTAATGTCTTTGCCGAGTACATCTTTAGGTCTTTGTCTAGATACCCTATAGTAGTGTGGGTTGGCATAGACTATCCCTAAAACCTTGTCCACTACGAGGATGGTGCTTGGGATAGATTCCATAATGTTCTCAAGGAATCCTCTTGTCTTTTCGATACCCTTTACCACTTACACTACCCCTCTTGATACTTTTTGAATGACGTCCAGCAGGTAGTTTATTTTGAATGGTTTTTTGATAAACATTTTTGCGCCTGCCTCGATGCACATTTCCTCCAGTCCTGGTTTGCCTGCTGCTGTCACAACAACGATTTTCGCATTTTTATCCTGTTTCAAGATTTTTTTTGTGGATTCTATACCATCCACATGGGGCATCAGTATATCCATTAACACTATGTCTGGTTTTGATTCCTGATATTCTATCAATGCCCCTTTTCCATCATCTGCTTGAGTGACTTGATAGCCGCCGCATTTTTCCAGAATGTCTTTGAACATTTTTTGTATGTCCTTGTCATCATCTACGACCAATATTTTCATTTATGTTCCTCCTAACCATCTTATTCGCCTTCTTTTACGAATTTGAGCAGCAACACCCGACCCTTCAAGGTTGGGATGGGCATATCCCAAATTCGTATACGCGCGTACCTCTAGGTATGCGTAGTTTGCTCTTTTACATTTTTTGGTAGTGTAACATAAAATGTTGAGCCTTTGCCTTCCTCGCTCTCGACCCAAATTTTACCATCGTGCGCATCTACTATTCCTTTTGATATATACAGCCCAAGCCCGAATTTGCCAGGCTTACTTATCGAAGAAGTCCCTTTGAGTGTGTAAAATTTCTCAAATATCCTTTTCTGATCACACTTGGAGATGCCTATACCCGTATCGGCAACACTAATCTCTACGTCGTTTTTTCTATCCTTTGCCCCTATATTAATTCTTCCCCCGTTAGGGGTATATTTTATGGCGTTGACTAATAGGTTTACCAAGACTCGGGCAATCTTTTTGTCGTCGCCGATAAGTTCTGGTAAACTAGGCGGCACATCTATTGAGACTGTATGGCCTTTCATGTCTACCAGTGTTTCGATCATCTTGACAGTTTCCTTTACAGTTTTTGCTATTGATATCTTTTCCTTCGCAATCTCGAATTTCCTAGATTCCATTTTCGACAAATCCAACATTTCATTGATCATATTTTTCATGTGATCGGTTTGGAGTTTCATAATTTCTAGTTTCTCTTTCTGCTTTTTTGTAAGTTCCCCTATATGTCCTGTTTCAAACAGTTCAAGATAGCCATGGAGTACTGTTACTGGGGTCCTAAGTTCATGAGAGATTACAGAAATGAATTCTGATTTTACTTTGTCTCCTGCTTTCAGTTCTGCATATGCATCTTCAAGTTTTCCATAAGATTCCTTTAATTCCCCCTCCAATCTCGTAAGTTCTGTAACATCTTCTATAAATATCACTACATAATTCCCATCACCAGATTCGGTTATTAATGGCATTAATTTATAAAAAAATATCCTACCAAGCCTCTCGCCAGGAACGTGCCCTCCCTCAAAAGGTAATCCGTCGTCGAATACCTTTTTAATTTTTTTATCAAGTTTCATCCTCTCGAAACTAACTCGGGACAAAACCTTATCGATCGGCTTGCCTAAAACATCTTTTTTTCTTTTCATAGATATTGTGAGATAGTGTTTGTTTGCATAAACCACTTCTAAGTTCCTATTAACTATCAATATGCTGCTTGGTATGGATTCTATTACTATCCTCTCAAACATAGGATCTACAGGCTCTACTGTCATTATCCTTCACTTCTCCAATACATCTCGAATAGTAGACATTAGTGTCGTCAGTTCAAATGGTTTCATGATGAATGCCTTTGCACCTGCTCTTAGACAGCTTTTTTCCAAGCCTAGCTTAGTTAGTGCAGTAGCGACTATGATTTTTGCTTTTTTATCTATTTTTAATATTTTTTTTATTACCTGTATACCATCCATTCCAGGCATTAGTATGTCTACAATCACTAAATCGGGTTTTTGGTTTTTATATTCCTCTACTGCCTCTTTTCCACCAATTGATACAACGACATCGTAACCTTTCGCTTCCAAAATATCTTTAAACATTTGTAAAATGAATTTGTCATCATCAATAACTAATATTTTTTTCTTTGCCATGCTTCCACTTCTTGTTTTAGTATTGTTTTTTTAGACTATTAATCTTTCTTCTAACTTTGTAGAGACCTTCGACTTAAGTGCTGTGCTTTCTACAAAATTCATTGGGGGAATTTTGTACGATCGTACGGACTTTGCACGTGCAAAGTCCGTAGATGTCAAAATATTTTCATCCAGCAAAGGACACATAATACCTAAATTTCCCTTAAGTTGAAGAACTCGAAATACCTGAAGACAGGGTTCTTAGCCTATGATTCCTACGTACTGTGTAGGTATGTAGGGGCGAGTTAATTTCTCTTTTATTGTGTTGGTACGGGTTTCTACAGAACCGATGGTAAGAGAGGGGGAAAACACCTACATTTCCAGCCACTCGTCGCCTTCTGCACCCTTCTCCTTTTTTACATATGGCACGACCCATTTTGTGGGTTTCTCCTCGCCGTAAGGAGACACCTCGTTTGGCTCTTCTTTTGGTGCTTGCTGTTCTTTTTCCACTGCCGCAAGGGAAGGAGCTGTCTCGGGTATTGGCGGTGCATACACCGTCTCTCCCGCGCTATATGGTGTTTCCGAGAGCTGCCCAAATTCAGAATCGTCAAAAACGAATAAGTTTTTCTTTTCTCTCAATCTTTTTTTCCTACCATATGGGTCAATCATCATATCCGCATAGCTGAAGGCGGACGGACCTCCTATTACATAACCCCTAACACCCTTTACTTGATACGCCATAGTATAACTCAATGCAACAACCCCCAAAGTGCCTGCTAAAAGATATGCCGCATGTGGTAAGAACGAAAGCTCCCATCCATAGAACAACAATATGGATAGAGTGAACAACCCGGCCCATATGGCTTTATTCCATTTGTAGATGTCACCGCCTTCTATTACCCTAAAGGGGAGAACAGTGTACATAAAGAGCATTAACGAAGTCCCCATGCCCGATTCTCCTATGGTATAGAACGTTCCTCCAAACTCCATCATAACGGCGAACAACAATGCGAATGAGAGTATGATGGATGATTTCGATACGCCGATCGCGGCAATTGTTCTTTCTGATGTTTTTTCTTTGTTTATGATAGATCTTCCGGGCATTCCAAACGGCATCATTAGAAGGCTGGAAATTCCGAGGGCAAATATGCCGCCTGGCCAGTTTTTATAACCAAAACGTAAGTTCGATATGCCCGCCGAAAATGCTACGACCAATTCAATGACTATTATGACTATGGCCGATGCTATGAATGTCTCCGGGATTGCATCTATAAATCCCCCGGCGGAGAAGTTGAATATCCCGCCAGAATCTACGAACGAATAAAATATGACAATTACAACAATAGATATAAATATGGATGCCAGCACGGTCCCACTCGCCAACCCCTGTGTTCCTTCTATTTTCACCTTTTGATCTGCCTTCTCCTTCAGCACATCTTCGGTATATTGCCCGCCATATTGAGAAGCCCAATCCTTTATTTTGCTTATGAACATGCTGAGTTTTCCTACACCTGCAGTGGCTACGGTGCCGCTCAATACCGTAGCGCTGCCCACGGCAGTAGCAGTTCCGACAATAGTAGCAGCAACTACTGCTTCTGGCGCTGCAGTTGGATTTTCTACGTATGTTACCACCTCAGACGTAGCTACTTTCTCGGCAGTGGTGGAGTCTGAAACAGTCACAGAGATAGTGTATTTTCCGTTTGGATATGCGCCCGTGGTAGTATCCCATGATATTTCGTATGGAGGTTGTTTAAATTCCGAAAAAATAGCTCCGTTTATGTAAATCTGCACTTTTTCAGCCGTATCTGTAGTGGAGACTTTAATGACAGTATTTTGTTTTATAGCGGTTCTGTCCCCGGGCGATATTATGGAAACAAGCAGGTGCTTATCCACCTTTGTTACAGTTATTGTAGCGGTGCTCGTACTGCTTAGCCCGTAACTGTCTGTTACTGTCAGTGTAGCCGGATAAACTCCAGGCTCCTTATACCGGTGCGTCGGGTTCATTTCCGAAGAGGTTGTTTTATCCCCCAAATCCCAATGATACTTCAGCATCCACGGCTCTTCCGATGGGTCTGTGCCCTTTCCGTAAAATAGTACGGGGTCGCCTACATATACAGTCGTATCTTCGCCGGCAACTGCTACGGGCGGGCGGTTTAATACGGTAATTGATGTTGTCGCCGTATTCATGGCGTTATTGTCGTCTTTCACGGTTAGTTTTATGGAATATGAGCCGGGTTTCTGGAATTTCCAAGGTATAGATTCATTGATGCTCACTTTATCTCGTATTATTACACCGTCGCTTTCCCATGTACATATCAAGCATGTCCTATCAAAAGTTGTGTCTGAAGAGCCTTTTGCATCCAATGATATAGTATCTCCCTCGTAAATTTGCTGAACGCTGCTTCCGTCTGTCTTCATAAATCGTATCTGAGCCGTTGGAACCTGGTTCATTACTCCGATTAATTTATCCTTTGTATCGAGAATACTGATTCCCCTCATTACTTGTATAGTTACTCTATGTGACCCGCTGTAAGGTGATGACCACTCGAATTCTGTGGTTCCGGATGTCTTGCTCGGAATCGACAATGATTGTTCTTGAGTTCGTTGAATGTCGTCGTTCAGTAGAAGTTTTATGGTTTCGGTATATGAACCGTTATTGTAAACAGATACAAAGATGCTGTAACTCGATTCGTCCTCTGTTGTATTCCAATCTCCAGAGGACGTGTTGAGGTCGGATATCCAGATAAATCCGGTTTGTTCAATCACCTCTATGTTTATCTTGTCATCGCTGGAAAAATTATCTGCGTCGTGAATGCTCACTGAAATCTCATATTTCCCGGGTGTTAGGTTCGATTTTTCAAAATTCTGACTGTCGCTAACGTTATTATTATTCATTTTCCATGTGTAACTGTAGGGCAGTGTTCCCTTCGTTGCCGTGCAAGTAAATTGTATGTTCTCCATGTTAGTGTATACGCCATTGTCTAACGGTGCCGTGATTTTTACAACAGGAAGTGCACTTAAATCAATTATCGTCAGGTTGATAGAAGCATTGGTCGAAATGCTGTAATCATCTGTGACAGTTAATGTGATTTTGTGCTTACCAACCGATAAGTTCGATACGGTAACCGATGTTCCAGTTCCGATCCTGCCGCTTTTGTCTGAAGACCAAATGTATGAAGAGTCGCTCAGGCCGCTATCATCTTCAGCCGCACATGTAAATGTAACTGGTTTACCATATAACGCTTTTTTATTGTCGAATTCCGCCATGCTGCCTATTTGCGGTGGGGTATTTACGTATACTCCCCTAGACAAAACATTGTTAGATTTATTGCTCTCGGAAACCTCATAATCCAGGTCAATCTCGACAGTTATGTTGTGGTTTCCGCCTTTTGCAGGTGTCCATTGGCACGAAAAAGTACGGTTCTCACTCGAGTTGATTCTGACATAGTTGCTCTCGGGCGATAATACTACTCGTCCATCAGATGATTCGTCATGGGCTACAATATTCACTGTGCCCGGAGCGGTGCCTTGGTTTTTTATAGTGAAATTGACAGTTATTTCCTCGTTTTCTGACGGTGTTTCTTTTGACAATTCTATTTTAGTTGGTATAAAATCTGGTTTTATTAGTTGGTTCTCAATGTTAGATGCCCAAGACGTTCCCGCGACAAATAGGTCGGTTAAATTGTTTTTGACTTCCTCGTCTTCTATGGTATATATACATATTAGGTTCGTGCTTAGGTAGAACACGCGCCCGCTGCCATACGTGTGTTTGTATGCAAATGTTTTATTGTCTCCCCCCCAGCGAGCGATTGTTGTTACCGTCGAAGACAAATCTCCCGCAGATACCTGTGCTGGAGAACGATACGTGTAGGGGTTCGCTTCATTAAACACGATGTCGCCTATCGAAAGTGCACAGCCGAACGGTCGGTCTGTGGATATTGTTGCTGTACCATTTGTTGTTGTACCGCTACTGAACCGCATGGATGTGGTTCCAGCTCCAAACCAAGTTTTCATTGTATCAGTATCTGCACCCGGAACTTTGAGTGCGTTTGTGTCTCCGAGTAACACAATGCCATTTCCACTCTCCAAATACCTTTTCAATATCTCCAATTTTCCGGAGTTGATAGTGGCAGTTTGATCCACAACAATCACAGAGTAATTTCCGAGATTCTTTGGATTAACATCGTCGGCCATTGTTACATTAATGCCGCGGTCCAATAAGGTGGTCATGTTGTCTTCTATAACCTTACGGAAGAATCCAGCATACCCCGTAGAACCAAAAACGACAAGTACGTTGTTCATCGTGTCTATGTTTACAGACGGTCCTGTAAAAGTTTGCGTGAAGTTCGTGTTACCGTATATGTCCGATGCTGTGAAACTGTAGTTGTGATTTCCTCTTGGAAGTAATTTTTCAAAATAATATGCTTTTCCGTCACTGTAATTCGTATCGCTTTCGTTAACTTCTTTCATATCGTAATCATTCTCACCTATAGAAATGTACAACTCATCCGGGCGTTCGTTGTTTGTGTGCGTATAATTTATAGTATAGTTGAATGGTGCAGTTACGTTGCCAACTGGAGGCGTTACATTTCCGCCCGTAAGTATCACAAACGGACTAGGGTTGGCTGCCTCTACTTTCGACAACGTGCCATTGAATAATGTACTGCCAAACAACAGTCCACTAAATGTCCAGGCGATAACAATGATCGAGAACACTTTATGTAACTTCCAACCACACTTTTTGCAATACACTCTCATTGCATCCCTCACTTTGCATCATTTTTTATCAATTTTATTGTTGGTGTCTAACATCTAACGCATATAAAACTATAAATACATTATGTTTAGACAGTTTATGGTATTATTTCCCCCACTCACAACATTAAAATAAAGAAGTTGTTATATCCATAGAATATGGATGAAGGGAGAATAACAACCACACAAGAAATAAACAAAACGTTAAAACAACAATTACATGATTTTAAAACCGTGAGAATAGAGGGCTTACTGCACCAACATTGCATTGCAGTTGGCATCGGGAAGGGCGTAAAAATAATAACGAACGGCAACGCGGGAGATCTCTTTGCATCGTTAAACAATGGCGCAAAAATCGTCTTAAACGGTGGTGCCGGTAGATTCGTTGGCGATTCTATGACCGAGGGCGAGATTCATATAAACGGAAACGTTGGCAACGGTGCTGGTACCTATATATCTGGCGGAATTTTGATTGTTAAAGGAAATGCGGGCGGGAAGGTCGGCCAATATATGAAAAATGGCATTGTTGTAATCGAGGGTAATGCCGGAGATTTCATTGGTTTACATCAGGCAGGCGGAACTATTGTGGTGACTGGTGATGTTGGCGACATGGCTAGCCATTGGAAAGCTGGCGGCGACATATACATAGGCGGAAATCACGGGGAAATTGGCTACAACGGCGAAGAAGCCCCCTTAGAAAGTGAAGATAAGGATTTCTTACAGAGTTTGTTTAAAAAATATGATATCGACAGTGAAATAAAAGAATTCAAAAAGATAACAGCGACCAACCCTAAACTAGATTATACGAAAAAACACAAAACAGAGAACGTCGTACTACCGAGAGGTGAATAAGACGACTAGAAACGAGAATTTATGGGAAGATGCTATCGAGGGTATTAAGAAGAAGGCAGAAGACGGAAAACCGCTCTCGAAATGTAATATAGATACAACAAAGAAGCGAACACGCCCTTTCGACGGTTTGGTTGTCGTTCCGTCTCAACTTCATAAAAATCTCCCAGTAGACGTTTATCAGGAGCCTTTGGAAACAAGTGTGATTATCGGCGAGAATTTAGAGAAACCTCTACTCCTGAAGACCCCCATTTTTGTCCATGCAGATTCTTATGGAGAAATCAGCAGAAGTGCAAGAAACGCTCTTGTTTATGGAGGATCCCTGGCAGGTACTGCTGTTTTCGTCTCTGATTGCTTTGCGCTCGAAGAAGAAAAAGAGATATCTTCAAAACACGGCGGTAAAATTGTTATAGAATATTCTGCCAGCCGAGCCGGAATAAATGCAGAAACGCTAGCCGAAGCTGATGCTGTAGAGATAAAATTAAGCGGTGGCGCAAAACCTGGCACCAGTGGCATATTGCCAGCAAAGAAAATAACACCGACGATAGCTAAAATACGGAATATATCGATAGGGCATGACGCATTTAGTCCGGCTAAGCACCTTGATATGGACATACCCGAAGACATAAAAAAACACATTGAACTAATAAGAGAGATTACAGATTACGAAACACCGGTTATCGTCAAAATTGGCGGGGGCGACGTATATAATGATACAAAACATGCAATAAATGCGGGCGCGGATGCTGTGCACATTGATTGCAGCGAGTGTTTCGTTGAATCTTTGCCAAATGTTGCTGTTGAAAATGTTGGAGTGCCTGTCTTAGGGGTTTTTGTACCTGCACAGAAAGCGTTTAAAGAAACTGGTGCCAAGGAGAAAGGCGTAAAACTATTGATTTCTGGCGAGTTCATGGATGGCGGTGACGTTTACAAAGCTGTTGCTCTTGGCGGCGATGCTGTTGGCCTCAGTACAGCGTCAAGAATAGCGATAGGCTGCAACGCTTGCGGCCTGTGTGATACTAATGATTGTGAAAAAGGGATTGCTACAAACAACGCAAACTTGGAAAGCAAATTGAATTGGGAAAAAGCAGGAGAAAACCTAAGGAATTTCTTGAGCGCCACCTCCGAAGAATTGAACATTCTTACCGCACTATCTGGCTGCAATGATATCAGAGAATTAGATGCGGAAAACCTGAGAGCAACGACCTATGATGTGGCGGCGATTACAGGCATAAAATTAATCGGGTATGACAAAGTGCTTCCGATGTGGAGCCACTGACATATCAATCGAACGATATCTTGATTTTAAAATCAAAATCGGATTTTGACTTGTCCGTGTAGTGCGAGTTTTATGGAATCGTAAACGCAGCGAGGCGACGCAAAACAACAGTTTTATACGTGTTACGCAATCAGGATTTGGGATAATATGAACAAAACACTTACAGCGATTGTTGTGGCGGCAGTTCTGCTGGGAGCTTTGGGCGGTGCGTATTTCCAGTTTGTACTGCCAAATACACAGAATTTGCCTGTGGAACAAGCATCCGACTTAACCTACTTTACAGAACAGTATGCACCATTCAACTATCAGAAGAACGGAACCCTCAAAGGGCTCTCGGTTGAGCTTCTGGAGGCGATATTCGGAAATATGGGTGCAAATCTGTCGCGCAATAATGTCAGGGTTGTGAATTGGACCGACGGGTACAGGACAGCGCTTTCATCAAAAAATACAATGCTGTTCTCTATGGCAAGAATACCCGAAAGAGAGGCCAGTTTTAAGTGGGTAGGGCCGATACTCAATGATCCACAGGTTCTTTTTGCAGTCAGGGGCAGAAACATAAGCATATCATCTGACGCTGACTTGGCTAGATACAAGATATGCACATCCACCGATGCGGTGACCGTGCAGAAATTATTGGATCATGGCGTACCGCTGGCAAACATAATCACATACGACGATTCGTCAAACATACCCAACGAGCTTAAGAATGGCACCGTAGACCTATGGGCGTACGGCGAACAAGCTGGGAAATATATCACAAAACAGGCACTGGGCGAATACGATTACTTCGCGAACGTCTATTCGATAGGGGAAATACAGCTGTATTTTGCATTCAACAGGAACACTTCCGATTCGCTGGTGCAATCGTTCCAACACTCGCTTGATTCCTTAAAGCAAAAAGGCGCGCAGGGCACCCCCCTAAGCGAGTATGATAAGATAATCGGACGGCACATACCATCAAAAGGACTGAGCTATGTAACATACTACACGGAACAGTATCCGCCTTACAATTACATCGATAACGGCACGATGAAGGGTATTTCCATCGAGTTGCTAAACGCGGTACTGGAACGCCTTAATGTAAGCGCGCCCCAGAGGAAGATAAACATGACCGCATGGACAGACGGATACCAAGCGGCGCTTACCCAAGACAATACCGCGGTATTTTCAACAGCAAGAGTGTCCGCTCGCGAGGATAAGTTCAAGTGGGCGGGACCGATCGGCAGATGCGATAATGTCCTTTTTGCGCTAAAGGGGCGGAATATAACAGTACAGAATACGTCCGACATATCAAGATACCACATCGGTGTAATCACCGGCGACATAGCCACCCAGGACCTTTTAGATATGGGGATAAGCAACCAATCGCTTGTATCGCTGACCAATGCGAGCGACATAATCGCAGGAATGGAATCCAACCAGATAGACATGTGGGCTTATGCCGAGGCGCCGGCGAGGCTTTTGATAAAACAGTTTTCCTCGAAACCGGATGACTATGCCGCAGTATACACATTGCGGACGAATCAATATTATTTTGCATTTAACAAGAATGTTTCCGATGTGCTTGTCGATGCTTTCCAGGAGGCACTTTACGATACAAGGTCTGAAAAGGATCTGACAACAGGAATAAGCGATTACGAGAGGATACTTTACCGCTATGTAGGCGCAAGCGCATATGTCGGAAATCTTACCGATGTGGAAGTTACGGCTCTTGTGAATAAGACTGCAGCAGACATTCAGGCAGATGCGCAAGGGACTTTCCGGAACATTTCTGCAGGGCGCGACCCGTACAAGAATGCCACTAACGGCGAGCTTTATGCGTTCGTTTATGACACCAATATCACGATAGTGGCACACGCAGATAACATGAAGATGGTCGGAGTGAGCCTAAGAAACAAGACGGATGCCGCGGGCAAACCATTTAGGAATCAGATAGTGGAAGGCGCACTTGCGAACGGTACTGGCTGGGTTGATTACATATATACAAACCCTGTTCGGGACGGACTTTATTACAAGAAGTCATACTACAAACTTGTCACTGGAAGCGATGGTGAACGGTACATCGTCTGCAGTGGAAACTACGTTTAGGTGCGGTCAGAGTATAGCGCCGCCGACAATTCCAGTGCAAGGAAAAAGTGTACAACCAGTAAGTGCCCCTTTAGGAATTACTCTTTAACCCCCACTTTAAAATTATATTCTCACTCCAGATCCAGCCCCAACTTTTCTATATACCTCCTCACTTCTAAGAACATACGACTTACAAAAAAATATATATACTGCTCAGCGACATGTATTAAAACTAATATTGTTATGTTGGATGGAACATACGGTGATGAAAAATGGCAAAAAATATATCATTGACTACGAGGGCATTGGCACTTAGTATAGTAGTGCTGATGGTTTTTAGCGGAATCCCGGCAATGTTTGCTGGCGTGGAAAATACTAATGCGAGTGCGTCTAAAACTACAACGGAACTGAGTGTGGATGCATGGGTACTGACAAAGATAACAAAGGCAGGAGACACGATACATGTCTTTGCAAAAACAACATACACTACGGGTGTCAGTGTAACTGCGAACGTGTTTAGGTATCTGGAACCGTCATTCACCCCACTATACTATTATGAGCATCCGACTTTGAACACCGAAGCAATTACTACGATTTCTATGACGTATGACGGCGCTACAGACAATTGGACAGCACTTTACACCGTGCCTACAACTGCCCATGGTGGCTTGTACGGCGTAGAAGTTGTTGCTACGGGCGGGGGCCAAACAGCGAAGGATACACCGACTATCCAACTTGAGAAATTTTACGGCGACCAGATAAAACCAGTAATAGATGCCGCTAAAAAAGTGAATGGTGAAATCGATAACGCTATATTTTACATCGACGGGCAGATAGAGAATGTCAACAGCACGATAAATAACATGGGCGGCATAGACGCGATTGTAGGAAACCTCACAAATAGAGCGTCCTGGGATACATTTATAACACTAGCCAAAAATCAGACGAATACCTCCTACGCCGCAGGTGTAATCGAAGAACTGGTTGGATTCTTAAAGACCGATGAAGCCGAGCAGACAAAAGAAACAATATTGGCTATAGAGAACTACTTCGTGACATTGATGACGGAGGGAGGAATTTATGGGAAAGGCGTAATAGTTTTGCCTACTGCCATGTTGTATGTCTGGGCATCGGGCTTAGCAAGTACCGGTGGAAGTGCCCCCCCCGCAATTGCATTCAGTGTTGCAGAGGCGGGAGATTCATATGTACGGGTTTATGCAACTCAGGGCAATTCTTGTGAGATAGAGGACCTCCGGTTTTATGTAAAGATTGGAACAGGGGAGTGGGTTCATGTTCAGTCGAATGATGCTACATATTCGAATGGCTGCATTCCGTTAGACAATGCACCCAATAATTTGTGGTGGGATATCGGCGAATCTGTTTGCATATACGACACAGCCATTACCGCCGCTAATGCGAATCAACCGATATATGTAAAAATCATACATGAACCGAGTTCGTCTACCATATTCCAAAGCACATATCCAGTGTACAAGAGTACTAATTCGACCCGAACCAAAACAGACACCACACTTTCTCCGGTGAACCAGACAAAACAAAACCTAACGCAAGCGGAGGAAAAGCTGAAGGATGCTTTGAAAGAATTAAACGGAACAAAAGAAATTGTCGAAGCGTTTGAAAAGTTTTTCAACAGCAATGAGGTTAAAGAACTGAATGCATCTATAAACGCCGTCAAGGATAGCGAAACCAAGCTATGGGCACTCTACAATGTTATACAGACACTCGATAAAATCAACGCTTCGGGATATATAGAACAGAACTTCCAGAATCTTTCCAACGACCTTAACAATTCCGTTGTAAAAATTAAATTGTTCAATATCCTAAACAAAACAAACAGCGATACGTTCCAAGAGCAAATAGAGATAATAGACGATATGCCGGCATTCCAGAGCTGGGCAACGGAGGCAAATAATACTACAGAGTTTATCAACCTCCTGAAGCTCTTCAATAGCACACAAATAAACATAACAAACAAAGTCATGGACATAAGCCAATCGCCGAATATTTCCGCCCTCACAAATGCTACTACACAACTCGGCAGTTATCTTAGTTCCGAGAATACGATGGAGCACCTCGTCTTGGAAACAATGGATGAAGTGTTCTTCGTCTGTAACGTGAACTTGGTTGCATCGGCAGATTATTTCCAGGAAGTTGCAGCTGGCAAGACTGCTACAGTTAACTTCACGCTTACGAATTCCGCAGGCGTGATTCCGAACGCACCTATTGCGGCTACGGTAGTGTACCTAGACCCGATCCAAGCCCAGATAATGACGGTCTCAGGCGCGTCTCCCACGTCCATATCCTCGTCCGACTTTCCGATAAAGATTGCTTACGGCGGTAAAATAACCACGGATGCAAACGGCAGAGCGAGTATAAGCTTCGCCCTGGAGGATTATGGAATATATGCTGTGATCGCTACAACCGACACGTCGATTGGCACTGGTGCAACGATTGCACCCATAATCGGGGAACGATACGTACCAAAAATAAATCTGACGCAGATAGGAAAATTCGCAGGATTGCCTGTATTTGAAAACCCGAAATCTATCGGTGAAAAACTCCCGATTGGAGTAACGCTGCCTACCGGCGTAACTACTACTGTCAATGTGGGGATATTCCCGCTAAATCTGACAGATATAACTGGTAGCGTTCCGGGCATTAATTATAAAGAGAGTACGATAGAAAACAAGCAAATGAGCGGAACTGGCAGCGTTGAACTTATGGCAAACGGTCCAGTCTCCATGATAGCAGTAATAACAGATCCGATAAGCGGCTATCGCGAAATAACAGAAATGAATGGTGTAATCGGAATACTGCTGACCTCCCAAGTTGGAGTAAAAGTAACCGGCCCGACTTTGATAGCACCCGGAAACACATACGCGCTAAATCTGAGTTTATCTTCAGAAATAGGCAGAGTAGATACAACAATTGGGATTGGAACTTTGAGCAACGGACTAGACCTATATGGATTAGATGCCACACAGATAACGAAATATCTGTACGGTGTTGCATGTAAGAGGCTTCCAGAACCAACTGGAGAAGTAGTAAAAAGCTTCCAATCAGTAGTATTCGGCACTGGAAATACCGCCAGCATAGCCATACCGAACCTGGCAAGCAGGGGCGACTACTCTATCATTACGGTTTCTACGGTAATTGACAATACTGGTAGAAAATATGTGGCATCTGGATTCGTATCGCCACAGATTCAGGGAAGAATCGTAGGCATGACGATTGGCGTGACTGAGGTAGGAGTGGAAGCAACAAGACCGACCATAGGAGTGCCGATACCGATTAAGGTTGAAAGCGATGGTGTAGCGATAGCCGGCGCCACTGTGAAGGTGTATAAAGATGGTGTAGAAGTAAAGAGTACAACAACATCTGGTGCAGGTACCGCAGAAATAACTCTTACAACTGCTGGAGAGTATACCGTGTCGATTGAAAAAGACGGACGCGTTATATCACAGAAGAATGTAATCATAGGAGGGTTGATTCCACTTGATGTAAAGACGCCGGCAGATCCGAAGGTTGGAAAGGCCATCTCCATAAAGGTGCTTAGCAAAGAAAACAATACGCCTCTGGCGGGAGTGAAGGTAACGCTAGTATCAGGAGACACCACTGCGAGCGGCACTACTGATGAGACAGGCGTCGTCAACTTGACAGTGAACAAAGAGGGCAACTATACAGTCACCGCAGAAAAAGACGGATGCGAAAAAACTACAACCGATATAAATGTCGTAAAGGAAAAGAAGAAAGAATCTGGCTTCGCGCCTGGATTTGAGCTCGTCGCACTTGTTGCCTGCTTCGGCATCTTGTTATTAATGAAGCGCAGACGAATCTAAAGGCGGAAAATATTGGGGGAAACTGTCCCCCATTTCTTTTTATTTTTTTTAATTTTATTAAAAATTCGATGTATTTCCCTGTCAGCATGCATAATCTTTTTAAGTATGGCACATATACGCTGAAAACATGGCCAAGAAAGAGAAGGATGAGAAAGAAGAATACGAATTTAAAGAGCCGAAATTCGACGTAAAGGAGTTCATAGAAAAGGAGATGATAGACTCCAAGGCAACATTCGTCACGATGGGTTATGCCTTGATGTTCGTCGTTATTTCGTATCTCTTATTAGTTTACACTCATGACTCGCTTTTAGCCTTCCTTGCCGGGCTTATTGGGATGTTTACAATTAAGTACATACTACCGAGTACGGGTATCGAAACAAAAAGCTTCGAGAAAAAGAACTGGCTTGGCCTAGTGGGTGCGTATTTCTTCACATGGCTTGCGGTCTTTGTATTGGTATGCAACCCACCTATAAGCGATTTTATAGAACCGGCGATAGGCGATATTGCAGTATATACAGGGACAATAAAATTGAACGATACGAAAAATATCACAGCCGTGTTTGGGAACAGTTCTTTGGCCGTTGGGAAAGAAATAAAATTTACGGCAAAGGTCGTTGATAATTATAAATTAAAATCTGCAGAGTATGTCGTTCTGTACCCGAATAACACTGTAGCAAGAAGCGATTCTATGAAAAATGACGGCGATGGCTTTTATAGTTTTACTTATAACTTCACAACGCCAGCCCTGCCGTACACCAGTTATTATACTATCAGGATAAATGCAATGGATACCTACGAACATACGTCAACAAGAGAGATGAAAGTGATAGTGTACTCGTGATTTCTACTTGAGTGACTGTAAAAACCACATCGCGGTTCGTAGTTCCATCCCAACTCAATGTTTAAAATCGTCTTTAACGAAGCCGCTCACTCAACTATCATTTTTCGTTATAACTAAATTTTGCGCCGCATTTCGGGCATTCTTTTGATTTCATCTCGATTACTTCGTTGCATTCGCTGCATTTAGCGAGCGCGTCATCAAATTCTGTCTCGCAATTCGGGCAGCGGCGCTGGTGATGGGGCAATACTAATCCGCATTGGCTGCACTCGGCTACGTGTTTTAACCGCTTTAGATATATGAAGAAGAATACGAGTCCGGCCGCTATGCCTATCATGATGGCAATAACGATCAGCACTATCTGCAATAGGGACAATTGCTTTTTTTCTTGAATCGGGGCTTCTTTTTGTTGTTCCACAGACAGCGTTTGATTGCTCATCGTGAGGGGGAATCCCCATAATGGATCCGTTATTTCGACGCTGATGGTATAAGTTCCAGTTTTGTTTGGGGCAACAATCGAGACTTCGTAATGTCCGTTTGAATCTGTTTTATCTTGCCATATGGTTCCTGTTTCTATGATTTTGATAGTGATGTTGGCGTTAGGCGCTTTTATATTATTACTGTATGCTGCGTCGCCCGAAACAGTAATTCTGGAATTTGGCAGTGAAGAAGCCTTGTCCAAAACAACGGCCAGTTGAATGCTTGTCGGCGGAATCAGTATCTCGTTGAATTTCGCATTTAATACTGTGTTGTATTCGCTTCTAATTTTGTATTGCAGGTTCAGCTCGTTGTTTAAGTAACTTATGTTCACCTCATAGTTGCCAACAAAATGCTCTTCTTTTAAAGTCGTATTTGTAAGGATCTGGGCAATCGCCGAACCGCTGTTATCCGTGGTCGCGTTTACTGTGTAATCGCTATTTAGCGAGCGAACTGTTATATTTGCATTTGGTACGGGTGTATCTGCATAATCCCTAACAATTACGGTCAGCCACCAGTATTTGTATAATGCTGAATCGCCGCTTATGCTAATCGAAGGTGTGGTAATGTTTATGACAGATACTGTAGAATTGATGAACACCAGTGGCTGCGTGTATGTAGAGTTAGCAGTTGTAATGTTAGCACCGTACAATTTAAGTTGACTGGTTTTGATTGCAGAATCATTAATAAACATGGATGAAGAGCTCAATCTCACTGAACTGCTGTCGGTAGCCACATTTGTAAGAGTCAAACTGGAAGATTCGAAATTAATAGCACCGAAAATCTTTGAGTTCGTTAAGGAAATCGTTCCAGACGTAATGTTCAGCGCACCGTTTAGATTACTGTTGCTTACTTCCAAAGTCGTCAAGTTAATAAATATGTCTCCGGTCATCTTCGAGTTTTCTATAATGTTAATCGCATTTAGCGTGCCTGCAATATTGCTCTCGATGTTTGAGTTTTTTACAAGGAGTGTTGTGTTCCCAACAGAGACGATACAGTTCGCGGATATTGTGGAGCGGTCGAGTATTATGTGCGAATCGTTATACAGGTAGATTACAAACTGGTGATTGCTTTTAATAGTACTCTTGTTTAAATACAATGTAGCGTTGTCGATGATAATTCCGTACTGGTAATCCCTGCTTTGAACAAGTTTCAGTTCGCTGTTGGCAATCGACAGCGTTCCGTTATTTGTTACTAAAATTGAACCAGTATGAACGTAATCTGAGATTATATTCTTAATTTCGCCATCGCCTACGGTTATATCTCCTTGCCGCGAGTAGACGATGATATCCTTTCTTGCAGCATTATTGGCAGTGTTTGTTTCTCTGATACTGCTGGTCACAACCGCGTATAATCTGGATACGCCGGTTATATTATCCGCACGCCACATGATTTTGCAGACTGCTTCACTGTTCGACGGGACGGATGCATCGGCAGAGCCTATCCTGGATTGTGGATTTATTGTGTTTAGGTACACGTCGGCTGTTGCTTCCGTGTCTGTGCCGCCAATATTGGAAATGACAATGCTTATTTCCGCATCCTCGCCTTCAAACGGGTATGCTGGGTTTACAGTTATATTCGATATTGTGAGGTCGGGCCTTGATTTGATCGTAATATTTTGCATCAAAACATTGTTTGTTTCGTTATCTTCTTTGATATGGTTGTCCGGGTCAGCACTGACAGATATTATGTGCTCTCCGACAGAATCCACATTCCAGACTACAGAAACATTCTTCGATGTGTTGGAGAATATGCCACTTATTGATGCGTCTCCGATAGTTTTGTTGCCGTCATAGAACCTGACAATAACAGTATCTGCGTCATTTTCTCCCTGGTTGCGGATTTCTGCGGTAATGTTCAGAGCGTCCCCCACGGTATAATTGGACGGCATGATGATTCCAACAGGCTTCAAATCCGCAATTTTTCTTACATAAATCGCTGTGCTTGCATTGTTGTTCGTTTCATCGTCTTCTTGGATTGAAGATTCCGGGTCCGCTCGAACTGTAATAGTTCTTGTGCCATTAGGGGTGGCATTCCAGGAGGCGGATACGGTGTACCAGGAGTCGGCAATCACCATGGGTACAATGTTTTCTGAAATAGAAGAATCGTCGATATAGAATCTAACCAAAACATTGGTAGCGTTTGTCTCTCCTATGTTCTGGAGCGTGGCGTTCATCCAAACGGTGCTGCCCTCCAGCGGAGATGTGTTTGATACGTTAATGTCGCGAGCCCAGAATGTAAAATCGGGTTTTGTTCTTACCCATAACCAGCTTGATTTGTTACTTTCTCCTATTTTTACTGTGATTTCATGTGAACCTTTCCAGCCGAGCCCTATGTTGTATGAAACAGTAGCCTTCCAGACGATACAGCGAATCTGTGTGGAATTGCTCAAAAAGAGCCGAATGGATGTGTTTGAGAACAATGTTTCGTTGATATAAAATTCCATCGATAGATGGGTAGCGTTCGTCTCACCGACGTTATACAGTGTAATGTTAAACCAAACATTTTCGTCCTCTGTTGGATTTGGATTGGAAATCGCAATGGCATCTACGCCGACCGCAGGGCCGCCCCTGCCTTTGGCCCACACAACACTGCTTTTGTTGTTGTTCGCCTTGTCTGTTTCATTTACTGAGTTGGTCGGGTCCAGTCTCACTGTTATCGTGTTGTAGCCTTGTAATTTCGGCATCCAGCTTAAAGATATGTTCTTCGTTGAACCTGGCAGGATAGGATCTATGAAAGTTTCGTTCGCGAAATAGTCGGCAAAAGTCCTGACAAGAGTTCTCGGAGATGAAGTAACACCGATGTTTTCGACTGTTATGTTGATATAATTTGTTTCGTTCAAGACTGGTGCTACCGCTAATGAAATTTCCTTTACCGAAATATCCGGCGACACGAAAAGAGACGTGGTTATGCTCTGACTGCTAGCAATGGAAACCGCGCGCTGCACTTCTACCGATGAATAGTTTACCACGATTTTATAATTTCCAACAAAGGAATCCTTTTCGGATGTTGTTGTATTTGTATGGACTTCAAGTATTGCCCTGCCGAGTTCGTCTGTCTGGAGCGTGCTAGCAACAGTATCGCTCAGATAATACCTGACAGTGACGTTGGCGTATTGCACAGGCATGTTGTTTGAATCTCTCACGTTTACTGTCAACCACTGGTGGATGGCTACAACCGAGTCATTGGAAACATTTATGGCCGCTGCTGTAGTGTTTGCGATTATTCCAGTAGCGTTATCCGTGAATATCAAAGAGTTGTTAAAAGAAGAGTTTGATGCAAACAACCCTGCCCGGTCTCTGAAATGATTCCCAGTGTTTACGACATTGCTGTTGTTAATGATTGCAGTTGCGTTCCCGCTTATATTAATGTTCATATAGAGCGTCGAATTCTCTGCGATAAGCTGTGCGTCATCTGATAGGTTTAATGTTAGCATTCTGTTATTTTCGCCGCGGATAAACCCGTTTCTTATTTTGAGCACGCCCCTGCCTCTTACGTCAATTTTAAACTGCTCGTCATATTGTTGAACGAAATTAACCGCAGCGTTGGATATGTCCAGCGTACTATTATCCTTGACATAGATAGAACCGGTTTGACGGTATGTGAGATTGTCTGAAATATTCACTTTTTGTGAATTGTTTACGTGTATGTCTGTATTGTCCCTGCTTTTCATTGATTTTAACACATCATTGCATGCAGCATCTGGACGGTTCGTTATGGGATGTTGTGCTGGCGGCATGGCCAAAAATGCGAGAAATGCCATTGCTGAGATAAAAATTAAAACTATCAATATAAATTTTGGCAAATTTCCGTAGATATAATTTTTAGGCGCATATCTTTTTAAATAAGAATTTTTCAGCATACCAAACTACCGTTGCCAACACTAAATTAGCATTACCATATATAACAGTATCTCCGACACGACATAAAGATGACACACGCCAGCACCTCGCTGTCTGCAAAAATCAAATATCAGATAGTGCACAAGCGGAAAGTTTTATAACAAAAACGAGCAATGCCGAGGCGATGATAATAGAGGAGATGGCATTTGAATCCCTATTAGCAATGTGTGCGTCACCAATGGCTACGCCCATACACAAACATAATGATGTGTTTTACCTGTTGGCGCATATTGGCGAGAGTGTTTACATCGCCATTGCAAGAGACGCCCCCAAAGGAGTTGGGCGATATATAGAATATGACGTAAAAGAGAGATGGTATAAGATTGTTGAACCTTCAAAAGACAGTTTCAGCCGCAACCCTACAGTAGTAACGATACCCATTGTGGAAGTGAAAAAACTACATGGGGAGATGGGGGGAAAGATAAAGAAGGTGTTGGAAGGCAAGTAAAATTATTAAAAATTGTTCGGCTAATTGTTGAAAAATCGTGTAGAATTTCATTGAACATCGCGTGGACATATAATTCGTTGCGATTCGGATTTAAAATTGAAGATTGCTGAGAGTGCATGTCCTCTCCATTTTCCCATCCGAACGATTACTGTTTTTTGTCCTGTGGTGTTTGAACCATCTTTGTAAAGTTATCTACGAGCTGACTGAATTTGTCGACCATCTTCGTGAGGTTCTCGTTCGTGGCCTTTACTTCTTCGTGTATCACGTGGTACTTCTTTTCCATACGCTCAAAGTTGGCATCCATTCTGTTGGCCATGTTATCGATCTTTGTGCCAACCTGCTTTGTTTCAGTTTTCAGTTCGGCGTTGCCTTCCTTTATTGTGCCCTTCAAATCCGTATGCATCTCCCGCATATACCTTGCGGCAACATCCATCCGCTCGTAAGTTGCCTTAGTGATGTTCTCTTCCCGTATTATAGTGAACTCTTTGAATTTACCAGTTGCCTTAGAATACTCTATATTCACATTCTCTACTCTGATTGGGTATTTTTGGACGTTTATCTTTTTTGCGAGTTTTTCTATGCTCTCTTTCTTGCCTTCGCAAATTATCTCCACCGTTCCGTTCTTTAGGTTCTTTACATAGCCGTTTAACTGGAGATTGTAGGCTACCTCATCGACGAAGTCCCAGTATCCTGCTTTTTGGACTCTGCCCGTTACTGTTATTTTCGCCCTAGTTTTCATTGCATACACCTGGTTCTCGCCAAGTCCATATAGTTTTGGTTATTTAAATGGTTTGCTGTTGAAAAGTGGATGCTGGCTTATGCGCAAGAATGCCGAGAGTGCTTGCTCCGAGCGATTCCCCGTTTTTCGGGCAAAACTATTACGATTTTCTGTCATTAAACACCGTATTAACTATTTTTTCAAATGTTTTAAAATGATTTTTATTTGATATGTTGTTTAATATATAAATGCCTTTTGGAGCAATATGCAGAATTTTACTTTTTTATATTATCCAAAAAATACTGTGGCTCGAGCGATATCGGGATTCGTTGTGTGACGATATCTTTTCTTGTGTCGTCGCTTTTCTTTCGTATATATTAGTGGTATGTAGGTGTGAAATTCGGCAAGAGTTGCGTTATACTGTCAATCTCGTTAACGTCATCTAACAAATCCTCGGCACTGGATCGCCAACCGGTTGTTCCACTATCCGTTTACCGCCCACGACAGTCTCCATCACCACGCCCTTTATGCTCTTTCTGACCGTACCGACGATCGTGGCGTTTTTTCCTTCAGGCGTTTTGCGAAGGGCAGACAATACATCCTCTGCTTTTTCTTTCACGACTGCGATAACAACCTTTCCCTCGTTTCCTATATTTAACGGTTCTATGCCTAGCATTTCGCATGCGGAGAGTACAGCCTCACTTATCGGAATCTCCTCTTCCATTATAGATATGCCAACACCAGATTTTTGGCTCCATTCGTTAAGCGTATTTGCCACTCCTCCGCGTGTCGGGTCTTTCATCGCAACGATTCCGCCCACTTTTAAAATCTTGGCTATCATTTTGTTCAACGGGGCTACATCGCTCTTGATTTTGCTCTCAAACCCGTAACCTTCCCTAAATGACAAGATAGCAACGCCATGCTCTCCGATGTTCCCAGAGACGATGATTTTATCCCCGTCGCCG
The DNA here is from genome assembly GCA_041657955.1 of Thermoplasmata archaeon. Taxonomy (GTDB): domain Archaea; phylum Thermoplasmatota; class JASEFT01; order JBBABA01; family JBBABA01; genus JBBABA01. The sequence goes on along the minus strand of JBBABA010000009.1, from coordinate 17,986 downwards.
AGGTTGGAATCCAATAACCACTTTTCGTTGAATTTTCTATATTTTTTTACTTCCCGCATGTTGTGCTCGAGCGATTCGTGCTTTTTTCCAACTCCAGACGTTGTTATAAATATCTTCTCGGCAGCCCCTTTTTCCACGACTTTTGTATCGCCGGTTATTATCGGAACGTCTGCGTATCTGCTGGTTTTTCGCATGCTATTTACGATTCGCGCATAATCGTCTATTGAAAACCCTTCTTCGATGATAAATGCGGCGGATAATGCGAGAGGATTTGCTCCCATCACGGCGATATCATTTATTGTGCCAGCCACTGACAAAACCCCGATATCGCCTCCCGGGAAGAAGATGGGTTTTACAGTATGGCCATCTGTTGTAAATACAATGTCGTCGATAACCGCAGAGTCGTCGAGGGCATCTAGCGGCACCCCTATTTTCTTATTTTTAATGCCGCCAAAATTTTTTAGGATGTGCTCTCCGATTAACCTTTGCATCGTTTCTCCGCCGGCGCCGTGTGCTAAAGTAATTCGCTTCATTCGTGTACCTCACAAGTATACATTAACTGCGATAATCAGATTTCTTAATATATTCTTCTATATCAAGATTGGAAAAATTGGATATATCTGTATTGTGGATGGTAAAATTGAAGGCGTTATTTTTTGTTTTCCCGTCGTTTTTTTATTATGAATGCAAAACCTATTGCAACAAACAATGCACAAATCTCAAATCCCGGAGTCGGGCTAGCAGTGGTAACACTGCCAACACCCAGCATGCTCGCATCAAGTATAAATATGGGCTTATGTGCGATGTTGTCCGCAGGGTTAGATTCGTCCGTACCGCTCTCCACGACAACATATATCTCTATCGGTGCACCTTCTATGGTTTCCCAAGTACACGATGCTTCTTGGTAGGAGTTCTTGGATATCGTGGATATTTCATCGTAACTCTTTATTAGGTTATCCTGAGATACTCCCCCAGCATAGAATTTCACGCTTACACCGCCCGTAAACTCCTCGCCTTTTGTGTTGTACACTTTGGCAATGATCTTTATTTTGTCTCCCTCAGCAACGAATCCGAGCGGGTCCCCGTTCTCTGTAGAGAATGAGACGTCCTTGATGTCTATCTTGAGGTTTGGAAATTTGCTGTCGGGCGATACTGACGATACCACTAGGGCTCTGGACAACACATTGTTATCTTCTTTTGATTCAATAATTTTACTATTTTTGTCTGCTATTACGAAAATTGTGAACGTGCCTAGCGCCGTGAATTTTTGAGATACTGAAACAGTGGATGTGCCGCTAATAGCCAGGGACGTGATTTTTTGCATGGTGCCAATCTGTATGCCGCCCGCAGACGGGTCTCCGTTGTAGAACATAACTTCGATGTTGGAAGCGTTTGTGCTGCCAATATTTTTTATGCTTGCATAGATAGTGATAGTATCATCTACACCTGCAGAAGTAACTGCCAGACTGCCTTTCTTGAACGTAATGTTGAGAACTGAGATGTCAGGTTTTGGGCCAGATGGTGTGGTTACAGTAATGTCTATAAATGCAGGTGTGGAATCCTGCGACCCTTCTCTCACCACCAGTTTTATCTTATAAATTCCAGCATGTGTAGGTGTCATTGTAGTAGTGCTAGTAGTGGTAGTGCTTAAGGAAACTGAGGAACCTGAAGACTGTGAATCGATACTCCATGTATATGTCAATGTGGCGCTCTGAGAAGAACCGCTACTGGTTGTGCCGTCAAGAGTTACGCTCACGCCTATGTCTACGCTCTGCGTCGAGGCGGTAATTCGTGCTGTCGGGGCGTTAGTACTACCCGACTGTATCGTTACGTTCACTACATATTCCGTCGACTCTGCAATACCGTCAAAAGCTTTTACAGAAATTTTGTGCGAGCCGGCAGTGTAACTAGTGGTATCTAAGCTACACATCCAAGAAGCCCATGAACCCCCGTCCTTGCTGGCATTTTTATTATAGCTCTCGGAGTCTACTTTTATTTGCACCCAGCGTATCTGAGAAAGGCTGTCCGCATCTGTTGCCGCGCCCCTTATTGTAAACGTCCCACTTATTGTTTGGCCTTCGGTAGGTGCCGTAACTACTACGGCAGGCGCGTGATTGTTTAAATTGATGGTTATATTCCTTGAAACTACGGGCGAATACATGCCGTTATATGCTCTTACGTCAATTTTAAGGGGTCCGAGAGAGGCATATGGAGATACGTCAGCACTAAATGTCCAGGATGTTGTTCCTGTAGCATCTTGCCATTCGCCTCCACCCAACCGTACTTGCACCTTCTGCACATTGCCGTCGGGGTCGCTCGCAGTTCCTGAAATTGTTGTTGTGCCTCCGGTTGTATCGCCCTCCCCGGGTGATGTTACTGTTACGCTCGGTGCATGACTGGTGCCGCCAGCTTGGTTGATTGTAAAGTTCACGAAACACGCGGTCATTTGCCCAGTGTCGTCCTCTGCTATTGCCGCCAATTGATGCGATCCGTCTTGATATTTTGTAGTGTCAAAACTATATGACCAAGAGTTTAGATTCGACGTTAACGTTGCCAGAGGAGTACTGGTTTGATTATCAATGACAAGGTAGATCTTTGTAACCGTGCCATCAGGATCGGACGACGTGCCAGTAATAGAGAATGTTCCTGCTATGTTTTGGCCTTCGGTAGGTGCTGTGACAGTTATTATCGGCGGTCTAGTTATGAGATATCTCAGGACCTTGTCCATTAGGTCTATACGCTGGTTTTCGTTGGATATTGATGCGAATTCAAAAGAAAAGAACACTACCTTGTAAGGCGAGGAACCGTATGGGCGGTTGTCATATTGATAGGCGTTTAAGTAGTAGGGTAAGTCTGCCGATGGCCACCCATTTTGTTGTTGAGTTGCAGAAGGCGTGCTGTTGAATACCTCGGTTAATCTATTATATTGTGGCGATGCAAGCGGTGAATATATGAAGTCTCCGTACACCCTATAGTCTCCGTCATCCTCCTCTATACCTGACGAAAGTGCACTTGTCTGATATGATGCTCCGCCAGTCAAACCTTTGGCTGTTCCAGTCAATGTATCGGGTGTACCAAAATCCTGAAATGCAGTAGCAATTTTGAAAAAGTCGAAAAATAGGTCCCCCTGTTTCGTCTCAGTCATATCTGGGAATTGATCCCCGTCTTCATCCGTCTGACCGTATACGTCCAATAGTATGTCCTGGCCGCACAACCAGAGTTTGCCGCCGTTGGTTAGATATTGTTTGAGGTTAGCAATATCTGTGCTGGTAAGTGTTATACCGTCTGGCGTCTGATCCTGGTCAATATCGATGCCACCGCTGTCAAGGCCCGTGAGCCACACGACTGCATCATAGTTTTTCATATCGAAGTTATGATCTTCCTGTTGTTTAGTTTCTGAGTTGTATACCTTTTGATAAGTTCCACCGCTGTATGCAGGGCCGTTTGCTTTCTTGTCGAACGTAGCTTGGTCTGCCGTCTTAACACCGCTAATAAAGTCTTCATCCTGGTCCCAGACAAAGAAAGCATCAGTTTGCAAATCGGTCCGATTCAAAATCTTGCCCGACGCCTCCATACTTTTTATAATTGTGTCCAGCCACACCGTATATATCGCTCCCGTGCCCAATATGCCCGCATTGTCGTCAAAAACGAACAGGATCTTTTGCGATGGAGTTTCTCTCGTTTTTGTCTTAGTGCTGAAAGCGTTAGAGTTTTTCTCGGCTGCACCTGCATCTGTTCCTTGTGTGTGCGTGGTAATTGGCATCGCCGAAAACAACAACAATACTACTATTACTGCGGAGATACACCAATATGCCCTATTTGTATAATTTAATCTATTATTCATGATCTCCCCTCTATGTGTTTCAATAAATCTATAAAAAGTTTTATACGCAGCCCCTATTTAATCTTTTTGAGACAATTGTGCGTTAATGCTGTACGTACACTTTCAAAATACACTATTCGATTGATCGTGCATTATTTGTTCTCTTTACTTTTCCATCGTTTTTTTATTGTAAACGTAAGACAAATCGCGAGGAGTAAAATACCGACCTCGAATCCCGGAACCGCACCAGTAGTATCGCCGCTGCCAACACCCACCATGCTTTTTTCAAGTACGAATATGGGTTTATGGACTGTGTTGTCTGCAGTATCTAATTCGTTTGCACCACTGTCTACGACAACATATATCTCCAGTGGCGCGCCTTTTTTAGTATCCCAAGTGCACGACGCCTCTTGATATGAATTTGCGGGTATCGCGGATACGTCATAACTCGTTATTAGATTCCCCGACGATACAGGGCCGGCATAGAATTTCACGCTTACACTGCCCGTAAACTCCTCGTTTTTTGTGTTGTAGATTTTGGCAATGATCTTTATTTTGTCTCCCTCCGTAACGAATCCCAACGGCCCTCCGTTTTCCGTCGAGAACGAAATGTCATTGATACTTATTTTGAGGTTTGATGCCCCGCTGTTTCCGCCTCCACCCGTTAATAATACCTCTATATTTTTGGACAGCTTGTTGTTATCTTTTCTTAGTTCGGAGATTGTGTTATCTTTGTCAACGATTACAAAAATCGTGAAATTACCCACAGTCGTAAAAGTTTGCGGCATGGAAACACTGTTCGTACCGTTGATGATTATAACCGGGATGTTCTGCGGAGTACCTATCTGCTTGCTACCGTTGAGAGATGGGTCTCCATCGTAGAATTGGACTTTGACGTTAGAGGCAACCGCGCTGCCAATATTTTTTATGTTTGCATAGATAACAACAGTATCATTCACGTTGGCGGAAGCGACTACCGTGTTGACTCTCTTGAAAGTGATGTCAGATATTACGATGTCCGGTTTTTGAGTAGACGGCGGGGTTACAGTGATGTTCACGGTAGCTGTCTCGGAATCTAGCAAGCCGTCGTTGACTACCAGCGTTATTGTATATTTTCCTTCGCGCGTAGGAGTAAATGCCGTAGTGCTGTCGTTAGTGCTAGTTAAGGTTACGTGGGAGCCTGATGGTTCTGAATCTATGCTCCATATATATGCCAGAGACAAATCTCCGGAGCTGCTACTGCCCGTACCATCGAGTATCACGAGTGTGCTTATATCTGCGTTCAGCGACGAAGCTTCGATTTGAGCTACAGGCAGAGCGCTATTTTGTATCGTTACGTTAACCACGTACTCTGTCGAATAATCTATGTTATCAAAAGATTTTGCATAAATTGTATGCGGACCGTCGTCATAATCAACGGTGTTCAACTCATATACCCAATATGCCCATGAGCCCCCGTCCTTTTTGGCATTTTTATAATCGTCGGAGTCTATCTTTACTTGTACCGACAGTATTTGGCCGTCTGCATCTGCAGCTCTGCCTCTTATCGTAAAACTCCCGCTTATCGTTTGTTCGTCAGTAGGCGACGTGATTCTTGCAGTAGGCGGGAAATTGGCCCCGCTGATGGTTACATTTCTTAAAATCTCCAGTGAATACAACTGCCCATCATATGCCCTTACATAAACCCTGTGTCGCAGTTCATCAACATACGGAGCCGTGTCGAAAGTAAATGTCCATGATGTTGTTCCAGTAGCATCTTGCCAGTCGCCATCATCTATCTTTATTTGCACCTTTTTTAATTGGGTGTTGTCATCAGGGTCAGTTGCAGTTCCTGAGATGGTTACTGTGCTCCGTATCGTAGAATTCTCCTTAGGCGATGTGATTGTTACAGTAGGCCTGTGATTAACGCCTGCAGACTGTCCGATAGTAAAGTTCAAACGACACCATTTAATGTCCGTTCCGTCGCCTGCGACTACCATAAGTTGATGCCGTCCGTCAGTGTATTTTGTGCTGTCAAAATCATATGACCACGAAGCAAGATTCGTCGACAGTTCTGTTAACATAGTTGTATTATCAAGAATGAGAGTTATCTTTTTCACAGTGCCATCCAAATCGGATGATGTGCCGGTGATTGCGAAAGTTCCAGCGACGTTTTGATTCTCTGCAGGGGACGTAATAGTTATTATTGGTGGTTTGTTTAAGATGTATTTTAAGACCTTGTCCATTAGGTCTACACGCTCGTTTTCGCTGCTGATAGCCGTGAACTCAAAAGAAAAGAACACTGTTTTGTATAATGGGAGCATATCGTTGAGAAACAGCTTATTATCGGACTGAAGCGCGTTTACGTAATTGTATATGCCAGCTTGCTCATATTCCCCAAACTTTAGTGTAGTTTTTTGATACTCGGAAGGTGTGCTGTTGAATATTTCTTGTACATATCCGTATTGCGGCAATGATAGTGGCGAGTATATCCAATCTCCAAACTTTCTATAGTCCGTATCCTGTACCATGATTGAACTTGTCTGATATGACGCCCCCGCAGCTAAACTTGCACTAGTCCCGGTTAATGTGTCTGGTGTGCCATAATCTTGGAGTACGAAGTTGATTCTGAAGTAGTCGTAGAAAAGGTCCCCTTGTTTTGTGGCTGTTGGATCCATCGCTCCGTTTTTATCCGCATCCTGAAAGCCGTATATGTCCTGTATCACGTCTTGGCTGCATAACCAGAGTTTGCCGCCGCTGTTCAAATACATTTTGATATTTGAGAGGTCTGTAGCACTCAATGTTAGGCCCTTGTCGAACTTACTGTCGAGACCCGTAAGCCACACGACCGCATCAAATTGTTTCAAATCTGCGTTTTGAGGTATATCGCACGTTTTAGTCTCAGGATTGTATATGTTCGGATATGTCCCTCCGCTATAGGCAGGGCCGTTTGGCGGGGGGTCGAGATTAAGTGTTGCTTGACCCTCTGGCACGCCAAAAAGAGAGTCCTGATCCTGGTCCCAGGTAATGTAAAAAGCAACCATCATGTTTGAATCGTTTAACAACCTACCCGGAGTTTGTGCAGACTTCATAATTGTGTTGTACCAGTCGCCTACGACCGTACCCGCATCATCGAACACAAACAAGAGTGTTTTCACGGGACTATCTTTAGTTTTTGTCCTAGTGTTAAAAGTGTTAAAGTCTGTATTGTCTACGCTTGCGTCGCTTCCCTGGCTGTACTTGATAATAGGCATCCCCGAAAACAGCAGCAAAACAACAAGTATAGTCACAGATGCGCACAGATATGGTCTATTGATGCTATTGTTCTTATTTGGGTTGTTATCCATACCATCCCTCAATCACAGAAAATTTTATACACAACCATATATTTAATCTTTTTGAGACAATCGCTATCTAAATATAATGGCCAGATTATCATGGACAGCATATGCGGCTTTCAGATTTTGATTATAATCTGCCCAAGCACTTAATCGCACAAACACCGGTTGAGCCGAGAGATGCATCGAGGCTGATGGTTGTAAACCGAGAGAAAATAGAACATAGGAAGTTTTATGAAATTGTCGACTTTATAAATGAAGGCGACACTCTAATTTTAAACAATACGAAAGTGACGTATGCAAAACTTCTTGGAAAAAAAGAAACTGGCGGAAAAGTAGAATTGCTGTTAATAAGACGATTGGGTGATTCTTTTCGTTGGGAATGTTTGATAAAAGGAAAAAATGTTCGAACAAACACGAATATTATTATTCGCAGTCGAGGTGCGTCTGTCGAGCATAACTTCTGCCCCGATGCGTTCTATGCAAAAATTGTAGAGAGAATTCAAAACGGAAGATATATTATCGATTTTCTGGAGCAAAACGACACAGTAGAGAAATTAGCATCCGTTGGAACTGTACCGTTGCCCCCATACATTAAGACGGAGTTAAAAAATCCAGAGCGATATCAAACGATATACGCAAGCGAGAATGGTGCATTAGCCGCGCCGACTGCGGGTTTGCATTTTACAGATGAGCTGCTTGATAAAATCAAGAAAAAAGGCGTAAAAACAGCATACCTGACGCTTCATATCGGAGTCGGCACGTTCACTCCAGTTATGAAAGAAGATATAACTCAACATAAAATGGAGGCGGAATATTATAGAATAGACAAGAACTGCACTAAAATTATAAACGAAACAAAGGAGAACGGGGGGAAACTGATAGCAGTTGGCACGAGCACGGTTCGGGCATTGGAAAGTGCGTGTTCGGGTAATGCCATCAAAGAATCTGAAGGATGGACGGAGCTATTCATATATCCAGGATACAAGTTTAAATCTGGAATAAGTAGATTGTTGACAAATTTCCATCTGCCGGGATATACGTTATTGATGCTCGTTGCTGCGTTTGGCGGCAAAGAAAATATTCGCAGGGCGTATGATGAAGCGATAAAAAATGAATATAGGTTCTACAGTTTCGGCGATGCGATGCTTGTTAGTCATGACAGTTCGGCAATTGATGCTGTAGAGGCCTTCGCACCCCCACATGGTTAGCATGTAAGTGTTGCTGTGTTTTATAATTGATTAGTATATATATTTATATATTCAGAAACATATGAGTAATATCATATCATATGTGATCGTATCACAAGTGAGGCCTTAACTTATGCGTTCAATTTTAAAATCTACAGTGTTATTCCTATCGATTGTTAGTCTTATCTTCATACTATTGATGCTATCGTATACAAGTGTAAAAGCAGATGTGTCGCCATTGCAGGAGACACTGACTGTCACGGGCTCGCCTAACGCAGACTCGTTAAAAGATGTTCTTTCAGGTGTCCCGAGCGTTGCAACGACCGCGCCGATTTCTACAGATTCATTTCTGCTCTATAATGTCTCTGGAGGGCATGCAATTGCGATGGGGGATGTAAACGGCGATGGTTACTCTGATTTAATTATCGGTGCGCCAAGACAAGATGTTTCGACGTCGTATCAGAACACAGGTAATGTTTCGATTTATTTCGGTTCGAATAATGCACTATCGGACAATATAGCCGATGTTGTCATAAACGGCCCACAAGTACCTAATGTCTATTTTGGCGCTTCGATAGTTTGTGGTGATTTCAACGGCGATGGCACCGATGATATAGCTGTCGGCTCACCAGGCGAGAGAAACGTGTATCTGTTTTACGGAAGAGTGTCTTGGAACAGCGCATTATCGTATTCCGACAATTCCGTTGTTCTCACGAACACATCAAGAAATTTCGGCTCGGCTATTGCAGCGGCCAATATAAACGGCGACTCGTTCTATGATTTGATAGTGAGTGCGTACGATTCTGCGGTTTTTGTGTTTCTCGGAAGCAGCAATATAAACTATGGATCGGACGAATATTCATATATGCTCGGAGAGGTGCCCCCGCAGGATTCTAAGTTTAATCAAACATCTAAAGATGATTTCGCCTCAGATACACTATCCGGCATAGACATAAACACGACCGCAGGCAATGCAACTCTGCTTCAGACCGCAGCAACCAATTGGTGGGACGATTCATGGAACTATAGAAAGCCGATAAGCATATTAAACACAGGCTCCGAGCTTACGAATTACCAACTGATGATTATAGTAAATTATTGTTCAGGAAAGATGAATTCCAGCTTCTCAGATATACGATTTACAAACAGTTTAGGAACTGCGTTGAACTACTGGGTGGAGAATTATACCGCAAGCACGCAGGCAACCGTTTGGGTAAAGGTGCCGTCTATCGCGGCTTCAAACACAACCGCGATTTATCTGTATTACGGCAACTCGGGCGCTGTAAGCCAGAGCGATAGAGCTGGAGTTTTTATAGGATCCGCAACCGGCGGAACTATAACATATATTGGCACTGATGCTATACACAAATTTACAAGTTCTGGAACATTCACGCCAAATAATGCCATGAATGTTCAAACTCTAGTGGTTGCCGGCGGCGGAGGGGGTGGGTCGGATATGGGTGGTGGCGGAGGCGCGGGCGGAGTGATTTATAATTCTGCGTATGCTGTTACAGCCCAGGTATATACTATCACAGTTGGCGCCGGAGGGAACGGTGCTCTTGCTGGTGTTGGGCAAGCAAGAGGAAGTAATGGTGGTAATTCAGTATTCGGCACGTTGACTGCAATTGGCGGTGGCGGCGGGGGTTCGGAATACTCAACCACTACAGCATCACCCAGTACTGGTGGCTCTGGCGGAGGTGCTCAGGCTTATAGTGGCCGGCCAGGAGCTGCTGGAACTGCGGGGCAAGGAAACAATGGTGGGAATTGCGCTGGAAGCTATTACGCTGGCGGTGGCGGCGGTGCTGGCGGAGCAGGTTCTACAAATCCTGGTACTGGCGGTATTGGCGTATCAAATTCAATTTTGGGGACAGCGTATTACTGGGGCGGCGGCGGGGGAGGTTCTGGTTATTCTGGTACCGGTGGTAATGGAGGTAATGGCGGCGGAGGCGGCGGCGCAGTTTTAACCACCACAGGTGGGGCCGGGCTCAATGCAGGGTCTCCCGGAGGTGGCGGAGCGATTAACTCTCAATGTAATACGCCGGGAGGAAACGGTGGAGCCAATACAGGCGGAGGCGGTGGGGGAGGCTCGCACTACAACTCTAACAACAAGGGCGGCAACGGCGGCTCAGGCATAGTCATAATACGCTACGTTTACCGTTCTCCAATAGCCTCGCCCGAACCCACAAATTCCACAGGCAACGAAGAACCCCGAATCCAATATCCATCATCAGGCAACCTGACGTCCTCTGCTTTTGATGCAGGTAAGACCGTGTATCCAACCGATATTTCTTGGAACGAAACATTACTGACTGGAACGGATATAACACTTCAAACCAGAGTTTCGATGGATAATGTTGTATGGAGTGATTGGTCGCCGTCTCTATCAACAGCAAATGGTTCAAGCATTATGAACGGCTCCAAAATATCGCAAGGACGATATATTCAATGGAAAGCTACATTGACAACGACCTTTCCGTTTCAGATAACACCAACGTTATGTGATGTTTCCTTCAATTACAGCACAGCCCCAAAATGGGTGCAAACTGGAAAAGAGGATTTTGCCAACGGGGATTTATCGAGCATTGACATCGACAGCACCGAAGGTGGCGCGAAAATACTAATCCCGAGCGATTTTCTAAAATATAGAAAACCCGTCATTATTACAAACACCGGTTCTGCACTTACAGATTATCAGGTAAAGATCATAGTAAATTATAGTTCAGGAAAGATGAACGGAAACTTCTCGGATATACGATTCACAAATAGTACAGGAACTGCGTTAAACTATTGGGTGGAGAATTATACCGCAAGCACGCAGGCAACAGTTTGGGTAAATGTACCGTCTATCGCAGCTTCAACCACGACCGTAATTTATCTGCATTACGGCAACTCTGGCGCCGTAAGCCAGAGCAATTTTGCAGGAGTTTTTACAGTTATACCAACTGCAACCGGCGGGACTATAACATATTTTGGCGTTTATGTTATACACACATTTACAAGTTCTGGAACATTCACGCCAAATAGTGCTAGAAATGTTCAAACTCTTGTAGTTGCCGGCGGCGGAGGTGGAGGCATGGATATGGGAGGAGGCGGGGGAGGTGGCGGAGTAATTTATAATTCTGCGTATGCTGTTACTGCCCAGGCGTATACCGTCACAGTTGGTGCCGGAGGGAACGGCGCTCCTGCTGCAAGTACCGGTGGACAGCCGAGCGGCCATCAATATACAATTTCTGCTACTAACGGAGGAAATTCTGTCTTTGGAACGCTGACCGCTATCGGCGGCGGGCGCGGAGGAAGTTCTTATTATCCATATACCCCGGGCGCGGCAGGTGCTAGCGGCGGGTCCGGAGGCGGGGCAAGCGGTTATAGTGATGGGGGTACAAGAGCGGGCGGAACAGGAATAGCCGGTCAAGGATATAGAGGCGGAAACGGTGGCGGGCAACACTACTCCGGAGGCGGCGGAGGCGCAGGGGGCCAAGGTGTAGATTCAACTGGACAACCAAATGGCGGCCCCGGAGTATTAAATTCAATTTTAGGCACCGCATATTACTGGGGCGGCGGAGGCGGCGGCGCAGCTTATTCAGCAGCTACGGGCGGCAATGGTGGCATCGGCGGTGGAGGCGGCGGCGCGGTCGGAACCACTACAGGCGGGGCCGGGCTCAATCCAGGGTCTCCTGGAGGAGGCGGGTCACCCAACTCTCAAACTAATACGCCAGGTGGCAATGGTGGAGCAAATACTGGCGGAGGCGGCGGAGGCGGCTCGCACTACAACTCCAACAACAAGGGAGGCAACGGTGGCTCCGGCATAGCCATAATACGCTACGATTGCCGTCCAGCAGCCTCGCCCGAACTCACAAATTCCATCGGTGGCGAGGAATTCGCTCCGATATCAGGCAGTTTCACATCACAAATTTTCGACGCTAGTCAAATAGTAAAATGGAATAATGTTTCATGGAGCGCGGACGTTCCATCTGTAACAAACCTTTCCATTAAAACAAGAACATCCATAAACAACATTTCATGGAGCGATTGGTCATCAAACATTACGAACGGAGATCCTATCCCAAGTCCAAACGGCAGATATATCCAATGGAAGGCAGATCTCGATAGCTCTAATGCTTCATTCACGCCCATACTGTCTGACCTAACCATAAGAATAAAGAACTATCCAAGCATAGGATACTCTATAGCAAATGCTAGCGACATAGACGGAGACGGAAAGAGTGATATTGTTATCGGGTGTCCTGAGTTTAGTTATTATCAGGATGCGGTAATAATAATAAAAGGCAGCACGATAACATCGTATCCCACCGGAAGCACAATACCATTGAACAATAGCGAAATCGTCTGGTTGAACGAGACGTATTCCGGCGCATCAACAAGATTCGGCTTCAGCGTCGCGGGCGGAGACATTAACAACGACGGTTTATCTGATGTTGTGGTGGGTGCACCGTACAAGGATTATGCCTCCTGCCTAGACCGTGGCAATGCATATATTTTCTACTCGCCAACAAGCAATAAAGCTAGCAGTTCCGCGAACATAGTACTTACCGGCGAAAACCAAATGAGCGGACTCTTTGGATGGAAAGTTGGTGTTGGAGATGCGTGGTATGCTGGAAAGAATGATATTGTAATTACCGCACCATATATTGATAAAAATAATTATGCGGATTGCGGTGCAGTTTATTGGTTTAAAAACTCCAATCTAGCTACCAAGGTCGCTTCCTCTGCAGACGCCGTCACTTATGGTGAAAGTGATTGTGAGAATGTTGGCATGGATTTGGCATTCGGCAAAAGCATGACTGCGAAACCGTACAACACTACAGTCGTCTCCTCCATGTTTGATTCACCGCCTCTAAGTTATAGCAATCAGGGAAAAGTAAAGGCATATGTCCTGACATTGGTGCTCAATAAAAGCATAAACTATGCGGGCGGAATAAAAGCAGGGCAAAACATAACACTATACGCCGATGCATCTGACCCCTCTGAACCTGAAAGCGCGCTCATGGTTAGCATTTGGATTAAAAAAACGTCTAACGGTTATGTGTTTGTAAACGGAGCGAACATGAACTGGAACGGCGGTCCTGATCATTATTATAACTGGTCGATACCGAAAGACCTGATCGGGGAAAATATAACAATCAAATATGTTGTAAGCAATTCGCTGGGTATTACGGATGAAGTCAGCACGGCATTGTTCACTGTGCAAAACCCAGTAAGTGCAATAGACGTAATCAACAGCGGAAATACAGACGGCGGAGAAACCATCAGAATTTGGTTCAATGCGAGCGATGCCGGCGACACTGATGAGAACAACCTTACCTGTAAGATCTGGATAAATAGGACAAGCGATGGCGATAGCTACGTAAACGGGGTGTTTATGGATTATAATGGTGAGAGCCATTATTATGATTGGCCGATACTCCCCGCCGAAGTTGGGAATTTCGTAAATGTTACATGCACGTCTATAAATCAATATGGTGCGATTGCTACATTGTGGAATAATTATAGCTTTAACCTCACAAAACCTGTGATTACAGACATTAAGTGCGTAGATGCTGCTAGCGGTGCGGAAATAACAAGCGGCAGCCAAATACAAGCAGGAAGACATATCCGCTTTTGGGCGATTTCGCAGGATCCTGGCAGCGGCGGTGATGGCCAATCGAAAGCGCATATCTGGATAAATGTTTCCCAGGACGACCCCGTCCCCACAACATATGTGAATAACGCGGATATGACTTTCGACGCCTCTGCACAGGATCACTACTATAACTGGACAATACCAAATGTTATGGCCGATGGCCGAAGCATAGTAAACGCTAAGATTGACGTTTATGTAAATGTTACTGCAAGGTGCAATACATATGATGAAAGAACTGAGAACAACCAGCTGCAAATCATAAACAATCAGCCTACGATCAATGATATAACGCACAACGGCAACAACTACGCAGGGCAAACTGTTTCAATATACCTAAATGCCTCAGATGTAGAGGCTAACGTTACCATTGAGATGGGTCATTTCCACAATAACGATAGCGATAAGGCTGCGTGTATATCGATATACAATCAAAATGGTTTTGCCTATAAAGAGAACGAACCGATGACATGGGAAAGCGACAGTTGGAACAGCGACCATACTAAATTCTATTCCAGATTCCGTTATGACTGGCCACTTCTAGACGGGTATAGGAACCAAACTATTAAAGTGGTGTGCAAAGTTACTGATAAAAACGGCTCATCAAGTGGGGAATACACCAAATACCCCCTATTTACTGTGGCGAATAACCCCCCAGTTATTTCCAGTATTGAAATAAATTACATCGATGGAACCAAGGTCCCTGTTGTCGATGATCGCTTAGAGATTGAACCTTCAGTCTGGTATGACGTCTATGTGAACTACACTGACTATGAAGGCATTTTATCGGAATCTGCGGGCATAACGCCCATGGTAATAATAGAACTCGTAAACAGCACTACGGGTGTAGGCCCATCGCCGTCATCAACAATTCAGAACGCTTCCCAATTTGCGACCTTACTAAACGAAACAAGATATGTATTTAGAAAGGACATTGGAAAAAGCGAACTTGATTGGTATGAAAAAAAGGATAACAACAGCGCCGTATGGAGTTATGTGGGCTATGATACAGGCAAGCATCTGGATGGTTATGCCCGCTCGCAATCTATCGAGCCAGATCTAGTCAAAATCGGCTCAGCCAGATTTAGGATAGTGCTGGGAGAGGAGGCGACGCGCGGCGATTGGGAATTAAGGGCGTTTGTCTCAGATGCTTCAAACGGGCAAAGATCCTTTAATGTTTCAATTCATGTGAATAAAACAATACCGATAGCAACGGTAAATAGTTCAACTATATCGTCTTTTACTACTGTATGTGAAGGGTTAGTGCCGTACGTCAACACACCTTCACCGACCTTGTCAACCTCCGTGGATTTCCAACCGCCACCCGGACAGATCGTAGAATATAAATTTGAAATTTCTACAGAACAAGATTTTAACAGCGCGAATGGTACTGTCGTAACATCGTATTGGACTTCATCGAACACATGGACGCCGCCATTGACGGACGGAACATGGTACTGGCGCATATCCACAAAGATTGGGAATGAAATTGTAAATGCAACGTGGAATAAAAGTTTCGTAGTGGATACACAACCACCGAAAGTAGAGAATACGACGCTCGCTTTGAACACAAGCGCCCCCATAAACACCACTCGACCAGAGTATGTGCTAACGAGGAATACAAAAGAAATTTGGGTGAACGGCACGACAGATTATAATTACAGTGTTGTAATAAAAATTAACGATGTGGACCAAGGCAATGCGGTTGTTATGACTATTGTTAATGAAAATGTCACAACTTACGGATACAGCAAACTTGTCACTATCCCGTGGGTATCTAATATAACCACATATACGATTAAAACGATAGTTAACGATAGCGCGAACAACACGGTTGTTATAACAAAAACCGTGAAGGACAAGTTTCCACCACCTGCTTTGGGCGAGGGTACGGTATTTGCATTGTCCTCCAAAAATGCCTTGGCGGGTCAGACTATAACGATGAAGATACCTTGCAAATCAGAAGACGTTTTAGACAGTAATGTAACGATAAAAGTATACGATAATGAAAAACTAGTTCATACCGAAACCGTAGTTTTACCGGCAAAAAGTAGCAAAGAGGTAACAGTTCAGTACACGATTCCCCATGCGAGTATCCATAATATAAAGGTGTACCTAACATATAACGACCCGAGTGGAATGGGAGAATACACTCCAGAGCCGTTTGAGATGGAACTCAGTGTTTCGAACGTCCCACACAGGACCGCAGATTCGTTCAACCCGGATTTGAGCACGCTATTTATTGCGATAGCATTAGTTTCTCTGATATACACTATCGTTAGGAGAAAACTTCAACTATTGTGACCCTTTACGAGTGCAGATGGATGATGTGACGAAGGGTTTAATCGTGAGAAATTTCATTGAATATTTTTATACACTCGTTTCTCAAATCCCAAACGGAAGGGTAAGTACCTATGGAGATTTGGCGAAAGCTCTCGGAGACGTGCGTGCGTCGAGGGCTGTCGGGCAGATGCTTGCCGCAAATCCCAGGCCGATTGTAGTACCATGCCACAGAATTGTAATGAGTGATGGCGATATTGGCGGCTACAGCGGGAACGGTGGAATAAATAAAAAAAACGAACTGCTCGCGGAAGAAGGAGTCGGTATAAGAAATAATTACGTGATTGACCTTCAACGTATCAGATACACAGATTTTAGAACTGATTTCCCACTTAAAAAATTAGTAGAAGAACAAAAAGAACTCAGTAAAAAAGTCTTGCTAAAAGATGATTTCTCGGAGATAAAAACCGTTGCCGGTATCGATGTGGCACATAACAAAAATCGAGCGTATGGTGCATGTGTAGTTTATGATTATCATAACAAAAACATTGTAGAAGAAGCTACGGTTGAGGCAGAGATAGAATTCCCGTATATCCCAACATTTCTAGGTTATAGAGAGTTGCCGATTATAGAAAAACTGGTGAAAAAACTAAAAACCGCCCCGACGCTTTTTATGATCGACGGGAATGGAATTTTGCATCCGTTAAAATTTGGCATAGCGTCACATGCGGGCGTAAAAATAAACGCGCCTACTATAGGGGTTGCCAAAAACCTGCTTCTTGGAAAGGTAACGATGGAACCGAGACGTGTAGGAAATTATTCTGAAATAATATACAATAATAAACGCCTTGGATACGCGCTTAAATCCTCACAAAATGCCAATCCAATATATGTCTCGCCTGGGCACATGACTTCGTTCAAAACTGCGCTTGAAGTTGTAAAACATTTTTGTGAGCACAAGATTCCAGAACCTATAAGAAGTGCGCACCTGCTAGCCACGAAATTTTCTTCTTAAAACCCTACTCGATGATGCTCTCCGCACCGCATGACGAACACACCACTTTTATCGGATATTCGCCGGTTGTAGGGATCTCTACAAACCCGCCGCAATTAGGGCATTTGCCGTATTGATATTGCGGTGTCTGTTGTGCCGGTTGTTGTGCCGGCTGCGCGGGATATGCAGGGTACGCGGGCTCTGCAGGATATGAGTATTGATCGGCAACCGGAGCCTGTGCTGGCTGCGGTTGATACTGTTGAGGCTGCGGTGGCTGTGTTTGATATGACTGATATTGTTGATATGAAGCGTCGTACTGATTTTGTTGCGTTTGTGGCGGAGGTTGCGGCGGAGGAGGTGGCTGCATTGCCTGCTGCGGCATTTGGGGAGGCATAGATCCGGGCTGTTTAAATCCCGCCCCGAAAACCGAAGGCCTGAAATAGAATAGAAGGACAATGACTGCAACGACTGCGCACACGGCGGCAATGCCGCCGACGTACGTGTATGTGTCTCCTCCGATCCCGATCACTGTCATAGTAAAGCTTGTCGAGTTCGTTTCGCCGTCGCTATCATAAACCGTTAAGGTCGCTTTATACGTGCCGGGTTTTTCATAAGTGTGGGTTACGGCGCTTCCCGATCCGGTTTTTCCGTCTCCGAAATCCCAACCGTATGAAGCTATCTCGCCGTCAAAGTCGAACGAATTCGCTGCCATGAAATCCACCGCGGTTCCCGCGTTAATTGATT
>JBBABA010000008.1:0-81270 GCA_041657955.1 Thermoplasmata archaeon | reverse complement strand
CTACAGTGCAGCAAAGTTCGTACAACGCTTCGTATCAACCTCAACAGTATCAAACACAAACGCGTCCGCCACAACCGCAACCGATGAGGCCTGCTTCCGATCAATACTCATATCCGGCGCAGCCTTCATCACCAATACAATCAGACCAATATGGTGAATACAGTACGTGCCCTGCTTGTGGCGGGGCTGTGCAGATACCACCCTCATCAGGGGGGTATCCTGTGAAAGTAGTGTGCCCATCCTGCGGTGCGGAGAGCATAATCGAATAATATAAGAGGTCACGCAATTATGAAAAAGAACGCATTCTTTGCTGTATCTGTAGTGATACTTGTCATAATTGTCATAATCAGTAGCTTTGTACTGATTATAGGGAACAGCAGCTCACATAGCAACTGTTTTTTAAAACCGATCGATGCAGATTCAAACTCATCAAACGAATTTATGGGCGTCCACTCTTCACGTGCACGTGCAAATATAAAAATAAACGACCCTGCTAATGGAGAAGTGGTCAGAGATACGCTCACACTGTCTGTGACAATCAGCGGATGGGCCACTTATATTCACTTATATATTGACGATGAGTATCAGGGCAGTTTCGAACTCGCCGATCCATCGAACCCAAACCATATCCTTCAAATCGATGTTGGTAATTGGCAACCTGGAAAATATAAGATAAGCGTACAAGCCGATGCCGATTACCCCCCGACTCCTGGCGACCCAATAGTTTCTGTAGAGATTTTTGTCAATCAAAATCCCAACCCACCCGTGGCAAACGCCGGCCTGGACCAGGCTGTGGAAGTAAACACACCCGCAACACTCGACGGCAGCGGAAGCAACGACCCGGATGGAAACGCTTTGACTTATAGGTGGACGCAGACGGAAGGCCCGGAAGCTGCACTTTCGGACGCAACCGCCGTAAAACCTACATTTACGCCGACCGTACCCGGCACGTACAGGTTCCAATTAGTAGTGAATAACGGTGGGGCGAACAGTGCTCCATCCTACGTAACCATCACAGTAACAAAGGCAAACAACCCGCCAGTCGCGGATGCGGGCAGGGACCAAACAGTTGAAGTAAACACACAGGTGACCTTAAACGGCAATGCAAGTTATGACCCGGACGGCGATACGATTACATACAAATGGACTCAAGTCGAAGGATCAACAACTCTGCTTCTATATTCAACTACAAACAAATCAATGTTCACCCCGACAATTAACGGCATCTACAAAATACAACTCGTCGTCAACGACAGTAAGGCAAACAGTGAGCCCTCCGTCGTTACGATAACCGTTGTCACAGCAAAACAAAATATTCCACCTGTAGCGGATGCAGGCAAGAACCAAACAATCGAGATAAACATACCGGTGACTCTAGATGGTAGTGGTAGTTACGATCAAGACAACGACGCAATCACATCTGAATGGACGCAGATAGGTGGCCCGGCTGCAGTCACCATGTCGAATACAACAGATGTAAAACCAACATTCACGCCGACAATCGTAGGGATATACAAGTTTTCCCTTGTCGTCAACGACAACAAGACAAACAGCGCTCCTGACACGGTAACAATCACAGTAACAAAAGCAAACAACCCGCCGACTGCAGAGGCGGGCGCAGATCAAATTGTAGAAGCGAACACATCTGCAACGCTCGACGGCACAACCAGTTCGGACATGGACGGCGACACCCTGACATACAAATGGACGCAAACCTCAGGCTCGGCAATCAACATCTCGAATTCGAACGTCGCGAAGATAATAATCACACCAACCATCGCAGGCAACTGCACATTCTCACTCACGGTTAACGATGGCAAAGTGAACAGCTCGGATTCTGTGGCTATCATGGTAGTATCTCTCTTGGACACAGACAATGACGACATCAGGGACTCTATAGAAAAAGCAACAGGCACTGACCCGTACAACAACGACACTGACGGTGACGGCTTGTTGGATGGAATCGAGGACAAGAACTGTGATGGAATTTTTCAACGGGGCGAAGAGACAGACCCAAGAAACCCGGACACTGATGGTGACGGTTTTCTGGACGGACAAGAGGACGCAAACCACAGCGGCACAGTAGACCCGACTGAAACAGATCCGAAGAACCCGGATACGGACTTTGACGGCCTGAACGACTATCTGGACCTGTACCCGACCATAAAAGACAACAAGTATTCCTTCGGGCAGGCAAAGGACGAGGCCTTCACGGTATACAGGACAAACAAGAAAACGTTCACGCCCACGCTCAGGCTGGACAAAACAACCGCCAGGAACCTGACATTTCAATGGAAGTACAAAATGCCGGACGGCAATTGGAACGACACTGTCGGAGAAAACCTGACACAGGACTTAGTATGGAGCGAGAGCACGGGTTGCTGGCAGATAACGTTTACTACTGCGAAGGCATCAAAGCTGGGCTCATACGGAATAGCGTTCAGGGTGAATTATTCTAACGCAGTCAACACGTCCTGGATCTACAACGTAAGGATACTCGACGTCAAAAACAACGTGCCGGCGATTTCCAATTTCGCTGTTTCTAAAAAGCAATTTAATGCAGGCAATTCTACTGCGATCTCCTTTAACGGAAGCGACGCGGAGGATGCGAACCTGTCCGCAACTGTCCAATACTACATTTCGGGTAATTGGGCGAACATTACGACCGTCAATGCTTCCAATAATTCCTACTCGGCATCGTTTGGACAAAACCTTTCTCCAGGCAAATACGGGATAAGGGTACGCTTGGCAGACAAGGACAACGGTACGACCGAGTGGAAGTATGAAAACATAAGCATACTCAGCACCGCCGCACCGACAGTGCCAACGGAGTTCAGCGGCGTCAACGGGAACACCTTTCACTACGATTTCGTGGAGTTGGCAGTATCGCTTTTGGTTTCTATTGCTGTTTTGGTTGTTACCACAACACTCGTAATGGCCGCCCTGAAGAATAAAGGTGTTACAGGCAGTCGCAGTATATCTAAGGATTCCGGCAAGAATGCAAAGTGAAATTTTTTGAGGCAAGAACCTGACATAATTGCACAGTTAATATCCTAACCACAAACCTTATATGGCACATATTAAATTACGGCAACAATCAGGTGATTTTGGATGAATACAAAAAATATGGTTAGTTGGAAAATTATCGGATTGGTTGGTGTTCTGTTCCTAATGATTTTAGCAACACCGCAAATGGTTGTAGGGGAACTAGGGGAAATACCCCAAGACGTCTCTATTAAATTTTTTGTGAAGGACAACATACAGATAGAATCCCCCGTGGTAGGCGACGTCGTAAAGATAGTTATAAACGTTCAAAATACAGGCAGCGTCCCAAAAACAGTCAACATATCCCTGCTCGATAACACCAACACACTTGTATCGTATCCAAACGAGACAATACAACCTAACAGTTTTAAGGAATATACATTTGGATGGAGCAATACTACATTCGGAAAACACGATATTTCAGTTGAGGTAAACGGCGTTTCTGCTTTAGCAAAAGGCGTTGATGTTAAGAATTTGAAAAAAGAGTCGTCGTATGTGATTATTGTTCCGATCGCATCTTTCGTAGGGCTTGCTTTTGCGGCATGTCTGGCATACTATGTTCTAAAGCAGGATACCGGTACAAAGAAGATGCAGGAGATATCAAATGCCATAAAGGAGGGCGCTGAGGCATTCTTAAAGACACAGTATACTACGATAACAATCTTGGCTGTTATCATAGCGGGCATCATGGCGGCAGCGATCGGGATCGGCACAAATGATATGATGAGTGGGGCCAAAACTGCAGGCGCATTCCTTATAGGCGCAGGCTGTTCGGCATTGGCAGGCTATCTGGGTATGCACATTGCTATCCGTACAAACATAAGAACTGCCAGCGCCACTCAGGTAAGCATCGATAAGGCGCTCAAGGTGGCAATAAGGGGAGGCGCCGTATCCGGTATTACGATAGTGGCAATGAGCCTTCTCGGCGTAATCTCGCTGTTTTATTTGTACGGATACGGCCAAGACCCAAGGGCTACTCCGCTTCTGATTGTCGGGTTCGGTTTCGGCGCAAGTTTCGTAGCTCTGTTTGCCCAGCTGGGTGGAGGAATATTCACAAAGGCTGCAGACGTAGGAGCGGATTTGGTCGGCAAGGTCGAGGCCGGGATACCTGAAGACGACCCAAGAAACCCTGCAGTAATCGCAGACCTCGTGGGGGACAACGTTGGCGATTGTGCAGGCAGAGGAGCGGACCTTTTCGAATCCACTGCCGCAGAGAACATCGGTGCAATGATTCTCGGCATCGCTCTTTATCCCGCATTCGGCATCAACGGCATTATGTTTCCGTTGGTAGCCCGTGCATTCGGTATTTTTGCAACAATAATCGGTTTATTGTTTGTACGAATGAAGACAGAAGACGAACACCCAATGAAGGCTTTGAATAAGGGTTACTACGTTACCAGCATATTCGCTGCAGTATTCTTTTATATTGTGACTATGGAGATGCTAGGCTCCATCTGGTTCTTTTATGCCGGAATGGTGGGAATAATTACCAGCATAGCCTTCGTTTACATCACGCAGTATTACACGGAATCTAGATTTAGACCTGTGAAAGAAATTGCAAAAGCGTGTCAGACAGGTCCCGCCACAAACATAATCACCGGATTCTCTATGGCACTGGAATGTACCGCTGTCCCCATCATAGTCCTATCTGCTGCTTTATGGCTGTCGTTTAAGTTTGGCACAATCGGCGCCGCAGAACTCAGCATCGGTGAGATTCAGGGCGGATATTACGGGACTGGTATCGCTACCATGGGAATGCTTGCGACGTGTGCTTACATACTTGCCATGGATACATTCGGCCCGATTGTAGATAACGCAGGAGGCATCTTGGAAATGTCCGATGTACCCGAGGAATTGAGAAAAAAGACAGATAAATTAGACGCGGTCGGGAACACTACTAAAGCGCTAACCAAAGGATATGCCGTAGGAAGCGCTGCCCTTGCTGCGTTTTTGCTGTTTTCTGCTTACATGGAAGCCTCTCATCTGACAAGCATTAGAATTGACAGGATAGAGGTATTCATCGGCGGGATGATAGGCGCAATGCTTGTATTCTTATTTAGTGCGCTCGCAATAAGGGCTGTAGGCAGAGCCGCGTATTATATCATTAATGAAGTCCGGAGGCAATTCAAGGAGAAACCGGGAATAATGGCCGGAACAGATAAACCGGATTACGGGACATGCGTGGCGATATGCACGCGTGGCGCCCTTAAGGAGATGGTACTTCCCGGTATCCTTGCGGTTGCTACTCCCATAGCTGTTGGCCTTGTATTGCGTGCCGAAGCATTGGGTGCTACCTTGATGATAGGCACAATTGTCGGTGTTATACTCGCACTCGTGTTTAACAACGGAGGCGGTGCATGGGACAATGCTAAAAAATTCATAGAAGCAGGAAACTATGGTGGAAAACGCTCGGAAACGCATAAAGCAGCCGTAGTCGGCGACACCGTAGGGGATCCATTTAAAGACACAGCCGGCCCGTCATTGCACGTGCTCATAAAATTATTGGGCACTCTAACTCTTGTGTTTGCAGCATTGTTTATATAATATAATACTCTATTATAATTCGATAGCGACCACATGTAATGGTTGCAACTAAAACTAGGGTGACACAGGCATGGGACGAAACTATACACGCGTAGTTATTCTTCTCACGTTATTGTTAGTCGTAATCCAAGTCCCGATTCTGAGCGTTCAAGGCGACCTATCTGATTTGTCCAAAGTCACGGGAACGACGCAGCCCCTGTATGACATATCTTGGAAACCGGATGGAAGCTACGCACTCATAAGTGGTGGAAACGGAATTATATTGAAATTTGACGGGGCTAATTTTACAACAGTTAAAACTACTACACATCAATTGGGGGAATCGTTTGAATCGCTGGCGTGGAAACCCGATGGAAGTTATGCGCTGATTATAGGTTGGTATGGCACAAATGAGACAGGCTCGCTTGAAACATACGGAACAATAATCAAATATGATGGCAATGTGTTTACAACACTTTCAGAAGGAACGTATCCTCCATTATACGGTATCGGTTGGAATAATGATTATGCATTGATTGTGGGTGCCGGGGGCACTGTCCTGAAATACGACGGAAAGGATTTGAGAAAATTAGATAGCGGAGTGAACACTGGATTAAAAAGCGCATCTTGGAAATCAAATGGAGACTATGCATTAATCGTCGGGGAATCCGGACTAGTTTTAAAATACGACTCTACGTTCACACCAGTACCGAGCATCACATCGAAAAATCTTCGTGGCGTTGCATGGAAAAGCGATGGCGCGCTTGCACTTATTACCGGCGATGATGGCACTTTGCTCTCCTATGCCGGTTCTACACTTAAACCAGTATATACTGACGTTACAGGATGGCTCCATGGAATTTCATGGAGAACCGGAGCGAATGAGGCTTTGGCTGTGGGCGCCAAGGGCACGGTATTGGAGTATGTGGAAGGCCAAATATCCGTGGTTATGAACCGCACGACATCGCCTAATACCACACAAAGTTTGAGGGGAGTTTCCTGGAAACCTAATACGCAAAACGCCTTGGTTGTGGGGTTTCAAGGCATGGCGATCGAGTATAAATCACCGCACAAAGTCGGGGAACTTACTGCAGTCATAGATGCAATATCCCCAAATCCTGCAAATGAAACAGACATTATTACGTTCAAGGGGCACGGTTCCGGAGGCACTACCGGACAGGCTTTTAGTTATAACTGGTCGTTTAGCGGTGGGCAGATCGGGAATTTAGCGGAATTTAAACGAAAAATGCCTGCTGGAGAACATATTATCTATTTTAGTGTCCAGGACAGCGACGGGACATGGTCGTCGATTGCAAGCAGGAAATTGACGGTGTTGTCTCCTTCCTCTGGAGGCAGCCAGCAGAATACTTCACAACCTTCGCAGCCCTCCAATAATAGTCAGTATGATATTCCCATCCCCACCAGCACGGGCTCCAGTGATTCCAGCAGCGGGTCGAACATTTTCAATGACGCAATTGTGCCGTCTCTAATCGGGATAATCATTATATTGGCGGCAATATTTGTTTCTATGCCTCTGCTCGACTACCGGAAAAATGCATACGAAAGAAAAATCGAGACTGAGATAGTATTGTTTTTAAGATATAACTCAGACTCCAAACTACATAAGATATACGAGCATTTTAGGGGAGAATACGGCGTTGCAGCGACAAGAAGGATGAATCTGAAAAGAATCATAAACTGCTCTGTCAGAAAGGGCAGGATAGAAATGACTTCAGAGGATAATCCGAAATATAGGTTGAAGCGTAGGGATTAAACTTTCACACACTATCTATAAAATTTCATACATCACACAATGCCCGCCTCTGGCGAACGTTGTATGTGAAAAAAGTTTTAGGGAAAACCTTTTTATCAAACTACATATACCTTATACAATATTACATAAAAAAGCCAAAGGTGATTGTTTGCAAAGTTTCTTAAGCAATCTGCAAAAATTATTTCACGAGTATATGCTGGAAATAAGCTTAATCGGCACTGTCGCGAGCGGCTTACTGTTGCTATTCGGCATATTGATGTTCCTCCCCGATTATGCGCCGTCCCTCGTAGGCATATCGAATCAGATTGGTGACTGGAAATACTGGTTGTTTATAATATCTCCACTGCTTTTGATGATGTGCGGTTTCTATCTCGGAGATAACATTCTGAAGAGAAGAAAATTCGACAAACTTGTCAACACTACGAGCAAAGCGAATTTCGTGAGAAACCAGGACGACATAGAATACCTGGCATGGAAATTGACAGAGAGACACGCCACGATCGTAGAGCAAAAAAAGAAGGAGTTTAACATAAAGGATAACCTGAAGTAGAAAAACCCATCTAAATCGCCGTAATCTCCTTTAAGTTGACGGTTCAGTTTTTTTCAATTGCTCTTCGTAACCTTTCTCAAAACCTTCCCAACCTCTCTCCTAAACTCCTCGATGCTCTTGTCATCATTTACAATAATATAATCCGCAACCGCTATGGAACTTCCAAGCCCCCACGACAGCTCTCTTTCATCGCGCCCTTTGAATTGTTCTTCTGAGGCAGTATCATCATCGCGCTTCCTTTTCGATATTCGCTCCCATCTTGCTTTCGGCGAGGAGTGGATGGCTATCAAAATAAAATTGCTGTCAAACTCCTTCTTAAATGCGTTTACTTCAGCATCACCGCGAAGCCCATCTATCAAAATAATGTCCGAGCTAATTTTTTCTTTTTTTATTCTTTCTATAGTTCTCTTTGCCCAAATATCATAGCCGTGTTTTTTCCGCTCCACTGTAGCCAAATTTCCCACATTCTCGTCCGTAAGCGGCAAACCTCTTTTTTTTGTCTCCTCCCATACGAGATCTCCCATCCTGAACACTGGGATATTTTTCTCCTTCGCTAATTTAACGGCCTCTGATTTGCCGCAGCCAGGCATGCCTGTAAATGCTATTATTTTCAACTTATGCTCACAATCCCATGATACAAATTATCTATATTAAAAATGTTAGTGTATTTTCTTTTATTAGTGCAGTCTCTTTCTATATGTACTCTATCAATCATTTCCTCTTTTTGTACATAGCGACAACTGCACCTATAACCGCTATCGCACACAAGACCTCGAAGCCGGGCAGGAACCCAGTTGTTTTCGCAGTCTCTTTCTTCTCTTCCACCGGATTTACTGTCAAGGCAAATGTGGTGTTAGTAGAATTTTTTCCGTCGCTGACAGTCACCCTGATGTTAAATGTTCCCGTAGTTGTAGGCGTGCCGGTGATGTATCCAGTTGTTGAATTTATGGTGAGATTTGCGCCAGTGGGGGCTTCTATGCTATATGTCATGGTATCGTTATCTGGATCGTTTGCAGCAACAAGCAGCGTAAACATTGTACCAAGAGTTCTTGTTTGATTGGCTATTTGCTCGAGTTGTGGCGCGTTGTTTAAAGTATCTGTGCTTTTTGCTTCGACAATTATTTGTTTTGTAGTTTCGTTGACTACTGTATTTTGCGTCTTTATTTTTACGCTGATGGTATAATTGCCTTCGATTGCCCGAGTCCAAGTAAAGTTGAGATATACGCTTTCAGTGGGTTTTATCTGAAGGAAATCTCCGGAGGCCAAAATTGTGGTATTGCCGAGGTATAGCGATGCATTTACAAGTGTAGTTGCCAATCCCGAGTTATTGTTTTTTATTCTTACGCTGATGTTCACAGTTTCATTGATATCGAGCGGGTATGTGGGGTCAAGTGAAATCGATGCAGTAACATTTAAACTTGCCTGGATGGTAATGTTTTTCGTTACATCATAAGTTGACTGTGAACCATTCATTACTGTGACTTTTAGGACGTAATCTCCGGGCGTGAAATTGCCATAAACCGTAGATTCCACTGTTCTTTTTTCTGCAGGATTGAGTATTACCGATTTGTTATACAAAACACTGTCGTTCACTGAAAATAATACATTTAAAGCCCCAGTGTCGCTGTACGGGTCTATATTCGTAATATCCACAGACACATGTACACTCTCATTGATTCCGGGTGTAGCTGACGACGTGGTTATCTGCGAAAGAAAGAGAATCGGATCAGCACTTCCGTTCGATACAAATTTCAGTATCAGTCCTTTTTGGATTATGGAAGCACTCGGAAGTTGTTCATCATAGTATCCTACAATAACAGCTTCGCTGCTGTTGGGTTTCCATGAGACTTTAAAAAGAATTTTGCCGGATTCATCCCTTACCTTGAAAAATCTGGTGCCGTCATATTTCAATATCGTGCCACTCGATCCGGTTATGAGCGCATAGCTGCTTGCCGGGCACCATGCGATGCCGTATAAATCTTCGGTAGTGCCTGTGTTCAATTCCGAAAAGCTGCCATTTTCGTATTTTGCGGCAAATCCATTTAATCCTACGATTAGGGCATAATTGCCATTTGGATGCCAGGCTATGTTCTGCGAGTAAGTCATATTCGAGAGTGGGCCAGTGGCGTTGTGCAGTAATGTAATGTTCGTTCCATTATACGTGAGGACATACCCGCAATCTCCCACTATTACGGCTTCCGAATTTTGGTTGTAGGCAATGCTCACTCCACCAATACTCATATTGTCAAATTCACTGTACACTTCAGTGAGGTTTGTTCCATCATACTTCATAACCTTTCCGCTAAGGCCGGATATTAACGCGAAACTTCCATCTGGCGCCCATGCTACGCCATAGGTGTCATTCATGATTGTGTTGTTTATTGCCGTAAAATTAGCCTCGTCGTATTTCAGTATTGTATAATTGTGGCCGATGATTAACGCATAGCTTCCGTCGGATTTCCAAGAAACTCCATACAGGTCATCGGTTGTGTTGGACGATAAAATCGTCGCGCTCGTTCCGTTATACTTTAACACCGTTCCATCGTCACCAACTATTAGAGCATAGCTCCCGTCTGTCTTCCACGCAGCATCATGCAAAATCACGTTTGCATCCGTATCTATGGACGTAACAACATCCTTGGTAGCTGAGACTTGCCCAGCAACCGCTATAAATAGTACGCCCAGTGCCAATGCCACCAAGCCAGCTAAAAATATGTTCAAGGGTAGAAACCTCATTCACACTCACCACTATTTAATAAACATTAATGATATATAAACATTGTCTAACAATCGTTACATCTAACGATTGCTGAAAAGAAAATACAGATCACATTGACAGTTTTTATGGCTGTTCAGTCCGATTTATTTTTTCTTTCAACATTCTCCAAGTCAGGATCTGCTCTTTTGCGGCGCCTATTTCATCAACCCTTTCAACGCTGGTGTTGTGCGGTGCAGATTTAACTATGGACGGATCCTCGTTCTGGATTTTTATCAGGGCGTCTATAAATCTGTCCATTTCTTCCTTTGATTCAGTTTCCGTCGGCTCTATCATCAACGCCTCATCCACCAGATGGGGGAAGTATATGGTTGGTGCATGAAATCCATAATCCAGAAGCCGTTTGGCGACATCCAGTGTTCTGATGCCTTTTTCTTTAAGTTTCGTGCCGCTTAGCACAAATTCATGCTTCCTCAAACCATCGAACGGCACATCGTAGTATATCTTCAGTTTTTCTTTCATATAGTTCGAATTTAGAACTGCAATTTCAGAAGCTTCCTTGAGCCCGTCGCCACCCATGAGCTTTAGATACACATATGCCTTCACAAGCACGCCAAAGTTGCCGTAGAAACTTTTTACTTTGCCTATCGAGTGAGGGTGATTGTACTCCAGATAGTATTCGCCATTCTTAAATTCCACGGAAGGTATCGGAAGGAACTTTTCAAGTTTAGATTTTACGCCTACTGGACCTGCACCCGGCCCTCCCCCGCCGTGAGGGGTGGCAAACGTTTTGTGCAGGTTAAAATGAACAATATCGAATCCCAAATCCCCCGGTCTTGCTTTGCCCATCATGCCATTTAGGTTTGCGCCGTCGTAGTATAGCAATGCACCTTTTTGATGCACAAGTTCGGCAATTTCTATAATCTTTTCCTCGAATATCCCAAGAGTATTGGGGTTTGTGAGCATTAAAGCGGCAGTGTTCTTCGAGAGGGCAGATTTTAATGCTTCGATATCTACTTGGCCATTATTCGACGGAATCTCTATGATATCAAACCCGGCCATTGCGGCACTTGCGGGGTTTGTTCCGTGGGCTGTATCCGGTAGTATAATCTCTTTTCTGTTTTCGCCGTTGTTTTCATGGTATGCATTTACTATGAGCATCCCCGTAAATTCTCCATGCGCCCCGGCGGATGGCTGCAGACTTACCACATCTACTCCGCCTATCTCGCACAAGGCTTTTTGGAGTTCATACATTATTTGAAGCGAGCCCTGAATCGTTTTCTCGTCTTGATAGGGATGCACGTTCTCTGTCTGTGGAAGTGAAGCGATTTCCTCGCATATCTTCGGATTGTACTTCATGGTGCAGGAGCCCAGCGGATAGAAACCGGTGTCTACGCCATAGTTCATTTGGGAAAGTTTTGTATAATGCCGTATGACATCTAGTTCGGAGAGTTGAGGCAGTTCTAGAGGTTTGGTTCTTGCCAACTTCTCAGGTATGATGCAGGGTTCGTATTTGCCATCGAAAAATAGTGCTTTCTTTTTGCCGCTATGCAATTCGAAAATCAGCGGGATGTTGTATCTTGCTTGATGATAATCAAGGGTTGCGGCGTTTTTGCCTGTATCTCCAGACGGCGCACTCATTTTCCCACCCCCATCTTTTTTAAGGCAGTTATCAGTTTGTTTGCATCTTCATCCGTGCATTTCTCTGTCACGGCAAAAAGCATGCTGTTGCCTAATTCCAGGAAATCCTTTTTCAGCGGGTAGCCGCCTTGGATGCCTTCGTTTAACAACTTCTTGTTGAGTGTCGTAGGCTCGATCGGTAATTTAACAACAAACTCGTTGAAATGCGGGCCATCGAACAACGGCGCTTTAAAACCGTTTATCTTGTTGATTTCTTCGGAAAGTTTTTTTGCTTTCCACATATTAATTCTAGCAACCTCTTCCAATCCATCTCTGCCCAGGGTTGACATATAGACCGCAGTAGCAACCGCACACAGCGCCTCGTTAGAGCATATGTTCGAAGTTGCCTTCTCTCTACGGATGTGTTGTTCTCTAGTTTGCAGCACCATGCAGAAGGCGCGCCTTCCGCTCGAATCCTTTGTAAGCCCTATGAGGCGTCCCGGCATTTTTCTGACAAATTCTTCTTTACACGCAAATATGCCAAGAGTCGGCCCACCGAAACTCATTGGATTTCCAAGGGCTTGTCCCTCGCCTACGACAATATCTGCCCCATATTCGCGCGGAGAGTGGAGAATCGCAAGGGACAGCGGGTTAACTCCTATAACGAATAGTGCATTTTTTGCAATTTCTCGGACGTCAACTATGTTGTCATCAAGCACTCCAAAAAAGTTCGGATTTTCGACATATACGCAAGCAGTTTCTTCATCGACCATTTCTTTTAGTTGCCGGAGGTTAATTTTACCATCATTCGCATTATATGATATCTCCTTTATATTCAGCCCATATCTTTTTGTATAATTCAAAAGAACGCTTTTCTTTTCCCAGTGAAGTGCGTGTGGGATTACAACGTTCTTTTTTCCGGTATGTCTGACTGCCAACAATACCGCTTCGGCTAAAGCAGTAGAACCGTCATACATCGAGGCATTTGCAACATCCATGCCGGTCAGCTCAGCAATCATGCTTTGATATTCAAACAGTGCCTGAAGCATTCCCTGGCTTGTCTCCGGCTGATATGGGGTATAACTCGTATAAAATTCAGCGCGGCCAGTGATAGCTTTCACGGTAGATGGTATGTAATGGTTGTACATCCCCGCACCGATAAAACACGCAACGTCATCCGAAGTTCTATTTTTGCCCAAAATCTTCTTCAATTCATTTTTTACGCACATCTCCGATTTTCCACTCGGCAAGTTCAGTTTGTCTATTGCAACTTTCTTTGGTATGTCTGCGAACAGTTCCTCTATTCTTTTGAGCCCGATCTCCCTCAACATCTCCTCTTTTTTCTCGAGGTTCGGAATATAGTCTACCATCTATCGGGTGATAAGAAAGCACTTTGATTAATGTTTTGGTTTAAGCGTCCAGATGTTATCTGTTGAACTTTCGCCAAATAAGTTTATATATAGTCACTCATCTATTCTTTTGGGATATGTGCGAAGATTTTTTAATAATCAAAATGGGGCGATAGTAATGAAAATGCTGGTTGTTGGGGATATACACGGCAAAGACAAGGCGTTGGCATCTACGTTAGAATATATGGAGAAACACAATCCAGATATGCTGATAATTTGCGGGGATATTACAAACTTCGGACCAGTAGATTGGGCAAAAAAGTTTCTTAACGCCATTCCCATAAAAACATTGGCAGTGCCGGGGAATTGCGATCCGGAGGGCGTATTAAACTCAATAGGGGAAACAAATGCAATAAACATGCACAGAATGAAGAAAGAAATAGGCGGCATATTATTTGTGGGCTTGGGCGGGTCGAACCACACGCCGTTCAACACTCCGTTTGAGCGCACAGAGGAACAAATATATGATTGGCTTGATGCCCTGGTGGAAAAGGATTCAGTTTTGATACTTCATGCACCCGCAAGAGGACACGTAGATATTGCGGGGGCTCGGGGACATGCGGGTTGTGAAGCAATTGCCAAAATAGTAAAAAAGCACAAACCAAGATTGGTGCTTTCCGCACACATTCACGAAGGCAGAGGGGTTGAAAACGAGGACGGGACTGTGTTTGTAAATCCTGGACCCGCAAAGGACGGATATGCTGCGATCGTAAAAATTGAAGGAGAAGATATATCAACCGAGCTACTCGGATGAGTATCCATTCTGTTAAAGACTAAAACGGGTAGGGTGTATATTTCGGGAATCGTGGAAGATATCGAGTTTCATTCATTCCCATCTTTTTCTTGGTATCTCTCTTGCGCATGCCATTGCTCTACGCTGTTTGGTGTATCCTGATACGGCTGTTGCTGAAAAGGCCGTGTTTCTTGAATGCTCGGATATTTCTTCTCTAATTGATGCTTGGAATCACGTATTTTGTTATCCAATATAATATAATTGTTTTCTGAAATATTTCCGTTTTTAAGAAGTTTAGACGCCGCTTCCTGAATCTTGGACAGTCGTGTGTATGCTTCGTATGGGTTCTGCAATCTTACTGTTTCTTCTATTAGCGACATCTGCCTATCCAACACGGCTCTTTTCTTTCTGACAAAGAAAAAGCCGCTGGCAGAGCCCAGGCCTGCTACGAGAAAACCAAGTAAATTTGAATACATGTTTATATAATCCATGATGCCTTTTTCTTCAACCTTGAATGATGTTTGTGCCACTAACGAGGAGTTTTCCTCGACGACTATCGACTTGCCGATTGTGGTTGCCTCGCCGAAGTCATCGATCACCTTAAGCGAGAGTGTATAATTTCCGGCCTTTTTGTATGTGTGATTTGGGCTAATATCGATAGATGTCATGCCGTCACCAAAATTCCAGAGATACGACACAATGCTACCATATGTATCGTAACTGTTATTGCCGAGGAATCGTGCTTCTTCACCAACGTAAATATATTGCGGGTAGATGACGTCTGCAACAGGTGGATTGTTTGATGCGGATACCGTGTCTGAGTTTATGGTGGATGTACCGTTGTCATCGTCCATTACAATCAAGCTTACGGTATATTGCCCCGCTTTGAGATAAGTATGCTTAAGGGTGTTGTTACCCAGCCAATCTGTCGTATTGCCATCTCCAAAAGTCCATTTATATTTTGTTACAGTTCCATCGAGATCGATCGCATTCGCGGTAAAGGCGATTTCTTCCCCAACTCTCTTGTCTGTGGATGCGGTGAATGAACAAGTCGGAATGCGGTTTGCGATAGTAATCAGTGTCGTTTTGGATACCGTACCACCATCATTATCTCTTATTGTAATGGTTGCCACATAATTTCCTGGTCTAGTATATTGATGGTAAGCAACATCTGTATAATTGCACTCAAAACTCGCGTCCCCAAAATCCCAGCTGTAATTCACAACCACTCCGTCTATGTCGGACACGGTCGCGTTGAATCTTACGGCAGTCAACGATTGCGACGTTAGGTTCACAGGAACTTGGAGAGTGGGCAGTGAGTTAATTATCGTTACTGTGACTTTTTTTAAGGCGAACCCCCCATCGTTATCATAAACTCTAAGTGTTACATTATACACTCCTTTAGACGCATAAATGTGCTCTACTGATGTTTTGCTCTCGTTCATTATGCTCGTAGTGCCTCCATCCCCAAAATCATAAACATGCATCGTAACGTAACCATCTATATCTGTCGGGTCTGAAGGCTCATAAAATGTTATTGACGCATATGTCTGTGCGGAGGTAGTATTCACGTCAAACATCGCGCTAGGTGCTGAATTTGTGATAGAAATACTTCGTTCGACTGAACTCGTGCCACTACGGTTATCTGTTACTGTTAGATTGATATTAAACGTGCCCTTTGATGCCCATGTGTGCGTCGGTGCAGGTTCATATGAATAATTCCCATCGCCGAAGCTCCATGTATAATTGATTATGGTCCCGTTATCATCGACAGTTACATTTGATGTAAGTACGAGCGGTGAATACGTGGACCAATCAGCAGGCGTCGTGATGTCTACGCTCGGTAAGGCGTTTCGAACAGTGTATATCAAACCACTCAATCGATAAATGTATGTTTTGTCCAAAATTGCTACGATTATTGTATCGTTCCCAGATTTGCCGAGTTTAACGTTTGCACCAGGCCAAGGCGTCGATGAAGTAACGTTTAAGACATTCTTAACTTCTAGATTGTTTGAGAATATGACTACTTTTACGTCTGTAATTTGGGAAGTCGTTCGATCATATTGTATGGTCACAATCTCAGTATTATTGTCGCCGTCCAAATCATAATAAAAACCGGGCACGATATGATGCCAGGCATCCTGTGTCGATAAAAACGTGTATTCGTGCAGTAGGTTGAGGTTTTTGTCGTACATCTGGATTTTTTGATTATTGCTTCCAACAATTATTTCTTTGCCGTCATTTGAAGAATTAAACTCTGACATCACCAAACCATATTTCCCGCGTGTGAATGATTTACTACTTAAAACGTTGCCAGAGCCGTCTAAAACAACTAATTTCCCAAGATCAGTCCGGTAATCATATGCTGTGTTTAATATCGCAACTATCTCAGTTGTGCCATCATTATTTATGTCCGAAAGCCCAACATCACAACCTGTAAAATAATCGCCGGTATTGTATCCCCAAAGCAAGTTACCACTTGCATCCCAAGCATATACAAAGGAGTGCGAGTCGTCATCACCATACGGGCCTTGCCTTCCATTGCTGCACCCATACGATGACGCAATTATCTCAAGAGCGCCATTGTTATTTACATCCCCAATCTGGATGTTGGTTATGCCCGGTGCAGTGGGTCCATACCATTTTTCAGAAGCTGTGTTATAATCAAATACCACGACGCCCCGGATATTTTTACTATACCCCGAATCTACCGCACAAACAACTTCTTTATTGCCGTCATCATTTATGTCTGTATAGTAGTACGGTTTGACATTGCTATCGGAAGCCCCCTGTTTAGAAAAGGATTTGATAACTGTCCAACCTTGATTCATAACACTGACAGTAGCATTCGTCCCATTTAGCCACCCAACAAATATCTCATCTAGGCCATCGTTATCGACATCGGCAGGCAGCACATCATTGATCCCATGCCCCATAGCATAATTATCTACGCGCGTTCCGTTTGAGTTATATATCTCTATTTTTGTATCGTTTACCTGAAAGAGATTTAATGTCGTAGGGGTTTGCCAATGACCGAAGGTGCACATCTTCGGATAGGTAGTAGCCACTTTCGTCCATTGCATTTCAACACTTTCTATGTGTTCGCCACTTGCAAAAAAACACGACAAAAATATAACAAATAAGACTGCTGTGATTATCGATGCTCCCAATAATGGCGCATTTGTTCTTTTCATAATAATGCGTACCCTATTTTTTAAAATCATTAGATATATCGCATATAAATGTAATAATATATATTTATCTCTTCTTTTCGCTAAGGCACTACCTCTAGGGGACGGAAGGTATCGTGAGTATCCAATAAACAATTCTGAACTCTACGAAAGCAAGTGCCATTTCACGCCAATCTCATATATCCCCTGAATAACAAACTGAATTGCAATGCTGGCGAGTATTATGCCCATTATCCTTGTAATCACCATAAGCCCAGTCCTTCCCATGCGTTTGAATAAAACATCGGCTACAATGAGCAGTAGGCAGGAAATGGCCATCGCGATAAATATCGCCAGGAATACCCAAATTTGTGCGAAAATGGTTGAGGAGTCGCCTATGGCGATCATAACCACGGAAATAGCACCAGGACCTACAAATAGCGGTATCGCGAGCGGAGTTATCGCCACCGCCTCTCGTCCTATGGCATCTTCGATCTCCTCTTTTCTGTGCTTTGTCTTGGGCCTTTCGCCATGCAGCATCGAAAACGCCATGACAAATATCAGTATGCCGCCCGCGATTCTGAACGCTGGAAGCGTTATCCCAAACAAGTTGAAGATGTAATTTCCGATTGCTGCAAAAACAATAAGTATCGCAGTACCTACGCTGAATATTATGAATATGACCTTTCTTTTTTCTTCCTTTGTAAAATCTTGAGTGAGAGAGATGTAGATTGGTATGTTGCCTATGGAATCAATTATAGCGAATAAGCTTACGAACAGACTAAGGTCTGTGGCAGACAGCATATTGCATCCACATCCTATAAGTTATTTTTCCAGATCGCGCTGTTCACATCTTTTCAAAGAACGCCCTATACGCTTCATAAGTAGAATACACATCCGCCTTGCTCGAAACCTCAAACGGCGAGTGCATACCTATCAAAGCAGGACCACAGTCTATTATATCCATATTTAGTTTTGCCAGGAATTTGGCTACTGTGCCGCCTCCCCCCTCGTCCACCTTTCCTAGTTCTGCGCTCTGCCATGCGATTTTGTTTTTGTTCAGCAATTGCCTGACTTCCCCGACATATTCCGCACTTGCATCGCTGGCTGAGTATTTTCCGCCGCCGCCAGTAAATTTCGATATTACGGTACCGTATCCCAATTTTGCGGCATTAGACAGTTCGTGCACATCCTTGAACGAGGGGTCGACTCCTCCCGTAACGTCCGCAGAAACCGCCTTTGTATTTTCAAAGATTTTCCTCAACATGCTGTCTCCGTAATTTTTGTTTCCCGCGCTCAGCAGTTTATCGACAATGCTTTCCAACAATATGGATTTGGCTCCAGTGTTCCCCTCGCTTCCGATTTCTTCCTTATCGTAAAATACGGCTATACACGTCCTGCGCGGTTTTTTAATATCGCACATTGCCATCAGGGACGTATAGGCGCATATTCTGTCATCCTGGCCGTAAGCGCCTACCAAGCTTTTATCAAAACCGACGTCCATCGCGTTGAATGCAGGCACGACTTCCAATTCGGCGCTTACAAGGTCCTCTTCTACAGTGCCATATTTCTTATGAAAGTAGTCTAAAACCCACAACTTGATTTTGTTATCGGTTTTTTCCTCTTTTAACGGCATGCTGCCGGCAAGGACGTTTAATTCCTCGCCCTTTATGCCCTCGTATAATTTTCTGTTTTCCTGGGTTTTGCCTGCGAGATGCGGCAATAGGTCAGGGATAGTAAATATCGGATCTCCGGGTTTTTCGCCTATCGCGACATCCACATACTTACCGTCCTTCTTGACGATCCTGCCGTGCAAAGACAGAGGTATCCCAACCCACTGGTATTTTTTAATTCCGCCATAATAGTGTGTCTTTAATAACGCCAATTTTGCCTCTTTGTCCTCGTAGAGCGGGTGCTGTTTGAGGTCGAGTCTCGGAGAATCAATATGGGACGCAATGACATTCAATCCGTTTTCAATGGGTGCACTGCCTATAATTATTAATGCGATATTCTTACCGCGATTTATCGTGTAGAGTTTATCGCCAGGTTTCGTTTTTTTAACAGTGCTAATCGATCTAAAACCAAATTTCTCGACAATTTCTACTATGCTTTTAACCGCTTCCCTTTCCGTTTTTGCGCCATCAAGAAACTTCTTATACCCCTCGCTAAAATTGAACATTTCCTCTATCTTTTTCTTCTTCGCATCCAGCCACACGGATTCTTTTTTCATCGAGAGTTTATCTTCCAATTTTGTCTTTTTTCCTTTTCTCTTAGCTACCATAAACACTCACGAACCAATGTGATGTATGAATTGATATATAAAGTTATAATGGAATGCAGCCAGTGGCATTCTGTGTAGTGCAAAGGCACAACCTCTTCTGGCTAATTAAATAATCGATTTGTTCAACAGAGCATCCACGCGTCAACTATTTATATCGAAAACAATAATGGACAAGACGTGATTTTCAATGGCAGGATTAACATTCGTAGGTCTTGGATTAGGTGACGAGAGAGACATAACTGTCCGAGGTCTCCAAGTGGTTCAAAATGCAGACGAGGTGTTTGCAGAGTTTTACACTTCTGTTCTCTCTAACTCCAATATAGCGAAACTAAAACACTATTTTGGCAGAGAAATAGTCGTACTAAATAGGTCTCAAGTGGAGGACGGAAATATCATCTTGATTGCTGCAAGGAAAAAAAACGTAGTATTATTGACGGCAGGCGACTCCATGATGGCTACGACACACATCGCGCTTCGTCTTAAGGCGGTAGACCTTGGTATAAAAACAGATATAATTCACAATGCCTCTATAATAACCGCTGCGTCTGGTTTGTTGGGCTTACAAAATTATAAATTCGGCAGAACGACGACAATTCCATATTCTCAAGAGAGATATTTCCCAGAAAGCCACTACGAAACAATACGAGGGAACCTAAAGAATGGCATGCACACGCTCGTGCTGTTGGATATCGATTCCGAAAAAAACAGATACATGACTGCAAACGAAGGCATTAAAGCGCTTTTGCAAATAGAGAAAAAACGCAAGGAACATGTGATTACGGGCGATACGTTAGTTTGCGTTGTTGCGAGAGCAGGAACAGAAAACTCAATGTTATGTGCAAATATTGTAAAAAACCTGCTCGAAAAAAATTTTGGCGATTGCCCGCACTGTTTGGTTATTCCTGGCAAACTTCATTATATGGAGATTGAGTCGCTGATAAAAATTGCAGGTCTTCCAGAAAAAATAGGCAAGGCATACTTCAATGGTTAGGACTAGAAACTTGCAGGATTTTGCAAAAGGTTAAGATTGTAGCAATCTTTAAATTATCACAATTGGATGAGTATGCGGTGACGGGGTTGGTTGGCTTATCTATTGCCTGTGCAAATCTGAAAAAATGCACAAAACAAAAATATCGTTTTACTAGGCGAACCGAGGGGGATAGCACAATCATAGGCACAATTCTAATGCTTGTTATTGTGTTGATAGTCGCATCAGTCGCAGTGGTATGGGCAGTCCCCGAAAACCAGCGGAAAACTTTAGAGAGTCAATATCGGTCTTCACATGGACAGTTTGAGTGTGTGGCCGCAACGGTGCGAGAGGCGATATTCGATGCATCTGGTACAAATAACGGGCCATATTCGAGCAGAACTTGCAGAATCTCCATTGGCACAGGTACACTTTCCATAAAACAAAAGGAAGAAGTAATGCTTGTTTCTTACACTTTGGACAATGGTACGGATGGCGATGTCAAGTTCGATTTTATCTACTATACAACAACTAATGCTACGAATGGTGAGTCAATTACGGTCGACTATCTGAATATTTTTAATTATACAAAAGACGGAAATCGTTCGTCTGGTAATATGAAGATTACACACAGGTGGTTGAACGGTTCTACGTCTCCAGTGACAGCAATTGACAGCAATAGAGACGGCGTATATGCGCTTGACCCACCAGAATCCTTAGTTAATACCTTCATAACCGTTTCAGATCCTTCAAATGACACTCCCATGGCAGAAGCATGGATACTGCAAACGAGCGGAATTATTCATACTATCCCCTCAACGCTCGGAACGTTTTTCATCAGAACAGCGAACGGCGGCATTATTACGGATTACCCCGCTCGCACTGCATATGTGGACAAATCTCCGATAATTTTTAACGGAAACAATCGGATGTCTCTCTATATCGTCGTGTTGGAATCTACTATGGCATCTGGACAGAATGGAATTTACGACCTTACATTCACGGTAAAGAATTATCAAGTAAATTCTACGTTCAACATAAGAAATCTGAGGTTTAAGGTCATCGGGGAGTATAGAGACGCCTTATACAGTTACTTCATAGGTAAATACGGATTTCAAACAAATGGCGAGCACATACTGTATAATTATCCAATACAACAGCTGGATATGTTGAGGTACATGGTCAACCTGACGGCTGAGCAAAGTAGGTAGTATCTCCAAATACAGAAAAACAAAAATAAGAAAACATGTAAATGTAAAAAAGCACCATGAATATATGTTATATAAAGTTACCGATATACTTTTAAATAATTGAATACTTCATTACATTACTTTAATATCGATATTTAGAAGGAAAAGGATTATGCCAGTCAAAGGTTTTGACATCTCTTCGATAGAAGCAAAGCGCTTCGCAAAACGAAACGAAAAGCCACAAACCGTAAGAATAGACCACAATACGACAATCACCCAAATAACAGAGATAAACAACAGGGAAGTAAATATCGAGTTTAGATATACAGTGAGTTACGGGCACCTTGGAATTATCAAGATAGAGGGAAGTTTGGTATACGAGGGAGATGCACCGACAATTGCCAAAACATGGAGTACTGAGCAGAAGATGGCAAAAGAGGTTGCAGAGGAAATTCACAACACTATACTCGGGAATGGGAGTTTTGAGGCGCTCATTACCGCAAATAAGATCCATTTGCCACCGCCCATAAAAGTAGAGATTCCGCACATCAAAATCCAAGAAGAAGAAAAGAAGAGTGCACAGGCATTTGGTCCTGAGGTTGCATAAAATTAATCGTTATTCTTATATTATTCTTTATTAAACTACCATGGGTACTATGGAATTTCGCTGAAATTCCATACGTACTATGAAATCTCCAGCGAGATTTCATACGTACTACGAAATTCTCTGGAAGAATTTCGTACGTTCGTACGGTATTGCTCCACAAGCAATACCGTAGATCATACAACATTGCTCGTGCAATGTTGTAGATCGTACGAAATTTGTTCGCAAATTTCGTAGATCGCGTACGCCACCCCTTTTAAGGGGCGGATAAGCGAACCCCATGGCGTGTATCTCTAACATCCTTAGATGTCCATAGTGGCGTTCGCCTAAAGCCATCGTCACACGCCATCTACAAAATTCTTTGGTGGAATTTTGTACGATCGTACGGACTTTGCACGTGCAAAGTCCGTAGATGGGGCTTTAGCCCATGGTAGTTTACTTCTATTTTTTTTTAGAAGCGTTTCGTTTTTCTAATTTATTCCACATGCGGTTCCATGTGCGTCGTCACATCATAGATCTCTTTGATCTCGGATCGTATGATATTCTCCAATTCCGTAGCGAGTTTATGTGCCCGATCCAGCGTCTCGTCTTCAGATACATGGCAGCATAGGTTGACTAGCATTTTCCCATCGAAAACCCTCACCGTTATATCATAACATCCCTTGAATTGTGGATATTTTTTCGCATATTCCTCCGTTATCTTCTTGATATTTTCGACTATTTGTCGACAATCATCAGTTGCGTCCTTTCCAACAATTTCGTTTGGTATCAGGGACTCTATGTGCGTGTTTATTTCCTTTATAGCTAGCTCCCGTTTTGCCTTACATTCAAAATCGCTTACTGTTGCGTGGGCTTCCTTGATGCTTGTGTTGGGTTGCATCTCGATGTGCATATTAACAGTGATGTCTTTGTCAATCCTATGTATCTCTATATTATGCGCGCCGGTTATGCCCTTCGTTTTTGAGGCCATCATCGCAAGTTCGCTTCGCAAATCCTCGTCCATAGATTTTCTTGGTTCTGCATGTACCATCACATCCGCGTCCTTAATAATGTGGTGGACTTTAGCCTCAACTTCGGACTGAACGTCGTGTGATACTTCGAACGGCATGTTGCGTTCAAGTGTTATCTTCGTATCCACGAACGTGTGCGCACCCGCAACGCGCACCCTCACCCGTTCACACTTCACGCCATCTATTGTTTCTATGCACTTTTGTATTTCCTCGGTCTTGCCCTCTGGTGCCTTGTCCATGAGTATATCTATGGTCCTCTTGCCAAGGCGCAGCGAGACTATGATTACAAGTATCGCGACGCCTATCGCTGCAAGCGGGTCACCCATAGGAAACCCAAAATACACAAAAATCAAACCTATGATTACGACAGACGAACTTAGTATGTCGCTTGAGAAATGCAAGGCATCTGCCTCTAGGGCTTGCGAATTGTATTTCTTTGCGACTTTATATAGTGCTCTAGACCTGGATATGTCTACGATGATCGATATGCCCATAACCAGGAATGCGGCGGCGTTTGCCTCAACATGTGAACCCCTCACAAATATGCGCTCCGCGGCCTCCCAGAATATCCATACGCATGTAATGAGCAGAAGAATCGTTTCTATCAGTGCAGAGAAACTTTCGACCTTGCCGTGGCCGAACTGGTGGTCGGAATCGGCAGGTCTGCTCGCAGTTATTACTGCTGCCAGCGTTATCGCCGCTGCCATCAGGTCAAGGCCAGAGTGCAATGCTTCCGAGAGTATGCCCAAGCTGTTGGTCATTATGCCAACGTACAGCTTAAAGCTCACCAAGAGCACGGCTGCGAGAACTGAGCTAAACGCAACGCGCTCCTTCGGATCGGCCATCATCTGCTTGAATCTCGTGACAAAATTCATTATTTGCCTGCCGCAGAACATGTATCTTTTGCGGTTTGGTCCTTGGGAGGTTTAATGTCGATTGGAGATATAGGTTTTATCATATACGAAATGAGAACTATACGATATCGATTTAAGTGCTGGCTAATGAATCATTAAGCATGCCTGTTTATAATCGCGAACTCAGAGAAAAGACCCAGTCTTCTAAAATACACATCCAAAGAATTAGATTTATTAACCATTATAACAATCTTATTATATCCTTGCTGGTATTTAGATAGACGGTGAGAGAATTAGGCATTTGAGGTATCTAACATTTCTTACAATCTTAGTTTTTGTAATCATGCTATTTGCAAGTGCGTTTATCAACACTGGCGATACAACAAGCATAAAAAAAATAGAGAGTGGCACTCACGGGGAACATCCCGAGTTTGGCGGGAGCGCGAAATCTAAAATTAAGCAGGGAGACTACACGCCGAGAGTACTTTTTGACGAAGCACATAATCCGATGATATCGTTGAATCCGAATGTAAATGTCGATCCATACACCTTTAACGAGAACACTGCAAATCTCAGCGCAGTTAAAAATAAGATATTGAACTCCTGCAACAAACAAGGCCAGAACGGAGGTTATGACGCTGTAGGTGGTTACGGTTTCAATTGGAGCGGCAAATATTCTTCACTCAGGGATGTTTTGATAAAAAACGGGTTCAACATATCCACGCTCGATGGCGTTACGGTTATCGACAATAATACATTTGAGACTGCAGAGGGCGGCGTGGTGTGGGGCGACCCACTCTATTCATGCATCGGTCCGAGAATAATTGAAAGCAACTTGATAGTAAATAGTGGTGGAACATCATTACCAGCATACGATTTATTCGTAATCCCGGGAAGTAGAGGAAACTACACAGA
Source organism: Thermoplasmata archaeon (assembly GCA_041657955.1). Taxonomy (GTDB): domain Archaea; phylum Thermoplasmatota; class JASEFT01; order JBBABA01; family JBBABA01; genus JBBABA01. The sequence goes on along the minus strand of JBBABA010000008.1, from coordinate 55,909 downwards.
TGAAGAACTGAGCATTATACAAAAATATGTGAGGGTTGCTGGCGGAAGCATCCTTGTGCTCACCGAATTCTATCAGTTACCCGGCGGGTATTATTCACCAGGCGCCGAACAGATACTCGAAATGTTTGGAATGAAGGTGAGGGGCGTGGTATATGATGATGCTGCCGCACATCAAGCTAATTCATCGATGAATGGTGGCGCAATTTTTCTAGAATTCAAAAACAACACGACAAACCAAAACCATCCGATTACAAGAAATGTTGGCACATTGGAGTACTACAAGGGAGGCTATTTTGGCCGCGATGCCTACGATACATACGACCCAACATCTTATCCCGCTGATGCGGTACCATTAGTAAGGCCATACTCTACTGCTAAAGATGCAAGAAATATCCTTTCGCCAGCAAGCGATTATGCCACTCTGCCGTCAGATGCCGCGATAGCACTAGCACTATCCAGCGGAAAAACAACTGGAAAAGGAAGAATGGTTGCTGTCGGAGATACGGATATGTTCGCGACATGGAATCAACTCACAAATCACAACAACGGCGACATCGACCACGACGGCAGGCCCGATTTTAATGACACTGACAATAATAATGACATATTCGCTTTGAACATATTCAACTGGCTTACAAGATATGATGAATTTGATATGTACTTCGCCGGTGAAAGCAAATATGTCATGGAGGAGGTCGAACCAGGTCAGACCGCAGCATATGGCATTTCTATGGAGCGGCTGGGACATTATTCGTCACCCTCTAATACGGTTGACATAAACGCGACTAGTTTCCCGGATATATGTACAATGGGGATGGCATGGTGGGAAGAGAGTTCGGATAGAATTAGTTATGTAGAATTGTTCGATACTGCAAAGAGGTTTTATTTAATCGTAAATATGCCCACTAACATCACTGAGTCGCAACAAATCACGATATTTTTAAACGGAACGTCAAGAAACGACCAGACTGTTAAACACTCTATACAACTCGAGTTATCGGTTGTTGTGCGATATGGCGTAAAATTCGAAAGCGAAAACTATCAACTTTATAACGCGACTGCCGGAACTCTGGTGAATTTTGACATTAATGTCTTAAATCTTGGAAATATTATGGACACTTATGCATTCATATCCACTTTAGAATCCACGTTATCCGAGGATTGGAATGCAAGTGGCTGGAGCGTTAATAATAATATTACTGTTCCACAAAGTCTCTCTATAAATAAAGGAGAAACCAAAAGCATAACGCTTGGTTTAACAATTCCCAATAACGTCGCTGGCGACTCTTCGGTGTCTATCAGTCTCAAAGCCACGTCGTCGATCAGCAATTCTACATATGATATTACAAAAGTTTCAGTAGCGGTAAAGAAGATACGGGCAATCGCGGTTTCTAGCGTCATCTATGATTTCGACATTACTCCCGATCTTAGCACCACCCAATCGAGAATGGGAAAATTTACTCTAAAAAACAATGGAAACATTGACGAAAACGTCACATGCGTCGTTAGCAGTTCTACGCTGATGAGTCCAACGGATTATTGGAGCATTGGCCTTTTAGATGGTGGGAGTTTAACAAGCGCGCTAAGCGTCTACTTGCCGAGGGGGTCCGATGCTAAGACTTACAGCGTGAACGCGACAATACCTGCAGATATGCTTACTGGAGCATATGTGTTTTACGTAAAAATCGTTGCAGACAACGTTACAATAACCGGCGACGTCGTGAATGTTACTTCGGGGGGGCAGAATGTATCTGCGGTAAAGATGTCCGCGACAATACAAAAAGCAATGGCTATCTCTTTGGAAAGGACAGGCAATGGAGCGTTTACTTCGGACCCAAAAAACTCGACGATTGTGGCTGACGTTGTTTTAATAAATAAGGGAAATGCAGTGGACAATATAACTGTAACTTTAGGCGCTGTCACAAGATACGAAGACGGCGTTGAAATCTCGGGATTTACCTTTGTGGGCAGTGGGATTGTTAAGCTGAATCCAGGAGAGCAGAAAAGATACAGAGTGGCACTGAAAATGCCGACAGATCTAAATCGAGTGCTGTATAAAATTACAATTACCACCACATCCTCAGTTCCCACAATATCAAACACTACAGAATTGAGTTTCGACAATCAAATAGCAATAACATACGATGTAGTGGTTACGAATATCGACTTCTCTTTCAAGGACGTGCGCGGGGGGGATATAGTAGATGTGATAGTATCCGTTACGGATCTTAGCGACGTGTCCATACACAACGCAACCGTTTTGCTGGATATAGACGGAATAACGCTTGGCTCTATGAACGTATCTTTAAAAGATAAAGTCGGTACTGCCAAGTTCCACTGGACAGCAAGCTCCGGCAATCACACTATCACCGCAATTGCCACGATAGAAAAGGATACAATACAAATCTCCCGTGAAAAAAGAATCTATAAAGAGGTTCTCCCACCAATAAATGAAGTTCCACCGCCGCCACCAACTTTCATTCCTGGTTTTGAGATACCTATCATATTGTCCATTTTTGCGGGCATTCTCGTTCTATTTTCTTATAGGCGAAAAAGGTATTGTTGAAGGGCAGAAGGTTCCATAAATGGGCGTTATAGATACATTCTCACATAATATATATGTTACATATGAGAAAAAACTGTTAAAGGACATACTGTCTAAACCGGTACCAAAACATATAGGCATCGTAATGGATGGTAACCGAAGATTTGCCCAGGACATAGGGATTTCCCCAATCAAGGGACACGCAATGGGCAAAGATAAACTCAGGGAAGTTTTGTACTGGTGCAGGGATGTTGGCGTAAAGTATCTAACAGTATACGCTTTTTCTACCGAAAACCTAAGACGCCCAAGCGAAGAACTCAACGCACTAATGAATATGTTTGCCCAAAGCTTTTACGAACTGGGAGACGATAAAGAGGTACATCAATACAAGATAAGAGCGAAAGCAATCGGACAACTCGAACTGCTGCCTAACGAAGTTAGAAATGCTATTAAATACGCCGAGGAAAAAACAAAAATCTATACTGACTTTTTCTTTAACGTAGCGATAGCTTATGGGGGAAGAGAAGAGATATTGCAGGCGATAAGGAAGATAGCCTCTCATGCAAAGGATGGAAAAGTCGAGATAAAGAATATAGATGAAAAATTGTTTTCTTCTTATCTATATACTGCTGACCTGCCGGATCCAGACCTAATTCTGCGAACCTCCGGCGAAGAGCGGGTTTCCAACTTCCTCCTATGGCAATTGGCATATTCAGAACTGTTTTTTTCAGATATTTATTGGCCAGCGTTCAGAAAGATCGATTTTCTGAGGGTGATACGGGACTACCAGAGGCGATCTAGACGGTATGGGACATAGTGTTTTAAAACAATGGAAAACACTCTATTCGTGCGTTTCCAATAAAAAGGTAAGGAATTTAATGGCGATTCCATATTAAATTAAGAAAAATTAGGCAGACTCTTTGTGCTCTTTTTTAGATGGTGCCTTTTGCTTCTTTGTCTCTTTACTTTCACCCTCTTTTTTTGTATCCTCTTTCTTCGTTTCGTCTTTCTTCTCCTCTTTCGCCTCTTCTTTCGTCTCTGTCTCTTTTGTTTCTTTCTTTTCAGTTTCCTTTTTTTCCTCAATCTTTTTTGCGTATTCTTCTACAAAATGAACTTTTTCGATGTTTGCATATTCCAGAATATCGTTAGCGATAACATATTTTACCAAAAACCACTCATTATCGTATTTACATGTATTTGGCGTTGTAATCGTTACTGTCTTTTCAGTCAACTGTTTCTTAAAATCCCCGCCTTTGGTGTAATGCATTGATATTATTGCGTCTACCTTTTGATCAATGTCCTCTATATTTTTTGTCACTTTATATTCATATCTTAACTTTTTTCCAGCGAGAGGCTTATTGAAATCCACCCTAACGCGCCCAGCAGAAACACCGATTATGGTTCCAACCTTATTCTTAAGCGTTACCTGCATCCCTATCTGCGGTACGATCTGTTGTCTCCTAAACTCCTGTATTGAAAACAATTCTACAAGTTTCGGGTCCCTTTCACCATATGCTTCAGTATGGGGTATCTCAACCTTGTATTCATTCCCAACAGATGCGTTTAATAACGAATTGTCAAGTCCTTTTATTACCCTATCCGCGCCAACAATAATAAAGAGTGGCTTGTATTTTGTTTTTTCATCATGTACCTTGTTTTTCTTTGCAGTCTCTTCATTTGTGGTGTCAAACAACTCGTTTGTATCTGCTATCCACGCATCGTAGGTCATTTCTATTAAATCGCCTTTTTTCATATATTTCCCTCTGGAGTAATTGGTGTAATTATCCACTAATATATAAATACTGTTCATTTACTTTTCGCAAGCGACCGGAAAGTATCGTTAATATCCTCAATTTTAGCTGTCGTCTTAAAACCCGTGGGAGAGAAGTGAGTACGCCATGCGTCAAAGCCACATTCTTTCAACTTCTCGATAATTTCCTCCAATCTGGGCGGAGATACTTTTAGAATCGAGGCAATTTCATTCATATCATAAAATAACGGTGTAGCATTCGCCTCTTCTATCCATAATCTTTGCATCTTTTGTACTCTTTTAATGGTTCCAAGCTGCTTTTTTACTGGAAGTTTTTTCACGATTTCAATGTCAAACAGTTCCCCTATCCACAATGGGCCAATTATTCCCATTTTTTCATTGTTTTCCAGAAGTTTCTTGTACTTTTTAGAGGTGTTGAAAAATTCCGCCTCGGTAAAAATCTCCCGCCTGCCGGTTTTAAAATCATGTGCGGCATAGCCAATATTGTTTATGGACAATTTTGCTTTCGTGGTTCTTTTTTTCACTCTGGCATAAAACCGGAAATAGTGGTCTGTAGAGTGCACCAATATGGGAATCACGTTATAATCGTATTTCATGGCAGTTTTAGCGAATGAAGCAATAAGTATCCTCGCACCAGTTTCGTGCATGTACGATGTTCTCGACGAGTGGCTCCCATATCTTCGCAGGCATGTTTTCGGATAAGTGCCGCACAATGGGGCGGTATCCGTTGCAGTAACACCAACAACACCGTTGCCTTTTATGGACCGCACCGCACTGTCGAAAAACATTATCGGCGAGCCGAATGGGTCTATGTCAATGTAATCATATCTCCCCCTGTCCCTGGAAAGTAGGACATTCAGGTCTTCGCCGCTGTACACAGCGTTTTTCAGTTTGTTCATTTCGATGTTTTTTTTGATGAACTTGTGCGCAATCGGGTTCCAATCGTTGATCGTGACAGACGCTCCTTTCTCTATTTCGTTCGCAAACCTGACGCCGCGAATCCCCGTGCCTGCCAAACCATCCAGTATTTCTTTCCCGCCTTCCTCGATAAGTTTTGAAACAAGCAAAACAGAAACGTCCCTATTAAACTCCATGATAGGGTTGTAAAATATAGGTGTCTTGGAAGTCAATGGTCCGCCCGTGGCTCGAACCTTTGGAACTATGATTTTGGTAGAACCCTCACGAATTTCCTCAGAAGGAACGCTCCAACCCTTCTCCGACTCTCCAAACGGCATGTGTCAGAATCATCCTCTTTTTATTATAAGTTTCTGCTAAAATGAGGATTTAATCACAAATTTCATAGTTGTGTAGGCACTGTTCTGTTGGCGAGACAGACGGAACTGCCCTCTTGCAGAATTTGACACGCCTATAGCTTTAATTGATATACCTACAGATTTAAATAACATATATGCATTTTAAGTTGTTAAAACCAAGAAAATGGGCCCATAGCTTAGCTCGGCTGGAGCGCCCGGCTGATATGCCACAATCCTGAGGACTGCAATGTCTTCTCGCAGTGGCTATAGAAACCGGGAGGTCACCGGTTCGAATCCGGTTGGGCCCATACCCAAACGGGTTCGAAACCACGCTTCGATGAAGTACGTATATTCGACATATCTTTTCGACTAACTCTTTGATACATCTTAGAACCGCAAAACTATTTATTTCTCGAATGCGTATGGCATATCAATGAGAGCCCGCAGGATGAGAACGTCGATCAGGACAGCCGCCAAAAGCCAGGAAGATAAATTAATATCCAACGCCAGAAAAATCGGCGAAGATTTTGAGATATTGCTTCCCCAATGCCTTAGCAAAAAATGCATAGTCTGCCCGTTTTCTAAGACTAGAAAAAAAATGGAAAAGATACAAGAGCATAAAGATGACCGCGGAAAATTAAATTGGGCCGCAAGATGGGGGGATCAGTTTTCCAGGGCATACGCTGCCACGCTCCTGCTCGCGCTCGATAACAAAGCGCCGCGCCTGGCTGTGGCAAAATATCCTTTTGGCGATGTGGCTTATGCATATCGCGGGGGCGTTAAAAAGGAAAATCTCATCGGGACTCAGTATTTTGACGATCCTCATCTGCGATTAATGAGCTTTGTTGATATTGTAAGGAAAAAAAGCATCCACATATACTCTATCGAAGATGGACTGTTATGCACTGGTAAAGAGGATGCGCTGCCTAAGCAATTTATAGAGGCGGCCCCCGCTCTTTTAAATATTGTTGTGCGCAAGAATAACGGCGGCTATTCATGTCAACACTCATCATCAAAAAACGAAGAGCGTGGCGAAGTTTTGACACACCTGAAAATAAGATTGCATGATTTTTCCATCTTGTTGTGTTCAGACTGTGCAAAAGGACATGAGAGCCACACTATGGCAACACTAAGTCAACACATACTCATACCAAATCAAGAGAACAGTTTCAAGATACGCGTAGTTTGGCGGCCAAGGTGTGCAAAAACAAAAAAATGCCAGGTTTGCGTTTTCGATAAAGAAATTAGCGGAAATAAGGAACTGCTCGAAAAATATATTTCCGGGGCTATTTCGGATTACCAGCTCATAACCGAGTGTTTAAGTGAGAATGCTCAAGCTCTTGCAGATTCGAGAGTATTTGTCAATGAGAACAATTGCTATGGCGAAGACGTAGAATCGTTTATTGCATCGTTAAAACCAAACACGGAAGAGGAAAATGCACTCAGACTTGTTTTAAGCAAAACTGAAAAAGGCATAGTTGGAGATAAAATATCGCCGAGTAAAATTCTGGCGGACAACTGGGACGAATTCGGCGAAGACGTTTTATCCGATATTGTCGGAGACAAGGAAATGGCAAAAGAGATTTATAAAAAAACACTCTCCATGAAAGACAACCCTTCCCAGATACTGAAAGAAGCATCAACCTCTCTAAAACAAAGGCAGATATTGTCCAAGCTTCCGGTTTATAAAACTCTTCCCCCAACAGCAGAATTTGCCGATGAAGTTGCCAGGGCGTATAAAACCGGTGGAGCCGACGAAACTTTACGGCAGATCGAAAAAAGAAAGACGAATGACGTAAAAATCAAATCTGTCGCCTATGCGTTTCTCCTCTATTTTGGGAAAGGAACGGATAAAAAGTGGCAGTATTCCAAGATAGAGATCGAGTGTGCCCACTTTCTAAAGGATTATGTAAAACAACTTTTAGAGTCCGAGCCGAGCGATTATCATGAAAATCTGCAGAATGTGTTGGCCGCAAGCGGTTCCACAGAGATAATAAAAAACGTCGAATAATCGTCAATATAATCCTGAGTCTTTTATGACCTCGTATCTCTTAGGGCCCTGGTGCTCTGTATTTTTGCAGGAAAAAGTTTCCCATGTCCTGCTCCAAACCATTGGTGTATGGCATACTGGGCATTCGATACTCTTGATTACTGCCCTTCTGTTTCTTATTTCTGTCTCCAGTATCTTTGCAGGGATTTTTTCGTCCAGTGTGACGCAGTTCATTATGAATACTTCTTGATCGTCATAGTACGGCGTATTATCGGATTTTCCTCTGCTTTTTCTCAGATTTCTCATATGCTGTCTGTATTTATCCATTAGTGATTGTCTTCTTCCCATATTATTCGCCTTTCTGAGTGATTGGTTATACATTAATTAAAGTTTTGCCATCTGACACGATTAAAACCGTGTCGCATTGCTGTGCTTTATATGGTGTGGTATGTAACGAATGTTGCGAAATATCTAAAAAGTAAGATGCCTTACGAAGTTTATATAGTGTATTAGAGTATACTGCGTAAAGTGCCCGAATGGGGTAGCTTGGATATCCTAAAGGCCTGCGGAGTCTTAGACCCGGGTTCGAATCCCGGTTCGGGCATACTAACCAATAACGTCAATGGTTGAGGGATTCGAACCGTAGGTGTGAAAAAATTTGTAAAAATGGAATAGAAATTTTTTTACTGAGATCTACAAAGTTTGTCATTACAAACTTTGTACGAACGTACAAAATTCTTTCGTAGAATTTTGTAGTAAACCAGAGGTTTTCTACATCGAATCCCGGTTCGGGCATACTAACCAATATCGTAGATTAACGGGAAGTGGGATTCGAAAGTACGACGAGCCAATATCAAAAAGTCGTACGGTTCTGAAAAAGTCTTCAACAAAATACAAATAGAATTTTTCATCCGAAGGGGAATCCCGGTTCGGGCATACTAACCAACATAACTAGCGAAAAGGTACTAAGGATACTGGCACGAAAATCTTTTGAACGCACCATCAGAAGTATTTATATACCGAAATATATATCGCCATTCCCTAGTTTCAACTTTGGAGTGTATGGGAAATGGAAGAATCTCTGTGTCATATCGAGATCCTTAGGAGATCCAATACTTTTGTAATAAAAGTGCAGACAGACGTGGGCGGCGTAAGGGAATACAGAAGCGGCAATTTTGAGGAAGTTTTGGAGCAGTTGATGCTCGATCTCCAGGAAGAGTTCGAAACCTATACTCCGTAGTCATTTCTCATAATCTATATCAATTAGTTTTTTTGAATATATACTCGAAAACAAACATTTTCTAAATGAAATGCGTTGATCAGGGGCATGTTTCTTACAGAATATCACGGCGGGCGCGCCCCTGATTAGAACCGCAGGCGTCCGCTCGGAAGTCTCTCCCGTAAGCAGAAGCGCTGCAGAAGCCATTTCGTCTGCGACAGCGCGCGTGGTGATCCGCATTTTGCCGCCGAACAAATCAGTTTTCCCGCGTTCATCGATAATCGGTGAAATTCCGGCGGTTGCAATCGCTATGCCTATCGTTCCTCGCCTAAGAGGCTGGCAATGAGAGTCCGCGATAATGATCCCGATATTTTTCTTTTTCGTCTTTTTCTCTATCTCTTTTTTTATCTTATCCGCAGCTTTTTCCGGATTCTTCGGCCAAAGAATTGCTTTCCCCTTGGGCGCGTTTGAAAGGTCGGCACCGGCGTTTGCCACAATTGATCCATTCTTCAGTGTTAACACTGCCCTGTGCACTCCTCCGAGGACAGCATCCGCCTCTCTTACAACAACCTCTGCAAAACCTTCATCCAGTGAATATTTTTTAACCAGCATCTTCGCCTTTTTGGACGGTTTTAGGAAAGTATAATCAACAACTCTCCCTTGCCACAATGCTACAATCTTTGAAGATATTACGAGAACGTCAAATGGATTTAGTTCAACACGGTTTTTCTTTAATATCTGTAGGATTATATCGACAATGTTTTCTTTTTCTTTTATTATCTTGGTTTTGATTGGGATTAATTCCATGTTATGTTCAACTCTTTACTGCTTGATAAACTGTATTGTCCTAATCGTATGTTTACATTATGGTACCCGCGGGGTGGATGGGTTGCTACCGTACAGCGTACAGCCAGCAACGTATGTCTTAGGTAATTTCAAAAGCAATCTTTTTCTTTCCTTCTGCATAGAGAAGGAGTTCCTTTCCTTCTTTCAATCCCAAAAATTGTGCGAACTTTGCTGGAATTCTCACGCTAAGAGAGTTGCCTGATTTTACCACTTTTATCTTCGTAGCTAAACCCCAAATACCTAGTTTTTTGGTTTTTTCCTCGATTTCCGCCACTGCCTCTTGTGACAGAAATGATTCGCCGCATCCATCGCAGATCTCGCCTTTGTATTTTCCCAACTGAATTCCAAACATCTCTTCCTCTATCATTCCTGTTTTAAGAGTCCCCTTTTCACAAACTGGACATTTTTTCATAGTCTCACCACCTTTGTTTCACGGTTATGACGTATGCCTCGCCTTTAATCACTTTATACACTACTTCGAAATAGGTATACGCCGATATTATCTTTCTATCTTGGATTCTTTTACTGCCTTTTTGTATAGCGTTCGTTACCTCCCTTTCCGAGATGCCTCTTTCGATCATCCTTTTTCTTGCATGTTTGCTATACCTAATGTATGTCATGTCATACCTATATAATTTTTGATACAAATAATACTTACGGTCAACAGCATTCGCTATGGTGAACAACGATGGCTAATCTATAGGGTAAAAAGACACGTGCCCCAAAAGAGTTCACGCCCGCTTTTTCCACCTCTCGAAAGCTGCCACAATACAAATAATCGCCAAAAGCGGCACAAGAACAGGCGTTCCCGAGAAAAGCGGCCTGCTTTCGTCGCCCGTGATGTAACCAGCGTTCGGGTCGTTCGGCGCGCCGTCAATTCCGTCCCATACGCCGTCGCCGTCTGAGTCTTTCCACTGGCCGGTCGGGTCGGTGACGTAGTAAAGACAATGTGTGTACAGCCCATGCCTAAAAAGTATCGTTTTGTTATCTGCGTTCATGGATGGGCTTGTGCTAAAATCGCCAGCGGTATAATTCGACGGAAAGTTTACTGGAACAACTATCATCTTGTTGGTTCCGTCGGCGTTCATCAACCATACATTACCGCCGTCCATTTTGTTGCTGTGAGGTGACACTCTTGAAGAGGTGAATAATATCCTGCCGTTTGGAGTAAATCTCGCATCATCGTTTAGACCCCACGACTCGTCAAGCAGGCGCGTCTTGTTCGTGCCGTCCGCATCCATTATCCAGACCTCATAATTGTTGCTTGGGCCATACGGCAGATAGATTATTTTTTTGTCGTCCGGAGAGAAACCTGGACTTGCCCCCCCCTATTCTCATAGGTAAGCCGTTTTCTGTCTGTTCCGTTCACGTTTATGACCCAAACATCATTGACGACAAAGCCACCCCCCTCATTAGAATTATAAACGATTTTCATCCCGTCCCCGCTAAATGCGGGATAGCGTATACCTGCACCTGTTAAATTAAGCAGAACGACATGATCATAGAATTCGTTTCCAGAGGTCGTGTTCTTGATGAGCACATCTAGCAACCCCCCCCTATTGCTGTCTGGTTAGCTTGCTGATACCAATACCAACTAGATGTGAAAACTATCTTACTCTCGTCGCGGCTCAGTTTGGGGCCGCCGAAATTCATATCCATACCTTTGTTTGGGTCATCATATATGCTGCGCATTGTCGGATTCTGGACGTCTGTTATGTTTACCATCCCAATCATGTTCGTGTAACCGTAAATGATCTTATTTTCACCAAGATACGGATGTGGCCCATCTACAACTGTGCCATTTGCGTACAGGAGTGGGTATATATTGCTTACATTGTAAGGTGACGATTCAGCACTTACGTTGCCACCTGCTGACAACAAGAATGATGAGACCAAGAATAGACAAATCGCCCTCTTAATCAAACACCACCCTCCATGTAGATGTTAATGTTTCGATGTAAACGGTTCCCGCGGTATCGGTATAAGCAAAAGACGGTGGTGATAGTGGGTCACTCCGCGATAATACGTCGTTATCATTTATCGTTAGGGTGTATGCTTCGTTTGTCCCGTGCGTGTGGCCTGTGAAAACCGCCGTGTTTTGTTTCTTCCACGCCCAACCCTTCGTTACTTGCAGTCTCATAACGCCCCCGTCTCCTTTAATTTCTGCATTTTTCCCCCGCCTCCCCTATCTTTATCGCTTACTCGCGAATTCGCTCAACAGCACAACATGTTCGCCGCCAACCTTTTTACAAAATTCCGCATCTGCGGTAACATATATTGTGTCGTGCCGCTCGGCGAGTGCAAGATACACGGAATCGTATATCGTTGTATCGTATTTGATTGCCAGCGCCAAAGCATCCTTCAAAAGCCGTTCATCGACACACTCTGTTTTTAACGCGGCCAAAAAGATATTGCCTATTGCCTTTTCAATGTCCTGCCGCGCTGCTCCCTTGGCATAGCGAAGAGCGTTAGCAATTTCATAATATATGAGGCCCGGTACAACAATGTCTGTTTCCTTTTTGATCAGGGAATCCCGTATATTTAACGCAATGTCGCTGTCTTTTTCCTGTATATACCATTTTATTATGACCGAGGCGTCCAATATCAGCGTCTTTTTCTCCATTTGAACACCTCTTGGGACACGGGCGGAGTGCCTTTGAGTTTTTCGCGGATTTCGTCCATCTCTTTAAAAGCCCGCTCTCTTTGGAGCTCTATAATCTTCTGTTGGATCGCTTCCCGCATGTATTCCGACCAGTTTATGTCGAACGCGTCCATTATGCTCTTTATATCGTGTGATATTCGTAATGTAATTATATCTGACATATACATCACCGTATTACATATATGTAATATCTTGTATATATACTTATCTTATCCAAAACCATCAACTATAACGTCTTCATCTCCTTTAATTTTGTTTGCTTGTTGCAGCGTTTACTATAATTCGTGTTTACCTGCCACATGCATCTCTGCGGCCTTCACTGTGTTGGACAACAACATTGTCACAGTGAGCGGCCCGACGCCTCCGGGTACAGGCGTTATTAATGATGCTACGTTTTTAACTTCGTCGAACACAACATCGCCTACTAATTTGTTGGTCGTGTTCCCCATTGAATCCGTTACCGGTATCCTGTTTATGCCGACGTCTATTACAACCGCACCCAGTCCGACCATATTCCCTTTTATGGCTCCGGGCCTGCCGACAGCCACTATCAGGATATCTGCATTCTTAGTATATTCCTGGATGTTTTTCGTCTTGGAATGGCACATGGTTACTGTAGCATCTTCCTGGAGCAGCAACAAGGCAATAGGTTTTCCGACAATATCGCTTCTTCCCACTATAACTACATGTTTTCCCCGGATCTCCACATCATATCTTTTTAGAATTTCTAAAATACCCAAAGGCGTACATGGGATGAACACTGGATGCCCAAGTGTGAATTTTCCCACATTTATAGGGTGAAAACCGTCTACGTCTTTCAACGGAGAAACTTTGAAAAGCAGCCTCTTCTCAGAGATGTGCGGCGGCAGCGGAAGCGAAACAAGTATCCCATGGAATCTAGGGTTGTTGTTTAATTCCTCTATTTTAGCTGCCAGTGCCGCTTCACTCACGCTTGCGGGGAAATTGAACGCCTCGCAATATATTCCCACATTTTTACATGCTTCTGTTTTGTTCCGTACATATACCTGTGAGGCATAGTCTTCACCTACGGTTAAAACCGCTAAACCTGGAACTACTCCTTTCGAGTCCTTTAATTTCCATACCCTTTCTTTGATCTCATGTTGAATCATTAAGGCAAGTTGATTTCCGTCTGCTATTCTTGCAACCATATATATCAATAACAACCAATGCGTTTTGACAATATATAATTTTAGACCGAAAGGAAACAAATCACAAACGGTAAGTGTGCGGAAGCCCTCTTTTCAAAGCACAGATGAGCGAGTCCGCAACACTGACTAAAACAAGCATCTGGCATTATGCATGTCGAAGCCCAGCAATATGTTCAAGTGGTTGTCCTTAGCCAAATAATGCTCGAAATTATCATTGTGCCGCCAGCGATATTAAACACACTCAAATTTTCGCGAAGTATTATTACAGCCAGCAAAACACCCACCACTGGTTCGACTAATGCTGCGATACTGGCCCTCTTCCCCTCGATGTTTCTCATGCCTTCAAAAAGAAATGCCCCGCCGATAGTTGTAGAAATTATGCCTGCACCCACGAGGTAAGGCAGATTGTAAATCATATCTGTAGGTTGCCATACCAGAAGTGTTGGCGACAGCAATGCACTAATAAAAATCGCTGAGTAAAACATGCGTGTTTTGCCGTCTATATGCTCAAGCCCGTATCTGTTGGATATAACGAATTGAAAGGCAAAGAAGATACCAGAGAATAATCCAGCCACCAATCCGATTATTGTCAATATCGATATGTTTCCATAAAGCAGCGTCATGGGTTCTACGAGGATGAATACCCCGACAACAGCCATTATTATTATAGGAAGTATTTTTCTATCGAATTTTTTGTCAAGTACACTCGAGATAATGTAAACATGGATTGGTGCGGTATAAAGCAGGAGCAGTCCATGCGAAACCGTTGTAGTGATTATGCAGGTAAAATACAAGAATACTGTGAACATGAAAAACAAAGCAAACAATGTCATCCATTTTATGTTATTTTTCAAGCTCCGGATGGATTTTTTAATGCTTTTCATAAAAAACAAAATCACTATCATCCCAATTAGCGCAAAGAAGAACCTGAAGAAAACCAAATTTGCTAAGTTCAATCCAGCAGTCATTTTTATGAATATGCCTACTGAGCTCATGAGCGAGGCGCCGATTATAATGTTCGCATAGCCAAAGGTTTTGGTTGGCATAATGTCAGAGGAAATGGAGCTCTGTATTTAAGGGTTGCTTTATGGTGGGTAAAATGAGAGGCGATGGGAGTTCGATCAAGATGACGCTGGGGTGGCAGCGTGTCATCGGCCAGCATGTACGATGTGGGGTAAAATCTATGAGGGGTGTTGTGATTGCTGCGGTGCTATAAGAATGGACCATGAAATATGAAATTCCCGTAATCGGGGCCTACGAATAAGAAAATGAAGCTAAAATGGTGAGGAATGTAGCAGATGTGTTGCAACCCTACATGTTTTTTGGATTCTGATTTGGTGTTTTGTCTTAGATTATGCAAACTATTTTATACCAAAATTGGTATATATGTATCGTATGCGATATAATACTCAAATACTGAAGTCGCCTGTGTTCGAAGTTCTTGGGAAAGAGAGCGTACGCCTCGCATTATCTACCTTGCAGGCATACCCGGTGCGCTACTTCACAATAAACGAACTGGCACGCGAGGCTGGAGTTCCTGTCATGAGCTGCTGGAGGGCTGTCAAAGACCTCGAGAAATTGGGAGTGGTGGCAGTAAGAAGAATAGGAAAAAGTGATGCAGTATCGTTGAACGGCGATTCCAGTATCCTTAAAGCGTTGACGGAATTTAAGGAGCCATACATCGCCGCCGCCGAAAAATTTGCAAAAAATGCCGCAGAAATCGACGGTTTGAAATTCTGCTACCTTTTCGGCAGCGTAGCAAAAGGTGTACATAAACTTGGGAGCGACATAGACATAGCCTTGGTGTATGATGATAAATTCTCAGAAAAAAAGATATCCAGTATTGTGTCTAAAATAACATGGATGATTCTCGACGAAGACAAAATGAGGATAACTCCATTTTATATATCAGTAAAGGATTTCGAGAAAGGTGATAAAAAAGTCACAAAAGACATAAAGGACGGAATACTGTTATGGCCGAAATCGAAAAAGCGTTGAAAGAGTCGGAATATTGGTTCAAAGCCGCGGAGCACACCATAGAAACAGCAGGAAGCGAAGAAGCGTATACAGTTGCGGTGGCGCAGGCGATTCATTCAATAATTAAGGCGAACGATGCCTTGGCATTGAAGTATCTTGGCGAGATTGCAAAGAGGCACGATCAGGCGGTTCAATTTTTTCATAGATTAATAGTCGAAAACAAGATACCGCAAAACGAGGCGGTCTACAAAGATATAATAATGCTGGCCGTCCAGGAGAAATCGAAGTTCGACTATTCTGGTACGTCATCGAGCAAGGCGAAGGCAAAACATTGGCTGGCCGATGCGGATAAGTTCTTAAAATTGGCGAGAAAATATTGCGAGAAGTGATAAACTTCGCGATATACTCGTAAACTACCATGGGCTAAAGCCCCATGGCGTTACGCAGAGAGGCTTTAGGCGAACGCCACAGACAGATATCACACACCCCGACACAATCAAATACATCACAGGAACGCCATGGGGTTCGCTCATCCACCCTTTGAAAAGGGTGGCGTTCGCGAACCCATGGTAGTTTAGTAAAGTTTGCAATACTTCACATAACGCAATTTCAGTTTTGCCCTATTTTTCTTCGTGGATTGATATAGATTTAGGGTTGGCGACATACACCCCCCAACAAGGCAGCGGGGCGCAAGCATCAAACGAAATAGCAGGACATATGCACCAAAGGAGGTAGCAGGACATTTGCACCGCGTTATGATGCAATAACAGCATTTCGAATCCAGGCACGGAAGCGGTGATTGTTCAGTTCGTAATGTACTTCGCACGTCGAATACGAACCAATTAAACACCTTTTAACGCATTCTCGCACAATAACTGTCCCCCAAACCCACCCCGCCTTGCATTCTCGCGTATATCGCAAAATCCGCTCGCCTTACGCATTGTCCGGACTGTTACGCCTAGTGTATACCATACGCAACTTTACAATTCATCAGCATCAATATGGTGTTGCGCAAAGTATCTCCGACGAGGATAGGTTGGACTACTCGTCTGAGATCTACTACGATAACGATATAACACTCAAGAGTGAGAAAATGTGTCTAAGGGGCGATAAGATGGGGTGGATGTACGACTGTTGAACACAATCTCTAAATGAACACATTTTTCTATGCCCGTGGGATCCTCACGATCCCAATCGAATTAACTTTTTATACCCCCTATACGAAACCAAGATTAGTATGCTCAAAGCTACGATGGCATAAACAACGGCCATAAGAACGATTTTCAACAATGGTTCTCGCCCCATCAGATGTATGTTATATACGCCTGCAAGAAAATTCATCAGACCTATTGTAAATCCAAGAAATATTGTACCTATAGAAAGCATGAAGGATATTGTCATAAAGAAGTTTTTACGGCGCGGTGTTTTGAAGAATGATTGGAAGAACGAAACGTCTTTCCCAGAGGTTAAAAATAATGCGAATTTTCCGATAGTGTAACCCTTGTTTTGTGGATAGCAGTCTTTGCGCACAGCCAGATAGTATAAGAAAAATGCTGAAACTATGGTTACTGCAAGAATATCCCTGATAACGAGAAAATTCCATCCAAATCCCAATTCTTTTACGAACATGTTTTGCTCGAACATTAAGTTTTTATCGAAAATATATGTAGTGCCGATATCTGCTAAACGGGAGAGGACGATAAGTGTAAAAACAGATATGGATATACGCCACTTTTTTCCACCGTTTTCCTTATACTTATGGGGTACGTAAATTCCCAGGCCGATCAATGAAATAAAAATACACGATACGATTATCATAAAAAGCATTGCAGATTCGTCTGCCAGCGGCTGTTCTATTGTATGGGGCGTATAGGGCAGAGAGAGGTCGAAGGGTGTTTTGGCCCAGGGCGAGAATACAACATCATCAGAGATGTTATCACCTGTGCCATTCGGATTAGTTATGGAGTTGTACGGGCCGCTTGCGTTGCCCCACCAGTTATTGTGTGCAATGTTGTTCGTGCCGCCTACTGTGAGCAGCCCGTATCTTTTGTTCCCATATATGTTATTAGATGCGATGTTGTTGTTATTTGAGCTTGACCAGAGGTAGATACCACATTCGCAGTTCGAGATCGCGTTTGACAAAATCTTGTTGTCTGAACTGGAATATAGATGGATGCCATAACTACAGTTTGTGATATTATTGGAGATAATGTCGATGTGGGAAGAACTGCGCAGCAGTATGCCGCCGTATTCTATCTTTGTATTTATTATAACAAAACCACGGCAGTTGCATAGTATTATTTCGTTCGTACTGACGTTGTCAAGTATCTGCGGAGAGTTTCTTACGTCTATATCTTTGTAATAAAGGACAGGTTTGCCGTTTATAGTATTGTTTGAAACCGTGCTTGTAATATCGTCTTCTATGAATATACTTGAATTTATCAGCGTGTTAGACGTGATGATATTGTCATGGGTTATGTAACCGAGGTCGATGCCATACTTGCCACAGTCCGTGACTGTGTTTGATAAGATGTTGTTGTTTGATGACTTGTAGAGGAGGATGCCGCCCCCATAGTTGTTCGTTATCGTGTTGGATGTGATGTTGTTGTTTGATGAGTGGTCGAGATAGATGCCAGAAGTGAAATTGTCCACTTTTATGTTGCTTATGTTCACATAGTTTGCCGTAACATATATGCCTTTGTTGGTGTATTCGCTGTTTGTACGAATTACCGTGTTTTGGTTGCTTTCCCCTACGAGATTTATGCTCTTTGAGACTGTAACCTCCTCGTTGTATGTGCCATTGTAGACGTATACTGTATCACCATTGAACGAGGCATTTATTGCATCCTGTATCTTCGTATAATCCTTCCCACCACTGTCGTCAACGTTAATCGTCCTGGCCTTTGCTGTTTGTGAACTTACGAAAAGGATTCCTATCGCTAGCAATGCGAAGATTATAAACAAAACAAATAAAGTTCGCTTTTGCATTTTTACCATTGTTAGATAGTTTTTGGTATATAATAAATTGCCCACATGGGTGGGGAAGATAACAGCAAATTTGAAGGTTTTTGAACGATTGGTATTCAATAAAATGGGGGAAACGGGGGTTCTATATACTCTCCCAGTAGCTTCTAATATACCATGTCGCATTATTCCAATTCAATGTAAGATTTAGTACTGTGGCGATTTTTATAGTTTCATTTTTGAGGAATTCTTTAGTTTCATTTGTCTTGTTGGTCTCGATTTTTGTGTAATTCGAATAGGGCATATAAGTAAAACTCAGAGTAGCATATTTATTGGGGGGGGGGTAGTTGTATTCTCTACTGTCATTTTAATCGCCATAGTGAACATACCACGCATGCTTCGTGTTTTGTTTTCGTTACTATACATTGAATATGATGAATATTCATTCCTTCCACGTGAGGAGTGTTCCTCAGACACACTGTAATTCATGATCTCCAAATTTTGAAGGGTGCTGAAATTCAGTCGATCAGCTTCCTCAAAAATTAAAGGTTGCTCACTAATAATATCTAGAATGCACTGGACCCTTGAGGACAATCCGCCCCAATCCAAACAACCGGAGCTGAAGATAAACAATACGGTTGCAATAACAACTAAGACTTTTTTTACCATATGTACTCCCCTAACTAATCAACGCCTCGTTCCACGCCCAGCCCCGGGTAGCACTTTCCTGGCTCCAAGTGTGTGTGGTCTTGGTATATGTCTTCCACACCCACGCCTCATAAACACTATTTTGTTGTTTACTTGGATCGTTCCAACTCAACCACGGCAGAGTGCCACCAGCTGATTGCCATTCATTTATACTTTCATCTACATTTCCGTGCTTAGTATCACCGCTACAATGGACATAGTAGTCTTTATTCCTGTCGGGAAGTCCGTCACGCGGGTTCACATCTGGTTCCACACCCCAAATATACACCTTCTTGAAAGTTTCAACAGTTAGTGTAGTTCCCTCTCTAAATCCACCAGGGGCGTAATAATCAGTTACTGCCCCTAAGAGGTCGTCCTGAATTTGTCTAGACGCGCCACGCCATGATGCAAGCTTGTTGGCGCGCCCCAACCCATCGATCATTACTCCAAAAATCTCATCAGTTAATGGCGAAGGGTCGCTTCGGAGTACGCCGCTCGAACTCAACCATGTTGCATAATATTCAAGACTCGAATCTGGTGGGTTTTCGATCCATGTATTGTGTACTATGGGCTGGTCTACACCTATGGCATACAAACTCCTGTGCCCCCCAGCGTCGCACCAAACTTTGGGGTGGAAATTTTCCTTTTGGATTTGGTTCCAATTTTTTACTCTAACGACATGATGGAAGTCGTAGATTGCTTGATATGGTTTATGGTCTGCTTCGTCATAGACAATCCAGACGTACCACCAATCGTGTGGGTGTGAATCTTTTGGATCTGATTGCGGGTCGTCGTGGAACGGATAATAGAACCAGTATTGTATGCCGAGCAGATTAGTGAGGGGAGTACGCGTTTCAATTGCGTGCATGTAGACCGCCGTGTTTTGTTTCCTCCATTTTATGTCGTGTGAAGTATCATAATAACCTTTCAAGTACATGGGATTCTCCTTCGAATCTTTGTAAGTTTCTGGATTTTCACTCGATCCAGTCATAGGCTTTGCTTCTGAGCAATACCTTTGCTACCAATACCCTGTTTCCTTCGATTACATATATTGCCCTATACTCTCCTATTCTCAATCTAAAATAGTTCTTTGTCGGCCCTCTCAGCTTTTTAATGTCTGCCTTTGGTCTTGGCCTGTATGGGTCTTCGCTTAAAACCGATAACGCGGATTTAACGCGTTTTCGTAAATTCTCGGGCAGATCTTCGATTTGGCGTCTGGCAGTTTCAGAAACGAGAATTTCAAATTTCGTCAAGTGGAACAAACTCCTCTGTTTCGAGGATATGGTCTATTTCTTCGAAGAACTTGACCCGTTTTGTAATTTCCATCAACTTGTGGATCACCATATCGTAAGTCTCCCCTTTCTTGCCGAATCCGCGAAGTTCATTACGTGTTTCTGCGCTTATCTGTATCGTTGTAACATCCCCTTCCATGGTATCACCTCTTATATTCAGTTATATGTAATTATACGGTATATATAGTTTATGTTGTTAGTTTTCAGAGGTAGCGTATATGACTGTCAAATTTTCGGTTGAACGGGGAAGAAAATTTTGAATCTTCCTGTTTTTCGCAAAGGATTGTTTGAAATTTAATCATTCCGGATGGGTAGCCAACTCATAATTCACGATTAACTCACTCGTCACAGTCCAGACCTTCAATGCATCCTTATGTATTGAGATTTTATCATCCACTATTTCATATACTGGAGAGCGAAAATCTCCTTCAGGGAATCCCCCGATTATGCATGTAATATCCTTTTCTTTCAGTTTCGTGAAATAAGTCCCTAATTTCGTGGGTTTGCCTTCGGGGGACAGTGCGACAGTGTGATTGGCGTCCAGGTTTTTGATTAGTGTTTTGAGTTCGACGCCCTTCTCAAGCGTTATTAATGGGTTTTCGGAACCGGGCGGAACTTTGCCTGTTTCAAACAACTGTTCCATTAGTCCGACAAACCTGTTGTAGTTCTTGGGAATTCTTGTCTCCGGCATTATGCTGATAACGTCATTGTTTCTGGTGTGTATCATCACTTTGAGTTTTTTTTCTATATTTAATATGGAATCCAATGACAACAGTAGGAACTGATGAGCAATATCCGGCCTTCCCCGCCTTAAATTGTCGTTTCCGGGAAGTTTCTTTATTGCAGAATGATGAACGCTGCTGTCCAATATGATCTTGTCCGCCTTTTTTCCACGAATCCTCGCGTTAGCCACTGCGGAAGGATGGCTCAGAATCCCACTAGGAACTAACTCAAGTTCTGTATCTCCGAGAATCAATGTTAGCATACTTCTATTTCTCCCAGCGCCTGATTGCAGCAACCGTGCTAATGGATACTATTATTACGATAATCAAAAATAATAGAGTTTGATTTGGCAGCGCTGGGGCATTTTCGACGTCTATGTAGCCACATATATCTCCATCAGTTTGTACAGCAATTCCATCAACTGCTGTTTTTAATTCAATTTTATGTTTTCCTTCTTTTGCAATCCAACTGAATTGAAGTTGTGTGGAATTCGAAAACTCGTTCAAATGTTTACTTTCCATGATCTCGCCATCAACGGTGAAACTGACTGTAACGTTGAGTTTTTCATCTTTCCAATTTTTTATGCCTGCAATTATTTTTATATTATCTCCATTTTTGATAGTTCTGCGATCTATTCTCAAATCGGAAAGTTCTAAGATTGGCTTTATCACGACGTTAATGGTCTGGGACGCGTTTATTTCTGGATTTAGCTGGGATGTCGCATTAATCCAGATTGTAGATAATACTGTGTCCGCATCTGGCGGTATCTGCACGGCGACATATACCGTTCTTGAGGAAACAGGGTCGAGTGAAATGATGTTGCTGTCATAATTTTCTATGCTCCAGTTTGTGAATTTACTGGAAACTGACAGAACGAACACATCTTTTAAATTGCCGGTATTTTTAATTAAAACCGGGATTTTCAATATTGTGTCTTTTGCGGTATAGAGCGTACTATTATATGTTTTAAGAATAGCGCCGGTCTTGGCACTTGATACTGGCACGACGAGCGTAGATTTTTTGCCAGCATAGGTAACATTTACATATATGTTGTTGGTTTCTCCCGGTGGTGGCTGTACTATAGAAAATGGAATGTTTACAGAATCGCCGGTGCCGATGATATTTTGCACTGATACGCTTTCTGTAGGGCGATCTGTAGATATGTTCGACTCTACATTCTCTCGTACATTTCCCCTGTTTGTCAGTGTTATTGTAAGCACAACAGAAGTATCGTTTTTTGTGTATGGGTAAATATAATAGCTCGTATCAATTGAATGATGCGTATCTGTTACTGCTGTAAGGGGAACAGAAATATTTCCAAAACCCCTCTTGGATTCTAATTTTAGTGTTGTATGCAGTATGGTGGCTGGTGGAGTATACGCCTGTGGAACAACAAACAATTTTAGAGCCGTTGTCTGGTCTGGTAGAAGCAAAAAGTCAGTTACTCCCCCTTCTATAACCGCATACGCGCCCGACGCGTTCTCTATTTTTAGTCCAAACTCATCGATAATTGTTCCGTTGTTTGTTATATTTAGAAAATACCTTGCCGCATTGCCAGGTAAAACTGTAATTTGTTCTTCCGAGGGGCAAACGGTTATATTATAAATCGATTGCAGATTCGTAATGGCTGTGATATTGTGTGTGGCGTTCGCATCGTTTCTGGATGTACCAGTGATAATCGTCGTTACTGTAGTGTTGCTCATCTCGTCGGGTGTAGTTATTCTTAGAGTGAGATTGGCTTCTTCACCTGCTGTCATTGTTATGGAACTTATATTTTCAGACCCTCTTTTTAGTTCATACGCCCATTCTGCCGGCAACCCCTCTATCTTAAAATCTATGGCATCATTATTTACGCAGTGTCCGATGTTCTTTATTTTGATCGGATATTCGACAGTCTGGTTCGGTCCAATTGTCTTCTCAAATGTCTCTGGCGTATCTGTTTCTGTAAAACATATGTTAAAGTCGTAATAGTATGTGAGCCACCTGATAATATTCATAGCGAAATTTTTGTTCTCAGCATCGTTAATGTCCACGATGCCGTCGTGATCTTCATCCCCATTATTTCCAACCTCGCCTACCATGTAATCCTTAAACATGCCGCCGTCGCCCACCATGACAATCCTGCCTTCGCCAGTAATTCTGCAAGTTGGTATTGCTAGCGCGACCGGTGAGTCAGGCGGAGTGGCGCTTGAGCTAGAGTATATTAGTGAAGTAGAACCATACGGTGGGAAAAGAAAATGCCAACCTCTAAAGAATTCTACAGCAGAAAGGTTGTCGGTAATCTGGTGCTTTCCCATCAGCGTAGAATTGAACTGTATGTAGTCAAAGTCAACTACATCTGACCCGTCCTCATTGAAGCGGATGCCATTTGCGGTATCCTTGACCGTACCACCAACTTTTACACCAAATTTTTCCGCGACATACTCCACACCAGAGGCGTAAGTTCCAATGCCGTTGGATGATACTCCTTCCCCAATTAACAATAAACTGCCACCATTTTTCACAAATCGTGCTATCTCGCCTAGTTCCGATGGGGTGTAATTGCCAATACTGGCCGGGATTATTAGCAGATCTACGTCTTTGAGCGTAGTATTGGTTATTTCATTACCCGTGCTCACCCAATGTAATCCTTCGTTTATTTTGCGGTATTCGGAATATTTGACGGTTGCGTCCAAGGTTCTAATATCGGGATCAAATTGATTCTTGATCGCCTCGGCGAATAAAGTATAGCCGCCACCTCCCCCTGTGCCGGTCCCATCATACGATGGATTTTTCATGCTTATAGTGTATGCTGGAACATGGGTTTCGTCGAACAATATAACAATTTTTTTCTGGTTTTTTGTTTGCGAAAACGTCGGCATCGTTATTTTATTCGGCACCTTGCTGTAATTGATATCGTTATTTGTGCGTGAGTCGTTTAAAAGAAATAAAAATTGAGAAAAGATGAAGAGTATAATGACAAACGTAGCTAAAAGACGGTACGGAATAGTATGAGGTTTATGCAACATCATTTAATCATAATCGTATACGACTATTTATTGTTTTATTAGTTGTTTGCACTACACCTTTAGTTCGGTGAATGTTACCGTACCAGTTACGCCGTCTATGTTTCTTACAGTATCTAGAATGATGTTTCCTAGGTCTGCAGAGTTCTTCGCAACTATTTTTACGAGAATATCGTACTTGCCGGTTATGGAATGTACCTCTTCAATGTCCTTGGAACCTTTTAATTTCTCATATACCTTTCGTACTCTTGTGGGTTCCGTATTAATCATAACCCAGCCGGTTATTCCCACTATCTTTCTGTCGCCCTTGTTATCTGTCTTTTTTCCTGCCATATCTCACCCTCCAATTTTATACTGTATATGCTGCACCCCTTATTTATTTCTTATCATAGGCAACTTTTATATTAAATACATCTTATCAATGTATGATGATACATATCGTGTTATGCAGTGAAAGTGATTCTTACTCACTGATTGCAGGACAAAATGAGACTACTGGCTGGCTTATTATTGTCGCGGTGGTTTGTATTGCGATAATCGTTATCCAGTATGCAGTTTATTTATTTCGACGGATGGAAGAAAAGAGAACAAAAGCTATGACTGGATTAAGAACATACGGTCCGCAACTCCAATATGCGCCACAGCAATCTCAACAACCAGTTCATCCAACAACACCAGCGTCATCGCAGCCTCAACCACAATATATTTCACAGCAGTCCCAACAGTATACTACTCTTCCAATAACATCCACTATATCGCAACCACAATATCCGGCACAACAACCTCAACAACCACAGGTACGGGCGCAGTCCACGAGTTCCAAAACACAATCACGTGGCATTGTTCAGCATATAACTTATATTCTTCGACGTGCAGAAGGGAAAAAAACAAAAACACCAGCTGGCTTAAAAAAGTATCAACCACAACCCCCGCTGCCACAACAAATGCAGGCACAGACGCAACCGATACAACCATGGTATGGTCATCAGCAACCAGCACAATATCCATCTACACCGGCCTATTATCAACAAACTGCGGGATATTCACCATATACTTCGGATCCATATCGTTATGATCCATTTCAGACTGATCCGATGAAGTATGACCCGTTTATATTGGATCGCCCCGTTAGTAGAAGTGCAGCGAAACCAATAGAGAAAACATCGGACTTGTCAGGCGTGGGCCAGGACGACTTATTCGTATTGGATCGTTCAATGGAGGAGGAAACCAGTGAAGATAGCGTGCCGAGTGAAGCAGTTCGCTCGCCCACCGAGAAATTGCTCACTAAGCGCGAACAGATATCTAAACCATTCGGTCAAAAAAGAGAAGGGCTCGCTAAATGTTCAAATTGTGGTGCAAGCGTCAGGATTGGTGTAACAAGATGCCCATATTGCCGTGCAGAGATTAGAGAAAAACGTCATACCTTCTAACTTGCGTGTAAAGTTCACAAAAAACAAAAATTGTTATTGATTTTTGAATTCGAGTGTAAGAGAACGTGCTATCGTAGATCTTTCGTCGCTTAAACTGAATCTGCAACGTATTGTTGAACCATTATAATGTTCATGAAACGAGGTGCTAACTTCCTTCGAATTATCCCGCCCACCGGCTACATAGATTATTTGGGATGAGGTGTCATTGTAACTCCAACAACTGAGGTCGGCTGGAGCGTTAGGTAGCGATGTAGCGCTGCTCCAGGCCTCAAGTGTCGTGCCACTAATTATATTTGTAAAAAGAACCTTCTTGGAAGTTACTCCGTTTGAATCACTACCTCCAACGATATACAGTCTATTGCCTATTATCGTACTCCCATGGGCGCAAATGGGTTCTAGGAGTGAAGTAGCAGACTCATTCCATGAATTTAATGACCCGTCTGGTTTTATACTTGTATAATAAACAGTGCTCGTAGGCACACCGCCGCTAGTATCCTTGCCACCAGTTACGTAGATATATGGCACATTATTAAAAATAGCAATAGCTGCGGATTGAGCCGTTCTCGGCGATGGGAGGGGTGGAAAGGAAGATATGTCAGTCTGACTGCTACTCCAACCACTAATGCTCCCATCAGCATCTATTTCGCCGCAGTATACTGTGTCAAAAACTTGACCATGGCTCTCTCCCCCAATCACGTATATTTTGTTGTTGTATATAATAGCTGAGTGTTTGTACAAGCCGCTCCCGGGTGGTGTTGTGGGAAGGGGTAGGGTTAACACCCAATCTCCGAGGGCACCGTTCGCAGATATATTCGCATAGTAAACTGTAGATTCTGTAGATTGTTGCGGAGTACTTGTAGCGTACCCACCGAGCACATAGATTCTTCCATTAGTTGTATCTATCACGGCAGCATGTCCGGCACGTGGAGATAGTATGACAGGAAAAAAAAGAGATGTTGTTGGTACCCCAGTACTTAGAAGACCATCTCTTGATTGTTTGGTGTAGCTCACATTGTTATATATATACGGATCATCATTATTTCTACCTCCAATTAAATAAAAAATTGTTTTATTTGCAACTACGGCAGATCCGTACAAACCTTGTGAAAGGAAAGGAGTGGGTGTCCATGAGATTATGTTACCGTTTGAATCTATTTTCCCATAAACAGTCGTGTCCTGAGGGGTTCCCCCCCCTCCGCCCACGTATTGGGATTTATTGCTCGAGATATGTCTGGTAACTCCGTTGGGATCGATCGTAGCAGTGAATCTTATCCCTCGAAGTTCTTCTATGTCTTTCATATGTGTTAGTATCTCATTAAAAATCAACTCTATGTCGCTATCTTCTATCATCTTACCTGAGTTTTGATAATTTCTTATGGCGTTATAATGTTCTACATCAAACGCCCTCCAAAAAGTAGTGTTTATGTTGTCAAATTCGAATAGTAATTGTTGTAACTGTTCACTCGAAGTCCGCAGACCAATGTCTGCGATAGAAACTGAGATGGATGCCATAGTTATTAAGGTAAATGTTAATATGACTCCTGTCATCAGAAGAAGTTGCCCCTCATTGTTCTTGTCGATATTTTTCATTAGACTATATCCTCCTATCTCTCGTCGGTTATACTCCTACACGTAATCTAATTGCTATAATTGTTTCATCATATTATAACGTTAAGTCGTATAACCTCCTCTCTCTCGTCGGATATATCACCCACTATGTGTTTGTTGGTTATACTGATTAATCGTCTAACCGTTAAGTGATATATCCTCCTCGTACTCCGTACCACATCACTATGCTAATGTCATACACTCCCCGGGCGAAATCGTAGCCAGGATATGCTTTGTCTTTCGGTTGACTAATCATCACTAACCTATGTGCCGTAGTCGATTCGCCGGTAGGCTGTCCATACCCCGTGTAATACGGAATTGTTACTCTACCATTACTCAAGTATATTGCATAGGATATAGTTTTTGGGAATACTGCGTTAAAAAAGGACGTTACATTATTAACATCACGAACATCACTAGTACCATTACTGATATACCTCACCAGTGAACTATTGTAATATAAAACCGATGCTAGTACCAGCGTCTCGTTTATTTCATAGTACACAAGAAAGTCATCAGTAATTGGCATGTTGTCAAGTGTTGTAAGCGCGTCACCACCCATCGTAAATAAATTCGAGAGTGAATCGTGTGATGGTGTGGGTGGGGTGGCTACAGTGACAATAAAATTCGTTGCCGAGAAAAGTATTAGCATAGCAGTAAGGACTTCAATAACGTACATTTGGCCATCGTTATTGTTGCGATTATTATAAAATTCATAATGCTTGATTTTTCTACAACATTTAGGCATAAGATATACCTCTCGTTTCTTCAATAAAAGATATTGGAATATAAAAGTTGGGATGTGCAACGCGTATTTATATCAACGCTGTGGCCCTGAATACTAACCAACCGACCATCACCATGATAAATGCGTGCTTCATGCCCGCGGATAGCACGCCCTCGCTCATCGCACCCGCCATCATTCCGTTTCCCACAGCTTGCACTATCGTAGAACAGAAAAATATGAAGTTTATCTCTTTTATGTCTAACTTCTGCATCATGGTTCCCACCGTTCCTCCACCACCAGCCAATCCAGTGTCAGATGTCTGACCTGCACCTGAAGTGTCAATTGCTGGTAAAAATGTTAAACAAATGATTACGATTACTGCGATATATACCATATACGAAATATACGAAACCATCATATACATTGATAATTTTCTTCTTCTATCATCCTTCAGCCATCTAATTTCTCTTGCATCATTTGCTGCAGTCAGAAGAATGTCTGCAATCTTACCACCCGCTTTGTTTGCTTCTATTACAAGCGATACGGAACGAACGACGATGCTTGTTTTTACACGTTCTGCGAACATCTTTAAAACGTCTTCAAACGCTATTCCCCACGATATTTGATTTGCCATTTTCTCTACTTCTTTATTCAAAACACCATACTCACCATGGGAAATTGTTTCTATTGCCGCAGTCATGCTTAAACCACCGCGCCAGTATTCTGCCATATCCTTTAAAAAATCCGGGAATTTGTCTTCCAATCTACTAAGGCGTTTTTGGGTCTCGGAATCATAAAAAGCATATGGCCCCAATAGGGCTAACAGTGCGGCGATCAAGTAATCTTGATTTGCTTTAATCAAGTTGAAACCCCCGCTCGGCTGTTTAGAGGATAAAATGTAGAACACCGTTAGTGTTATAAAGCACACTATAGAAATAATACCGATTATACCAGCTACGCTAGTCAGTTTTCGCATCTTTATAATGTCTAACGTCTTTTTCTTTTTCTTTAAAAGTGCTCTTTCATCACGGTATGTGAAGGAGACAGGAGACTCTTCCGCTTTGATTAGCTTGCCAATCTCCGAAGTGATTGTCGAAGGTTTTTTGGGTGGTACGGGATTTCCTTTTGCCATAAACTGCCTTCCTATGATGTGTTGTCATTAAATTTTTGGTGTAGATGCAAACACTGAAACAATGTATCCCAAATGCAATGCGGGAAGCATTAGAAAAGTGATTAAATAAAGCATAGATGTTCCACCGAAGCCCGAGCCAGGTGGACTGACCCACGACGTAATTACCATTATAATCATTAAGAACATCGGCATAGCTACTGCTACGACTACATAACTCTCAGCCATGAACGCTAGCGTCTCTATGAAATCTTCTTGCTCTCTCCTATTTTCTCTCATAAAATTTTCGGCGCGATTTAGGAAATAACCCCTAAGGCCGCCACCCGACGTAAGAACTCCGACTATCCCTTGCAAGAATTCTTTAAAATTGATGGACGGTGAGCGAGTCACTGCCATTTTCAGACTTGTAAGCATGTCAATGCCCAGTACATTAGTGTCTCGGTATATCCATAATGCTTCTTCTGAAACCTCTCCATATATCTTCTTCTGAAAAGCAAGGCTCTTGAATATTGTTGTTGGGGTAGCATTCGATGCGGCCAGGGCGGCAATGAAGTTTGAAGCATAGGGCAGATACGCATCTATATCCTTTCTACGAGCGCCAGCTTTTTGAAATGGAATGTTCATCATAATGAAGTATGCGCCTGCCGGGATTGCAAAGACGCCGATATCTATTAGGAGGATTGTTAATGTCAGGCCGGACGATCCGAACATCATTGGCAATAAAACAAAATCTAGTACTATAAAAAGGATGACGCTAAGCACCACTGAAATAACCACACTCATCCAAACAGTGGCTAGATATGCTTCTGCGAGAACTCCCATATGGGATTGCTCTAATGCCGCTCGCAACGTGTAGTTCTTTTTAGCAGATAGTTTCGTAAATTTTCCAAACAAGAGATAACACTTTTTCTGATAGGAACTGAGAATCTTGAAATCCGACGGAAGCATTTTTTCTATTCACACTCTCGCTATATCGCATTATTGATGTTACTTGTAGAATTATCCTTCACCCCAACTTGAAACCTCTCCTCCAAAATTCACTTCTGGTGGTTTGGGTGCTGGGGCGGGTGCTACTTGTCTCGGCACTGGTGGTGGGGCAGCCTTCTTTTCCCTATCGGCCGCACTAGCTGCTGCTTCTGCACCTATTAGGTCTCCTAGATTCATTTCACCGGTAATTAGTTTTCTTACCTCTTCTGGTCTCGAATAGTATTGGTTGATGACCCTAGCGACTCGAGATATGTCCATCACGTCGTTCTCTACTAACCACTCGAGAATTTCCTGTCTAGTTCTTAATTCCATCGTGATTTGAGATTTACTCATGTTAGACATTACCATGATATTTTCAAGGACGTAGCTTTTTCCGTAGAACTCGTATTCATCAGTCGCAGGCGACCATCTAAAAGCCTCGTTTGTGAGCAACTCTTGTGTGTGCGGGTCCATACCTATAATTTCTACGAGTTGCTTTACTCTTCTCACCCGCCTTTCACCAATTCTTGTCTGAATTTGGATACTAATGGCATCCAATGAAGGCAACATAACACGTGGAATGTCTATTGGTTTGTTCTCTAACCTATGAATAAGCGAAGGAACAGAGTCGGCGTGAACAGTGGAATATGTAGTATGCCCTGTTGCCATCGCCTGGAAAAGAACGTATGCTTCCGGTCCTCTTATTTCGCCCACAATGATATATTCGGGCCTCTGTCTCAAGGCAGCCTTCAGCAGGTCGTACATGTCGACCTCACCAGCCATTTTTCCGCCAGCTTTCATGCCCTCGCCACCAAAACCTTCTCTTGTCGCGCCAGGTATCCAGTTGGGGTGCGGAAGGTTGATTTCTCTTGTCTCCTCGATGCTCACTACCTTTGCATCTCTCGGAATGAACAAGGAACACGCATTGAGTGAAGTAGTCTTACCCGAAGCAGTACCTCCCACATAGAGCATTGACATGCCGTATTGAACAGCCAACCAGATATATGCAAGCATGAGGGATGAAAAAGTTTTAAACTCTATCAAATTTGGTGGAGTAAAAGGATCCTCTTTGAATTTTCTAATAGTAAACGTCGAACCTCTTGTAGAGATATCTCTGCCCAGAGTCATAACTACCCTTGAACCGTCCATCAGTGTAGCATCTAGGAGCGGTTCTGCTACTGAAATATGTTTGCCGCATCTTTGTGCCAAACGGATTACATACGATTCCAGTACGGCTTCATTTGCCCAAGATATGTTTGTTTCTATGGACTCGTACTTCCTATGATAGATATATATAGAAAGGCTTGGACCATCACAAGAAACATCTTCTATTTGGGGGTCGTTCATCAATGGATCTATTGGGCCATACCCCATCAAATCTCGTTTTATGAAATAAAATATTCTATCTTCCGCTTCATGTAAGATTGGTAAAGCATAACTATTGATGATAGCAGTCGTAGCGTTTCTTAGATACGCTTCCGGCTCCTCTTTCAAATCGTCTATCTTGATGTTAAGTGCCCGTACGAGAACGTCTTCTATTATGTGGATGGCCCGTCTTTCATCCTCAGAAACCTCTGGTTCTACCACATAATACCGCTTCGTATGCTCTCTTTTGTGGCTCAAAACCTTTACATACACATAAGGCTCCCATACTGGATAACTTTCAAGCTCTTCATAATCTTCGAGGGTTATCCTTTCTGCTACAGTTACCTGCTCTGCAAGGAGCTTTCTCTTCTTTTCAGAGGCACTAAGTATCTTATCTACTGCTGTTGGAGCAGATGGTTTTGCAGGCATTGCTGTTTTTGGTGGTGTATATGTAACTTTTTTTGCCGCTGCCATAATGTCGCACCCTTTATACCCCAGATCTACGCATAAAATTTATCTATTTTGTTTCTATAATCATTTCTGACCTATATCTATCTTTGGATTAATGAATATTAGGCATTCGAAGGGAACGTCGGATTGTAGAAATGTTTGGTATATATAAAATTACAACGGGAGACTATCATTTAGGTCTCGATTCTGTCACTTTCATGTAGTTTCATAACTTTCTAATTTCATAACTTTCTAAATCGATGACTATGATCTGTCATCCTCAAGACTATATAAATATTTTTAATTTTTAACTCAAAAAAACATAATGTATATATACCACAAATGTCATATATTAATTGAGAGTTACTACTTATTTATGTTCTATGTGGGTGGAGAAAACGAGCAGAATAAAAATGAAAAAACGTAATATATATACCATAGAAGTCATATATCAATACAGAATTCACTATTCGTTTTATGCTTCGTGGGTGTGGAGATGGAGAAAATGAACAGAATAAAAATGAAAAACGTCTGGGCGGAGAAAGAAGCAGTATCTCCTGTAATCGGTGTTATCCTACTTGTAGCCATAACTGTTGTTTTGGCTTCCGTATTATATCTATGGGTTAGTGCTATGGTGGTCACTTCAAAAAGTACGCCTACTGGTGGTGCAGACGTAAGATATGAGGATCCATACGTTATTGTAACAGTGACATCGATGAGCGAGGGCAAACCAATAAATATGGTTACCTACCAAATGTTAAGTTCTATTGGAGTAGTAAAGACAGAGCCAACTGGGAAGTACATAAGCGGTACACTTTTGGATATGTATAACATAAATTTAACTGGAGAGGACGTCTATATCTCGTTTAGTGATACTGATTCAAATGGAAAATTAAACCCGGGCGACACAATCCAAATCAAGAACAGCGTTGTTGCGTCGGGGGATATCTTGCGGATAGGATATTCTAAAACTGGGGGAGAGATATTCAAGAATACCCTAATGTAATCTATTTTTTTTACTTCCACCTTTCATTTATAATTATCTTTACTGTTTTTCGAATAGCTTCTTCCGACGAATATTTGTTTTTCCAGCCAAGTTTGTTTATCTTTTTCGTTCCAAGTAACATCAGCGGCACATCGCCTTTCCATCCACGCACGCCGCCAGTGTATTCGAGCTTAACATTTTTTAGTCCGAGTTCACCCACTGTTATCTCCGCTATTTTGCTTATCTCTATCTGATCTTCCGAACCCAGATTAAATATGTTTACCTCATCGCCCGAATTTTTCACCGCGAAAAACATAGCGTCGACACATTCATCAACAAGAAGATATGATTTTCTTTGCTTTCCGTTACCCAATACCTCCAATCGTGTATGGTCTTTTTTTAATTTCTCTATAAAATCTACTATTATTCCATGCGTCCCTCTTTTTCCAATGATATTCGCAAACCTAAATATCCAGCACTTCATTCCAAAATTGTGGCAATATGCAGTAATCAAACCCTCGGCCGCCAATTTAGATGCAGCATACAACGAAATGGGCGCCAAGGGGCCGTAATGTTCGGGTGTAGGAAACGCCTTCGCTTCACCATAAACTACCGAACTCGAAGCAAATGATATTTTCTTCACGCCTCTGAGTTTCATGGCTTCCAATAAGTTATGTGTGGCAATTGTTCCGTTCTTTAAATCCACGTCCGTTTTTTCAGAGCCGCATTTGACATCCGGATTTGCCGCTATATGCCATACAAATTGGTGATCTTTTATTGTTTCTTTAAGTAATTCTTGATCGAGCAAATCGCCTTTTACAAATCTAAAATTCTTTTTACCTTCATGAGTGCCAACAAACTCCTTTTTGCCAGAACTAAGGTTATCATAAACCGTCACTTCCTTTCTATTTTTCATTAATCTATCGACGATATGGCTGCCTATGAAACCGGCACCGCCTGTTACAAAATATTTCATGTTATCCCTCAATCGCAAAGCATCCCTTAATATGGTGTTTGGAATTAAAACATTTCTAATGCTCGAGGCGTATCTCTGGTGTTTGTTTATATTTTTAATTCGTATGGTTTGCTAACTATTGTGTCGGGTATACTCTTCCAGTTGTCATATGTATCATCGATAAACCTATATGGTATGAGAGCATTGAGCCTATCCAAATCATAACGAATAGGAGTTGAAATTATGGTAGAATTCAAGGTTGTAGTATCCGACCCAAAAAACGGAAAGAGCTATAAGGCCGAGATCTCCGGGCACCATGCAAATTTACTGATCGGCAAAAAAATAGGGGACGAGATAGATGGCGTTTTCGTCGGTCTTCCAAGCTACAAATTAACAATAACTGGTGGGAGCGACAGGGATGGTTTTCCTATGAAAAGAAGCCTTCCCGGTACAAGGAGAACTAGGATACTGATGACACGATCGGTCGGATGTAAGGAAGTAGAGCTAGGCGTGAGAAAAAAGAAATCAATCCGCGGCAATACCCTATCGCCAGATATAATCCAGATCAATATGAAAATAACGACTCAGGGCGCAAAATCAATTGAAGAACTATTGAAACCGAAAGAGGAGAAGAAATGAAGGTTCCGAAGCAACCTGTCGTGAACATAGGAATGGTTGGCCATGTAGATCATGGAAAGACAACATTAACTGAGGCGCTGACAGGTGAGTGGACGGACAGACACTCGGAAGAGATTAAACGAGGCGTATCTATAAAATTAGGCTATGCGGATACGGTAGTGTACAAATGCCTGAAATGCCAGGGGTCACAAAGCTATTCTGTATCTCCAACATGCCCTGTTTGTGGTGAAAAAACTGAATTTGTAAGGACAATATCTTTTGTCGATTCTCCGGGACATGAAACACTCATGGCTACAATGCTTTCTGGCGCTGCCCTGATGAACGGAGCACTTCTTTTAATCGCTGCAAACGAGCCTTGTCCTCAACCCCAGACAAAAGAACATTTGATGGCTTTGAGCATTGCCCAGATTAAGAACATAATAATAGTCCAAAATAAGGTGGATCTTGTAAATGAAAACAAAGCGAAGGAAAATTATACGCAGATACAAAAATTCATAAAAGGCACATCAATCGAAGAGGCACCCATTATTCCGGTATCTGCTCATCGCAATGCGAACATAGACGCTCTGCTGTACGCTATAGACATCATTGTTCCTACCCCTACTTATGATGCTTCTAAACCTGCTAGAATGTATATTGCTAGGTCTTTTGACATAAACAAACCAGGTATATGCCCTTCCGATATTGTCGGAGGTGTGTTCGGGGGATCTTTAATTCAGGGCGTTTTCAATATCAATGACGAAATCGAAATAAAACCTGGAAGAAAAGTTACCGAAAAGGGGCATACAAGATGGGAGAGCATATTCACAAAAACTACGTCGTTAATTGCCGGTGGAAATAATTATAACACGGTCGGACCTGGAGGGTTAGTGGGTATCGGGACACTACTCGATGCGTCTATAACAAAATCAGATGGACTAACTGGTAGCTTAGCCGGTGCCCCTGGCACGCTGCCCCCGACATGGGATAAACTAGCTGCTGAAACGCATCTACTGGAGCGCGCTGTTGGCAGTGAGGGGGAAGTCAAGGTGGGGGACATCAAAATAGGGGAGCCGTTAATGTTGACTGTCGGTACAGCGACTACTGTTGGCGTAGTTAATAGCAGACACAAAAATGAAGCCGAGATGAATTTAAAATTGCCGGTTTGCGCCGAGAACGGCGAGAGATTCGCGATAAGTCGGAGAATTGGTACCAGATGGCGGCTGATAGGTTACGGGATAATCAAAGCGTAATTGATGTTATTCTCGATACAAACATACTTATGTCAATATTCCAACTCAAGATTAACATAGAATCCGAATTGGATCGG
The DNA here is from genome assembly GCA_041657955.1 of Thermoplasmata archaeon. Classification (GTDB taxonomy): domain Archaea; phylum Thermoplasmatota; class JASEFT01; order JBBABA01; family JBBABA01; genus JBBABA01. The sequence goes on along the minus strand of JBBABA010000008.1, from coordinate 20,243 downwards.
CTTTTAGGGAAATACCGGATAATTGTACCGTCTTCTGTTATATCAGAACTTGAAAACTTGAGTAAAAAACACAGGATTGCAAAAACAGCACTAAAATTCTCAGAACGATATGAAATCATAAACGTTGATAAACGAGGAGATGAAGCATTAATCGAAATTGTATCTGATGCGAAAAAGAAAACAATTATAGTTACTAACGACAGAGAGTTGAGAAAAAAATTAAATACAATGAACGTTCCGGTCATATATGTGCGATCCAGCTCGCACCTAGATATCTTCTATTAACAATTCAAGCACATCAGCTATTTTTGCAGGGCATAAACAAATCTGCAGCAGTTGTCGCCTCTTGAAACACACTTGACTTCTTTTCCCTTTGAAATTTTGTACAGCATCGATAGGAAACCGGCAAAATACCCCAAGAAGTACGAATCTGCAGTTGGGCTTATCTCGTCACCGCCCTTTACATCAAAAGATATTCCTGCAGACATCTTAACGTCGCCCTCTTTAAGTTTGGCAGCGCCGTCTAACACAAAATACTTGTTTGCAGTGGTCCTTTCATATATTTCTAAACCTATCGGAAAACCTTTTTTGTTTATTACAACAATTTCTTCATTATATACCTCTATTTTAATTGCACCGAATCCTATTGCCACGTTCTCACAACAGAGAAAATTCATCGCTTCTTTAATAGCTCCCGCGTTCATTTCGGTGAGCGATAACCATTTTTTTGCGTTCAAAAAAAACTCCTTGCCGTGAACCACACCTGCATTATACATCACTGCATATGCTGCTTTGCCGAGTGCTTTGAAAACCTCTTGCCACAAATTGTAAAAAGTCTCTCTTCGAATAAGTATTACTGGTACATCAACAATGTAAAATTCTCCGGAATCGTAATCTATCCTACTTTTTCCAAAATAGAAATCATGGATTTTACTAACCTCTTCATTTTTCGACTCAAAAACCACTACCGGAGCTTCAGCCAAATCAACACCATTTTTCCAATGTCGTTACATATAAATAATTGTTTCCCTAATTTACGCCAGGACACTCTTCAAGCTTTCGCCTAGATTAGAAACTAGGTCATATTTCGTTATTTCCTTTGGATTTATCCATTTGAAGTCCGTATGTTCCCAATCTAGTTTTATCTCTGGTTTTCGTTTTAATTCCGCAAGAACTGGGTGAATGAGCCAAGTTTTTTGTATATTTTTATCAAAGTATTCATATGGAATCCCAAGTTTAATCCGTAAAACGTTCTCCCGCAAAACTCCCAACTCTTCCTCGATCTCTTCCAACGCTTTTTCGTGGATGGATTTAGGTTCGTCAAGATAGCCAGCAACAACATTCCATCTTTTTCGATATACGCCAACTTTGTCGCTTCTTTTCAAAATTAAAATTTCGTCCTGTAATTTTACGAAGCAAATTAAAATAGGTGCCTTATCCGAATTAGTATAGTCAATTCTACCGTCTGGAAATTTCGGCAATTTATCCGCGAATTCCTTTAAAATCCGGTCTACCTTTACTTTTCGCCCATCAATTTTCATATTTACATTAACCTCAAAGACTGATATATACCCGCAAATTACATCGACCATTACCAGGGTACTTCTTTTTTTCCAAGTTTATAACCAATAACATTTGTAAATCTATGGAGCAGCGGAGTCAGGATCAACACTGCCAAAATATGCCAAAACGTGAAGTTTGTAAAGAACCAAGTAGTTGCAAACAACAATAAGAAAAACCATGCACCAACTACGAAGTCCAACTGGTCCATGAGGAATGGAGATTTTTTACCGCGCTTGATGTTCATTCTTCGTTTGATGAAGCTTTTTACAAGGTCCCCGAACATTGCACCGAACGAGAGGCAGAAAACTACTACAAAAAAGTACCAGGTTTCGCCAAAGGATAAAACCAGCTTGTCGTTTATGGATAGTGCTGCAATATTTTGGATAGAGCCTACAATTATTCCTGCTATTGTTCCGCCTGCTAAACCCGCCCACGTTTTTCCATCTCCGAGAATTCTTCTGCCGTCTCGATGCTTTTTTCCAAAATCTATAGGTTTCCCCCCGCCTACAAGCACGGCAATTGAACCGGTAACATATGCGGGGAACATAAGCCAAAACGCCTGGAGGAGCACTATCCCGACGCCTATTGCCGAGAATTCGACAGAGAGTGTCATCTATTCCACCTACATCCCCCAAAATTGTTTCTCTCTTCTTTTTATTTTGAATATTTCATTTAATACATCCTTTTCCTCGATGCTTATGTCCATTTCGTTCAATTTTTTTGCATCAATTTCCGGGATTTCAACATATAAAACGTCGTTCTCGTGTATCTGCCTGCCGACAGTCGGCCCGTCAATGGCAACGGCAACTTCGGAGCCCATCGCAGCTTCTTTTACAGACTCGTTTTTGATTTGAATACTCTCCATCTTGCCTATGTATTTCCCATCGTCCCTTATCAGTCTACAGCCAGCACGAAGTTTCCCAGCAAGTACGCGCACGCCTACTATCGCCGGGTTGCTGACTCTAAAGACACACCCGCTGAGGATTTTTATTTTTACGGGGTATACAATCTCTTCTCTGCTGGTCTTTTCAAGTTCCATGCTCTTCTTTACAAGCCAAGCTTCGTAGTCTTCAATCAATTTATATATCGTGTCATTAACAAAAACGGTAACATCGGATTTTCCTAGCTCTTCGCCCGCATCCGGCAATATTTTCACGTTGAAACCGAGAATCACCCTCCTGAGGGGATCGGATATCGTAGACGCTTCGACAACATCCCGCTTGGATATGTTTCCGATATCCACTTTTTTTATCGGTGTTTGTTTCTCTTTCAATTCAAACGACAATGCCTCTAGCGAACCAATGGCATCTGCCTTTATTATTATCCCATTGTCTTCAGTTTCGATAGAGGGTTTAGACGACACTTCGACTTCTGTTTTTGTTTTTTCAAGGTCGTCTGCAGCGACTTTCAAGAGCGCACCAGCAACCACATCGTCAAGGTTGTTTGCGGTAATTTTTAGACCCGCGGCAGCGTTCGCTTTTTTTACGGAAGTAAATTTTTGTGAAGGATCGCGGATTTCGTGCAACGGTTTCGGCTTTAGCAGCGCCTTCACCTTGGTAACTACTGCACCATTTAAACCGCCAACAACTATCGTATCCCCTTGTTTTATTGTCCCATTGTATATAATTGCATCAATAGTTGTTCCAAAACCGCGCTCATCTTTTACCTCGAGTACGGTGCCTTCTGCGGGTTTGTTTTCAGTGTGCAATCTTGTCTCTAGAAATTTTTGTGCCAATCCGCAAAGCACCATTAACAAGTCTGGAAAACCCTCTTCGAACTTTGCACTGATCGGGACTATCGCTACGTTCTTCGTAAAATCAGAGATGCGGTCATAGCGCTCCGCGGAGAATCCCATATCGAATAATACTCCTACGATTTCATAGAGTTTCTTGTCTAATGCCTCTTTTGCCTCTTCGTTTTGGGATTGTAGGGAGTGCACGAAGGGTGCGCCTTTTTGGGGTATCCAACCCATGATGCGATCTATTTTGTTTGCTGCTATGACGAACGGGGTTTTGAAGCGCTTGAGAATATTTATCGACTCTATTGTTTGGGGTTTCAAACCTTCGCTGATATCTATGACCAGTATGGCTATGTCTGCCAGCGAACCGCCCCTTGCCCTGAGCGTTGTGAAAGCATGATGCCCGGGTGTATCTATAAACAGCAATCCCGGAATTTTGAATCCTTTATCACCAATAAGTATACTGCATATTTTGTGTATCTCGTCTATGGGCACTTCGGTTGCTCCGATGTGTTGAGTTATCCTGCCAGCCTCTCTCTCTGCTATGGACGTACCGCGGATTTTATCTAACACCGTAGTTTTTCCGTGATCTACGTGTCCGAGAACACTTACAATCGGTTGTCTAATTTTCATGGTTCCAAACTCTTATAATATTGGGACAATATTAATACTTTCGTGCCTTTTGATTTTCGGTAATGGGGCGAGTGCATCAAAAAGATATCGCTGCGATTGATATCAAAACATTTTCAAAAATCTCCGATTACAAATCTGAAAAAACTAAAAAATTTTTCTCGAGAACCGAGATGTTTCTGTTTGTTACTACTGCTATTTTCGAGTCTTATCCTTTTAATTTCGCATCAATTTTTCTATCTATCTGGCTATTTGTTATCATATCTGATAAACTGTAGCATTATTTTTGTTATCTAGTGAGAATTTTTTGTTATCAATTAGGGTTTCATAATAAATGTATTTGAAAATGTATATATACAAAAACATACATAACATTTCTTCCCTATACTAAAATTTCAAAACAAATTTTGTTCGAATTTTTAGATATAGGAAAACGGTATAATCGGGGTGGGGATTTATGAATGCCGAAACCAAAAATGAAAGGCTATCTTTCGATGAAGTTCTTGAATTTATCCAAGAACAGATGGACTCTTGTACTATCGGTTTAAGATGTCCTGTTGTTGAAAATTTTGAAAACTGTTCATATAGCAGTGTTGCGGTAGAAGCAACTTCTTCTAATGGAGGAAACAACCTTCAGACTGCAGAATTGATTTTAACAAGCAACACATCCGCTTCAGCAAACACTTGTATGAGTTTCGCATCAAAAAACACAAAAAACAAGAAATTGAACCGATGCAAAGAATGCTATGAGCTGGCACTGAGAATTCAAACAGCGAATCAGTGAATATCAGTATCTTTTTAAAATCTCTTTCGACCAATCGATCTCGCCAACACGATATCCTTTCGTGCGGCCTTTCGTTATAGAAATAACGCAGGAGCATACTTCATTCGCATCCAGGTCTGTAGTATTGATTTCAAAAACTTTTTTGTGTAATCCAACAGCCTCTATCAGTATGACATCCAGCATTTCCGCCTCAGCGTTCTCCTCTATCTTGCCTTTCGAATACCTCTTTTTTTTCAAACGCGCTTTCAACTTATTCGGCTCGCATCTCAATACAATTACAACCTCTACTGAAAGAAAGTGCGAAAGATGCCCATCCAAAAAGATTAGCTCCGCTTTCGTTTTTTGTTTTATCCTCTTTATGTATTTTTTTAATCTATCAAGATCTACAATTATAGTGTTCCGTTCCTTATCTTTACCGAGAACGTAGTTGTTTTTCTCTATAACGTGATTTAAATCTATCACGTTGTAGCCCAGTTTTCTTAGTTGTTGTGCAACCGATGTCTTACCAGTTCCTGGCGTTCCTGTCAGTGCTACGAGAATTTTCTCACACACCTCAAAATCTAAGTCTCGGGCCAATTATCTGCCATAGAATGAGCATAAGAACAATCAGCGAAACGGTGTATACAATCTGTCGTACGTATACTTCTTTTTTTTCCTTGGGCAGGTTTCTTTTTATCCTCGATATGAACGTGTCGACAAAGTCCTTGAAGATGTGTCCACCATCGAACGGGATCGCTGGAAGTACGTTCGAGAACCCGAGGATTATGTTTATCCAAAACACATAGTACACAATATTTGTCAGTATCCAAAAAGCATCATTTGGGAGAAATGACCAAAAACCATGGATAGAATACGCATCTGTTAGCGGGCTGCCAAACGGCAGCATGCCCGACAAAGGGGCGCCGATGTAGAATAATAAATTACCCATCGCGCCCTGTGTTGTATTTGCGCTCCTTATCGGTTTGGACAGCGTAGACGATAAAATTTCCGGATCCGAAATAGTCACACCGAAGTACGCCTTTCCTTTATACTCTTCTTTATTCGACGTTGGATAGTATTTCTGGTAATATTGGTATTTATCGGCAGGAGTGACATTCACGACAGACACATTTCCTTTATAGTATATTTCTACGGGTACGGAACTGTTTGTCGAATTTATGTAAGAAGCATTTATCGAATCTAATGCGGCATAGAAGTTGTTGAGACTATCTGTTTTTGTGTTGTTGATAGAGAGAATGATTGCTCCTTCATGTATGCCTGCTTTTTCCGCAGGGTGGTCGCTTATTACTGATCTTACCAAAATCCCATCTTGAACTGGTGCCACCGAGCCGAACAGGGACCACGAAAAAAATATGACAAAAATAAGCGATACGACTATGTTCGTCAACGCTCCCGAAGCTAGCATACGACAGCGTTTTATCTTTCCAGCCGCGTTAATCCCCTCTTCGTCCGGCTCAACAAATGCACCGAGCGGTATGACGCAAAACACTATTCCAAGGGATTTTATCTTTATATCTGCCACTCTCGATAATATCCCATGCGCAAATTCATGCACAATCATAGCGACAATTAGGCCAATGATGCCATACCATGGTATCAGCGGGTTGATTATGGGTAGACCAATCATCATCTGGGGTGTTGGGGCACTCTCTGGCGGTATGCTTTTAATGTAGATAGCTTGCCATAGAAGGAGTGCGAACATAACAAACATAACAACAGCGCATACAACAATCGCGACGTTCCCATAAATGCGCCAAAATCTTTTCGGTTTAGATAGTTTGTCTATCAAATCCCTTCCTTTTTGGGTCCGCCACATAATGAACGGCCCATAGAGCGACATGTTGTATTTTTCCAGAATTTTCTTTTTGTATAGAATGTAAATTCCTATGCCATAAATAAGGAAAATGACCAATGCTAAGAGTGTATACAAGTTTGCGATGACAAACTCAGTAATGTTGAACGCCATAAGTTGCCTCACAACTGCACAAGTATATAACTATAATGTTTAACTTTCATATCTGTTTATCACCGCATCCAATTACACTCCCATCATCATCCGTACAGTGTCTCTTATTCCCGGCGCTATGCCCAGTATCAATACGGCAATTTTAACAAGTCCAACAAGTCTTTCCTGCTCGTTCTCAAACTCCTTTTTGTATCTAATATCTAACAGATAAATGATTAAAGCAACAATTAAGAATTTTAACGGAAACATAATGACTGCGTTGCCTGCGGCCCCAATCAAATATGTCGGAAGAACGTGTTTTTCGGAGTAAGCAAGGTATTCGATCCCGAAATATGTAGCGCTTGCGTCAAGGAAATGCGCGAAAAATAACATTGTACTGATGCCGGATGCATACACCGATACTGAAGGCCGTTTATTGCGTAAAAGTTTTGCAACTATAAACACCAAAAACGTAGAAAAAAACGCAATAAAAAATATGTACGCCCCGGCAGTTAGATATGTGTTGACATTTATTCTGTTACCCCATCTCTCTATAAATAACCAATGGCATGTAAAATAGGTGCTACAAGATAGAAACAAAAGCCCGATGGAAAATACGGTCGTATTGGTCGCAATATCCTCCTTGTTTTTGTAATCGAATATTATAGGTACGAACGAAAATGCGATTATCAAAATAAACAATACTGGATGCATCATAAACCTAAAAAACAAATCTTGCTGAAAAAAATAAATTAACACATAAATTGCACCTAAAGTGAAATACAAACATCCCAGGATTCGAACTGCGTCTTTCTTTTCCAACATCCGTTCCAAAAATGTGCCGAGTATTAGGAGAATTATTACGAATACGCCTATGAACAGGTATATGACCGGCGCGATGAACAAATACATCAAGGGCTCTCTGAACAAACTAGCATCTGCCAGGGCCCTTGCAATAGACCCGCTAACTATGAATGGAAAGATGGCAAACATGAATTTTTTATCTATTTTTATATTGTATCTTTTTAGGAATTTGAGTATATAAAACAGCGACAAAGCTAAAATTAACCCGTAGGTGACCGTATTGACAATATTGTAGTCTCCGCTTATGTCGCCTGTGCTATTTCTGTCTACATCGGCCACTATCGGAGCCACATAATATCTCCAGATGAAATTATCCCAAAAAACCTCTCTCCAGAATATCGAACCCACAACGAAGATGGAGATTAGCAATAATGCTGCGATCAACCACAACTTTACAGGATGGCACACATAGAATTCTTTAAAACCCCTAATACACATAACCCGTTTAGATTTGAGCATACCATCCCACATCAAACATCAGTATATAATTAAGTTACGAAGTGAATATATGACTTCAACGTTCACAAAAGCAAGAACAATGACGTTCCCTCGCCAGATAGCTGTAGGTCATAACGTGATCGAGCAAGTGGGCGAGATGTGTCAAAATTTTGGCCTTCAGGGCAACGCATTAATAGTGACAGGCCCCAAAACAAAAAAGATTGCTGGCGGTATTACAAAAGATATACTTGTCGACACTAGTTACAATGTTCAATTCGCAGAAGTTGGTGAGGCCACAACGGAAAATGTGGAAAAAGTGCGGAAAATAGCAGAAGAAACTAACGCAAACTTTTTGCTCGGTGTTGGCGGTGGCAGTAAAATAGACATTGCAAAACTGGTGGCAACACAGCTAAAGAAACCATTTATCAGCGTACCTACATCTGCATCGCATGACGGCATAGCATCTCCAAGAGCTTCAATTAAAGACAGCAATGGCTCGACGTCATTAAAAGCGAATATACCAAGCGGCGTAGTTGCTGATACTTCTATCATCGTTAAGGCGCCATACCGATTATTGGCATCAGGATGCGCGGATGTCATTTCGAATCTTACGGCAGTGCTGGATTGGGAGTTGGCAAGGCGACTTCGAAATGAAGAATTCAGTACATCCGCAGCTACATTGGGAAAATTAAGTGCGCACACGATCATAGAAAAAGCAGATGGCATAAAACCGAACCTAGAGGAATCTGTTTGGATTGCAATCAGACCAATAATTGTTTCAGGCATTTCCATGAGTGTGGCGAACTCTTCAAGACCTGCAAGCGGCTCGGAGCACCTATTTTCGCATGCATTGGAAAATATTTCTCCAGGCACGTCTCTTCACGGTGAACGATGCGGCGTTGGTACCATACTGGCTATGTATCTGCACGGCGGGGATTGGGAGCACATTAGAGACACTTTGAAAAAGATTGGTGCACCAACTACTGCAAAAGAACTTCACATAACTAGGGAACAGGCAATGGAGGCGTTAACTACTGCCCATAAAATCAGGAAGGACAGATACACGATATTGGGCGATCGAGGATTGAACGTCGAATCTGCAGAGCAACTACTTTCTATAACCGGAGTGGCATAAATTTCATGAAGTGAGTGATATGGTGTTGATAACATTGGTTGGTGAGAAGCAAGCGAAGGAAGGCTACGAGTTCATATATCTCGGCTCGCTGTCAGAGTGCAAAGAATGTAAATTAAAAACTGTTTGTTTCAATCTCGAACAGGGTTTGAAGTACCGGGTAAAGAATGCTCGAACAAAACATCACAATTGCAACATACACGAAGAAGGCGTTCGGGTAGTGGAAGTAGAGAAGGTACCTTTCCCTATAGGAATCGATTCTAACCTAGCTATTGAGGGCTCTACGATAGATATCAAAGAGAGTGCATGTAACAACATTGGTTGTGTAAACCGTCATGTCTGCTTCCCTTGCGGTTTCTACAGGGGAACCAAATATAGAATTTCGAAAGTTACAAGAGACATGGAATGCCCAGATGGCAAAAAATTAAAGGAAGTTATGATAGAACAAGAAAAAAGCACCCCTGTAGCATAACCGATCAATCTTTTGGAGGAGCGTATATGGACTATGTAATATTTGGTATAGAAAAAAGTAAAAAAAAGGCCTTAGACATTATCCTGATAGATGATCTGATAAGTAGACAAAGTATTACCATCAGGGACGCTTCAGCAATCGATATCAAGAAAGACATGCAATATGTTTTAATCGAAGGGGATGAAATGGCGATAAAGAAGGCAGTCGAACTCTTTGAGAAAGAAAACTTTAAGAGGGAACCTGTAAAAGAGGCGGAAAAAATATACCGCAAAATCAAAGAGCAAGAAGACAATGCTGCGGCGGGCGTTGGTTTTATATTCGGATAAAAACACGTTATGCGGTAAAAGAGGTGAAAATATGGATACGCTTTATGAGAAATCGGAGACAGGATGTTGCCCAAGATTTGACCCAAAACCTTGGGATGAAGCCGAGATAACATGGGAGAATAAGCTTTTCCTTAAAGACCACGTAAACAGCATCTTTCATATTCCGCTGAACTTTGGAAAAGTTATTGTTAAAAATATGGAAAAAATTAAAAATGCCGAAGCACTCACGCCCGAGCCACTGATGCTTTCGGATGAAAAATCTGCTTGGGGTGCAGATGTTTATATCGGAGTTAGCAAGGAAGTACCTGGTGCGGAGATGTCGAGAATATCTGGAACTTTCCTAACCAAAGTTTTTGAAGGGCCGTATAAAAACATCGGCAAATGGATAAAAGAAATGGATGCATTTGTCAAATCAAAAAATAAGGAAATGAAAAAAATGTATTTCTTTTACACAACCTGCCCGAAATGCGCCGAAGCTTATGGCAAGAATTATACCGTCATATTGGCCGAAATTTAGGATAATTGGCGGTTGGCCGTACGGAACTTTGCCGATCGCTTGTGGTGACTGTATATGCCAAGTGAAGAAATAGTTGTAGAAGTGCGCGATCTGTCAAAGAAATACAAAGACGTGCAGGCAGTAGACAATCTTAACATGAAAGTCCGCAAAGGCGAAATATTCGGATTTTTGGGGCCAAACGGTGCCGGAAAAAGCACTACTATCAAAATGCTAATGTCGCTCGCCCACCCCTCTGGAGGAGAAGCTTTCATCAACGGAAAAAGCGTCACTAACGATTCTGTCGAAATCCGCAGGGAAATAGGGTATTTGCCGGAACGAGTAGCGTTCTATGACAACCTCACAGCCCTGCAAACATTGCATTTCTTCTGCGAATTAAAAGGCGCAGACAAATCCGTAGCAGAACCACTTTTGACCGAGGTTGGGCTCGAAGATGCGAAGCATAGAAAAGTGGGAACATTCTCAAAGGGTATGACACAACTATTGGGTTTTGCCCAGGCAATGATCGGGGAGCCTTCTATTTACATTCTGGACGAGCCGACTGCTGGCTTGGATGCACGGTGGTTAAAGGTCGCTAGAGACAAAATCAAAACATTGAATGTGAAAGGGGCCACGATAATCTTTTCGTCGCACATTCTGACTGAAGTGCAAGCTCTTTGCGACAGAGTTGCGATAATCGACAAAGGCAAACTTGTAGCCGAGGATTCTGTGCCGAATCTGAGCAAATATCTCAACATAAAGCCTCGCTTGGAAATATTCATCGAAGGACTGAACGGAAAAGTACCGGATTCTGTCTTAAAAATTGACGGTGTCGAGGACGCCGAAGCAAAGGAGAACGTGCTTTTTGTTACCTGCGATGCCGCTTCTAGGATTGATGTTATCACTACACTAAAGAAGAAAGGCTTGGACATACGGGACTTTAGAACAATAGAACCCTCGCTCGAAGAGGTGTTTATTAGATTAACATCTGGTGAAAAGGGGGATGCTTAGACGTCAAAGTTAGCAATAAACCCAAGAACAATATATTGTATCGCAAAAAAAGAGTTTACAGACAATCTCAGAAACAAATGGATAATCGCATTGACGTCTATTTTTATTATCCTAACCATTGCAACATCATATCTAGCAGGTGCGCAAACTGGCAGCTCTTCTCGTTTAGGTAGTATGGAGAACACAGTTGTTACTCTCTTGAGCATCTCCAGCATGTTGATTCCAATCATAGCAATAATGCTCGGTTATGCCGCAATCTCCGGAGATGCCGAAAGTGGCTCACTTGCGATTGTTTTAGCATATCCTGTCAGGAAAGTAGAGGTATTGCTCGGTAAATTCATCGGATTGGGGTCTGTTTTGGGCGTTTCCACGACTGTAGGGTTTGGTACTGGAGGCATAGTAATTGCACTGGTGTCCGGTACAGGTTCATGGAAGGGTTATTTGGCGTTTATAGCGTTGTCAACGTTCCTCGGGCTTCTCTATCTAAGCCTCTCGATGTTCTTCTCTGCTCTTTGCGCAAAACGCGTTACGTCGTTGGGTGCAGGAGTGTTAATATTCTTCTGGGGTATGATTTATGGTACAGTGTTATTTGGGATATATCTTGCGACAGGGGGAACTTTTGAAGGGTTGATGTCCGGAAAAGGTTTTCCGGATTGGATGTGGTGGTCCATACTTGTCAGTCCGAACGACACGAACCAGATGACAATCATGCAGGCATTCGGAATAAAGCAAGCATTCGGTGTCCAGATGGATGCGCCCGGATTCATGAGCCTTGGTTTGCTGGTCACTGTCCAACTTATATGGACCATTGTGCCGTTGTTGTTGGCATACTATTTCTTTGAGAAAAGAGATATTTAAAACAACAAAATTCCAATCAACATTATCTCTCGTGCTCGGACTTTTCCGATGTTTCTGATAGTTTTCTTCTTACTTTTTCCTCATAGTATTGAAGTTCCGCCTTTCGCTGGTATCGTATGTCCGTTATCCAGATATACGTGTAAAAGATCAATAGGACTATGAACAATGCTGTAATGAATATTGCAGTCCATAATATCGGATCGTTGCTCAAATCCATAATATTTCCCCGTATGTTCCCTATACACATATGTGCATTTAATAAGATTTGGGTATATTTTTCTTCGGGTATTTTACATCTGCAATATCTAAATTGAAGTTTATGGCTCTTACCGAATGGGTAATCCAGCCAAGCGAGATTACGTTTGCATTCGGCGCATATCCCATGATGTTGTTCGGGGTTATGCCACCCGATACCTCCACCATTATGTTTCTATTGGTGTTTTTTATCTTATTGAACGCCTCCTCTACTGCGGCAGGGCTCATGTTGTCCAGCATAACGATATCCGCACCCGCTCTTACCGCTTTCATAGCGTCCTCCGTGTTTCCCACTTCTATCTCTATCTTCTTTGTAAAGCTGCCTTTCTTTGCACGGATGATTGCCTCCTCAATTGAACCGACGATCTTTATGTGGTTGTCCTTTATCAAGATGGAGTCAAAAAGCCCATGTCTGTGCGCATCTCCTCCGCCGACGATGACAGCTTTCTTCTCGTAGAATCTAAAACCAGGCGTCGTCTTTCTTGTGCATGCTATTCTGACATCGGGGTCTACCTTTCTACAGAGCTCCACCAGCTCCCTTGTAGCTGTCGCTATTCCGCTCATCCGCATCAGGAAGTTTAAGGCAAGCCGCTCGCCTGTAAGGATTGATCTCGCAAGTCCTTTTATTCTCAGAACCTCTGTATTTTTAGTGATTCTTTTCCCGTCGAACACGCTGCTCTCCACGCCCAGCTCCAGATTCCTGAATACCTCCTTAGCCTCTTCCAGGCCGGCAAGTACACAATTCTCTCTAGCGACAATGCACGCGGTTGCCTCTTCGTTGCTAAGCAGCAAGTCCGAGGTCAGGTCGCCTCCTCCTACATCTTCAACTAAAAATTGTTTAATCGTTTCCATTTAATCACATCTGACTGTAATTAAATACTAATATATTTTAATTGCTGTACGAGATAGACACTTAATCTTTTTTACTTGGACTTCATTTACCACTTTACGATATTCATGAAAATCAAACCCAAATGCGTGCCTTGTCTGATTCACAGGTCACTGTATGAAACCGAACTCGTAGACAGCTCTCTAGCAGATAAAGTGATACCAGACGTGTGTGATATTTTCGCTAAGAATTACTCAAAGAGCACTTGTTCCGCAACGCTTGCCACAACGGTTCATAACAGAGTGTATAAAATATTGAATACAAACGATCCTTATGCAAAGATAAAGCAAAGAAGCAACGAAATAGTAACCAGACTGCTGCCGAAGATTAAAAAAATTATAAAGAATTCGAAAGACAAACTCGGCGCATCGATCAGGTGCTCGATTGTAGGCAACATCCTGGACTTCGGCCTGATAGATACTGCCAAAGGCCCCGAATCGTTCATCAACGATTTTGAAACTGTGTATAATGACGGATTGAAACACAACGACACTCCAAAAATCAAAAAGTTCCTAAAAAAAGGGAACAGGATAATTTTCTTCACAGACAACTGCGGAGAAATAATAATCGACAAACTTCTGTGCCAGGAATTGAAAAAATATGGAGTTGGCATAACCCTTGTGGTAAAAGGAAAGCCGATTCTGACTGATGCTACGATGGAGGATGCGAAAGCGATTAACATACGAGATGTAGTAGACAGTGTTCTGACTACGGGTTCAGGTGCAGTCGGTGTAGATTTTAGCAAGATGGGCAGGAGATTGCAAAAGGAATTGGAGAACGCCGACCTCATAATTTCCAAGGGCATGGCAAATTACGAATCGTTCTCTGAAACAGATTATGCACCGATAGTATACCTGATGCGCACAAAGTGCGATGTTATTGCGAATTCAGTCGGCGTAGGAAAGAATTGGAACATAGTTAAACTGTATGAGTGAAAGCGGCTAAAGTACGGGAATATTATGACTTATAATTCGTATAATCCAAAATATAAGGCAGTGTTCTCAAAAGCAAATAACCACATAGTGATTTATGACACTACTCTGAGGGATGGAGAACAGATGCCCGGCGTTTCTTTCACAGTGGAACAAAAAATGAGGGTAGCTGAAAAACTGGACGAAATCGGAGTTCCGCAAATCGAAGCCGGTTTCCCCATTGTCTCGAAAACCGAGAAAAAGGCAGTAAAAGCAATCAGCAATATGAGCTTAAACGCAGAGATACTTGCATTATCCCGGCTCGAAAAGGGCGATATAGACACAGTAATCGATTGCGATGCTGACATAATTCTCCTTTTCATAGCATCTTCGGATATTCATCTTAAATATAAATTGAAAATGAAACATGGAGAAATAAAAGAGAAGGTAAGCGAGTGTGTTCAATATGCACGCGACCATGGGCTGCGGGTGAGTTTTAGCACAGAGGATACAACGAGAACAGATTTATCCTTTTTAAAAGAACTTTACACTATCGCACTAGATACTGGTGCAGAGAGAATAGGAATTACTGATACACTGGGATGTGCAACACCAGAGGGAATCGGCAAATTAACCAAAGAGATAAGAAAACTGACGAAGAAAACGCTTTCGATACACTGCCACAACGATTTCGGGCTTGCACTTGCCAATGCGTTGTCTGCGATTTTTTCAGGTGCAAATGCTGTGGCAACAACAGTAAACGGCATAGGCGAAAGGGCGGGAAACGTGCCGCTTGAAGAACTTGTAACATCTCTAAAATTTCTTTACAGCATCGATACTGGAATAAACACTAAAAAATTAACGGAAATATCTACTCTTGTTTCTAAAATTTCCAGAGTAAACATCCATAGAAACAAGCCAATCGTTGGAAGCAATGTATTTTCCCACGAATCTGGAATTCATGTGGCCGCGATATTAAACAATCCAAGCACCTACGAATACATATCGCCGGAATCCGTAGGAAACAAAAGAAGATTATTCATGGGAAAACATACTGGAAGCACGTATATCTATAATAAATTAAAAGAAAAGAAATTGACGCTTGATGAGAAGACTGTTGCAAAAGTTCTTGCTGACGTGAAACGTGTTGGTGAAGAGGATGGAACTGTGAATGATGCCGAGTTTTGGGATATTGTAGAGAAATACCTAAACTCCTAAAAAATATTCACCCAAACATAAACCCTTCATACTCTTTCCATTCCTTTTTTCCGCCGCTGTGCTTTATCGGCTTCTTTTGGCTCGGTCTCCGCCCGACAAACGATAGTTGTTTGCCGCTGACTTTTACGAATGTCTTGTCGGATAAAGGTTCGAGGACTATCAGCCCTCTTTTCTCCATGCCATTTAAAATTTTTTCAAGCCTGCCCTTGGAGATATGGAGTTTCGATCGAAGTTCGTCAATGGTTATCGGATATACTGAAAGCAATATCTTGAGAATCCTTGATTCTATAGTGCTTTGTTCGAGTTGTACCATAATACTGCCTTCAAGAATATGAATATCGAATATTATTAAATATAACCGAGATGCTATATATAACTTATATATATTTAATTAATATTAATTTTTTTATTACAAAATATCTCATAAATAATCTCCTAGCGTGTCAAGTCAAGCGATATCGCCAACATTTTTTCTTCTTGTTCGTTTTAGCAATTTTAAGAATGGCATCATATCGTCTTAATTCTCATCATAGCGAACGGAGGGGTGCTTGCACCCCTTCGTGAGCGAGTATGAATTCTATATTGCCCACGATCTTTATCTGTTGGCGATGTTAATAGACATTACATAGCGTTACGATAATGTGCAATAGTTCTGTCAGGTAGAAACTCTATGGAATTTATGAGACGCTCTCTAACTTCGCTCGTTAAAACATGTACCTCGACGTAGAATCCTCGCTTTCCTTATCCTTGAATTCCGCGGCAGAGATTATGTCCAGCGAAATTATCATGTGCGTGGGTATTACTCTTATCTTGCCTGCTAATTCTTTATGGGATTTGTCTAGTTCCATGCATATACCTTCGCCGCTGTTTCCCATCATCACGTATCCTTTGAACGTGCCGTTGGTTATCAAGGGTTTCTCTCTGCTTTCCAAGGACTGGATCCTGTATTTGGAGCCTATCGTAAGTTGTATTCCATCAAATTTCTTGTCTTTTTTCATGTTTTCACACGCTTAAATTGACTGTATTCTTCATGTATTTGTCCATATATATAATTTGAGGCGCATTTGTTCATATACAACAGAGGCATTTGTCCATATTGAGGCAATACATTTTTATCGGTGTAGTTCTTTGCATGGCTGATATGAGCATTAATCTCAAAGATTACGAATCGCTTCTTAAAAGAGCGAGAGAAAAACTTCCGGAAGTAGTGGATACACATTCTCGATTTACTGTACCCGAGCCAGATATATTTTATGAGGGAAGATCTACTGTTCTAAAAAATTTTGGCGACATCATCAGTGTAATAAATCGGGAACAATCTCATCTGTTGGCATATCTGCTTAGGGAACTCGGCACGGCTGGCAATGTAGATGGAAAAAGAGCGGTTTTTAAACGAAAGTTAACGCCTAAACAAATAGATGAACGCATAAAAGCGTACGTCGATATATACGTAATGTGCTCCGAGTGCTACAGCCCAGATACAAAGTTAATGAAGGATGGAAGAGTGCTCGTGCTAAAATGCGATGCTTGCGGAGCCCATAGACCAGTGAATGTATATCGCGGAAAGAGGGCGGTAGAAGACATCGACGGTGTAGCTGAAGGCAAAACATACGAAGTAACAATCCAGCACATATCTGCTAAAGGCGACGGCGTAGCCAAACGCGGTAAATTTACGATATTCGTACCAAACACTAAAAGCGGCGAAGTTCTAAATATCATAATCGTGAAAACTAGTGGCACTATCGGTTTTGGAAAAAGGGTTTTAAACAATAACGCTACATAATTTCATTACAATAATTTCATCCTTGCCCCGCATTTGGGGCACTCTATCATCACTGGCCTCTTTATTGTAGAAATCCTGAGAATCACTTTACAGCCAGCGCAGGGTATTTTATTTATACCGAACGTGTCTGGAATTTCTATCATTTTTTCTATGTCTTCGACAATCCCTTCTTGTTCTATCGCGATAGTTATCTCCTCTTTAGCGTCACTGTCCGCATGTTCCTTTTTTTCTTGTTTCTTTGAAGGTTCAGTCACTTTTTCTTTTTGTGCTTTCTTCTCATTTTTTGCAACAGTTTTACACTCTCTCCATTTTTTAATTATGAATATAATAGAAATTACGACCATTATCATTCCGATTATGCTGAACAATATAAGGGCAGTGTAGGTATCGGAGCTCGTCACCATAGTAATTCTATGTATCTTTTTCTTTCTATAAACATTTTATGCGTTTTTAACAAAATTAAAGTAGTGGCATACATTATTCTGCTTTATGGCCGGGGTAAGATTAAACACGGAGTTGAAAAGACTTCGCGACTTTCACGGGCATTTGGGTCCGTACGTGATTGTGGGCTTGAAAATGGGGAAAATCGCGAGAGGGTGCTTCGGAAACGCCGGCAAAAAATTAAACGCTACGGTTTTTACTGGCAAAAAACCCCCGCTTTCATGTATCGCTGATGGAATACAATTTTCCTCTGGTTGTACGCTCGGAAAGGGCAACATAAACGTCGTAGACAAAGGCACTGCGAAAGCAGTGTTTAAAAAAGATGAAGAAATTCTAACAATTACACTCAAGAAAAAGATAAGAAATGAAATAGACAAAACTATGACTGAAGAAAACGAGTTGGAGCGATCCCTCTGGATATATGGTATGGACATTCAGAATTTGTTCGACATATCATAAAGATAAAAAGTTAATCTTATGATGCTGGCAACGTGATTGTCGGGGGTTATAAAAACAAGGCTCGGGATGATTTGATTGCGCCCTGGCACGACGTAATATAACAATCTTCATTAGGTGATATAATCGGCAACTACAGTGTCTGTACGATAATATTTATATATAAATCTAGACAATTAAAACGATAGATAGGTGTGAAAATCGCATGAATGTATCTAAAAACAATACTCATTTATCTAGTTTAATCGTTTTTATATCTGTATTCATATTGATCGCTAGCATCTCTCAAATTATTGTCTGTGCAAACAACGAAAAAGATTATACTACAATGCCGAAGGGCGTTTCAAATACAGATAACAGAGATGATAGAAATAACAATAAAATTGAAGACACGTTTGAAGAGAAAATAAAAACACTAAATTCGACAGATAATGTGAACGTGATAGTTACGCTTACACAGAGGGACGAAGGTTTCATAAAATTCTCTGAAACGCATGGTGCGATATTAGGCGAGTTCTTCACAATAATCGACGCGGTATCACTCACGATTCCTATAGAGAATATCACAAAGATTGCATCATACCCTGCGGTAGAGTTATTATGCGAGGATGGGGAGATACATACATCCCTAGATACCGCGCTTCCTGTTCAATACGCAGATAAAAAAACCCTCCAAGCCGCAGGTTTTGATGTGGACGGTTCGGGTATAACTATCGCCATTGCCGATACTGGCCTTAACCCGGAACATAGTTCTATAAAAACAATGCCTGATGGAAAAACCAAGAAAATTATTGGTTGGGTAGATGTCATAAATGGTAAGACGACTCCCTACGATAATGACTGGGGTGGTGCGCATGGAACGCGGTGCGGGATAATTGCTGCAGGTATCGGAACAGGATCCCCGTCTTTCAGTCTTATAGGGGTAGCGCCCTGGGCAAAACTCGTCGGCGTAAAAACTATGAGAGACGGCGGTTCGACTTTAGATACGGACTTGTTAAAAGCGACTCAGTGGGTGCTGGACCATAGAATCGAATATGGCATAAACGTATTTTCTATGAGCCTTGGCGGAGGAGGTGGACAAAGGGACGGGAACACTGCGTTGGATAAAGCAATCGAAAAGATTGTTTCTGCTGGCGTTTCTTGTGTTGTTGCTGCAGGCAATAGTGGTCCAAGCCCAAATACCATACTCGTACCCGGATGCAATAGGAAAACTATTACAGTGGGCGGCGTAGGGTCCGACTATGTTATCTTAGATCGATCTTCGAGAGGTCCGACAGCGGACGGAAGAATCAAACCCGACATCTGCACGATCGGTGTCGTGCGCATGCCCGACGGCAGTGGCGGTGTTTCGACACACATGGGTACATCTTTTGCGTGTCCACAAGCATCTGGTGCCGTAGCGCTCATTCTTCAATACCACAGCAAACTGCTTGATAAATATGATACACCTACACTCAAGAGTAGCATAGTTCTCTCTCCGGATATGATAAAAGACATTCTAATGAAATCAACCATTCAACCGTCAAGTGGCGGACCTTATCCAAACAATAACTACGGCAACGGTGTGATGAACGTCAAAGGCGCCTTAACAATGCTTAAAAACAAGAACTATATCCCAATGGCAAAATTCGCCGTAAGCGGTGCTCAGAGCACAGATTCACCAATTACATTTGACGCCTCTGGTTCAATCGACCCAAACGGCGACACACTCATATATTCATGGAACTTCGGTGATGGAACAACTGGCACTGGAAAAACAGTAAATCACACATATTCAAATGCAGGTAGTTGCACAGTCTCGCTCACTGTCAAAGACAGCAAAAACAATGCCAACGATTTCGGGGCAAGTAGCACAATAATAAACCAGCTAATCACTACCACAAAATCCCTTAACATAGTCACCGGCAATAAACTACCAGTACCAAGCATAACAGCCAACGGAGTCAACGTAAACAGAAACTACATCCTAAACTTCTCCGCAGGCGAACAAATCTCTCTCGACGCCTCCAAATCAACAGATCCCGACGGCCAGGTAG
>JBBABA010000007.1:0-111297 GCA_041657955.1 Thermoplasmata archaeon | reverse complement strand
TACATATACTATCACGGACGACATGGGAGCGACGTCAAGCGCCTCCACAAACGTGACAATCACAAAGCTGCCCCCGGTCGCGGGCGCGGGCGGGGACATCGCCGCAAACACAAAGGACGACGTGCTGTTCAACGCATCGGGCTCGTCCAGCCCGGACGGCGGAACCATAAGCTACGTCTGGACGATAGAGGGCGCAGACTATCCAACAATGGACTCGACGTTCGCCTACCAGTTTAAGCAGAGGGGGAATTACACTGTCACACTGACTGTGATCGATGACGAAGGGCTGACGAATTCCACTGCTTTTTCAGTTCGCGTGGCGAACGTGCCGCCGACTGCAGTAATGGACGCAATTCCCGAAACTGTCAATTCGGGAGATGCCGTGGGATTCGGAGCAACGAGTTCATTTGATTTTGACGGTGAAGTGGAAAGATATGCTTGGGATTTCGGAGACGGAAAAACAGACTCCGGGAAGGTAGTTACCCATGTCTATGAAAAGCCAGGTACATATAATGCGATACTTACAGTCTGGGACGCGGATAATGAAATGAATATGACTAGCTTTACTGTGACAGTCAAGGGGGTCGCAGGCGAGACCTATGCATACGTCGGCGGCATCCTTGTCGTGTGTGCCGTTGTCGCAGTTATTGTTTTACTTTTCTACTTTAAGCCATACGCCTTTGGGGCGGGATTTAAGCCATTTAGATTGCCAACTCTTAGAGCACCCCGGCAAAGCGCACCACCACCGCCCCCACCACCGTCACTTTCGCCCCCGCCTTCGCCCATGGCGCAGCAAACACAATATGATGCTGTTTCTTATCAACCTCAGCAATATCAATCGCAATCTACGCAATCGGATCAGTATCCACGTCCAACAGAATCTTCGTATCCTGCACAAGCGTATCAATACGGCACCTGTCCTAATTGTGGCGGGATCATGCAAATACCAACTACTGGCGAATATTCCATGACGATTGTATGCCCATCCTGCGGCGCGGAAACCACGATCGAATAACACAAAATTGTTTTATACGACTACCAAATCATCTAGATAGATCAGAACATTATCGGGTTTTATTTACAGTATGGTGTATTACCAAACTTTATAAAACGAAGAAGGATATTGCTCTTTTGGATGTCTCAAGCGAATTGGTACTATCGTTTACTCTCTGCCATTTACATTTCAACATTCATCATACGGGCAAGCTTCGGCGCCCTCATGATAACGTTTCCGCTCTACCTCAATATAGACAATCCCGCCCTGCTTGGCACCATCATGGCACTGCCTTCCGTCGCGGAACTCATAACTGTGATGATTGTCGGCGTGCTGATCGACAAGTACGGGCGCAAGAACATGCTTCTGGGCGGCCTTTTGCTCGCCACACTGGCAATATTCATGATAGCCACCACGACAAATATATATCTGCTCGCACTCATAAACATTCTCCATGGCATATCCGCCGGTACGATACTCGTTTCCTCCCTCGCACTCCTTGCCGATTACGTGCCTCAAAACAGCAGGGGGAAGGAAATGGGAGCATTCGATTTCGCAAACCTGTTCGGATGGCTTGTGGGGTTTGGCGTCGGCGGCATACTCGTCGATGTTTTCATAAACGAGCTTTGGCTCAGGTTCGTTATTGACGGGATTCTCGCGTTGATATGCTTGATCTATGCATACTTTGCCCTTGATGAACCTGACAAGGAATCACACATAGCAGATGAGATAAATTTCCAGCACATAAAATCCGTCCTTACACAGAAATCAATATTACTGCTCATGATACCCTGGCTCATAATCTACCTTTTCATCGGCGCCATCCTCACGTTCGCTTCTGTCGCCGGCGTCAAAGGCATGAACATTCCGGCAACCTATGTTGGTTTAGCGCTCGGCGGGGCGGGTGTTATATTCCTTTCGACACAGATATTCTTCGGCAAGATGTCGGACAAGTACGGCAGGGCTCCCATCATGTTCCTTGGCGTAATCGGAGTGCTGGGATTAGCATCCACGATTGGTGTGGTATCCGTGCTGGCGCCGCCACCTGGATCCATCGGCTTGAACTACCTTATCCAGATAGCGCCCGCCATACCGCTAGTGCTGATATTTGCATTGATGTGCAGTGCTTTCGCACCCTCTGCGCTGGCATCACTCGCTGATGAGGCGCACGAGAAAAGGCGCGGCATTACCATGGGCGTATATAGCATGGTGATAAGCGCCGGCATGAGCATAGGCCCGCCCGCATTTGGGTTCATCAGCCTGTACGGCGGCACTCCGGGAATCATAGCGTTCATATTCTGCACCTCGATGATAATGTTCGTGGCCGTGGTGTTAAAACACATGCTTGGCAAGGCCGAGTCGGGGGAGAAGCCGCGACTAGGGGATTTGTTCATATGGGCGCGTTTCAGGCGAACTAGCGAAAAGGTTGAGGGCGATAACCCCGATGTTATTGATAAATAACTTTAAATGGTTGAAATAATACAGAGACAGAAACCGCAAATGCATGTAATGTTGTGTGAGCACAAATCAAGACTACTGGAGAATAACAATGAAGATAGGCGTCATCGGATGCGGTGCGATAGGTGCGATATTGTCTAGATCGCTCGATAGAATGGAAGAGATAGATGAGATATTCCTATTTGACAGGTCGTTTGAAAACACACAAAAGATGGCAAAAAAATTGAAAAAAGGAAATGCTGTTAAAAACATACGCGAACTGATAGACAAGTCGGATATGGTCGTTGAATCTGCATCCCAGGAAGCTGTAAGGGAATTCGCACCCATGGCATTACGAAAGAAGAAGAATGTTTTTATTATGAGCGTCGGAGCGCTTCACGATACGAAACTTTTGAGAGAACTAGAACTCATTGGAAAAAAGAACAAGTGCAGGCTTTACATACCATCTGGTGCGATATGCGGCATCGATGGAATAATCTCCGCGTCTGCAGGTAAAATAAAATCGGTGACGCTGACGACGACTAAACCCATCGTAGCATTGAGGGACAACGCTTACATCAAAAAACGGAAAATAAATTTAGACGCGATAAAAAAACCTACCACGATTTTCGAGGGTTGTGCGGAGGATGCCGTAAAACATTTTCCGAAAAACATAAACGTCGCAGCTACACTCTCGCTCGCAGGAATTGGTTTCAAAAAGACGAAGGTACGGATTGTTGCTGACCCAAAGGCAACCATGAACAAGCATAAGATAGTAGTGTCTGCCGATTTTGGAGAGCTGGAAACCGAAGCAAGGAGCATTCCTTGTCCAGAAAACCCAAAAACCAGCTATCTTGCCGCACTATCCGCTATTGCCACCATAAAAAAAATTATAAAAACTCTATCCGTCGGCACATAACGATTGTTGACGTTTTGACAAACATTTATTAGAACAACACTCCTTTATAGAATATATGGACGAAATACTGCCCGGGAGGTTTTCATCCTTCTTTATGAGCAACCGCCCTTCTACGCCGAAGTTTATTCATGAGATAATAAACTGTAACAAAAAGTTGGGCGATGCAATAAACTACAATGTTGTAAGAAGTATGAGCACCAAATGCGGCCACAGGTTTATGATAACTTGCGCGGGAGCCAATATCGCAGAATTATCTTTGGAAGACGCCGTGGAGGTTGCAGATTACGATCCGGTAAGAAACACCATGATGCTTCTCGGGGCAAGGGAGCCGAATGCAGACACACCTCTTCACTGGTTGATATACAAAGCCTTCCCAAACATAAATGGTGCAGCACGGATATACAACGAATCCATAATACAAAACAACGATATATTGAAAACAAAACACAATATAAAGCATATTAATTTTGAAACATCGCTTGAGATTGCCGAGACGCTTAAAAAAAATAATTGCGTTGTCATAGGGGATCTTGGTTTAATCGTAATCGGAAAATCCTTAAATGAGGTGGCGAACACCATCATAAACCTTTATAACAATAGTAAATCTTCCTAGTTGGTGATACAATGAAGGTTCATATCGGTGGCAAGGAGAAGAACATAAGAGCAGTCTGGCTAGATAAGGGAATAATAAAAATGATAGACCAAAGACTTCTCCCACATAAATTTAAAATTTTTAATGCAAGGAATATAAACGATGTTATATTCGCTATAAAGGAGATGATTGTCAGGGGCGCGCCCGCAATCGGTGTAACCGCCTCATACGGGCTGGCTCAAGCATGCGTTCAGGGCAAGAATGTAACTAAAGCAGCAAAATTACTCAAAAACACCAGGCCGACCGCTTACGACCTCTTCTACGCTGTAGATATAGTTTTGAGTGCGATAAAAAATGGAAACGACCCTGTCGAAGCATCCGAAATATATGCAAGGGAGATTATCGACCAGTGCAGACGAATAGGAGAACACGGTGAAAAATTAATCGAAGACTGTTTCAGAATACTTACACATTGTAATGCAGGTGCACTGGCAACCGTAGAATATGGTACCGCACTCTCACCAATACGATTTGCGCATTACAACAAAAAGAAACTGCTAGTTTACGTTGATGAGACAAGGCCAAGATTGCAGGGGGCAAAATTGACTGCATGGGAGCTACGCCAGGAAGGGATCGAACACTACGTTATAGCGGATAATGCTGCAGGTCATTATATGAAAAAAGGCGAGATAGACATGGTTATTGTCGGCGCGGACAGGATTGTGCGGAATGGGGACACAGCGAACAAAATAGGAACTTATGAAAAGGCAGTTTTAGCAAAAGAGAACGGCATCCCGTTCTATGTCGCGGCGCCGACGAGCACGATAGATGTGTCTATCAAAAATGGCGACGAGATTCCAATAGAAGAAAGATCGCAGAATGAGGTCTTGTTTGTAGGCAAACACAGGATTCCGCCGAAGGGCAGTCCGGCTAAAAATCCAGCATTTGATATCACGCCCGCGAAGTACATTACCGGAATAATAACCGAAAGGGGCGTTTTTGCACCTTCGGAGATAATGAAGATATGTTCGATTGTATGACACAATCAAATATATTTAATCAACCTCTAACGCATGAAACGAAAGGGGCGATATAGTTGGACAAGCGTCCATTAATATTTATTGTAATATCTGCATTTTTATTTGGAGTCAGTCTGCCTTTCGCCAAGCTGCTTGTTGGGAACGTTTCCCCTGTAGCCTTGGCCGGACTTCTTTATCTCGGTGCCTTTGCAGGGCTCTCGTTGTTTTCTGTTGGAAGACGCATTATAACGACACGTATCGATAAAACATCAGCATCATTGGAAAAGAGAGACATTCCTTGGTTAGCGGGTGCAATACTTGTAGGTGGAGTGATAGGGCCAATAAGTTTGATGATGGGACTGACACTCGTTTCAGGTTTTTCCGCATCCTTATTGCTCAACCTAGAAACTCTCACTACGATAGTAATCGCGGTTGTCTTCTTTAAGGAGAACGCAGGAAAACGCGTATGGTTAGCATCGGCATGTGTGATCGCAGCAGGGATATTTTTAACCTGGGATCCCAGCCAAGGTAAGTTTGGCACACTCGGTCCTTTATTGATCGCATTTGCGATGGTATGTTGGGGAATAGACAACAATCTAACGCGCAATATTTCCGGTAAAGATCCAATACTGATTGCCAAAATTAAAGGATTTGTAGCTGGAACAATATCTCTTTTACTCGCTGTAACTCTTGGAATAACGATACCGCTTGACATTATGATTGTAGCCGCACTGTTGCTGGGCTCATTCAGCTACGGTATTAGCTTGGTATTTTTTATCAGAGCACTCGAGGGATTGGGCTCTTCCAGAACTGGATTACTCTTCAGTTTGGCACCTTTTATCGGCGCTATAACTTCACTTATCCTGCTCAGGGAATGGATTGGATGGGTGATGTTCCCGGCAGTAGGATTTATGGCTGCTGGTGTATTGCTAATAATCACAGAAAAACACTCACACCTTCACTTTCATAAAACGATAACACATATTCATTTACACTATCGCGATGTGCATCATCGACACAGGCACGCTGGGGCCTACGATGAGCCCCACGCACATGAACATTTACATCTCGAAGAGTCCCACATTCATGCTCACTGGCCAGATACTCATCATAGACATGACCACAGAACGAGTATGGGAACTTAGTTTAAAAGCTTCAGACACACCGATACCACTCAACGAAACTAAAGTATACTGAGAATATCTACTTCCAATCCCTTATCTCAAACTCTTTTCTGCAATGCCTGCATGTTATGAGTTTGCTCACTTTTGAACTGCAGTTCTGGCAAACATCCTGCCCATATACTATAATTTCGCCGCAGAAACTACATTTTATGAAAAACTCCTCCGACGCATCACACCATTTAAAAACCTCTGCGCCCCCGCAATCAGGGCACCTCTTCTCATCTAGTTTAAATTTTGAATTACAGAGAGGGCAGTAGTCGCTCTTGGAATCTGGTGCATGTCCGCTTTTTATTTTAACGGTTCTTATCACATTACTGACGAATGAAGCGAATCCTCTTTTTTTCATAGGCAGTTTTTCTTCCCTGCTCCAGTCAAAATTCGTTTCAAGGTATCCTAACAAATACACGAATAGCAAGACGATCAGGATTTCCAGGGCGATATGGTATGTAAGAAACGGCCCATTTTTTTTAACCCATTGTACCCAGAAATACGTGGATGCAGCGGATATTCCGAAAAAGGAAATCGCTCCCAGAAACCAAAAACCCAGGACGGGTTGTTTGTTTTCGTCTCCATATTTGTAGTTTCCCAGCCGTTCCCGCAATGCTCTTATTTCCATCATAAAAACAATGCACGTGCCCGCAGACGCAATGAAAACGATGGCGCCAACTGCCTTGTAAATCGTTTCATCATACGCCGACAGCAATAATGTGCCAAAAAACGAAAGGGCGTATATTGCCGCAAGAAAAAAAGAACGTGCCCATATGTTTGGAAACGCGAAAATCATAAAAACAAACGCGATAAGAATTAAAAAAAACCAGAGGATTGTGGAAATGTAAATGCCGTATATTTGGGGGGTGTCCAGTGAACCGATTGCAAGGGCACATAACAGCAATAGAAAAAAAGCGGCCATGAATAATGTTTGGCGGTGCAGCAGTCTTCCTATAAAATTTGTAAGAGTGTTTCGCATATGGCGGGTATTTGAGTTACACTGTAGATAAATGTTTTTATCAGAAGGTCATATCGCGCATTTGCAACTTTCAGTGCAGGAGAAAATTACAATCTGCGGGTTTTCTTAAACCTTTTTCTGAAAAATACGAGATAGGCAACTGCCAGTATGGCAATTATCGAGACGGCACTTATTCCAATAATAGTCGTAGTTTGATCTTTCTCCCCGCCAATATTTGACGTGGATGTATCGTTAAACCCGATCAGGTATATGTTTCCTCCCCAATCGCCGACACAAACGCCGTATTTGCCGATGCACGGGATTATTCCGCTGTTATAGTTTGCGGAATAATTTATTTCCCATATCGGTTTTCCATCCTTTTGGCTGATGCATGTGCAATTTGTGTAGTTTCCTACATTCCCGTATGTAAAAACTATCCTGTCATCGCCGCAGAGTATGGGTGGAGAGTATATTGCCTTTGTATAGTTTGTTTTCCATATTGTTTTCCCCTCATTGTTAAGACAATAAAAGCTCCTCCCCGCTCCGATAAAAATATTGTCGTGAGCAACAGCGGGGTCGAAAAGGTTAGGGCCGAGGCTCTCTGTCTTCCATACTTCTTTACCGGTGTTCTTGTCGATAGCATGAAGAGTGTCTCCGACAGCTATGTAAATCCTGTCTTTATAGACAACAGGAGTGCCACCCACACCACCCAGGTCGCAGGTCCATTTAACCTCTGGTTTTGCAAGCATCGGGAATTTTGTGAACATCTTTGCATCTGTAGACAACGCATACAGTTTCCCATCCTCGCAGGAGAAATATGCCACCTTGCCGTCAACGGCAGGCGCACCCCTCAACCGCTCCGCTTGATACCGCCATACGTCCTCGCCGGTTTCTGCATCCATTGCCACGAGCAACCCTTCCTGAAGCCCTATGAAAACTTTGCCGTCAGCGACAGTCGGTTGGCTGTAGGACGTCGTGTAGAAAAACCATCGCCTCCATATCTGCTCTCCGGTGTTTATATCCAGGCAATAGACATATACACCGTAATCTGTTTGTTGTTGGCCGATACTGGTTGACGTTATATACGCCTTATCGTTAACAATGCAGGACGTCTGGACCTTATATCCTTCTGCGGCGAAGTTCCAGAGCGATTTTCCTGTTTTTTCATCAAGGCAACCAAACATGGCAGACCAATTGTCGCCATAAACCAGTGTATCCCATGTGCCAGCAAATACTTTTCCCTTATAAAGTGTAATTCCTGCAGTAACGTATCCACCATCGATAATGTTTGCCTTCCACTTCACACTTACTTTGTCTGGTACGGTATATTTTGAGGCGCCTGTGTGATTGGCGTCGTGCATGTACATCGACCAATTGTCTTCGATAGAATTATTCTCAGCTATTTCCTCTGAGATTGGGGAACTGCTAAAAGCTCCGACTGCACTATTTCCTAATAGAAACGCGATTATTAAGACGTATATGAGTTTCAAGATGGCCCAAACCCCGTACATATTATAGGCGTCATATTAATAAAACCTATCTCTTAGCGTATCAAATATTTAATATCTAACGCGTTATCCTCTTCTTGGCGATCATGCCTATGTTTGGAAAAATAAAGGAATACGCCAAATTGTCACGTTCATTCAATATCGCTTTTACTGGTATGGCACCAGTGCTTGGGGCGGTAAGTGTTGGAGAGTACGGGATTTCAACTCTTTTTCTCTTGTTCATCATCGGTTGTCTCGGGCACATGTACGGATTCGCGTTAAACGACTATCTCGACATCGGGGTGGATAAAGAATCATCGGAATTATCCGAGAGGCCCCTAGTAAAAAGAAGCATATCCAAAAAAGGAGCGCTATCATTTATACTAGCCTCTTTGCTTTCCGCGTTCCTTCTCTGTATCGCTTTTTTCCCGAATATGGTTACATTGGCAATATTGGGCTCATCCTCCATATTGGTAACGCTTTATAACATGACGAACAAAAAACTACCAGGTGTAGACGTAATCCTCTCCGCATCGATATTTGCACTAGTATTATTCGGCGGGTATGCTCCTAGAAACACGTTTGAAAATCTAACATATCTTATCGCCGGAGTAGGGGCAGTTCAAGTACTGTTCATGAATGTTGTTCTCGGTGGATTAAAGGACATAGAGCACGATAAAAGGACATTAAGCAAAACGTCGGCATCGTCTCTTGGCGTCGCCATTAAAAATAAAAGAGTGGAAGTTTCGCGAAAGTTTAAACTCTGTGCTTCCGGAATCGAGGTTTCCCATATCTCATTATCTTTTGCCCCGTTTATTTTCTTACAGTTGCCATACCAGTTATGGCAGATCTCTCTCATGTTGGTTGTTTCG
This sequence comes from Thermoplasmata archaeon, assembly GCA_041657955.1. Lineage (GTDB taxonomy): Archaea > Thermoplasmatota > JASEFT01 > JBBABA01 > JBBABA01 > JBBABA01. The sequence continues at coordinate 101,847 of JBBABA010000007.1, read as the reverse complement.
ATAGCCATACTCTATATAACAAAACTCGTGCTTTCCATAGATTACTTCGAGCGACGCCGCCTAAGAAAGCTGGTAGGCATACATTACATGGTCAGTTTTTCTCTTGCGCCGTTGATTTTAGCTTCCGTAAATACCTATGTTCTTCTCCTGGTGGTCGTACCGCCAATAGCGTTTGTTGGATCCAACCTGCTGCTCCATGGCACATATCTAAACCCACAAACAATGTGAGCGATGGATACTTATAAATGACATTTGTGCCAAAAATTTAATATAGTGATATATTTTAGTGTTAAGAACAATGATCAAAAAAATACTTCTCGCCCTGGTGTTGACGCTGGTAGTCGTATACTATATTATTGTACCATACACGTATATCAATACAAACACAAATTGGGAAAGCGACATTGGTCTCTCCGCCTACTCCGATAAGTGGGACGACCTGTCGCAGTTCAAGGACGATATGGAACATAACGCCAACCCTAAATATCAGGTGCTTTCTATAGTCTCTACCACAACATTCCTCAGAAGCGTCGGCAATCCAACCAAGTCGGTGCTTGTCGTTATAGGCGTAGAAAAGAAATATAGTGAATTGGAAGTCGAGGCCGTTGAAAAATTTGTAAGGGCCGGAGGCAAAATGATACTTGCAGATGATGGCGGGCTTGCCACATCAGTTTCTGAAAAATTCGGCGTATACTTTTATAATGGTATGCTGTGGGAAAATGAAACCTATGGCATATGGGTCGATGGGAAACTTATAAAAAATAAGACATATCCGCATATTAATGCCACGATAGATAAAAAACAGTATGAAATAGCGACCAATGGACCGACTGCACTTTATTTTGAAGAGAGTTTAAAAAGTAAGATCGGTACCGTTTACGCAAACAGCAGCAGAAAGAGTTATTTGGACTTTAATAAAAACGGCCTCGTAGATCTCGACGACAAACAAGGACCGATGACCATAGCCGTAGAAATCCCTGCTGATGATGGGAAAATAATTTTCATCTCCGATCCAGACATGTTTGTCAACGGCATGCTAAAAACTCAGGGAGACAACAGCGAATTCGCCTTGGCGCTTATTGAACATCTGCTGCCAAGCGGCGGAAGCGTCATTTTTGACGAAAGCAGGCACAACCAAAACAAATATCTTGAGAACGAATATCAAACTACGGCTTTCATCACTTTTATGCTGTCCAGCGAAGGCATAGGATTCTCTGTTGCCGGTACATACCTGGAAATATTCCCATCACTGCTGTCTATATCCCTCGTCGTCATCTTGGTCGCGATTGCAACAATTAAAATAAAGGACAAGGAGAGGTGGGTGCACAAATACGACATAACGACATTCAAGCCGTTGCCCACACCGCTCCCAAGAAATCCAGGAGAACAGCAAGAGATATTGGCGAAGCTAATCAAAGAGAAGGTTCGAATCATGTCAAGCCTGTCCGTCGAAGAAGTGGGTAAAATACCCAAGGAAAAACTTAGGAAGTACATACCGGATAAAACTTTAGCTGAATTTGTAGAGAATCCCAAGGGGCCTTATACACCGGACGATTTAAAAAAGATTGTCGCAAAAATCGATGATTGGAAGAGATAAGCATCTTCCGATTTTTCTGCAATAACGATACTGATATTTATGTCATCTTTTATTTGGGGATATCTTTAAACTCCGTATTATCTCATTAATCCCAACGCCCTTTTTTGCGTTTGTAAGTATCATCTTGCCGTTGGGGTTTATTCTCTTGAAATCGCTTACAATTATGTTTACGTCAACATCCACATATTTTGCGAGATCGATCTTATTCAATATCGTAATATCCGATTCAGCGAATATCATCGGATGCTTTCTGACCATGTCGTCGCCTTCTGTTGTGGATATGACCACAATACGCTTCTCTGCACCCAGCTCGAAATCGGCAGGGCATACGAGATTGCCGACATTCTCGATGAACAGGACATCTATCTTGTCCAAATCAAATTTTGTAAGCGCGTGGCTTACACCATGCGCATCCAGGTGGCACTCCTTTCCCGTGTTTATGTTCACGCTCTGCATACGGTGTTTTTTAAATCGCCTGTAATCATCGTTGCCGGCGACATCCCCCGCGATCGCGCCTACGCGCATTCCGTTCTTTTTTAAGAAGTCTGCAATCCTCTCGATTATTAATGTCTTCCCGGAACCAACCGCCCCTAAAACGTCAAACGCTTTCACACCATGTTTTCTCAAGAGTTTTCGATTTTCTTCAGCAAGTTTCCTGTTTTCTTGCAGTATGTCTTTTTCTATTGCAATGTCAAGAACTTTATGCATTGTACCGAGCCCGATATCCGTTTCACAACTAAAAATGTTTCTTAATTGTATAATATAAAACTCAAAAGTTTATTTATCTTGCACTTTATACCGTACTTTATGGGCAGAACTAAAAAGGTTGTCCTCACAATCGGCGGCTCGGACTCATCTGGCGGCGCTGGCATACAAGCAGATGTAAAAGCCCTGTCTGCCATCGGCGTGCACGCGTGCACAGTAGTTACGTGCATAACAGCTCAGAATACTAAACAAATATCTGAGATATATCCCCTGCCTCTCAATGTTATAGATGAACAGTTGAAGTGTATTATCAAAGATATTCGTCCAAAAATCTTCAAAACCGGTATGTTGTACCGCAAAGAAATAATCGGATGCGTTGCCAAAAATATCGTGAAAAAAAACAATTCGATAGTTGTCGATCCAGTAATGTCCGCAACAGTCGGAAAATCGTTGATATCCGAAGATTATTTAGAAAGCCTTAAGTCCAATCTCATTCCGTTCGCAAAAATAGTTACGCCAAATATTTTCGAGGCGTCTGTTATCGCAAATATGAAAATAAAAGATATAAGTGATGTAAAAAATGCATGTAAAAAAATTCACAAGCTCGGTTGCGAATATGTTTTGATAAAGGGCGGGCATTTAAATGGCAATGCCGTAGATGTTTTGTTTGACGGTAGAACTTATAAAATGTTTTCAATGCCCAGGGTTGCCGGAAAGATGCACGGAACCGGATGCACGTTCGCATCGTTTATCGCAGGTTTCTTGGCTAAAGGCATGACTGTAGAATATGCCGTCAAAAATGCAAAAGACGCCATAACAAAGGCAATAGAATCGAAATATAGCATCGGTGCTGGGGTGGACGTTATTCGTCCTACGATCGTCCTCGAACGAAACGCCCAAAAATTCGAAGTTCTAGATTCATTAAAAAATGCGGTTATGTCGCTCGAAAAGATTTTACCATTGTCATTTATCCCGCGGGTTGGAATAAATTTTGCTTATGCACTTCCAAATGCGATTACGTTAAACGATGTTTGCGGCATACGCGGCAGAATTATGAGAATCGGAAATCGTGCTGTGAGGACTGGCGGCGTAGAGTTCGGAGCTTCAAAGCACGTGGCTACGATTGCTTTGACTGCCATGGCATTTGATGAAAATATTAGAAGCGCGTTGAATATTGCCTATTCAGAGAATCGAATTGAACAACTAAAAAATACTAAATTTATTATCAGAAGTTTTGATAGGAAAAATGAGCCCGCGCCAAAAGGCAAAAAAATATCTACAATGGAATGGGGAACTCAGTATGTTATAAAAAAGATGGGGAGAGTTCCCGACATAGTTTATGACAAGGGGAGCAAGTATAAAGAAGCGATGATAAGAATACTGGGAAAGGACCCCAATGATGTTTTAGAGAAGTTAAAAATGATTATTACGCCGTCTCCTTTGGTTTAAACCAATGTTTGGTCTTCAAACAAATCCATACCAGTGACAACATTACCGGGACCTCTACCAGAACACCCACCACTGTAGCTAAAGCTGCACCGCTTTCTATCCCAAACAACATGATAGCCACTGCGATCGCGACCTCAAAATGATTGCTGGCGCCGATCAGGGCGCTCGGCGCCGCGTCGTCATAGCTTAGTTTGATTATTTTCGCCAGTATGTAGGTAATCAAAAATATAGTCATTGTTTGGATGTAGAGTGGAAGCGCAATCATTCCAATTATTAGCGGTTTATCAACGATTATGCTGCCCTGTAATGCAAAGAGGACAATGAGCGTGATAAGCAGTGCAGATATGGAAACATAATGCAGCCCCGGTGCAAATCTTTTTTCGAACCAGTCCGTACCTTTTTTACTGATGATCTCTTTTCTAGAATAATACCCGGCAAGCAAAGGCAGGCCAACGTATATGCCTATGGACAGTGCTAAAGTTTCCCATGGGATGGGAATATTCGAAATACCCAGTAAAAAGCCAGCCAGCGGCCCATAAAGCACCAGCATCGACAGGGAGTTAATCGCAACCATTACCAATGTGTGCCCCATGTTTCCTTTCGACAGATAACTCCAAACCAGGACCATCGCTGTGCAGGGCGCCACACCGAGCAGGATCATACCAGCAGTATATTGCTGGCCCAATTCTAAAGGAATGAATTGCACAAATACGACTTTCATGAAGAGCCATGCAAAAAGAACCATGGTGAATGGTTTTATCCCCCAGTTCACAATCAATGTCAGCGCAACAGGTTTGGGAGTCTTGCCTGCAGCCACTACATTCTTAAAATCTATTTGTACCATTATAGGATACATCATGAAGAACAGGCATATCGCGATCGGTATTGACACTTGAGCGTATTCAAGCGCACTTAATGTTTTTGCAATATCCGGAAACAGTCTGCCTGCTATAATTCCAAATATTATGCACAATATAACCCAGACTGAAAGATACTTTTCAAATGTTCCTAATTGCTTTTCTTCTGCCATTCAAATCACTTCATTGTATGTTTTTATATTATCTAAATATCGCATTTTCATACTCCTTCTCTGCGCTAGGGAGCACATAAGTTACCATAGATAATCCCGACAATAATCAGTAGATGTGCTCAGCGTCATGGCCGCGAATATCCATGCAGTCAGAAATTTATCCAGAAATCCAAGTCTAATCATCAACGTTTCCACACCTTAATTTTATTTTTTTACATACTGTTTCCATCGTTTCCAGCAGTTCGGCGATCTTCTTATCAGATATTTCGTAAAATATCTTCTTTCCCTCCCGTCTGGATTTTAGGATGCCGCAGTTTCTAAGAACTTTCAAATGATGGGAAACCAGTGTTTGCTCGACGTTAAGGGATGACACGATCTCGCAAACGCAGCGTTCTCTTTTTATCAGCGTCTTTAATATCTTGAGCCTTGTCTCATCGCTGATGCACTTTAGAAGCACCAAATCGTTCATATGAATAAATATACATATGAATGTTTGTTTATATATGTGTTGCTAGGCGTGAGTTAACAGCAAGACGGCTATCATGGAAATTAAGAAAAGTAGTCTATATGCATCTATATAGTTTATATATCATATAGATAAAGCATAATATCTATATATTTATCGATAGTTGGTGAGAATGATGGAAACAAGAAAAGTGCAATTAACAGGCGGCCACACCCTGGTGATATCGCTTCCAAAGAAGTGGGCAACCGAAACATCCATAAAACAGGGGGACGCGCTCGGGCTCGTGGTCCAGCCGAACGGAACATTGATCATCGTCCCCAAAACGACTGGTGAGGACGAGATAAGGACTAAAACAATAAGCGTAGATGAAGACAAGAACATGGAGCATCTCCTGCGCGAGCTGATAGGAGCTTACATGATGGGTTATGATGTAATACGGGTGGCGTCCAAGATAAAGACGACTTCCGATATACGCCAAACTGTGCGCAACTTCACGCAGATGGTCATAGGCCCCGCAATCGTGGAGGAGACAAAAGACACGATAACCACCAAGGATCTCCTGAACCCGACCGACATGCCCTTTGACAAGACAATCCGCAGGATGCACATGATGGTTGACGGCATGCATACCGACGCGATAAGCGCCCTGATAGAGGGTGATACGGCACTTGCAGAGGACGTCATCTCAAGGGACGTCGAGGTGGACAGATTCTACTGGCTCGTCGCAAGGCAGTACAACTTGCTTTTACGCGACATAAAGCTCGTCGAGAAGATGCGCACTACGCGCGAAAAGGCAATTAACTTTTTAATGATCGCAAAGACGATAGAACGCATCGGCGATCACGCGTGCAAGATAGCGGGAAGCGTCGAACACCTTGCCGCACAAAAGAACATAGACAAAAAGACTATGGAGGCAATCTCTAAGGCCAGCACTGGCGCAAGGAGCGTGATGTCCAAGGGAATAAATGCGTTCTTTGACCAGGACATACTTGCCGCGAACAATTGCATAGAATCCGCAGATACCGTGATAAAAGACTGCGACGAGCTGAGCGTCAGGGTAGCGGGGCAAAAAGGAGAGGTTGTCCTTTACACGGCGTACATCGTCGAGAGCATACGCAGGGTCGGTCTATACTCGATGGACATATCGGAAACTGCGATAAATTACATCGTTGACCTTTGATAACGCGGGGAGTATGGCATACGGTCCCGATACCACCTTACAAATCACGCTCAATAAAAGCCAGCATGTATTACTATATTTCCGATATCTACAAATATTCGTAAAGGGGTATGGAGAATCCCAGCATCTTTGAATGTTATCAATCACAATGGGTGATTCAGATGGGTGCATCAACATCATTGGCAAAACCGGACTTTGGCGCAAAGGGCAAAAGCGCGGGCGCGGAAAAAAGGAGCGATCTGAAGACTGAACATAAAGAAGAAAAGAAAGAGAGCTCATTCGATCCACTCGATGACCCGAAACTTTTCATAAATCGCGAGTTGAGCTGGCTTGGCGTAAACAACAGGATATTGGAGGAGGCCGAACCGGGCAGCGGCCACCCGCTGCTCGAGCGCATAAAGTTCTTGGCAATATGCGGTAGTAACATGGATGAGTTCTTCATGGTGCGCGCCGCAGCGATTCGCAAACAAGTCTTAAAGGGTGCGCTCAAGGCCCCGCCGGACGGAATGACACCGCTTGAGCAGCTGGCGGCGATAAGGACAGCGTGCCTTCCGTTGCTTGAACGATACACGAAATGCTGGCACGATTCGATACTGCCCGAACTTGCAAAGGCAGGCATCCACATCTGCAAGATAAGCGACTTGGACACAGAGCGCAAGGCCGCACTCAGAGACTATTTTCAGCACAACATGTTCCCGACGCTCACACCTCTTGCGATGGACCTTGCCCACCCGTTTCCGTTCATATCAAATCTGAGTTTGAACCTTGCGGTAGTCGTGCACGACCCGCAGAACCGCGACATGTATGCACGCGTAAAGATACCAATAGGGCTTTTCCAGCGCTTGGTGAAGATGCCTGATGCGGGCGACGGCGGCGCCCAGTGTGCGGGACCGGCGCAAAAACCGGTCAGGCGCATAAATTTCGTGCTTCTTGAGGACCTTGTGGCTTCAAACCTAGATCTGCTTTTCCCGGGGATGAAGGTTATTGCCGCCTATCCTTTCAGGATAACAAGGAACGCCGAGATCGAGATTGCGGTCGACGAGGCATCCGACCTTCTTACCGCGATAGAAGAGAGCATGGAAACGCGAAGGATTGGTTTTCCAATCCGCCTCGAAGTGGACAAATCGATGCCCCAAAACCTGATTGACCTCTTTATGAAGAACCTTGAGCTTGAGTGCGATATGGTCTATCAGTTCGATGGCCCGCTGGGCCTTGTGAATTTATGGCAGATGTTGGAGATTGACGCGCCCGACCTGAAGGACAAACCATTCATACCCTACACACCGCCGAAGATGACAGAGCACGATGAGATATTTGCGGCTGTCGCAAAGAAAGACCACGTATTCTACCACCCCTACGACAGCTTCAACGTCATCGTCAACATGCTGCGCCAGGCGGCCAATGACCCAAACGTACTTGCGATAAAGATATGCTTGTATCGCATAGACAAGAAGTCGCCCGTGATAGATGCGCTCATCGAAGCGAGGCAGAACGGAAAGGATGTCGCAGCCCTCATCGAGCTTAAGGCAAAGTTCGACGAGGAGAACAACATAACATGGGCAAGGATGCTGGAACAAGCCGGAGTCCACGTCGTGTACGGGCTTGTAGATCTGAAGGTTCACGCAAAGCTTTTACTCATCGTAAGAAAGGAAGGCGACCGCATAGTGCGGTATTCGCACCTGAGCTCCGGGAACTACAATGCGGTCACGGCGAGGATATACGGTGACATTGGCTACCTTACCGCAAACGAGGATATAGGCGAGGACGTTTCCAACCTGTTCAACTCGCTCACGGGATACCGCCACGAATACACGTACAAGCGCCTTTTGGTCGCACCACGCTCGATCAGGTACGAGATGCTGCGCAGAATAGAGCGCGAGATTGGCGTGCACAAAAAATACGGTGGCGGCTACATCGCCCTGAAGCTGAATGGCCTTGTCGAAAAGGAGATAATAAAGGCGCTTTACCGCGCGTCCCAAAGCGGCGTCAAGATCGACCTGAACGTAAGGGGATTGTGCTGCCTTCGCCCCGGCATAAAGGGCGTAAGCGACAACATCAGCGAAACATCCATAATAAGCAGGTTCCTGGAGCACGCGAGGATTTATTATTTCAGGAACGGCGGCGACGAAGAAGTCATTTTAGGCAGTTCGGACATGATGCCTCGAAATCTCGATAGGAGAGTGGAAGTCCTATTCCCCGTTCCCGACCCGGCGATAAAAAAGGCTATAATCGAACATATGCTCAACGTGCACCTAAAAGACAATGTAAAAACGAGGCGCATGCTGCCGGACGGCAAGTATGAGTTCTTCGTTCCGTCCGACGAATCAAAAAGATTCAACTCTCAGGAATGGCTCATAGCAAACCGGGGTATATGGCATGGCGCAAAACAGTAGTGGTCTGGCCAGGGACGCATCGTTCTGTATCTTCGGCGCAAAGGCGCTATTGTCATTTATCCATGCAATGGAATCACAGATAGAGGGCGCGAGGGCAGGCGCGGACATAGAATACATACACCGCCTGCGTGTTGCATCCCGCAGGACTCGTGCCGCACTCTACATATTTGGTGGGTGTTTTCCGAAAGGTAAAAGCGATACCTGGCGCAGGCAGGTCAAGAAAGTCACCCAAAAACTTGGGCAGGCTAGAGATACAGATATACAAATACAATTCATAGATGAGTATCGCAAGAGCATAAGTGACTCAAAACTGCTTTTTGGCGTTGACTATCTCCTTGCAAAACACAAAGAAAAGCGGGCTGGGATGCAACCAGATGTGGTGCGGGTGCTCGACGAATTACGCGTGTCTAGGATAATCGAGTCGATGAAGGCCGCTTGCGAAAACAACCTTCGCAGGGAGCGGTCGAGCAATGAGCGGACCACACTTTACATAAACGCGCGCAACAGCATAAGGATGCGTCTTGACGAGTTTTTGTCCAACTCGGACTGCATCTTTCACGAGGACGAGGCTGAAAAACACCACCAGACAAGGATTGCGGCAAAGAGATTGCGTTACACTATGGAGATTTTTCAAGCATTGTATGATGACAAGCTTGGATCTGAGATAGCAACATTCAAGGAAATTCAAGACGTGCTCGGGGAGATGCACGATTGCGATGTATGGGTGGAATATATTCCGATTTTCATACAGGCTTCGAAAGCCGACTTTGCCTCATCAGCAGGTACAATGCACTCCTCAAAGGACATTGAATGGGGTTTGAACAGGCTCGTCGATTATGTGAAGAAAAAAAGGCATACACTATATCGCGCTTTCGTCACACTCTGGAAAAGGTGCATTTCCCAGAATCTTTTCGGCAATCTGTGCGAAAAGGTGGACCTCTCCGCACTCATAACTCGCCAGATGCCCCAGAAAATCGCCCTAATCGCCGACGTCCACGGCAACATCCACGCACTGTCGGCGGTGCTTGCGGACGCCAAGAAGCACGGTGCGCAGGCGATCCTAAACGCTGGCGACTTGGTAGGCTACGGCGCATTTCCGGACGAAGTAGTATCCAAACTAAGCTCCGAATGCTCTCTCAGTATCATAGGCAACTTTGACACGAACGTTATAGCAAAGATCGGCAAAAAAAGCCGCGGCGGCTCGGATAAGGCGATTGCCATAGCATACGCCGTACAGAACCTTTCAAAGAGTTCTGTAAAGTACCTCAAAACGCTTCCCCCAAAGATATGCATGCGAGTTCGGGAGAAGACAATCATTGTGGTCCATGGCAGTCCCGACGACGCCAACGAACACATAACACCGCACACACCGGAACAGCGCCTGCGAAGGATTGCCCAGTCCGAGAAGGCTGACATAATAGTCACTGGCCATTCACACATGCCGTTTTCTAGGAGAGTTGGGCGCACGGTCTTCATAAATCCTGGGAGTGTAGGCAGGCCTAACGATGGCGATTATCGTGCATCCTACGCGCTTTTGACACTGGAACCGTTCTTCGTGGAGTTCGTGAGGGTGGACTACGATGTTGAGTCAGAGGTCAAGGCCATAAGAAAGCGCGGGCTTCCGGAGCACTTTGCACAGATGCTGATAAGCGGCGTTTCCCTGGAAGCTGTCCTGACCGAGGAACGGACAAAAGCAGCGTCTCCGCAGGAGAGGAGGAACTTTGGTCCCCTGATCGAGGAGGTCAGGGCTGATGCCTCAAAATACGGCGTGGATTGGGGGCACGCGTCACACGTCACGAGTATCGCCTTGAAATTGTTCGACGGCACAACGCGGCTACACCAACTCGGTGCAGAGGAAAGGTATTGGCTTGAGTGCGCCGCATTGCTTCACGATATAGGCTGGTCGCGCGGCGGCAAGGGCCACCACAAGAGTTCGCTCTCCATGATACTCAATGACAAAAACCTTCCGTTCGTTACGCGGGAGCGGTACATCGTCGGAAGTGTTGCTAGATACCATCGCAAGAGGCCGCCGCAGGACGGCGACTACAACTTTGCGCTGCTTAATCCGCCGGACAGGTTTAGGGTGAACGTTCTTTCGGCATTGCTTCGCATAGCAGACGGTCTGGACGCGTCGCATATATCTACTGTCAAACCTGTGCGCGTCTATTGTGGCGCAAGCATGGTAAAAATCGTCTGCAACTCGGAAGCAGACTACGAACACGAGTCGTTCGCAACGAGCGAAAAGAAAGATCTATTTGAAAAAGTATTTAAAAAGAGACTCCTTATAGAATGGTTGCCGCTGCAGAAGCAAACCAAGTAATGCCTTGGTGTTTTTAGGTTGGCATGGGGAGCAAAGATGTCGCTTAAGAAGCTTAGCGAAGAGCTGATAGTCAGGCCAGGAAAGAAGGTCAATCTATCAAAATACGATCCGAGAAATACGTTCGGTTTTGAGGAAAAAGACATCGCAAACAAGATCCTTGAACACAACCAGAAAAGGCTCGAAGAACTCCAGTATCTGTTGTTCGCGTCGAACAGTCACTCTCTCTTGATAATACTCCAGGGGATGGATGCAGCCGGGAAGGACGGCACGATACGCCACGTCATGCACGGGATAAATCCCCGCATATGCAACGTCGCGTCTTTCAGGTTACCTACCTACGAGGAAACGGCCCACGACTTCTTGTGGAGAATTCACAAGGTCGTCCCGCCGCGCGGCGAGATAGGAATATTCAACAGGTCTCATTACGAGGACGTCTTGGCCGTGCGGGTGCACAACATCGCCCCCAAGTCAGTCTGGTCCAACCGCTACTGGCAGATAAATGATTTTGAGAGGATGCTTTCCGAGAACAATACGAAAATCCTCAAGTTTTTCCTGCACGTAAGCAAAGAGGAGCAGAAGCGCCGCTTGCAAGAGCGGATCGACGACCCGTCAAAGAACTGGAAGATAAACCCGACGGACCTGAAGGAACGCCAACTATGGAGCGAATACACTCAGGCATTTGAGGACGCCATCTCGAAATGCAACACGAAGCGGGCACCCTGGTACATAATCCCAGCTGACAAGAAGTGGTTCCGCAACCTTGCGATATCGCAGATAATAATTGAAACAATAGAGTCGCTAGACTTAAAGTTCCCAAAACCGGTATTTGACCCGAAAGGCATCAAGGTAAAGTGATTACACAATATTTTCTCTCACCAATATAGCAAAAACGGTGTTTTTTCTATAAACAAGGTTGGACGTATTTTTAATTATTGCGATTACTGATATTTATTGATATATACCACATATTTTTATTTAATCTGGCTGTGGTTTGATTGCTTTCAATTTCGTACTGTCTAATATATATTGATATATATTTTATGTTCAGCACATTTTAAACCATATCTGCTATCACTTCGTACATACCTAAGCCTACAGTAGACTTACAAAATAGTGAGGAGTGTTATGGGAATAATTTCTTGGTTAATACCGCAAGAAAAACAGTTCTTTGTTAAGCTTGAGAAACAGAGTGAAAATGTCCTCGTCGGCGTCAACGAACTTGTAGAACTTCTGGAAAAGTACGACAACCGCGAGGAAAGAAGGAAAAAAATAAAGACCACCTGCTCAGGAAGCTAATAGGCACATACATGATGAGATACGCTATTGAAGAATTTGAGTAATACTGACAAATATTAAGATAATTCACAGGTGTAAAAATGCAAATATCACGAAAGTTGGATACGGTGATAGGTAAAAAATGGTTTAACAAAACTTGGTATTCGTTCATTGTGCTGTTCTTTTTATTCATCATCATAACCCCCACCGTGTATGTATTATCTTATTCCGTCACACATGGTGACGACCTTCAAAAATATGTCTTTTCGGATACAAAATCCATAACGCTGTCCTGGAATCGTTCGGGTGATGTAAATTTCAGCAAATATGAAATCCATACTTCTTCGATAAGCGATTTTGAACCAAGCAATTCTACACTTATCGCGACAATAAAAGAAGCGAACAATACTAATTATACGTTGTCTGGTTTGTCAATGGACTCTTCTTCTTATTTTAAAGTCAAGACCGTGAGTAAGAACGCTTCTGCCGCCATCTCAAATGTTCCCCAAATCAAATCTACTACAATAAGTCTAATGCCGATCATAATAAATGCATTGTGGTTTTCCATCGCGGTTGCGTTGGTTGTAGTTGTAATAGATTTTGTTGCCGGTTTACCGTTGGCATGGCTTTTAGCGAGGAAAAAATTTCCTGGAAAACGGTACCTGGATGTTTTAGTAGATCTGCCTATTGCGGTACCGACTGCTGCGCTCGGATTCTCCATCGCCATATTCTGGGCGGCAATTCCATCAGAAAAAGGCATCCTCATACCGTTTGGTGCCGCTAGTTTTGTTTCATCACCATTTCTTCTGGTCGTTCTTCTTCATGTAGCGTTCTCTTATCCATATATGGTAAGGTCGCTTGCTGCTGCCATAGAGGAAATAGACATCTCTTATGAAATTGCAGCGGGTACACTCGGTGCCTCACCATTTACTGTTGCTAGAACGATTACAATGCCGCTTTTTAGAGGAGGGCTAGCGACTGGTACAATATTGTGCTTAGCAAGAAGTTTAAGCGAAACAGGTGCCACTATGATTACTCTTTCTATGCTCATACCATTAAAAATAGAGAATCTCGCCTCTACCGCGGGGATAACTGGGCCAGCACTGATTGGCACTATAAAACAGTCCAATTTTCTTCATTTGGAACCAGCACTTGCGTTTATCAGCATGATATTGATAATATCCTCGATACTGCTCCTGATCGCTGTCAAAATGCTGATAACTAGGTTTAAACTACCGACTCAAAAGGTGTGGCCAAGATACGAAACGTTATTGAGCAGGGGGTTTGTGCCAAAATTGAAAAATGCATCCTCATTTATCTTCTTCTTCGGTATTGTTATCATACCTGCCTTCTTTATTATCGGTTACATATTTAGTGCTAAGGCGACTGGTGTTGACTGGGCAACTCTTCAATACAGCTTACTAATCTCCCTTATCGTTGCAGCAATTGTTACTGCCGCAAATCTATTACTTGGCATACCATTGGCAATACTAATCGCAAGGGGCAAAAATAAAAAATTGACTGCTACTTTAGATACCTTGACTGATATACCTATCATTGTACCAACAGCGGCACTCGGTTTCTCGCTCGGTCTGTTTTGGCGCCAACCGATTTTTCAACCAATTTCCTATGAACTTTTGTTAATAATCCTTGCTCATATCGCGTTTACATACCCATTTATAGTCAGAAGCGTAAGTTCCGCCGTAGAGTGCACAGATATGAGTTATGAAGAAACTGGAAGAACATTAGGTGCTGGACCTCTGCAGAACTTCAGGAAGGTATTGTTCCCAATGATTAAACCCTCGATATTGGCAGGCGCAATAATGACATTTACTAGAAGCCTTGATGAAACAGGGGCAACAATAGCGGTAATAGCAAAAGATAGCAAAATAATCACCGCTCCAGTATACATTGTCGATTTAATCACCAAGCAGCAGTCGTATTACCCCGCCGCTCTTGCATGCATCGTGTTAATCGGAGTTTCGTTCATCTCTTTGTTGTTACTTAGATATGTCACCAAAAAGGTGAAATGAAGATATGGCTGCAATAAGATTATCGAACATAACAAAAAGATACGGTTCACTTACGGCAGTGGACGACTTCACAATCGACGTTAAAGATGGTGAATATTTAACAATAATTGGGCCTACGGGGGCAGGAAAAACTACTATACTAAAAATTATCGCTGGTTTGGTAGAGCAAGATTCTGGTGATGTGTTTATCGGAGGAGAACCGGTTAATGAATATCCGCCAGAGAAGAGAAGTGCTGTCTATTTCCCTCAAACATATTCCTTATTTCCTCATTTCAATGTTTGGGAAAATACTACGTTTGCCCCGAGAATTCAGGGTGTGGGAGAGCAGGAGATAAGCACCATCGGGAAAGAAATGTTGACTATGGTACGATTATGGAAACGACCTGATGCCTTGCCAAGTGAATTAAGTGGCGGGATGCAGCAAAGGTGTGGATTGGCAAGGGCACTAGCGGCGAATGCGAGTGTACTCTTGTTGGATGAACCTCTCAGGGCACTTGATGCAAGATTGAGAATCGAACTGCGGTACGAATTAAGAAAACTCGTAAAGGACCTGAATATTACGGCAATCCATGTGACGCACGATCAAGAGGAAGCAATGTCTATCTCTGACAGAATCGCAGTGATTAAAAATGGAAGATTGGAACAAATCGATACACCACAAAAATTGTTTGACATACCCAAGAACCCGTTTGTAGCCAATTTTATCGGATTTTCAAATTTTATAGAAGGCGTCATTGTAAATAAAACAGATGATCTACTAACAATCAAGGGCACTTATGATGATACCATCATGACAAACGGGGAATTTAACATTGGCGACAAGGTAGTAGCAAGCATAAAAATAGAATATGTGGTCGTCGATAAACAAAACGAAGGTGGCCCCAACACATTCTTTGGAGAGATTGAGGATTTCACGTTTCTCGGAAAATTTACGACGCTGGATGTGAAACTCGATAATGGCAGAAAGATAGTCTCAAAGCTTCAGAGTACAATTGCGCTTAGTTACTCCAAGGGAGAAAAAGTAAGGGTAAAATTTCCACAGGAAAAACTGATTGCCTTTGAATATCCAAAGTTCGGTTTAATAAAAGAGGTAGGTGTTTAAATGCCAGTTATAGAATTAAAAAATCTTACAATGCGTTTTGGCAGCATCGCCGCGGCGGACAACATAAATCTAAACGTGAAGAGTGGTGAGTACGTGACAATCCTTGGACCCAGCGGTTGTGGTAAAACTACCATTGTACGAATGATCGCCGGCATATTGGAGCCCACCTCTGGCGAGGTTTATATTGACGGCAAACTCATGAATAATGTGCCAATATATGAAAGAAATATTGGCTATGTATTTCAAAATATAGCTTTATTTCCGCACCTAAATGTCTGGAACAACGCGACGTACTCTGGTAGAGTAAAGGGTCGGGATAGAGAGAGAGCAACCAAGATTGGTAACGAAGCGCTTAGATTAGTAAAGCTCCTCAATCAAAAAGCACTTTATCCGCGGGAATTATCTGGCGGCTCGCAGCAAAAAACCTCTCTCGCAAGAGCATTATGCTCAGATACTAAATTATTGTTGCTGGATGAGCCGCTTTCAGCATTGGACGTGGTGGAAAGAATGGGATTGAGGCGGGAGTTGCGCAGACTGGTTAAAACTCTGAATTTGACAGCTATCCATGTGACGCACGACCAAGAAGAAGCTATGTCTATTTCCGATAGAGTTGTTGTAATGAAAGCAGGCAAGATAGTCGAAATAAACACACCGCAGAATTTGTACAACAATCCAAAGAAGATATTTACTGCAAATTTCGTAGGAGAATCTAATTTTATTGAGGGCATAGTGTCTATGGTAGATGGGCCCAATATTGTGGTTGAGATGAATGATGGAGATATACTCAGATTAAAAAGTCATGGATTTACCTATGGAGATGCTATTGTTGTATCGGTTAGGCCAGAAAATATCGTATTGGAAAAGGGCGAGGATAATCGGGAGAACACCGTAGTTGCGGTTATACACGATATCATATTTATTAGCAGTTACATCAGATATGTACTCAAAACAAAAGGCGGCGACTATCTAAACGTAGACGTTCCCATTACAAGTAATAAAAGATTTAATAAAGACGAGAGCGTTATAGTAATATTTGACCCAGAAAAGACATGCGTATATAAGAAACCGGAAGAAGGTTTGCCGGAGGTGTTAAAACTTGAGTGAAAAAGCGTTGCTCAAATGGTTTGAAACCAGAAGAGAATCCATTATTGTGAGGGAGACTAGAGAGCATATTGGAAGGGTAGTGGAAACAGCTACTGAATTTAATAATGCTATGTCTTGCCTGTGTATAGATGATAAAGTATGTGCAAGAAAGAGTGTTGAAAGACTGCAAATTAGCGAAAAAGAAGCGGACGACATAGAAGTTAAAGTGTTTGAGGAATTGAGTAGGGGAGAACTCCCGCACAAGGAAAGGGAGGATCTAATGCACCTAATAAAACGCTCCGACCTCGTCGCAGATTGGCTAAAAGAAGCTAGCCGAGATATGAGTATATTGCTCGACGCGAACGTCGAGATACCAAGGGACATATGCGAGATGCTTAAAGAGATGAGCGGTAAATTGGATAAGGCGTGCAAGGCATTAAAACAGATGATGGATAACTTTGGAAAGAACAACGAAATTGTAGCGAAATATGAAAATGAAGTCGATGTATTGGAACATGAGATGGACGATACATACTTCAAAATAAAAAGAAGGCTGATGTCATCGAGTTTGGATGCCAGGCCGATAATCGTAATTAATGACATGCTTCACGCTGTAGAGAACGCTGCAGACAACTGTAAAAATACTGCCGGTATGATACATTCATTGGTCGTAGCATCTATGTAGATAACGTGCATCTAGCAAAATGTTCTAAGTCCAATACATCATGCCATTCTTCTTTGCAATCGCAATGGAGACCGCCAAAGACATCCGCGTTGCCATAGAGCGAAAAGTTTTGAACGGCTTTCAACACGGTGTCGTCGCATTTTCCGCAGTTATGTACGCCTCTTTTCGTACCTGCACCGCTTGGCGCGGAAAGAAGCCTTGCATTTGTGATTTTACTGCTTTCCTTCAATATCTCTACGAGAGACCACAGCCAGGGCGGTTCGTACTCTCCGCGGTGCCACAAATGCTCCACTAAAGTGTAATTTTGGATATTTACCGGGTTAAACGAAATCGTGTTTGAAATATCGCGGATGCTTTTCACGGAATTCAGCGCGTCCATTATGGCTTCCTTCTCTGTCAGGAAGGGCGGTTTTACCAGCAGGTATGTTTTTACAAGGACTTTATTCTCTTTTAGCACTTCTGCCGCCCTCAAATAATCTGTAAAACGGATATTTTTGTTAATACTGTGCTCCAATATCACATCATTTGCTGATTCCAAGCCGACAGCAACCTCCAACTGGGCGTCCTTGTTCTCGCATATTTCTATCGCCGGGCGCAGCCGCTCGTCAGATATATATTCCAACCTGCTTTCTACGGATATTTTTTCTGCTTTATCTGCAAGTATCTCAATCATTTTTTTCTTCGCAAAAGATGAGATTTCCCCCTCATCAAAAAAGCTGCCAGAGGTGAAAATTTTCACAATTTTTTGGTTCTTTATATTTTTCATAGCTTCGGAGAACTGCATTAAGATATCCTCATCGGAGACCGCCTTCTGTACAGTGTCGTTTATATAGCCGCACATGGAGCAACCGCTTTCCAATGCCCATGCACAGCCCCTTGTTCGCAAAATGACAGTCAAAGCATCGACAATTTCCCCGTTTAGGACTTCTTTTTCAGTCCAGGAAGAAATGTACCTGGACGTGTCGTATCTATACGGTTTGCTCTTTTTCCTGATTTCACTAACAAGTTTGCAGAGTTCTGGTGCCATTTCCTGCCTCCGTTTTTTGATTTATCGCATCACAACACATCATAATATGCAATTAGAGCATATAATCTTAATCTAAAATGTTTCTAAATTATCCATACGGAATCAATACTTCGGAAAATTTAATAATGACATAAACAACTCACTGTGCGATGAAAGAGCATCTTCTTGTAATCGCTGCGATAACAATGTTAGTAGTTTCTACAAGCGGATGTTTGG
Organism: Thermoplasmata archaeon; assembly: GCA_041657955.1. Taxonomy (GTDB): domain Archaea; phylum Thermoplasmatota; class JASEFT01; order JBBABA01; family JBBABA01; genus JBBABA01. Next base: position 83,286 of record JBBABA010000007.1, on the reverse strand, counting down.
ACGTTCACCAGGCCAAGGACATTTTTATTCCTGAAAAGCATCCTGTCATAACATACACCAATACAACAAGGTACATAACATACGAGTTTACCACAGATCCGGGCAACCCGTCAAGCATGCAACACGAAAGCAACACGATGATACCCATAAAAAATCGCACAAAAGAGATGAGGATAGACATAACAACTACATTGCTGGCTACTTCCGAAATATTCGAAAACACGCCCATGGTGAACACTACAGCCCTCCAGCAATTATTGGAAGAGCTGTCAATGTTAAACGCAACGCTACAACAATTCACAACATTGTTTCCTTTTATAAATGTCTTCATAAATGTTTCCGCCTTACAAAACCTTCAGGTTACGCAGGCACAGCTAATCGAGAACATTACAAACATGATGAGCAAAGAGATCAGCAGCACGCCAAGGTACATAGACGTAACAATAAAAACACCGGACGGCCAGATATGGTACCAGCACAGATTCAATCAGAGCGAAGTTATCAACATGGAGCCAATAAAAACACCCATGGACGGGAATTGGGAAATATTCGTGGATGCGAAAGGAGTAGGTTTTAGTATAGACCTGCCAATATACAAATTTTCATATCACGACGGCTACTCCATAAGGATCATGTCGGAGGAACCAGCGGAATAGAATGTAGTTGTTCGGCGTTTTAGTTGCATAAAAGAAGAACCCCACTGCATTTATACTGTGGATAAATCATGATTGTCGTTAATAGTATGTTGTGCAACCGACGCTTTTGACGGCGGAAGAACACTGCCAGATTCGAGAGTGCTCGCTCCAAGAGATTTCTTTTTTCGTCGTCCGCTTGCGCGGCATTTGCGGATGGATAGTGGATGCATAATCTCCTACTTTTTGGAAATTTTCAAAGGGTGCGTTTTGTTCGCCCAGACACCCTTTGAACCTGTCTGGGCGTTTTATACCATCGATTTACTTTTTTCTTCTTGTCAAATCGATCAAAACCGCTAAAATAAGGATGTTGAGTATAACGGTACTAACATTTGCAAATGGGATAAATGTCTTTTTGTCGTCGATTTTTTCTTTCTCCTTTATTTCCACTGTCATCGAAACCTCATCCGACCAATCGCCATCGTTGTCCTGGACTTTGAAGTAGATTGTATGATTTCCTACAGATAGGTTCGACAACATTATCGTTGAATTCATTCCCAATATCGTAGAATTCGTTCGCCATTGGTAAGCAACGATAGAGCCATCTGTATCGTTTCCGCGACCGATTAATGTTATTCCTTCACCGACCTTTGTGATGTTTGGTGTTGCAGATATTATAGTCGCCATTGGTTTGAGGTTTACATTAACGACGGTTAAATTCCATGATTGGTCTGTGTTGTATCTGCTGTCAAAAACAACGACTGTAATGTTATGCGTGCCTGCGGAGGTATAGTTTGTTTGCAAAGTGTAAGTTGTTGTATTAGATACCGAAGCATTGTCGAAATGCCACATATATGTCAGATTGTCTCCGTCTAAATCTATTGCTGAAACGTTGAAGGTGAAGTTTTCATTTTCTTTGAGTGTGGAATTGTTGGGGGCAGAATAATTTATTATTTCTGGAGGTTCGTTTCCATAATCAATTGTCTTTTGTGCTATGTCTATTCCACTTGATGATATCTGCACACCAACCTTGCCACGAAACATACCAACTCCGACATTATCTTCTCCTATTTTGTTACCGTCTAAATATACCCTTAGTAAATAATATCCAGGTATAGTGGTAACATTCTCGAATGCAGTTCTACTGGATGCATTAGAAAGAAACGTTGTGTTCCATATCTCTTCTCCCTCGCCATTAAATAACGTCAATGTAATCTCATGTGAATCTGTTGGGTTATTGACATAAATATCTAGAGGAGAGTAGGGTTTACTCATAATATGTACAATATCGGGTGTTATCAATACATCTACTTGGGTTCGGCATTCATCAACTTTAATATTTAGCTTTGCCGTCCTGCTGTCGTTCAAGTGTACTTCTAATAGATAGTATCCGGTCGTGACAGTAATATTTTCGGACACGATCCAATAACTTCGAGCATATGGTCCGGACGCGTTGAGGTGGGACGTCACGTTCCATATCTCTTTTCCTTCCATATCAAGTAATACCAATGTAACTTCGTATGTTTGATTCATGAAGTCGCTTATGTGAACTGTTAGAGGATAGGACTGTTCAGAGGTAACGGTTTTGTTTATGCAATTAGCTGCAGAAAGTATTACAAGGAGTAAGAAGAAAATAATTACAAAACGTCTCATCTATTTCCTCCCATCATAGTGTGACAAACAAGTCGTCAATTTAACGTCATCCCAACAATCACTACAATAGTTTTGAGCTCCAGTTTTGCTTGTCTTATACATCGCGCAAGTGTTCTGATAACAGTGTCCATCATCATAAGAGTCTCTGTGACTTCCCCAATCTGTTGACGTTGCCCCCAGTATATTGTGGCCGAGTTCGTGCATAAAACTCTTAATTACGTCTGATGTGGTCGCACCTGCAACTACAAATGACAAGCCTCCCATGTATCCTCCACCTGCATCTCCAGTGCTTAGATTGTGACAAATCAAACAATAATGGAAAATGTTTCTCCTATTTTGTGCAAAGAAAGCCGTCTGGTCTCTATACCATTCTTCACCATATACTGATGTATAATGTGTAACACTTGTACCGCCGCTCATATTCCCCTGATCGATGTGTATCGCAATATTCTTTGCGTTAAAGTACCCCCATATCGCAGTTAAATTAGCACTCGATAGTTTATGCTCTGGGTCTGATGCGCCGTTAGAGGGCATCCAATCCACCTCTACATAGATGTCCTTTTTGAGCGGGTCAGGTTTCTCGGCATATATTATACCTGTCTCGCCCCAACCGCCAGTGCCGTTTTGTGTGCACTCGAAATAGTCGTTGAGACGGTCGTTGTCTGTGTCTTTCCTCGCTGGGTCTGTACCTTTCAGACGTTCTTCTAAATCGTAGAGTCCGTCCCAATCTGAATCACTGGCTGATAAATTCAAACCTAGGAGTATCTTCATAGGCGTGCTGAGAGTAACACCGTCATTGGACCAGTAATTCAAAGTGGTTACACTGAAAGGATTCGACTTTGCATTACTAGTAGAGCCTGTAGTGCCCATGTCTGTTTTCCATTGTGTTTGGAACACTTGTTTAAACCAATAACAATAAGATCCAGTGTATTGCGGATACATATCATAGCCACTTTTACACCAGTATTCTTTTCTTACAAGTATTCCCCCAGAACTACTCAAGTTAGAGAACTGACTTGCTTGATTTTCCGCTACACTCACAACCACTCGCATATGGACCGTACTATTTACGGCAACAGAGTCCAAGTTAGGCATATTATTGGAATAGGGATCGAACTCTGTCCAATTTGTAGATATACCATTTACACTACCGTCATCAACATAAATTGCTGTTCCGTCCCACCAACAATCGTATTCGCCATTTTGACACGAGGGTAAATAGACCCCAATCGATTTTACATACTGAAGTATTCCTGTCCAACTACTGTCCACATTCACGGGATGATTCTTATATGTGTAGTCCGCTATAATGTATCTCTTGGTTTCATTCGTGCTGTTGTCTTGCAGTCTATATATGTTAAAAGTATCCACGAAGTTTTCTTCGACCAGATTCGTATTCCTAATGCCAAACGGCACATCGTCGTCCGTCCCGTAACCCAAGAACTCGACATGGAAATAGTTCTCCGCAGGTTTCCCGTAGAACAACGCGTCTGTATGAACACTTCCAAATCCGAATAGATCATCCTTTCCAATACTTCCCAAATCATGCGCCGTCGCCTGGAATACCCCTCGTATCGTATCGGGCGTGAGATGATTTTTCTTATCCTTCTTTGCAGAAGTCTCCAGTGCATCATAATGTTCTTTCTCCATCAGCAAAGCGATCATTCCTGTGACGTATGGCGTTGACATTGACGTTCCTGAAAGTTTCGTATATCCGCCGCCCGTCCACGTTGATAGAATATCAACGCCAGGCGCGGAAAGTTCATTAGCTGGCCCATTCGACGACCAGAACGGATGTTGTAGGTTGTTGTCATAAGCCGCGACTGAAATTACCGACGTGTACTGTGCGGGATAATCCACAGTCCAGACAGACGTTCCCCTGCCGTCTACGCCTGCGGCTGCTACTAGGATGATGCCTTTCTTGTAGTTTCTAAAATTGAAAATAATAAAAATTATTCGGTTGAGCGATTGGGGAATGTCGTTGAGGTAGGAGATAAACATTGCTTGAAGATAGAAAATATTGATATTTGGTTTCAAAATCGAAGATTGTTGAGAATGTGAGTGCATAGTATTCGATTCTCCTGTTTTTGTTTTGGGATTTTCAAAGGGTGTGTTCTGTTCGCCCAGACACCCTTTGAAACCCGTCTGGGCGGTTTATACAATCGACTCACTTTTTTCTTCTTGTCAAATCGATCAAAACCGCCAAGGCAAGAATATTGAGCATGATGACGTTGAAACTCGCGAACGGGATAAACTCTTTCTTAGGTTCCGCTGGTTTTTCCTCTATTTTCTTGTTATCTACATTTATTGTTATCGACTTCTCCGGTGAATAATACGTTCCGTCGTAAGCACGGACGGTTATTGTGTGATTTCCGTTTGTAAGTGCCGTAGTGTTTAGTATATAGTTCCATGATGTATTGCCAACGGCATCAATCCAATTTCCGCCGTCTATCTTTATCTGAGCGTTTTGGACCAAAACATCGTCTGATGATGTACCGATCATTGTTATAGTTCCATTAACTGTCGAATTATCAAAAGGAGATGTTATTGCTATAACTGGCGGGAGATTTGTTACATTCAAAACAAATGCTATGTTGGTTTCTGTTTTGCTGTCGTTTACGGTTATTGTTATGTTGTAGGTGCCTGTAGTATTTGGTGTATAAGAGAAGAAACCTGTAGCGTTTATTGTGCCTATGCTTGCGTTATATGCTAATGCGTCGTTATCTGCATCGGTTGCGACTATTTGATAGGTAAAATTGTTTCCGATAGTTACGTTCTGCGCTGGGATCGATAGTATTACGGGCGAGCTGTTCAAGACGTTCAGTACAAATGTTATCGAGGTTTGCGTTTTGCTGTCGTTAGCTGTTATTGTGATATTATATATTCCGCTCGTTGTTGGCGTGAAGGTGAAGAAAACAGTATTGTTTATGTATCCTATATTCGAGGAATATGTCAAGTTATCGTTATCTTCATCTGATGCATTCACCCGATAAGTGAACTTTGCCCCTACTGTTGTGGATTGATTGACAATTAGCATTACAATAGGAGCGTGGTTTATAGATGGGCTTATCGAAGTTATATCAACCACTCTCATGAGTGGGTACCAATCCTTAGAACTTCCACCAGAAATAATGTATGGGAAATCTCCGATACCGTCATCGTCTAAGTCCGAGCCATTATAGTCACTCCAATAGTTACCTCTTTTACTCTCATTCCAAAGGCTTCCTTTATTTGATGAATATTCATCTATAGCGTCGTATGCACCCAGAGTGGCGTTTATCATATTGTTAGAATAGATGAGGTTCTTACCAAACCCATTGGAATCTATATAGACACTGTAATTGGAATTTATTATTGAGTTTAAGGCGACACTGTTCAATTTAGTTGCATCTCCGAGATAGACCCCAAAACCACAATTCGTTATTTTGTTATGGGTGATTTTGTTTTTTTCTGAAGGGACGGTAGGGGGAGGATAACCGAGTGGCGATAGAATACCCTGCAAATATATCCCGTAATAACAATTTACGATTTCGTTTGAAGTGATGTTGTTATACGAGCTATGAATATAGATGCCGTAATAGAAGTTCTCAATTTTTAAGGTGCTAATATTAATGTAGGTGCTCATATTCATACCGTGTTCGATATAAATGCCTTTACTTGAGGGCGTGGCGTCCCCTCTTATTATTGTGTTTTGAGCACTCTCTCCTGTCAAATTTATGGTTTTGTTTATTGTAATTTGTTCGCAATATGTGCCGTTGTAGACATAAACAGTATCACCCGATGACGAAGCATTGATTGCGCCCTGAATGCTCGTATAATCCTTCCCACCATCATCGTCCACAGTTATAGTTGACGCCTTCACCTCCATCGCCGAAAATAACAATATGACTGCCACTACCGCTAACAATACGAATAACGTTACAAATATTGTCTTTTTATTGCAGTTCATATATGATAGCCTCCCGCCATCGCAACGATTATGGATGTAATTTTACAATTATCCTATTCTTTTTTCTTTTTTATACAAAAACGCGGCATCGTTCTCTTCTTCTCTTTCACACAATCGCTTGCCTCTTCTTTTTGGTTTTTCTTCTCCAAAAGCGTTATGCATACCTCCAAGGCGATGGGTAATAGTATTATTGTCAGTACTGTAGCCACTAGCAGAATTATGCTAACCTGCGGTGCCGGATTGCTTGGAGTGATGCTCCCGTCTACGTACAGTTTCAATAAACCAAACCACGGGATCTCTCCCTGTGCCTTCCCTATTATCCACTCTGTTTTTACGAGCTCTCTGCACGTGTTAGTTCTTTGGTCGTATATCCCTCGGTTGTTATCGCCGAGGGTGACAAATCCGCTGTGCGCAGGTGTAAGCAGGTCGTTTATTGCAATATTGACCTCTACATACCTATATCCCACGTCTTTTAGCTTTATGCTGCTCTTAATATTATAGCATGAACCGCTGTCCGTCTCCCAGTCAATGCCATACTGGAGTGATGCCAGTTCCGGAGCGTCAAAACTTTTGCCGGTGCTATTGTATTCTAGCCACAAAAACGGCCTATGTATCACCGGCGTAGGGTCTGCCCTTACATTCTTGGGCGGGCTATAAATAACAACATCGCCATAGTCGCCATACGTGGTATAGCCCGTAGCTCTCCCCCTGACATAAGTTATTATTTCATTTTTATCGCCTATGTGTTTTACAAGTGTCAGGTCGCCAGTGTCGATTGTTCCAACACTGCTGTCGCTTCCGTGCATCATGCTGCTCGATTCTATCACTACCAACGGCGGCCAGTTCTGGGAGTACGCAGCCATCGATCCCACTACTACAATGGCAACCAGGGAAGCGATACCGACGTCTATGAGTATGCTTATGATAATCGGTTTTAGGTTTTTAGGGGCTTCGGAATTTTTGGGCATAGCTCTTCATTTATAGGATAATATTAACGATTATATCTTTTTATTGGAGGGAGAAATTATCTTTTTGTATTGCTGGTTACAGTTTTCCCTCGTTTGTTTGGAATGATTTTTATATCGCCATCAAATTCTTTTTTTAGCTCCTTTCCCTGGAAATACCTGTCTAAAAGCACTGCCAAAGCGGCAACCTCCGAGTGTGGTTGGTTCCCAACTGCGATGTTGTAATCGGCATATTCGTATATCTCTCTCGGCACCTTCTCAGAACCGACTATTATTAACAAGTCGCCTGATTTTCGAATTTTCGGAAGTACTGAATCTATCTGCTCACCATACATTGTCAAATGGACTATCTTGCCCTTCCATCTTTTTATCATTTCCCTATAATTAACGCCGGTTGTAATCTCAAAATTTCCACCAAATTTCCCGACAATTTTTTTTAGAGTGTCTTCTAACTTTTCGTCCCTAGTAGTAATAAAAATTTTATCTGCACCAAACGCCCGTGCTACCAAGCCAACATGGGTGGTAACTCGTTTGTCGCGATCTATTCTATGGCCAAGCCTAAGAACAGCTATCATCGTCCCACTATTCCGGAGCTAAAGAATAGAAACACACTGACCGTGGCAAGTGTTGTGGATATCGGTATATATGAAAAAGTAACAACGTCGGTCAATGCCCGATACGCTACAATTATTATGATTATCAGAACGACGCAGTTTACTCCTGCTATAAAATTCGCCACTGACTCGCTTTTTCTGTCAAGGTTTGGAATTAGAGTTCCCATGTGCGAGATTATGACGATAAGAACGCCGAGTAAAATACAGAGTATAGCGAGTATCACGACCTCTACGGAGGTTGTAATCAGCGGTGTTATTGCAAAATAAAAGAACGCCAGCAGGATTATGGTGAGTGCACCAGAGATAAACGGTAAAAACTTTTTAACACCCCGGTATCCATTTGTTCCATCTGTTTTTTTACCCATATATCTCTCCGTGCTCTGTTTATTTGTTTTCACTGTTTATTTTCTCTACATGCTGCCCCTTTATCTCCAGGTGTGCCGATCTTCTGACGACACATTTGAGTTTTAATAACGAGATGTCGCATTGTTCTATGATGTCGCCTATAAACTTCCCACCATCACCAACCATCTCTATAATCTTCTTTTCCAATTTCATAAATACGTCATCTGGCGTATTAATTACATCGAATACGCCGGATATGTCATCTACTCCGCAGGCGGTGCTGATGTAAAATGAAGAAAAATTTGAGCGGTACGTTTTTTCCGACTTCTTGTCACTATTACATTGCCAATGTACTTCCAGCATCTTCATCTTCTCCAGCATTTGAAGTACATTTTTCCCTTCTGCCCCAAACTTTTTTTCAACATCTTGAATAGTGCACCAGTCTTTTGAAAGCTCCTCAAAAACTTCTTTTTTGATTTTGGTATTCAAAGCAGTGAATATCGAAACCAATTCCGTAGGTTCATTTATTACTTTGATCCTGTTCACATGACAGATATACATAGTTCCACTTTATAAAGTTTAAGTGGATATACCTAAATTTGATAAGGAATTTGGATAGACATACAATTTTTTTGGTATATACCATAAATTAATATAAACGTGCCCAATTTCAGCTTGTATGATGTCGGATAGAGCGGGGAAGGCCATCGAGAAATTACAGAAGGGCGAAATTATCATGATATACGATGCTGAAGGGCGGGAAGAGGAGACCGATCTGGTCATAGCCTCGCAGTTTGTTACAACGGAACATATCAAAAAGATGCGAACCGATGGCGGAGGCCTCATATGTATTACTGCACACGAAAACATCTGGAGCAAATTGGAATTGCCGTATCTTACCGACTTGTTCAGCTCTGCAAACACACAATACACGGTGTTGAAGAAATTGATACCAAACGACATACCATATGATGCGAAGTCTTCGTTTTCATTAACAATAAATCACAGAAAAACATTTACTGGAATATCAGATCACGACCGCGCGCTTACGATACGCGAATTTGCCCAAACGGCAGGCGAGATAAAGGACATGAATAGGAAAAAAGCCCAGGAAACATTCGGCAAGAGATTCAGGTCGCCGGGCCACATACACATTCTAAACGCTTCGGGTGGATTATTGTCGAAAAGAAAAGGGCATACGGAACTTGCAACGGCTATGGCAGTCGGTGCAGGATTAATACCAACCGCCGCGATATGCGAAATGCTAGGCGAAAACGGGAAATCACTTTCAAAAACAGATGCCATTAAATACAGCGAGAGGAATAATCTTGTATTCCTCGAAGGAAGAGAAATAATCGAATGGTGGAATAAAAACAAGGATGTTTTATATGGTTAAAGTGCTGGCTTCCGGCGTATTTGATATTCTTCACCTCGGGCATATCCATTACTTAAAAGAGGCGAAGAAACTCGGCGATAAGTTAGTCGTTGTCGTTGCTACTGACACAAGAGTAAGAAAACAGAAACATGAACCGATAACGCCGCAAGAAATGAGGCTCGAGATGGTTAGATCCCTGAAGTGTGTAGACGAGGCTGTAATGGGCGAGGACGGAGATATGTACGATATCGTGACCAGGATAAAGCCGGATATCATAGCACTGGGTTACGACCAATCCCACGACCCGAAAAGGATACAAAATGAGTTGTTGAAGAGGAGCTTAAAAAACATAAAAGTAGTGAGGCTTCCTCAGTTTGACCACGATTTGGACGGCACTAGGAAAATCATCAGAAAGATCATCGATTGGCACGCTTTCCAAGAGAAAATGAAGAAGATTGAAGGCGATAAAAAGATTTGAGGTTCTCACCATGAAAAAAATTGGCGTTGCTGACACTACCTTTTCCAGATTCGATATGGGCAAAAGCGTTATCGACGAGTTGAAATCCACGGGAACCGGTTTTAAGATAGTTAGGCGCACTGTTCCGGGAATCAAAGACCTTCCTGTTACGGCAAAAAAATTGATAGAAGAGGACGGTTGCGATATTGTCATAGCACTCGGCATGCCAGGGCCAAAGAATATAGACAAACAATGCGCGCACGAAGCATCGCTTGGTTTAATTCAAACACAGTTGATGACTAACACACACATCATCGAAGTTTTCGTTCATGAAGATGAAGCAAAGAGTGAAAAGGAACTTGTCTGGCTTGCAGACAGAAGGGCGAGAGAGCATGCGGTTAACGCTTACGACATCCTCTTTAGACCCGATAGATTGGTGAAAAACGCAGGTAAAGGTCTAAGGCAGGGATTTGAGGACGCAGGTCCGATATAATGGAGATAGCATTTGGATTAAAAATAAAAGGAGGTGAAAACAGATGAGTAAGGAAAACAACATGAATATAGCAATCGTAGTATCTGAGTTCAATTTTGACATTACTACGATGATGCTCGAGCAGGCAAAGGTTCATGCAGAATTCCTCGGAGCGAAGGTGTCGCACGTTGTCAGTGTGCCAGGAGTCTTCGACATGCCGCTTGCTATCAAGGGACTGCTAAAACGAAAGGACGTAGACGGTGTTGTTACGCTGGGTGCAGTAATCGAGGGAGAAACCGCGCACGACGAAATCGTAATTCAGCACGTGTCGAGAAAAATAACCGACCTTTCAGTAGAGTTTGAAAAACCAGTTGCCCTCGGAATTACCGGGCCGGGCATGAGCCGTTTGCAGGCAGAGGACAGGATAGATAGAGCAAAGGCAGCAGTGGAAAGCGTTGTGAAAATGCACAGAAAAATCAGAGAGATAGGAAAGAAATAATCACATTACAAAATCTTTCCGTTCTCTACCACTAATCTGCCGTTCTTTATTACTTTATCCACTAGATTTATCCCAAAACGATATGGTATTTGTTTATAATTAGGCACATTTAAAACTATAATATCCGCTTTCTTGTCAATCTCTATACTCCCAACGTTTTTTCCTCTATTAATCGCATATGCGGCATTAATGGTTGCAGCAGTTATCGCCTCAGAAGGAAGCATTTTCATCTTATAGCAAGCCATCGAGATTATCGTCTGCATCGATTCATTCCAGCAATTCGGGCATAGGTCTGTGCCTAATGCGACAGGTATTCCTTTTTCGATCATATATCTCGCATCAGCGTGTGCGTCCAGCATCAATGTAAATACGCTTGCGGGCAGCAGCGTCGCGATGACTTTCTTCTTTGCCATTGCATCCAGGCCTTTCTGGGACGACTTGAGGAGGTGTTCTGCGGATATTGCGCCGACCTCTGCGGCAAGTGCCGCGCCGCCGGTATCAACCATCTCATCCGCATGAATTTTCGGGATAAGTTTGTATTTTTTAGCAGCTTTTAACAACCTTCTGGATTGTTCGGCGGTGAACACTCCCTTTTCGCAGAACACATCGCAGAATTCTGCAAGGTTTCTCTTTGCGATTTCCGGGAGCATCTTGTCGATTATCAAATCAACATAAACATCTTCTTTTCCCGCGTATTCCGGCGGAACTGCATGGGCGCCCATGAACGTCGGGACAACGTCTATGGGATGCCCGATTTCCCTCACCGCTTCCAGCATTTTTATTTCGTCCTTTACTGTAAGCCCGTATCCGCTTTTTGCTTCGGCAGTGGTCGTGCCAAATTCCAGCATCGTATCCAGCCGCGATATCGCGGACGATATCAGCTCTCTTTTGCTTGCTCTCCTCGTCGCTTTAACCGTATTCAATATCCCGCCGCCTTTCTTTAATATCTCCGTGTATGTGGCGCCCTCTAACTTCAATTCAAGTTCGTGCTCTCTCGATCCTGCGAAAATCAGATGTGTATGCGGGTCCACGAATCCAGGCATAACAACCTTGTTGCCTGCATCTATGGTTTTTATTTTATCCATTCTTTTGGCTTGTTTCTCCAATTCCTTTGTTTCCCCTACAGAGACGATTTTCCCACCCGATATAATTACTGCACCATCAGGTATTATTCCTAAATTTCTCATCTCTTTTCCGGTTCTTGGGCAGTTTTTTCCTCTCAATGTAATTAGTTCGCCCGCATTCTTGATAAAAATATCAACACTCATAGAGACACACACAATAACGATGCGAATGCAAGTATAATTATGGCATATAAAATAGTTTTGTGGAGGTGTGAAGGGTCAATCAAACATTTTTCCAGACTTCTCGATGTTTATCAGATGACTCTTAAGTCTCCGACCTTTCCCAGGAACGCCCCGTTCAATAAATACGCTGCACCGTTTTCTATATCGATCATGCCGTTATGAAATAGCGGCCCGAGAAATTTTACGCCTGGAAGATTTACTATGCTCCCGCTGCCAAATCTGCACATGGACGGCACGATTATCATTTCAGGATTTGCGTCAGGATACCTCTTTTTGCTTTTGCTTAAATCGAGCTTTGTTCGGAGCCAGCAAGGTTCGCACGTTCTTTTGCCGAACTCGCCGACAAACATTACGCTGAGGTGGTTATGCCCGATAAAAACACGTTTACAATCCATAACGTCTTTGCTGGGCCATGCATGGCCGTGGGCAAAACCAAAATCTTCCAAGGCAAACCCGCTCGAATTATGAAAAGTTATGTTTGGCTGTATCAATCTCTTTAGGCCGCCATCGTGATTTCCAGGCACGACATCTATCGCCTTTACATTGTCTGAAAGCTTTTTGAGAAAATAGCGAATTTCACTTAACTCTCGGCTAGAGGCGCCTGGGACAGTATGCTTCACGTCGCCCAGTAATATCAGCCTGTCAACCGAATGTGTAATGCAAAGATCTAGAACATTCTTAAGGACGCTCTCGGTTTGGGACGGTATATTCACTCCTTTTAACGAGAACTCATATTCTATTCCCAAATGCAGGTCCGCGAGAACGAGAACGATCTCGTTATTTTTGATTAGCATTGCTGGTTGGTTGTATATGGGTTGGAATTGCACGGGGGAAAATAGCTGTGTGCTATTATATTTGTTCTTCTTACGGTGACTGTCAATTTAACCTAGTCTGCGCCGTTCGCCAGCATAATCGAATACATGCTTTATCTTGGTGGCAGTCGCCTCCTCACACATAACAACATTTTTCTTTTAATACGCCATCCCATATCCGGTCATATGCAAAGCCCGCATTTCGGCAAAAGCGTCTTCAAGGACATTGGCAAACTCTCTTTCGACTATGTGCCCGAAGAACTGCCCCATAGGGAAAAAGAGATTCAAAGGCTGATTGGAACATTCACGGCATTGCTCTTCGGCAATGTCTCGCAGAACGTTTTGATAACTGGCAGCGTCGGAACCGGGAAAACTGTTTTGGCCAAATACCTCTGTTCGAGTTTTCAAAAATTTTCGAGGGAAAATGGGAAGAACGTTCAATACGTCGAGGTGAACTGCAGGAGAAGGCCGACTGAAAATGCGGTTATATTAAAAATATTGAATCATTTTGCCCCGAATTTTCCAGACAGGGGATTTTCCATAACAGAAATGCTCGAATCCCTGCAAAAGCACATAGTCAAAGAGAAAGCACAGTTGATAATAATCCTGGACGAGTTCGATGTTCTGATTAAGAAGTCTAAGTCCGACCTTATCTATGCCTTAACCCGTTTTGACGCTGAAAGCTCTGTGCCAAAGGGATCCATATCTTTAATAGCAATATCCCAAAAAAATGTTTTAGACCTGCTGGACTCCGCTACATTGAGCACATTTAAGCGGACAAACGTTATAGAATTGAACAAATATTCGCAGCCAGAGCTATGCGATATCATCCAAAAACGCGTGGAATTGGCACTACATCCGGGCGTTGCAGACAACGATATAAGTTCTCTCATATCAGAGGCCGCCTCCGAATACGGCGACGCAAGGTTTGCTATAGAGTTATTGGAAAAGTCTGGAATGCTGGCAGATGAAGAAGGAAAGGATATTATGACACCCGAGCATGTGAGAAGAGCGAGAGCGGAAACACATTCGACGATTACCGAGGAAAAAATAAGAGAACTCGACATAAATAAAAAATTGGTACTTCTGGCAATATCCCGCAGTTTAAAGAACAAGGCATACACGACAACCGGAGAGGCGGAAAAGGCATATGAATTGGTGTGTGAGGAGTATAATACAGAAAAACGAGGGCATACACAATTTTGGAAATACATAACCGATTTGGATGCGGTCGGCATAATCAGCGCCAAGGAATCAGGAAAAGGCATCGCAGGGCACACCACAGTCATTTCTATACTTGACATTCCAGTTTTGAATTTAGAAAGAAATTTAGTGGAGATGTTAAAAGAAGGAAAGGGTGAACAATGTGGAATATAAGATAGTTGTAGTGGTAAGAGGCGATTTAAAACTTTCACAAGGCAAATTAGCGGTCCAGGTGGCGCATGCGGCAGTAAATTGTGCACTTTCCGCAAAGAAGAACGATACAGATGTGTTCAAGAAATGGTACAATGAGGGGCAGCGCAAGGTTGTCGTGAAAGCACTGAATTTAGAAGAACTCTACGAACTTAAAACGCTGGCGGAGAATAAAGATTTAACAACGTCGCTTATAACGGATGCCGGCTTAACGGAAGTCCCGGCAGGAACAATTACATGCCTTGGGATAGGACCAGCATCTAATGCAATGATTGATAGTATTACTGGAAAGCTGTCCCTTGTATAATCTCATAAAATCTATTATGTAATACAACCTATACAATTTTCCATGAAATCCCAAATCCGTACGCTCGGAATAGACGATGCCCCGTTCAAATTTACGGATAAAACAACCGAGGTCGTTGCAGTTCTCCTTCGCGGCAATTTTTACATGGATGCTGTTTTAAAAACTAAAGTCGAGGTAGATGGCAGGGACGCTACAGACAAATTAATCGAGATGATAAAAGCTTCGCGATACAAGGAGCAAATAAAAACAATAATGATAGACGGCATCGCATTCGGTGGCTTCAACGTAATTGATATACAAAAATTATATGGCGATTTAAATATTCCAGTCATTACTATAACCCGTAAAAAACCAGATTTAAATTCTATGAAAAAGGTGCTTAAACAAAAGTTTACAGACTGGAATAGAAGATGGAATGTAATAATATCCAAGGAAATCGTGCAGATAAAAAGAGGGCGCAGCAATCTTTATGTAAATTATGTCGGCTTGAAATTATCCGAGGTTAAGGAGGTCATGGACATCACGACCTTACGGGGCGTTATGCCTGAGCCGATACGGATTGCGCACCTTATTGCGGCAGGAATAAAAATTGGAGAATCACACGGAAGGGCGTAACCCCTAAAAACTCAGATCCTTCCCTTTCTTTTCGCTATAACCCGGAGAATCATCAGAACAAGTAGGGTTGCCACCACGATTCCAACAACGAATATGATCGGTTTCCAGTTGAATACCTGTTCTACTTTCACTCCGACAAACAGCATCTTCGCGCCATCACTCATGGCAATTGTGTTGTTCTGCAGGTCCGCAATTCTCAACGTGACCGGATATTCAGATTCTCTCAGGATCGTTTTATTCCATTCTCCGCTTGAAACGTTTAGTGTTACGCTCACATTTCTTATTTCATTCTCGTCTAATCTAAAGAGCGTTTCGTTTCCTATATATCTTCCAGCAATATAGAATTCTATGATTGTATCTTTAAGCGGGACCTCGCTGTTAAGAACCGTTGCATTTATCGTTATTTGCCCGCCTTCTCTTAAATCCGCATTCTGGAAAGTGATATCGCTTGCTCTGGCAGTTACACTGGCGGTCTTGGCATTTGTCGTGATGTTCACTTGAGCCGAGGTCACGTTGTCTTTAGAAAACGCGTATATTGTCAAAACTGTGCTGTTCCCTGCACCTACGGTGTTTTCAACAGTAGCCGATATTTCACCGCTGCCTTTCGGACCAATGTCTATAGACGTTCTATTGAAGTTCACTGTCCAGCCATCTGGTAGTGTGGAGTTAAATAGCGAGAACGTATCTAAACCGTTGCCATCGTTAGTTATCGTAAATGTATATGTTGCTGACGTATTCGGCAATATGCTTTGTTTGGGGTTCAATGTAGTTATTTCTACACCATAAACCTGCTTTATATTTGTCGTCAAAGATAGGGTGTCCGTAACTCCGGTGTTTATCCGGGACTTCCCTGTTACTTGTATCTGGTGCGGATCGGTGCTTGTAGCGTCTGATGATGTGTGAACACGAATCGTAGTGTTTTTCGACTCCCCGATTTTTAGTTCTAACGCGCTGTTATCTATTGAGATTTCCCAACCCACATATGCGCATTCAAGCGAGATATTGTTATTTTCGTTTCCCGTATTCTCCACAATAATGTTATATTGGATAGAGGCACCCTGCGAGGTTGTTTGTGCTGGATTTGAGGCCGTTAGTTCAAATGTATACTTCTTTTCTTTAGAGAGCTCAAGATTGTACGCAGTTTGCTGCTCGGTTACATTTAATTTCTTCTCCACATTGTACGGCATATCTATGTTAAATTCCCGAGATGTATGAGACACAGATGCAGCGTATTCGCCCATCGGCAACACGGTATCATATGTTCCGCGCGCTACAGCGATCTTCAGCGAAGTGTCACCTTTTTTAAATGCTATCTCCCCGCTTGGCATGTCTATTGTTGCTCCAGTGGTGTTGCAATAAGATACCTTGCCAGTTATCGACATCCCTCTATAAAACGGCAAATCGTGGTGATATGTTCTATTGTTGCTGGTTGGTATCTCAACGGAATCTATAATGGAGTAAATGTTCTGGGCCGTATCGTAACCGACTGCATACACCGTATATTTGCCCGGCGACAGTTTGATACCATGATACCCATCGCTAGTGATTGTATCAAGAGGTGCAGATGTATTGCGTTCTCCTACGAATTCCAGTTTAGTCATGTAGACTTTCTGTTCAGTGCCGTTGTATATTCCATCTCGTGCATCATCATAATAAGCAATACCATTTAGGAGCGGTTCTATCTGCACTATACTGATGTTATTCATTACATTTCCAGGAGTTATTGCAACGCTTCCAACAACCGGTTCCTCCTCAAAACCAATTTTTTCAACTTTTACCCTGTAGACATCGAACGGTGCATAAAAATTATACTGTCCACTTGTATCCGTAGTGCACTCATAGGTTCCTCCCTTATTGCCAAAGAAGGTGACCCTTACATTACTTTGTTCTTCGCCAGAATCGCTCATTCCATTGTTGTTTTTATCGAAGAATGTGGTTCCGTACGCTCTAACTGTTTTGTTTAGTGGAATCGAAAGGTTATATGACGTTACGGAGATGGACGGTGAAGGTATATTCTCCTCGGGTTTGTAATACGAGTATTTTGCGTTTACAGTCGGCCCCGAACCCTCGTCTTTACTGTAATCTATATTCAGCATATACTCTGTAGGCGGAAGATAGACGCTGCCTGCTCCAAGATTTCCGAGCGAAATAGTCCTAATCGCTTTGTCATCTATCTTTGTAAATTTGACCGGAATGTCCGTTTCTCCAACGTTGGTAGCGAGGCCAATCGCATTTATGTATGTAGCGGAGGCAAGAATTCTCATGCCTTCAACGAGTGTAATTGCGATGCTCGGTTCATTATTTATTACGGTCTTAAATAGGCTCACGTAATGTTTGTTATCGGTCTGGTTTACATATTCACTCCAGACATTATATTCGCCCGCCCTTATGTACCCTGAATATGAGCCGTTGGTTGCGACGAAAGTCTTGTTTTCTCCGCGATTTCCTTTTACCGCGAATTCCACTTGCGCGGAAACATACTCCCCGGTGTTTTCTACAAACGCACTCACGTTAACATATACCAACTTCTCAGCAGAAACCTCTATGGCTATAGGTTTGTTTCCGATATCTATATTTACGTCTATAGAATAGGAATAATACGTCTTGTTTTCTATATTTGTAGAATTTATTATTCTATATTTTCCAGGTATCAACGAGACATTGCACTTCCCACTTACCGTAGTTATATTATACACGCTCTTGGTGTATGCTCCGATCCCCTCAAAATTTAAGAGAATGTTATCTATGGGCACTTCATTGTTGTCGAACACACCATTATTATTGCTATCGTAATATACTCTAGTAGTTACTGTAATGTTTTTCGGTTCAAGCGAAATGTCAGCTACTTTATCGTTGTCTGATACGATATCTGTCCTATCCATTACGTTATAATAAACTCCTGTAATATTGTATTCGTTTCCCCGTGGCAAAAATATTTGATAAGAGCCATTGTCACTAGACATTGTTTTTATTGAGCACTTATTGTTCCAAAATAGGATAGTTGTATCACTCAATTCCTCTCCTATATTATATTCACTGTCGTTGTTGTGGTCCCAATACAGCATACCGCTTACCTTCGCGGCCTTTCGTAAAACAATCGGCGGCAACTCCATAGCCTTTTCGTTGATGTTTATAATGTCTGCATACGCATACACGGAATCGTTCATAGCCGCGTAGTCGTAGTATGTAGCATTTACAAAGTACCTTCCCTGTGGGATGTATGTACGATATGAGCCATTAGCGTTCGTCGGTAGATTTAGGGAAGCATTGTCCATTGAAGTGAAAGTGACACATGTATCGGTAACTATTTCGGAAGCTTCATTTATGCCGTTATCGTTGAGGTCGGCATATACCGTTCCATCCACCTTACTAATATGTTTAGAATTGCTCGCAGTGATATTGTAATAGAAGTCGGTTTTTTCCAAATCGCCGGTGTTTAGTCTTGAAAGGTGTACAAACGTATCGGATGTTTTACTCTCTAATTTCCAATAAGCGTAATCGTATTTCGAGTACACAGTGAAATTTCCGTTTGGCAATTCTACAGTATATGCACCGCTTTCGTTCGATATGCTGGTCACACTTATGCCGCCATCCATGTTATCGAATCGCATCATAGCGTTTGTGAGGGGGACTGCTATACCATCTTGAGTAATGCCGCTAATTGAGCCGTTTACAACAATTCGTTGAATAAGGCTAACGTTCTCGTCGAGTCTTATCTCTCTGTCTGTTTCCTCCCCGTCCTCTGTTATCGCTGTTCCGGTAAATGTGTATAATTTGGTGAATGGCAGAAAACCCGGCTCTTTTACGGAAAGGGTGTAGTTTCCAGGCAACAGCCCGCTAAATGTATACGCCCCATCGCTCCCGCTTGTGGTTTCTTTTTTAGTTTTATCATCTTCATCATAAAGAGAGAGGCGGATACTATCTTTTGTGGTTCCATCACTCAATTTAACGAAACCTCCTATCACAGAACCATTGACGTTTATTGTTCTGGTCTGCGGGGCGTCTGCGTCCGTAGGTGTAAAAGTAGCCTCGAAAGGCATTGATGTATGATTGCCGAACTTAGCGGTTATATCGTATGTGCTGGGGGCGACGTCGCTAAACACGGCGACCCCGTTTACAGTATTCACGCTCTTTGTCTGCACTGGGGATGGGCTCTCTAGTGTTATTATCGCTGTTTTATCTGTCACCGCGTTATCTATTCTGGTCTCGACTGTGAGTTTTATAGATTTCAGCGTTATGTCATTTCTGATATTGTAGTCATAAGTGCCGTCTCTGTCGTTGTCTATATTTTCTCTCATGGCTTGAGCATCGCTGATTATTATGTTTGTTGTGTTGAGCACTGTCTTTTCGATTTGAAACAGCTGGTCGAGACTGCCGCCGGATGAAACCCTAAGGGTCGTGTTGCCATAGGGCGCCAATATGCTGTAGAAGCCAGACTCGTTTGTGAGTACTGTATCGTGCGGTGTTTCATATTCGTCAAAAACCGTAACCCGCACATTTGGTATCGGCATTCCGCCCTCGGTTTTTATACTTCCATTAATGAATGCGCCATCGTAATATTTCAGAAACATCACGGCGGAATAAAGAGATGTTGTTATTGTACCGCCAAAGGTTTTTTGGTTTTCGATGGCTTTATCGTAAGACATTAATACCCAGGCGTTCTGATACTGTTCTACCACGCTTCTGTTATATGGGTTCCAATACGCTGTTTTATACGCGAGTTTAAAATGTTTCATCATCCAGCCCTGCATAGGATAAAATTGATCGTTGTTGGCAAATTCCCCTTTTGGAGCGATTGCGGGTACGCCTTGGTCTCCCATGCCTAAATCATAGCCGCTATAACCTATGTACGTCCTATACAGCATACTGTTGTAAAATGACCTCTTGTATTCTAGAACGTAATCCTTGATTCTAAATGTTGAATCCTTTTGTGCCATCTCGCTCGCATCCTCTATTGTCATTATAGTGCCGCTTTCGGTTTCTACTTTGGTTTCGATGAAATCTATCGGCTGGCCGTCTATAATCCTGTAATCGGCCAATTTTACTGGTGCATAGAATATGCCGGTGTTCGTGGCGCTAAACGGAAACAGTCTGGAGTCGATTGCAAAGTATCTGATAGATTTTCCCATTACATCGCGAACGTCATGGTATAACGATACTAACGACTCGTCGTTTAGTTCTTCTAGTAACGCACGGCCCACTAGGTACCTGGCATTGAAATAGGTAAGGTCGCTGTGTCCCGAATATTCATTTGTGTCCGGGTTGAATATTTCATATTTGCCCGGGTCATTATTCACCATATCAACAATTTCACTAGTCCCTGTCATAATCTTTTCTAGTTTGTTTGTCCTTTCATTGCCTAAACGATTAACAAGAACATCTCTTATTTCCTTACTAAATCGTCCACTGGAAACATTATTTTCCCATGCCGAGCCCCCTTCAAGTAAGCGAATTATGAACATAGATACGGTCATACTTTCATTCTGAGATGTAATAACATTTCCTGCAAATTGATATCCCGCCTGGAAGTTATCTGCGGCAGTCGGGTGTTTTCCGGATTGCGCCGCCTCGAATCCGTAGTCCCACCAACTCACGAACGCAGGCCTCATCTCTGCCGGTACGTCATTATCCTGTTCGGAAAGCCATTTATAACCATCTATCCAGTATTCTGATGAAAATGAAGGGCCGAATGAGCCGAGATACCATAGCCCCCCCCCCTCATAGCCTTCTGGTCTGAGAAACGCCGGCGTAATGTCGTATATCTTCTGGTCATACTCCTTCTTTTTCTCAAATGGTATACTCGCATCGAAGGCATACCACAGATTAGGATACAACACCAAGAATGCCACGAACAAGACACCCAGTATGTGGAGGCTTTTTACTTCCCTCCTAAACGTGTGGAGTCTCTCCCCCTTTGCAGCTTTAATGTTCTTCCAAACTGTGTGGAAATCCAGTCTTCTCATGATCTCCCATAAACCATAGCCCGCAAGTACGGCAAAGACAGGACTGGCGTTAAACATAAATCTTACTGCGGACAGGGCCATGTAAATCGACACAATTGCCCACACTGTAGCGAATACGTCTGCGCTCTTCCATGTTTTGTAAGTTCTCAATACAGCAAAAACTATCGCTATTAATGCCAGATAAAATGTTATTGGGCCATACGAAAACACCAATCTGCTGAAATCGCCAGGTTGCGCCTCCGCGATGGTAGAGTACAACTTGTTTTTTATAAAGTATCCTGCACCAGTGAACAACATATTGCCGATGCTTGGGATAACAAAAGTCAGTATCAGAAGCGCCATCGCTGTGATGAACGCCGTAACTCCGATAACTAGTATCAAAGGGAAATCCCTTGTCGGTACAAGGATAAAAGCTGCGCATATTACCGCGAGGAGAATGATGAAACCAGGCAACAAACCCCACTCTGTAAGGGCCAGGCCAGTAGCATTATACGGTGGAATAGATATAAACAACGGAATAGCCAAGGATATAGCTGTACAAACGGCAATGCCAAGAGAATCTACACGCCTCGCGTGGTTAGTCAATATCTGGACGACATAATAGATAAATATAATCGCAAATACATACGTAAAACCTTGCCAACCGAGGGAAACAGCACCGAAGGACATGCCAGCCATCGCCGCATAACCAATCGCTATTTTATTTCGTTTGAGGAAATATTTGAGGCCAGTAAATATGGATGTAGGGCTCTTCCAATCGCGCACCCAATATTCGTCGCCAAGTTTTTCTAAAGATCGTAAATAAAAAAAGAATCCGCAGACTGTAAAGAATAATAGAAAAGAATCATGGTCTGAAAAAGCAAACGTCGAGCGTTCTAAGTGACCAGGTGTTATTGCCAAGAAAAAGGCCGCGATCAATCCTGCTTTTTTGCCGAACATGTCCCTGCCCAGGTAGTAGAGCGGGATGACTGTTAACGCACCGAACAATGCAGGCATAAGCATGAACATATAGAATGTAGTCGTGTACTCGTCCCAGCCGAGCAGCGGGCTGGTGACCGGCGTCAAGACATCTCCTAGAACCACAGTTGTCCACGTGTAGAAAGGAGGCCTGGGGTTTATGGAGCCGGAAGGATAGTTAAGAAGCGGGTCCCATGTCAGCTGGCGGTGATTCGTCTGTGCATAATCTATGGTTCTCTTATAATAAAAGGTATCTGAGCCACCAGAAACGTCAAAACCCGCAGTGGACGGACCGACCACAAAGTATGTTCTTAAGAAGAGTGCTAAGATAAATATGCATATCAGTAGAATCCCGATTCTAAAATTCTCGTTTAACCAAAGGGATTTTAGATTATTATAACTTATAACTGGTTTCTTGTTCTCTTCATTCATCAGCATCATCTATTTTCCTCATCCACTTCATTCGACTTACACTCAACTGTTATCACCCATATATATGCTACTATGCATAGATTACAATTATTGGAAATTTCACCTAATTTATCTACCACATATAAGAAGTTTACTAGTGGGTCATCTTCATAAACGGTACAATGCCTTCTTTTAAATTCACGGGGTTCCTTAAACTTCACGCGGCCGCAAATGCTCTTTCCCCGGTAAACGATCATATGGTTTAATTTTATTTATGAGGAGACTCCCACTCTTTTCCGCAATGGGGGCATTCTGCCCACCCGACTTCTATCAGCTCTCGCGGAATCTCCTTTTTGCAGTGAGCGCAAAATCTGGTTTTCGGCCGTTTTCTTTTTTTCACGACCTTTTTTATGGGTTTGCTCGTTTCTGAAACTAATCCTTTCTTCGTTGGCGCTTTTCTAACTGTTATGATGTAAAAAACGGGTATCAATACGATGAGAGTAACGGTGCCTGCAACAATCCCTATGGTAATAATATTGTTGACCTTCTGCGGGGGTGCGGCAGGAGTCGTCGTTTCCTGGCTAAGATTAATACTCACTGTCGAGTTTACTTCATCAGACCATTCGCTGTCATTGTCTTTGACTTTTAGATAAATCGCATGCTTCCCGGGCGAAAGATTAGAGGTATTGAAGTTTTTACTATTGTTGAGGATGCCATCTATGCTCGACCGCCATTGATACCCGGTGACTATGCCATCTTCATCAGTACCGTTGCCCACAAATTCGATGTTTTGTTTGAGCGTAGCGTTGCTCGGGTTTATCGAAACAATTGTGGCTATGGGCCTCTTGTTCGAAATGTTCACGTAAAGAGTCCAATAGTATGACGTATTTGATTTGTTATCCGAAACAATCACAGTGAGGTTGTATATTTTGGAAGAGGAACGGTTAAACTGCATGGTGTAGTTTTTAAAATTCGATACTGCGGTTCCATTCAGGTACCAATAAAATGATAAGGCGTCATTATCTAAATCCATTACTTCGACGCTAAAGTTCATTTCCCCCCCGGTAATTGTCACTGGTGTTGCGCTAGGCATCGTTTTATATATTATCGGAACTCGGTTTATGTCAGTTATATTCATCCACCAGACGTTCCTTTCGGAATCCTCGCCATCAGTGACTAACAACGTAAATATGCGCGTTCCAGACGAATTGAAATCTGCATTGTATACGCAGGTTGTGCCGATTCCTACAAGGGCATCGTCTAAGTACCACTTCATTATGGGAACTGTTCCGTCGGCGTCTGAGGATTCGGCAGTGAATGTAACAGTATCGCCATCGCTGATGCTAATGTTTGGATTTGCCGGTGTTACGCTCTTTATCTCGGGCGGCCTGTTATTATTTAGAACAGTTATAAGCCAACTATGGGACACTTCAAGCTCGCCGTCTGTTATCCTTGCGATTAGAACGTACGTCTTGGCAGATGAATAATCTGTATCGAATTCGTATGCGGTGGAGTTCGCCGCAACAAGTATATCGTCCAAATACCAGTTTGTTATTGTCTGGTCACCATCCGGATCAACGGCAGAGATGTTAAATGTTCGATTCTCACATTCAATAATCGTCGGGCTGGACGTTGGAATATAATTTATGATTGTCGGTTTTCTGTTTACGTTCATCACCGTTATGTTCCACTCATACACTATCTTCGATTTACCATCCGAGATGTTAACAGTTACATTATGTATACCTGCGGAAACGTAATTCGGGATATAGGAATATGTTTCATATGCGCTGGGTATCAAAACCCCATCCAAGGACCAGTTTATTGTAATCATATCGCCGTCTAGGTCTGTTGCACGTATTGTAAAAATCACGTTCGTTGTTTCGTTTATCGTGATATTATCCGTCACCGGAGATCTCGTAGTTATTGGCGGTCGGTTTAGGTCCCTTACTTCTGCAAACCAATTTTTTGTGGCGTTGCCTTCGCTGCCGGTGACGTTTACAGTCAAGTTATAAAATCCAGCAGAACTATAATTCGTTTCAAACACAAAGGAAGTGGATGTGGAAACCAAATTTCCATCTAAATACCAGTATATGCTCGGAGAATAATCCGTTGTGTCTGTAACTATAATATTAAACGTCTGGCTGCTTCCTTCTAATAGGAGGCAATCGTTTATCGAAGGGTCGGCGGATTGGATTATCGGCGGTCTTGGAGTATCAACGACAGTAATATTCCAAGTAAAATCAGCGGAATAATTGCTGTCCGCTATATTCAATCTTAGAACATAGGCACTTGCAGAAGAGTAGTTGGTAGCAAATGTATAATTCTGCGACGTAGATACCAACGTGCCGTTAAGGTACCATTTAAACGAGAGGCTTGTCCAATTTAACCAGGCAACATCCGGAACAAACATGTATGTTTGATTTTCATTGAATGTTTGATTTCCAACAACCAACGTTGTACTTATCAATTGAAGACAGTTTACATCACTTACTGTCAAATTCCATGTATATGTGAAATTGGATTCCATATCAACGACGTTTGCGGTTATGTTGTATGCTCCCGCGGAGGTGTAATTCGAAACGAAAGTATAGTTTTCTAGGAATGATTGCGGTATCCCGTTTACATACCATGTGATGTTCGGGGGGTATATGCTGGGGCTGCTTGTGGTTATGTTGAATGTATAGCTTTCGTTCTCGTTTATTGCGGGGTATGTTAACACTGGGTATACTGATGTTAATCTATGGACATCTGTCACAGTCAACAACCATTCGGATATGCGGTAGTGCTGTCCATCTGTGATATTGAGTGTTACGTTATACACGCCGGAAGAGCTATAATTCGCTACAAACGTGTAATTATCCGATGTAGAAACTATTTCGCCGTTCAAATACCATTTCATAGATATGTTTGCTTTGTTTGTATCGATATTGCTGGTGTTTGTATAGAATGTTCGGTTTTCTTCCTCGGTTATGGTGGTGTTCACTGCGGGCGTTGGTGCCAATGTCACCATAGATGTTAAATTCACATCATTTACTAGAATAGACCAGGGACGTGAAATGTTAACAGTTATACTGCCGCTAATGTTGTTATAAACCAAATATACTATAATATTATAGACGCCTGCACTGCCTCCTTCTGCAGAACTATAGTTTGATACAAAAGTATAGTTATCTGAGGTATAATTCTCTGAGGCGGATACGAGTTGTCCGTCTAAATACCATGTAAAATTCGAAGTCGCATTTTCAACAACGCTTGCTGTTATATTGAATATTTGGCTATCGCCCTCCGAAATCGTTATAGAATCGGATGCGGGGGTATAGTTCTCTATAACTGGTGGCAGTGGTCCTCTCACGGATACGATGTTGCGATATGTGTTATGCGTATCGGAGTCCTTCATAAATTGATGTTGGTTTGTTTCTAGTGAAATTAGGAATGCGGTGCACATCGTGACAACTACAAATAATGCAATGCTTATGACCAAAGTTTTGTGACGTGTCATTTTTACTCACTCTACCTCATTGTTTGATGTATGTTATTCTTATCTCACTCAATATTGGTGTCTGTGCTGTATCTGTGGTTTCTAGATATATTTTATACTGCATCCACCTATCGCCATTATGGATGGAATTAATAGTCACTCCACTGGTTGTATAATTATCTTCCGTGCCTGTTGGCCCGTACCATGTTGCACTATCCAATCCTGCTTCTGTTGCCGAGCTCCTTATCTGGACTTTTATAGTTGTTCCGACTGGTGTTGTTGCAGTCCAATATATTTTACTCAAATTAACTGCGCTGCCTGCATCATATTTCATCGAGGTGAGATTTCCGGAAGACTGGTATGCGGTACAGACTTCTTCTCCACCAATTAAATAAGTCGGCTCAGTTGTTGTGTATTTGCGTATGAACCAATTGTCGATATAGAATGCTCGGCTATGTCCTGCATATCCTATTCTGAGTGGCGTGGTCGAATCCAAACCAGAATCCCTACACAGGCCCCAAGTAGCGCCACAATCGGTACTAATATAATATACTCCTCCAATACTCGCTTTCACCATTATTCTGAGTTTGTTCCACACATTTTCGTTGAAGGTGCCTATATTTGAAGCGTAATTTCCACCGTTTTCGTATATGGTAAGTGTGGTGCTGTATGGGTAAAAGTTGTATGGGTATCTGGCGTAATAATAATCTGGAGGGTTTGCCTGATTTACACCCCACATCGCATAGGTTCCGCCTACTGACTTATAATCCGATTCTACCAGCCAATTATCGCGTGGGAATGTTAGTTTTGTGTACATTCCGTCGGTCCATGCACTAGCGCCACCAGTCACCTTTAGCATACCGTTTTCTATAAATTGATATGTACCGATGCTGCTGCATTGCCATTTGTTTGTGTCTATAGCTCCGCCATTGAAGTCATCAAAGAACATAAACACATTATTTCCATTGCCAGCATTCGTAGCGCTTGGATTTCCGTAATAGGCATATATCATCGTAGTGCCTGCCGGCAGTGAAGTCATATTTATCCAGAACTTATTTTCTCCTTGTTGCCAATAACTCAAGGGTACGCCTGTTGAAGTTGTAAATCGTATGTCTCCGTAATCCAATTTTGCCTTTCTTGATGAGATGTTAAATTGCTGTTGGATTTCATCTATGGACAGCGCACGTTTATAGATGCGAACCTCGTCTAGCATGCCGTTGAAATACGAATTCGAGCCGTCATAACCAACCCACAATTCCGTAGTTGCAGTCAGGTCATCGTTCCATGTGCCGTCAGAATATTGCGAGGCGCAGTCAACATACATAGTTAATGTCGTGCCGCTCCTTACGATCGCTACATGCTTCCACTCTCCGTTATTTACAGTCCCGCTTGTGAAAGCAACGTTTCCTTTCGTAGGGGTATAGAAATGAATATTCCCGTTTCTAAGATAGATTCCCCATTCGTCACTGACTCTGCTTATCAGCACCGGATACTGTCCTGTCTGTGTTGTTTTTATCCAAAAGACTATCGCAAAGTTACCTGTGCCAAAGTTCCAATCCGGGCTATAACCTAACTTAACATAATCATCCCCGTTAAACTGCAACGCCTTTCCACTCTTCCCATCGGCCCATGTCGGATCGTTCGCATCTGCACCTACAGCGGAGCCCAATGTTCCAACATTGCAATTCGACGAATTGTCATATGCTGCCTGTCCGCTTCCCTCGTCGAAATGCCAGCATCCGACCAAATTACCCTCGTTGTAAACTGGATTTGAGAGCATCACCTGGTAATTCGTAAGCGCGGAGCTTGATGTGATGTTTATTGACTTTCTATAGTTCCATGAAGAATCAAACCAAGCCGGTTTTTCCGTGGTTGACAGCATTATGTCGCCCGCACTTGTGTTCACATCCGTTTTGTTCAATGTTCCTGAGGAGAAGTCCTCTTTACCAGTCTGAGTCCAGATAGGTTCAAATGCGCCTTTAATCGTAATGTCGCTTAGGGTGGGTGTGGAAGATGTTGCAGTTAAATTAACCCTATATTGAATATATCTTCCGACTGCAGGGGACGAACCGTTCAGCAATCCGGAACCAGAGGCGGTAGATACCGGCGACGACCAATTGCCCCATGCGCTATCGTTTGACACCCTTGTTTGGATTGTTATATCTGAACCGCTCGGAAGAGTTTCTGTCCAAGAGACATTTGTCCAATATGCGGGCTCGCCTGCATCGAATATAGGCGATGTTAAAATACCAGGCCTAAAAATCACAATTTGGCTTATTGATGGCGTTTGAGCAGAATCCGTAGTCTTCAATGCGGCAGCAAAATCAAGCGTAGTTGTTGTGCCCGCCTGAAATCCTCCTGAAGATGTCCACTGAGTGGCGTTTATTCCCTCAACCGTACTCTTGCTCATCCCGTTTGTATCGATATTGGCCAAAGTCGAAGTTAGCCAAGAAGCACCGTTCCAATAGTTCCAGGTGGTTCTTCCGTCAAAAGAGACGAGATATTTGACCAAAGTATTAGTCGGCGTTGTCTGTAAAACACTAACACCTGAAATCGAAACCCAATTCGACGTGTTGATTTGGTTTATGTTTGATGTCGTGACATAATACGATTGGGAAGTTGGGTAGATGATAGAACCCTCATAAATCTCAATTTCTGATAAGGTTGAGTCATAAGCTGCATTTGTACGCACTACTTTAAAAGTAGTACCATATATGTAAGGAGAAAGATTGATTACCCAAGGTGAGCTGCTTGTTATAGTCGCTGTCGTAGATGATTTTTCTACACCATCAACTAACAGTTTTGCACCACGAAATGAATATGTGTCATGACTGTAAACGACAACTCTACCCACTAACTTAGCTGATGAAAAAGTCAATATAACTCCTTCATCTATCCCACCAGTATCGTCCCAGCAATAAGTTACTTTATTTCCGTCAACTATTCCGGAAGGAGTACCTACGCCCCTATCAAATGTTACAGTAGCCTGACTTGCTATATTCCCACCAAGCCCTCCATCTACATAGTGCAACTTCACAGTCCCACCAACAAAGTCCGTCCCGCTTGCCGCATCTTGTTGGATAAACTGCGATTCATTCGATACATCAAACGTTAGTGGGGGCACGTTTAATATTAAAACATCTCCTGGATTTGTGTTGGCGTCTGCACCATATAACGTTCCCGTGTCAAAATCGTTCTTCGTTGTTTGTATCCAAACAAGATTATCAGTTGTTGTAAATGTATAATCGGTTGAAGTGTTATAGGTGCCAAATGCATCGTATGATGTCACTTTGTAATGATATGTCATGTTATGTATCAAACCGTTTACTACTACACAATGACTCAATGCCAAATCGCTTACTGTAGTTGTGCTCCCATAACTCTCTGTTAGACCATATTCCACTACACTGTTGGAGAACTTATTCGTACCCCATGTTATTGTAGCGGTTGCCGCTGTCGTACTGTTTGCGATATTTGAAATTGTTAATGGTGCAGTGTCCTGGGCGAATTTTGTCTTGATTTCAACATAATCCAATATCGGAGTCTTTGAAATATCCATATCACTAGACAAATTGCTTCTCCATTGGATATATCTCCCAGGTACGCTCGCTACTTTTTCATTGTTTGTGGCGTTTGTCCAATCTGTCCATGCAATGTTGTCTGCAGATGTGCGGGTTTGGATTGTAATTGGGGAATATGCAGTAGGTGCGGTGAAACTCACTGTTGGTTCTATGGAGGCGTATTTGCGGACACGAAGGTTATCATAATAAGTAATTCCTCCCGCATCACTAAAGGCAAATGCCCCAATACTCGCCACAGTTCCTTGTACCCCTAAGTTCGTACTACTCAATACTAATGACATATCTGTATCATATACATACCAATCATACGTCGAAGGTGAACCAAGGTGGGTTACAATTCTATAAAAATACCATGTGTTTATCGAATATGCCACCCCTGTATCTACCCATGACGCTCCGTTATACCATTGAAATTTTCCATTAGTATGAAATCCAACTAACATGCGATTATTATAAATTCCACCAACCACTTCTAACTGAAATTGTTTAGGACTTGTTGTATCTTCTGTTCTTGTCCAAGCCTCAAAAATTCTATCCGTTATAAAGTTCGCTGAAAATGTCCTATATAATTCTGCATAAATTGTTGTTGTGTCTTGTTTTAATGAATATACGCCCGTTTTTACAAAAGCTGTTGATACCGACCCCCCCGCACCACTCGCTTGACCCCAATCTGCAATGCTACCATCCTCAAAATCATCAAAAAATTCAAAGGTATTCGTTCCATTGCTTGCCGAGGCAGCGCTCGGATTTCCATAATACATATATATCATCGTATTAGTTGAAGCGGGCAGCAAGGATATATTAACCCAAACTGTTGCTTGTGTGCCCGCTGTATAATTCTGTATGTAATATGGAATCAACGTAACCCCGTCGTTTTTTGTAAACCTCAGGTCGCTGAAGTTGCCAAGCATTCCACTCTCGTAATTTACCGTTATTCTTACCTGATAGTTTGTAAGTTCGCTGCCGCTGTTTATTACCCAAACAGGTTTTTTCTGCGACCAACTATAATCATACCACGACAGGGAGTACCACTCAGACGTCGGGTTCACTACATATGAAGCATAATGGGCTTTGATTTCGTCCAGGGTTAGTGCGCGATTGTATACTTTTACCTCGTCGATAGGTCCGTTAAACGGTAGACCGCCGGAGGGGTGTAATCCTATCCGAACCTTTGCATTGCCGGTATTGAGATTTGCTGAGCCGGTCCCGCTGTTAATATATGTGCCATCAACATACAGTTTCATACTCGTTCCATCCACAACACAAACAATGTGGTGCCAATTCCCGTCATTAAGATCCGGTCCAGCAGAATATTCAACGTTTACCCAAGAGCCCAAATACGCGGAAACTCTGGCTTTCTTAGTCCCAGAAACCTCCATCTCGACTCCGTTATCAGATGCCCCTTTTAGACGAACAATCTTTTCTTGACCGCTGTATGTTGTTCTAAACCACGCCTCTACCGTACACTGCGTAGTTACTGCCAATGATGGTGATTCGAGCGTTTCAACATAATCGTTGCTTCCATCAAACTGGAGCGCCTTTCCAAGCTTTCCGTCAACCCATATCGGGTCGTTCGCATCTGCACCCGATGTAGAACCCAAGATGCCATCGTTGCCGTTTGGCGAGGTGTCATTTGCTATCTGTCCACTTCCATCATTAAATCGCCAGAATCCGGCAAGCCCGCTGCCCCACACATTTACCGAACTGCTTACATTGCCTACAGCGCCATTCCCGTAGTATGCATATATCGTGCTGTTTGTCATAGCATACAACACAGGCACTTTCACCCACAACGTAATCTGTGTGCTCGCCGTATAGTTCTCTATCCAATATGGTATTTCTGTCTTGCCGTCGTTTGTTGTAAATCTTATATCATTGAAATTGGTTTGCATTCCAGTTTGGTACGGCAATATAATTTTTACAGGAATATCTGTAACCAAACTACTGGGATTGGTTATTATAATCGGTTTTCTAGAACTCCATGCCGAATTATACCACTCTGGAGTTATGTCGAATGCATAATACGGCACAGGTGCTGATAAATATAGATTATATTTTGCACTGAGTATTCGTTCAATACTTTGGCGTTCGATATCACTGAGACTGCGGTTGTAAACAATAACTTCTACAATTTCTCCATTAGAGAATTCGCTCCCTGCCAGATGGCCGCTCAGAGACAAACCGTTTGGTCCAGTTATTCCAGCTTGATTTGCCGCAAAAAGAGTTCCACCATCATAAACTTTTGAGTTAACTCCAGTTCCTGTTATGACTGTACTAAAGATATACCAATTAGTATCTGCCGTTACTGTGCTGTCATAAACCCAACCCTCGAAATAAACATCATTTTTTGTTCCGCCATAGAACCCCAATAGCCAGTTATTAGATAAACCAGATAGCATTCTAGCATTTGCACCGCCTGTTAAACGTGCCACGTAAATCACAGTTACCGGCGCTGGGAAGTTAGTAGAGGTAGTCATAGTCTGCGATGCGGCTGCAGTAAACCTTACTGCTGGTTTTCCATTCAAAATATTTGTTTTATATACTGGTTTCTTGCTTTCTGTAGATTGTGTAACACTATTGCCGTTGCCCGACGAATCTGTCCATGTGGTAACCGCACTTCCATCGGTCAATCCTATAATTGTGTCGGCTTTAAGCCAGAGTTTTAACCCATTAACAGAATTTGGTTGGGCGAAGGTGTTATCAAAGCCGCTTGCACTGACAATACCCGAGTTTCCATAATACATATATATCGTAGTCGTACCAAAAGCAGAAATAGTTGGCACCCTGACCCACACAACCGCATTCGAACCGGCTGTATAGTTTCCGATCCAATATGGAATTAATACAGTTCCATCATCCGTTGTGAATCTTATGTCGTCGAAGTCTGTCTGCATCCCCGACATATACGGCACTATCAATTTTATCTGATAGTCTGTAAGCGTGCCGCCATCGTTTGTAATTCTTATAACCGTTCTGTTTGTCCATGAAGAACTATACCAATTGGAAGTGGTTGATTTCCAGTTGATGTTATCCCATACAACCTGCTGTCCTGCGTCGCATACGGGTGATGTATACGTTGTGTTATTCGGCTTTAGATATTCATAGACCTCTATCTCATTCAACACAGCATAATCCCCGCTTATTTTCACTATTGTAACGTTTATGAATCTTGTATATACCGGCGTATTTAGGTAAATAGAACGAACCTCATTTTGATTCATCGAGCCTTGACAATCGGCAGAATCCACCATCGCCCATGTAGCGGAGCTGATTGTTGACCAAACACCATTCCAATCATTTGTATTGTAATATATTCTATAACTCCATGTTGTACCATGCTGACTTGCCTCATTTAGATAAATCTTGCCTATCCACTTCTTTTCTAATAGGTCAACATATAAATTTGATGTGTCAGATGGATTGTCCTCCAACCAATATGCAGTATAGGCAGTGGACTTGTCGCCATCAACTAAGTTAAAGGTGTGATATTCTATAGTTCCAGATGTATACCAAACTCCTCCCGCCACGCCACTGTAATGCCCTTCACTGCTGAGCACTGGTTTACCGAGTGCCAAGTTAGTTGTGCCTATTCTTTCGTTAAGTTTCAAGCTTCCGCTCTCTGCGAGTTCGGTATTGTTGCTATTGTCCTTTGTGCCCGTATTGAAATCTTCTTTTGTTGTTTGCATCGATGTTAGTGTATCATAACTTCCTCTAATTGTAATGTCATTTAATATATGTGTAGTGCTACTATTTCCACCAACAAATCTCACATCATCAAATAAGAATTCGTTGCCGTCTGCCGCACCCAATATTATCTTCGCGTAGGCTGCATTCGCGGGCGACGTTCCAGTCCATGTATGCAGCGTCCATACCTGGGGTTTATTCGTACCTGTCCAGTCATTGGAATATGATATGTGGGCTTTTGCGTTTGTCAGCCAGTCTATTGTTATCTTATAATTCCCTGTGCCTGCCTTTTGCTTTACATAGGCATATAGCGTATACTGTGTAGATGCTGAAACGCCGAATACCTCTGCGTCGTTTTGGTATACATCCGTCTCAGCCCCTCTTCCGACGGCGTTAAGTCTCGCTGCTCTTGTGCCGCTATAATAATCATCTAGTGCAATAGAACTCCAAGAATCTCTAGTGCTCCAATTTGCCCAATCATTCTCAAACCCGCTGTTCGGCACGGCATTTCCCGTGAGGTTTGCTTTATACTGGAAGTATTTGCCAGACATGGGAGCAGAGCCGTTCATCGGTCCGAAGCCCGATGTGGATGTTGCTGTTGTCCAGTCGCTCCATGTTATATTATCCATAGATGTTCGAACCTGAACAATTATACCCGCACCACCGATGCCTGTGGGCGTCCCCTTATTCCAAGTTACATTGCTCAGATATACTTTGTCGCCAGCATCAAAGATAATCGATGTGAGGTCGCCTGTTGCATTCGGTAGTACTAATTTCACATCTCCTACAGTAGTGTTAATATCCACATTCGATAAGTTGCCCGAGGCCCAATCATCTTTTGTCGTATGATATATATCGAATGTATTCGCTGTGGTAAACGTGTAATCACCGGATACAGCATCGTTTCCGAAATAATCGTAACTCTTTACTTTATAATGATACACCGAATTTCTCGTCAAACCTGTCAGTGTTGCAGAGTGCCCTGACTTGAAGGTTGTGATATTAATCGTAATCCCATAACTTATTGTCGGGCCATATTCAAGCGTAGCATTCGTAAACTCGTTCGTATCCCACATGATTGTTGCTTTCGTCGCCTCAATGTTGCTGCTCGCTACATTGGATATTATTGGATCATCTGTTTCTGTCAAATATGTATAATTCACCAAAACTTCATGCAGAATCGGAGTTTCTCCGCTTGCTGATAAAGTGAGTTGGGCTCTCCACTGGAAA
Source organism: Thermoplasmata archaeon (assembly GCA_041657955.1). Classification (GTDB taxonomy): domain Archaea; phylum Thermoplasmatota; class JASEFT01; order JBBABA01; family JBBABA01; genus JBBABA01. Next base: position 48,564 of record JBBABA010000007.1, on the reverse strand, counting down.
CATCTACCGCTCGGACTAGACGTTTGATTATTTACAATAGCAGTCCAATCACTCCACGTAATGTTATCCGGGGACGTCCTGCTTTGGACTGCGTTCGTTAACATCATTGTCACGATTACATCGCTTAATATCGGTGTTTTTGAAGAATCCGTGGTGGTTAACGTAGCGTTCCATTGTATGTATCTAGCATTCGGGCTTGTAATTTTCTCTCCTGTAGCGATAGTATAGGATGACCACTCAGTCCATGATATACAGTCTTGAGATGTGCTTGTTTGAATGGTTATATCTGTGCCTGTCGGCAGGTTCTCTGTCCAGTTTATGCTGTCCCACTGTGCCACAACGCCGGCATCGAAAACCTGAGATCTAATATATCCCGTGGGTGAAGGAGGAGAAGGGGGAGACGGACCAATATACGCGGTTGGGTTCGTTGCACCCGTTAATGTCGTATAATCCAATCTTATTCTGCCGTTGCCGCCATTTCCACCTATCGGGTCCTGCGCCCACGAACCGTCAACAACATATTTGTATCCACTCGTATATGCACTGCCACCGCCGCCGCCTACTGCAGTTATAGAACCAGCGCCAGTTATGCTTATTGTGGAACTTAAGAGATATATGCTTCCGCCCGAGCCTCCGCCCCCGCCTCCGGCACCGATACAATTTGTTTGGGATATGTATCCTGGTTGTCCATAACCTCCGTCTGCTTTAATTTTGCCCGTAACTGTTATCGTATTTGCAAAGATCATTATGATCCCTCCGCCTGCCCCGCCATCGCCCCTCGTACCCGATGAATCATATCTTCCCCAAGAGTTTGCGGGTGAGCCGTTGGGGCCACTGTAGCCGTCGCCTCCCCCGCCACCACCGGATCCGGGGTATATCGTTGACAGACTTGTAGTACCGTATTGGTTAGTTGAAGCAGTGCCCGTGTAATTGTATGAAGAATGGCAGTATGCTCCTGCGAGTCCATTGGTGGCATGAGCTGCACCTGCACCGCCAGTGGCAATCATGCTGCCACCGCCTCCCCCCTGATTAACGCCCGGTCCACGGGCACCAACGCCATTCCAACTTTCGCCCGTGTATGCATACGTAGAAGACCAAGCTGCACCGTCTGCGCTTCCGCCCCTATATCCTTTGCCGCTTGCATCAATACTCGGAACGGCAGCTTCCCATAAGTTAATCTCGTTTAAAGTGAGATAAGTAACTGTCATTCTTTCTGCATATATTCGAACATATCTTGTATAAACGGGCGCATCAAATTCGACGAAACCCGTAGTCTGTGCATTCATAGTTCCAGGGTTCGAATACGGCGAACTCGCAGAAGCAGTTACTGTTACCCAACTGCCACCCATGTCGGATGGCACTTTACTAGCATCGAAATACGTCGGGTTATATTGGATAGTGTATCTGGTGTTGCCCCTATCGCTGCCAGTGTTATAATTATTAATCTCCGCTTTTCCCAACCACCTTGGATATGTTAAGTCGATGTAAATATACGAAGTTGCCTCGTTTTCCATCCAATAATATGCATTGGAGCCGGACGTTTCCTGGTCGTCGATGAGATTTATCGGGAAGTAAAGAGGTGTAGTGTCTCCATAATCCCACATATACCATACGTTTCCCGCAATGTTGCTATAGTATCCTGCACTGCTCGCAACGCGGCATCCACTCCCTTTTAAGTCTATTTGATTCCCTAGAACTACTGAGGATGATGCCAACACACCTACTGTTCCAGTCGCCCTGAAGACTACTACACCACCCTTTGTTCCATCCCAGGCAGAAGCAGTAATACTTCCGCTGCCGCTTACAGTAACATCAGTATAGTGTGGAACCCGTATCACATTGTTCCTGTTGCTTCCACTGCCGTAGAAGTTCTTTGTAAGAGTGCTGTTCAAGGTGAATGTATTGCCGCTCACAGTGATTGTTTTGAATTCGTATGCTCCGACATTTGTTCCCTGCAGTTGAATAATCAGAACCTCGTCACCTGTAGAGAATCCCGTTGCGCTGTTTACGACTATGGCCGCCGCACCCGGTGCATAATCTGCTGATGTATATGTATAAATGTTAACTATCGTGTTGGCAGCAGTTACTGTTAACGCCCCGTCTTTTCCAGTGCCCCTGCTCGGATCCATATTTAATTTCACATCCCCTGCACTGCTGTTTATATCCGTATTATTTAGTGTACCTGCTCCGAAGTCCGTCTTGCTCGTCTGAGTCCACGGCAACGAAATATTTGAGGTTACATTCTTCCATGTCGCCCAATCATTTGTATCGTATATTTGTGATGTGATAGTACCCGAAGTCTCGCCGCTTTTCACTTTCACATCTCCGGCGCTGCTGTTTATGTCAATTTTATCCAATGTGCCTGCAGTAAAATCATCTTTTGTAGTCTGCAACCACGTTGCAAACTGATTTGTTACGAACGTATCGTCAGTCGTGTTAGCTACATTGCCATTATAATCAGAACTGCTGATGTTATAATGATATGTCCTGTTCACCTTTAGGTTTGTCAACGGAACGCCGTGCTCCAGTGTATAGTTGTCTTGATAAATTGTATCTGTATAACTTTCACTTGGCCCATACCTTACGGTGCTGTTTGCGAACTCGTCTGTCCACCATTTAACCTGTCTGGAATCCCATGTAATCTCGTTTGCCTGCACAGCCGTGATTGTTGGCAGCGTAGTGTCAGAGAAAGCTAAGGAATAGAAGAGTGTAACGCCCTTTAATATGGGAGTCATTGTCGGGTCTGCCGTAGTAAGCTCCACTTTCCATTGAATATATCTCGCATTCGGACTTGTAATCGGGGACCGTGTTGGGTTCGTATAGATTGACGACCAATTGCTCCACGATACCAAATCCGGAGAAGTTCTTGTTTTTATATAATACAGGGTTGTCGGGGCATTAGCTTCCGCGCTCCAAGATATGTTTTCCCATTTTACATTTTGCCCCGCATCGAGTATATTGGAAACAATACTGCCGTTAATGTTTGATGATTTATTGGCAACGCCCACGGTAATGTTTAATCCCTTGGCATATTCCGGCCCGCCCCATTCCATAAAGTATTGATCTACAACGTCCTTTGTGGAAAGGTCTGCAAATACTACGCTGTTATTGAACCAATTTGCAGTGTTCCCATAACATATAAAGAGTTGTGAGCCGCCGCTTGTCCAAGAGCCTAATGCAATGTCCGTCAAACCGTCATTGTTCAAATCGAAAACATTTCCGCCGCCCCAATCTATCCCTGTATTCAAGAAAGTGGCGCCTGCGGAATAATTGAATGTTCTGTTGCCGAGATTCTTTATGACTTTTCCATTGTTGTTTCCTCTCAAAAATATATCCAAATACCCATCACGGTCATAATCTACTGCCCACATCCCGTGGAAGTCCCCGCTCCAATCGCTAACAAAACCTCCGCCTTTGAAATTACCTGTTCCGTCGCCCCAAAATACTTCCAATCCTTTATTCACAGACCCGAATATTACGTCAATATTGTTGTCGTTATCAAAATCACCTGAGATAGCTCTTCTTGCATCCCAACCTGCACCTGCATCTACAAACTTTTGTGTAAAAGAGCCGTCTTTGTTGTTAAGGAAAACGTAGAAATCGGAGTTTGCATCTCCACCTATGTCGAGGAACGATGCGAAATCCATCCACCCATCCTCATTAAAATCACCTAATACTATGCTGGACCAGTCGCTATAGAATGAGGTTGTGCTCCACGATGTGACGAACGTTTCATCGCCTTTGTTCAGGTGAACCTGTAAGAGGTTACTCACTTCTACACAATTTATAAAATCATAGTCACCATCATTATCTAAGTCTGCCATTGCTAAAGTAGTATAATCCTGATTTCCAGGTGGGGAAAGTTTTGTCCATTTTAATGCGTCGTTGATTACATTGCCATTTCCGTCAATGTGAGCTATATATATTCCCCCTCCTGCCCCACCAGCACCTGAGACAGTGGCGTGCGTAGCCAACACATAATCATTCGGCAGCGAATATCCTGTTGGCGCACTCTTCGCACCGTTTTCTGTTATATCGAAGTATATGAAATATACATAATTCGTTTCCTTTTCATGGTATCCCCTTAATTTCCATTTAACCATCCCGTCTCCTGCAAATATCCACCGCGTAACATTGCTATCGACTTCTTCTCCCCTGTAATTTATTACTCTAATCGAGTTTTGGTCTATTGTTCCACTATCTCCAAGCCCAGACAGAATCGCGGTAAAATTAATCCGTGTTTTTATTGTTTGGTTTATTCTTGACGCATAACCTGTATTCACTATCACCTTAACTCTATAATGCCAGCCATTATTCCACCAAGTGTACAGTTTTAACTCGCCTTCTGTGGTGTTCATGTCCAAATTTGTTAGAGTTCCCTTTGCAAAATCCTCTTTTCCTGTTTGTGTCCAGACTGGTTTTTTGCTGTAGGTAATATTCACATCGCTTAAAACAGGCGTCGTGTTTGTAGTAGATATTAACTCTGCTTTGAATTGAATATAACGACCGGAAGCAGGGTAAGATGTATTGAACATACTTTGATTGACATTGGGGGGATAGCCCGATGCAGATGAACTTACGCACTCCAATACTTCTCCACCCATGGAAACCGTTGGCTCAACGGAGGCATATTTGCGGATGAACCAATTGTCGATATAGAAGCCCATATCACAGCCAGCATACCCGATTCTTAAAGGTGTGGTAGAATCCGTGCTGGAATCATACTGTTGTTCCCATGTAAGGCCACCATTGTTACTTATGTAATATGTTGCCCCCGAACTCTCTTTTACATTAATTCTAAGTTTGGCCCAGATATTCAGAGTAAACGGTTCTACATTATCTACTCTCTGAGCACTATATTCATATACATCGATATACGAACTATAATAGTAGTAATTATATGGATACTGGTCGTATGAATACGTTGCTGGTGATGCCTTATCCACGCCCCACATGAGCTGATGGCTTGTACTACTGTAAGGTTTGAGATCCGCCTCCACAAGCCACTTTCCTCTCGCGAAGGTCTGCTTGGTATACATCCCCGTATTCCAGCTACCAGTACCACCAGTCACCTTTAGCATATTGTTTTCTACAAACTGGTATTTTGTTGCGGTATCATAGTTGCTGCACTGCCATTTGTTTGTGTCTATCGAGGAACCTGTGAAGTCGTCGAAAAACATAAAGACGTTATTCCCGTTGCTTGCACTCGTAACATTCGGATTTCCATAATACGCATATATCGTGGTCGTGCCCGTGGGCAGGGATGGTATCTTCACCCAGGTTTTATTCTCGCCCTGCTGCCAATAGTTTAACTCTACTCCATCTGCGGAATAAAATCTGACATCGCTGTAATCCAATTTTGCTTTTCTTGTTGATATATTGTATAAGTCGCCAATTTCGCTTTGGTTTAGGGCGCGGCTGTAAATACGGACTTCGTCGATGGAGCCGTCCATATATCCACCGGGGGTTGCATATGCTCCTATCCCAATGTTATTTGTATTTGTGTCGATTGTTCCGCTCCATGAGAGAGAGTTGTCCAACACCCCGTTTATGTAGAATTTTTGTATAGTGCCGTTATAAGTTCCTACCAAATGATACCACTGGCCAGTAGTAGGCGTCGTAATGCTAGGAACAACCTTCCAAGCACCACCTGACATTACTGCGAAATTTAACTTGTTGAGGGTAAAACCTGCAGCGTTTATGCTGTATCCTATCCCATACTGATTGATTTTCCAGAGTAGATAATCATCATTGCTCAGAGTATCAAAATTAACCCAAAACTCTATTGTGATCGCACTAGTTGGATTAAGAGAAGGTTGGCTTGAGATCGATATATAATCGTTGTTACCGTCAAAATTCAACGCTTTGCCCCATGCCCCATTATCCGCATAAAAAGGCCCATTATTTAAGGTGCCATCATTTAAATTTCCGGAGGAGTCGGGAGTATACGTTGCCGTGCCCTCATTAAAGTGCCAACTTCCGGTTAAGTTGCTCTCGTTGTAAACAGGGTTTTGAATCAGGACTTGATAATCTGTTAACGCGCTCCCGCTATTTATTATATTTATTGGTTTCTTATATCTATATCCTGTATAATTCGTACCGTTATTTATTCCCGAACCCGAAGAGGTGGATACAGTTGGCATCCAATCACTCCAACTACTGCCGTCCATCGAAGTTCTGACACTCGTTTTTATATCAGTATTGTTTACAACTGTTTCGTTCCATGAGATTTGAGAGAGATATACTGTTTGACCGGCATCGAATATCGCTGAAGTGATTTTATTCTTTGAGGAGTTTAGATAATTGTTATAGATTTCGCTTGCTGTTAGAGCACGGTTGTAGGTTGCAACTTCATCGATTGTGCCGTTGAAATATCCTCCATCTGGTGAGAAATCATAATTCCCGATGTGGAAATTATATGCCGAATTGGAGGCAACAGATGTATAAGAGGCACTGCCTTTCTCGACGCCATTCACATATATCTTTATTGTATCTAAATCATTATTAAACACTACAACCACATGATGCCATGTATTCAATGCAACTGTTTCGCCGGCATTTGCTGTTGTCCATGCCGTGCCGCTATATATATGGAATCCAAATTGGTTAGCAATACCACCTGCCCCTGTGTTGCCATAACCTATGCCGTATGAATTTGTCTTCCAGAGTATACAGTTACTCGAGCTCGCGACAGGTGTTTTAACCCATGCCTCTATGCTAAAACTACTGCTAAAGTCAAAGGGCGTATCGCTTAGGTCTGCATAATCGTCCACCCCATCGAAACTCAACCCGCTCTTAAATTTTCCTTCTGCCCATCTCGATCCAGGCAAACGCCACAAATCCATTACAATATCGCCCGCTGCAAACGTATCTGCGTTGTTGTTGGTATCTATGTCGATTCTTATCAAGCAGGTTGCATACAGAAGAGGTATGCCAGTTGTTCCCGATGGCGTCGCGAGGTCAAAAGACAAGTTGTTCCAGCCAATTGCCAAAGCCGATGGTTGAATATCCTTGCGGACATACCAATTATATGATGAACTATCTGCAACATAAATCTGTATTCTCAATATTTTACCAAGAGCAGTAGAATCTTTTATGTAAAGTGAAACATTTAGAATCTTCTCATTCATGTTTGTGGCTGAGATTGTTTTGTAATAGTATGAATCGCTAGTTGTAGTAGATATTTTTAGAAGGTTTAGCCCATTGCTTCCCTCAATCTTTATCCCACTGTTCAAACTCATAGCCGTTCCAACTGCCCAATTATCCATATAACAGTATCCAGTGTGATGGTCAAAACCGATTGTAAGACTTGTTTCTGTTCTTGTGGATGTTTCTGCCACCAATATCCAGGTGTCTGACGTAGTTAATTTATAATAATATTTTGCACCTGCTGTTTTTAATACGATTTTCACATCGTACCATACGCCATCCGTGAAGGAATATCCTGTCGCCGTTCCCCCTCCATTCTCATAGTAATAAATTGTATTAGCATCAGGCACATAGAACGCATGCGGCATAGTACCATAGTCAGTACCAGTGGACGTCTGCCATCCAAACATCGTATTCTGAGCAGCGGTGCCTGTCTGCATTCTCCCCTGAAATGTTAAACCATCTATTCTTGCAAAAGTCTGCTTGGAATAGAAGTAGTTCGTTCCCCACGCGGCCGATGAGGAGCCAGTCGTGAGTATTTCGTTTTGAGCATGCGGGCCGCCACTATATCTAAATTTATTTGTATCAATGGTTGTCCCTGCAAAATCAGAATAAAAATCATATTGATTTGAACTCCACCCTATTGTAGATTCGCAGTTATCTATCGTAGTGTTTCCGTATAAGCTGCCGTTATTGTTGTTGCCCGAAGAGTCGTAGGCTACGAAACCGCTACTTTCGTTAAAATGCCACAAACCCGTTGTGTTTACGTCAAGAAAAAACTCATTCGCCATCAACACGTCCCCCTCGCTCGTGTTGACGTCGACATGTTCTAGTGTACCGTTATTCCAATCGGTTTTTGTTGTTTGGGTCCATATTGGCATCATAATTATTTGTGATTGTGTGCCGTTTATCCAATCATTTGGCGTATTGTGCGGGTATTCCCAAACGGTTATTGTCGGGTTGCCTTGCTCAGGATCCTTATAATAGAAGTTTGTTGTGTTTGTGTTGGCAAGAATCGTAACAGTTGTTATAGGGTTCCACGAAGTTTTCGAGAGCGAAAAAGAATATGCTCCAACGGAATCCGATGATAGATTGAATATCGTAGTTGAACCTACGTTCTTTGGGTTGCTATATTCATCCTGCGTCTGTATTGTTATTACATCCGAAGGTTCGTCAATAAACGATGATGTCGGGGGTGTTATAAACACTGTTTTACTGATTCCGGCGGGGATTATCGTCTCCTGTTGTGAATAGTTGCCTGTTATAGATGGCGATGAAATAGTTATTGTCGGCGTGCCTGTAAGCGTGTCGTTGTAATATATTGTAACATTTGTTTTGCTATCTGGCCACATATTCGTTACATTCACGGAAGTGACATTTACCCATTCTATGTTGCTCAATGAAAACCTGCCGTATTGCGAAGTGGATGATAAGTTGAGCGTAGTGTTTTGATAGGAGAATAGGATAGTCACGTCGCTTAATATCGGTGTATCAAAATTGCCAGGTGACTCGAATATCGCATTGTATTGAATCCATCTTGAGCCGTTGTGTATCGAGTTTAACGCTCCGTTTACAATGTAATAACTATCCGTGCCCGTAGGTCCATACCATTCTGCTGTTTGAAGTGACTCGTTACTTTCTGCTGTGCGTATCTGGAGTTTTAATGATGTGCCTGTCGGTACATAAGATGTCCACGATATCGTAGTAAAGTTGCTTACGCTGAGAGTATCGAATGGTGTAGATGTTATGTAACCCGTACTGTAGAAATATACTCCCGTACCAGTAGCATTCACTTTCATTATGTACGGATAGCTTTCCCATGTATCTGCAGATGTAGTAGTTGTTATATCTATGCCGACTTTGGCCTTTAGTGCGCCTCCTGAACTTTTCATCTTTGTTTGCGTGGTCTCTTGGTATATGCCTATGAAGTCGCCTTTTCTTACGGGAATGGGTGATGGTTGGCCGCCCCAATAGACAATAAACATGTTGTCTCCAACAATCGTGTTATTCGCATCGCTTTCACCGACTAACTCGTAACTACCAATTTTCATCGCAGTCACGATTTGGTTCGTACCTCCCCCGCTACCGCCGAAGATATACGCACATGCACTATCCCATATCGCTGATGTGCCCGATCTTCCGCTCGGAAGCGTCGCGGTTAGTATAGTCACTGTTCCCGTGCTTGGGTTGAATTTCACAATCTGGTCCAAATAACTGCCAGTATACCCGCCAAATATGTACGCGTTTGTGCCGTCCCATACTGCCGATGTGTTTGTTCTCCCGCTCGGAAGTTTTGCAGACAATGTGGTTGCAGTTTCCGTGCTTGGGTTGAATTTAACGATTTGATCTAGATAATAACTAGTATCGTTGTATCCGCCAAATATGTATGTGTTTGTGCCGTCCCATACTGCCGACGTGTTTGTTCTCCCGCTCGGAAGTTTTGCAGACAACGTGGTTACAGTTTCCGTTCCCGGATTGAATTTGACAATCTCATCCAGATTTCCATCACTATTGTATCCGCCAAATATGTATACGTTCGTACCATCCCATATCGCCGATGTGCCCGATCTTCCGCTCGGAAGCGTCGCGGTTAGCGTGATTACTGTTCCCGTACTTGGGTTGAATTTCACAATCTGATCCAAATAACTACCAGTATATCCGCCAAATATGTATACGTTCGTACCATCCCATATCGCCGATGTGCCCGATCTTCCGCTCGGAAGTTTTGAGGACAACGTAGTTACGGTTCCTGTGCTTGAGTTGAATTTTACTATAGCATCCAGATAGCTGCTGCCCGTGAATCCGCCAAATATGTATGTATCGCCCGTACCGTTCCATATCGCCGATGTGCTTTCTCGGGAACTTGGGAGTGTTGTAGATAGTATGGACATTGTGTTTATTTCGCTCCCGACACCTACACTTCTGAATATCTTTAGTTTACAAGCACCTGCTGTTTGGGCGCTAACATTATAATAACTGATAACTCCAGTCCTGTTTATCGGATTGCGTGTGTCAATGAGTGTTGTATATGTTGATAAGAAGTAATCATCTGCAACGATGTCTTTATCACTGCCGCCGAAGAGTTTCGGCGCTCCCGTACCTGCCAACCAGAGTTCTCCAGCGCTATGGTAGGTTGCGTTAGCATCTATATTTGTTAATGTTGTCCCATTCTCAATCGCGAAATCCAATTGGGTAGTTTGTAGATATGTATTGGTTTTCGTGACGTTGCATGGATTTCCAAACTGATCAACTGTAGATATTATGATAGGTGTAGACGGAATACCCGCGACAATTGTCTGTGGTGACGTATCTATACTTAGTGATGTAATAATTGACGCCACAACCGTTTGTTGGGTGGTGCCCCCACTCCAGCTCACTGGTTTTCCATCTATTGTCGAACTGCCGCCAGTGATGCTTATCACGGGCGTGCCGGCGCCATCGTCTTTGTAATAAATTGTTACGTCACTTGTATTCACGGGCACGTTGACACTATATGATTGAGTATAATCACTCCATGTAATATTGTCGAGCGAGAATTGTCCTGTATTTGAATCAGTGGCGACATTTAGCGTGGTATCAACAGTAGCGTTGGACGGGTTGCCCCACGCATCCTTTAACTCTATTTTAATAGCTTGAGATGTGCCAGCTTGGGTTGTCGTAGACGAAGAGGATACAACAATTTGTGATACCGGGGCGGGCGTAACTGTAATTGGCGGCGGGGTAACTGCCCATCCATTTGAGGTGGACGCCGTTATCGTGTATTGTCCCGTGGCGTTATCTTTATAATAGAAACTAATACTATCATCATCAATCGGGATTTGTACGCTCGTAATTGGTATTGGGCCAGTCCAGGTAACTATGCTTTCGTAAACCGCTGGGTACGTATGGTCGTAGTTGTCGTTATCATTAATAATCTGTATCCATGTGGAATTTGAAAGGTTGTAACGGAATATCTGCCAATGTTCACCCGTGTAATTTTGGTACACTATGTAATCTTCGTATGCGGATATATTTTCTTCGCTGTTCGAGTGAGCGGTTATCGTAAATTCCGTAGAGTTGGTCTCGTTGTAGCCATAGACGTCTTTGCCCTCAGTCACCCAAGCTATTATCCTGTGCCCGTAAGTTGTGTTCGTAACGGTTGCGCTTGTATGATTCCACGGGTCAGCAGTTATTTGTTTTGCTATTCCGCTGGAAATAGTATAATTGTATATCTGCCAATAATAGCTTGTATAATTTTGATAAACAATTTCGTCGCCCCAGATTTTAGGATATGTTTGATTAGAATTATCGTTCGTAACTTGAATTTCAGTATCGCTTGGAATATGGTACATATATATGTCCCATTGGTGATAACCTTGTGCATCGGTGTTTCTGAAATCCTGCCATACAATCCTATCGCCGTAGATTACCGGATACATCTGGTCATAGGCATTGGTTGTTATTCGTTGCTCGATACTCGTGGACAAATCATAGAGATAGATGTCCCAGTTGCCGTTTTTATTACTTTGATAAACAACCTTATTTCCATATATCCAAGGATACTTTTGGTCAGAACTGTCTGTCGTTAATCTGGTCGGGGTGTTCTCCGGGAGGCTGTATGTAGAGACGTAGATGTCCCAGTCAGCTCCTTTATTCTCCATCCAAACAATCCTGTCACCATATATTCTGGAATTGTTGAGGTTCATAGCGGTCGTGAGCTCGTGCTTCTCGCCTGGATTGGCAGTGTTGTTGAAGCATATCGACGTATCGTAAAATTTACCTGTTCCGGACGTTGTTTGCAAATCAATGGTAATACCTTCGCTAACATCGGACGGGTTTCCATACGAGTCATTTGTTTTAATCGTAATGATGTTTGAAAACGAATTTACACTGGTATTTTGCAGCCCCGTCACTGTTAACCCGCTTACAACATCTGCCACCACCCCAATTGACGGGGACTCGATATCTATATTCGGGTGCGGCGTGCCTAATATCTGATTCACTCTTACGGTAATGGAATTATCTGTTTGCTCTGTCGCCTTTGTGAGATTCACGCTAAGTGTTGCCTTTCCGTTAACAAAGGGCTTTGGCAGCGTAGTCGAGGTTGCGATGTCATCATTTGCTGAATCTATAGTGAGGACTTCACCGTAAAAATCTGTTTTTACATTATTATACGCATCGTAGGCTGTTATAGTAACATCAAAAGGTTTACCGGCGGTAACACTAGTGTCTGTCTCAATGGCATATCTATATAATGAAGACGGTACGACATTTATGCCATCGCTGACATTTTCCGTGATTTTTTCAGGAGTTTCGTTTCTTACCTTTATTGTTTGAATGCCTGTTGTTATAAGGGTAAAGTTGGTGAATACATGAACACCGTTATCCTTCCCTTCGCCGTAGAAGCTGTCAACTGTGAATGTGTAATTCATTGGGAATGATGTGCCCGATATATTGTAATATATGTCGTAATTTCCACCTCTGGAATCCTGCCATAAAATTTTGTCGCCATAAACCACAGGGGCTTCCTGAGCGGATGGGTCTGAAGTAATCCTCTTTTCATTAGCTGTTGTTATATTGTATGAATATATTTCAGAATCTTCGTATCTATAATCCTCCCACACAACCCTGTCGCAATATATCTGAGGATTTTTCTCATTTTTGTCGACTTGGTCACCGGTTATTCGTATGTACTCGTTGCTGGTGAGGTTGTATGCCAATATGTCGTATTTCCCGATGCCGTTAGTTTGCTGCCAGACTATTATGTCCCCATAGATTGCAGGAAGTTCTTCGTTGGAAGAAGGGTTTGACGTTATTATGGTCTCTGTTGAAGTATCATTCATATAGATGTCCCAGTTACCATTTCGCTTATCCTGCCACACAATTTTGTTTCCATATATGCTCGGATTCGACCGTTGGTTTGTATCTGAGATTATTGTTGTGGTTATGCCGGTAGTTATATTATAAACGCAAATCTCCCAATTGCTGCCAGAATGGTTCTGATAGACAACATTGTTTTCATAGATGCTGGGCCTTTGCTGGTCACCTAGGCCGATAATGATAGGCTTGATTGCATAATCGTCAACCAGGTTCTCGAAATAGTTGGGCTTGCCATCCCAATTACTATCTAACGCCAGGTCATACATGTATATATCGCAATCCTGTCCACTGTTCCTTTCCCATACAACTTTGTCTCCATATATCTTCGGAAATTGGTCGTATACCGACCCAGAATTACTTGTCAATCTCTTCGTATAGCCAAATCTAGAGTCAAATACGAATATCTCAGAGTTGCCGTACCTGTTATCCTGCCAAACAATTCTATCGCCGTAGATTGACGGGTACTGCTGCGAACCGCCATTAATAGAGACGTACGCCTCCACACCGCTTCGTGTATCCGTGGAGGTTATGTTCACGCCCCCGTTGTAATCTGTTTTTATGTTTTCGAACGCATCCAACGCTGTCACTTTCATGCTGAAAACATTTCCTACGGGTACTCCTCCGAAGGTTACGGGCGGCTCCACTGATGTGTACTTGCGGATTCTAACCCAATCCCAGCGTGTTTCATAGGCCTCGCTGCCGAACATATCGTCATATCTTTTTCCAAGCGTTATATTTTCACTAGAAATAATATTCGAAAGGTCCGCATCATACACCGTGGTGTTCGAGCTTAAATTTTCTATATACAAATTTACGACAGTAGAGTTTTTTGCAGAAATTCTTATCAGGTGCCAATAATTCGTGGCGGCTTTTTTCGAATCGAGTGGGCTCCACACACTGTCCAATCTGGTGTAGTCAGATACAGGACAATCTTGGAATCCAAAACCATTCACGGTCGAGGGGGGATAAACAGAAAAGCCAGCAGTCATTTGCCCGTTTGGAGCATTGGATACGGTCTTAACCTTGACCTCCAGTATCGTCGGGGCGCTGAATAAAGCGGCACTGTGAAGTGCACCCGCGGTGTTGTCTCCTTTTAGCTCCCCCGTGCCTGTAAGATTAAAACTACGTATGCCTATATCTCCCCATGTTATATCCCATTTATTCGCATCTGGAGGCGCACCTGCCGGACCTGTAAAATTGTCAAAAAACTCGAAAACGTCGGTTCCGTTGCCTGTAGAAGATACTGTAGGATTACCATAATACATATAGATAATAGTAGTACCGGTGTTAGAAAATTGAGGAATCTTTACCCAAGCCGTTGCCTGTTTGTTGGGAACGGGGCTTTCTTCTATCCAATGTGGAATTGGGGTAAAACCATTATCGGTTGTAAACATTAAGTCGTTAAAATTGCTTTGCATTCCTGTTGCATACGGCACTGTTATTTTGACCTGAAGCCCAGGTTCGTACCATCCGCTAATCGCTATCTGCTTTCTGTTTGTCCATGGATTTGGGTTATACCACCCGCCAGCCGTTTCTCCTATGGTAAAAACTGAACCTAAAATTATAGCCGGGTCCGGCGATACATACTTGCGAACCCTTACGTCGTCTATGTATGTGTTATATGCACCTATCGATTTGAACTCGACCCATAATTTTCCGGTTGGCACGTTAGTAGTTTTGTCTATAAGTAACGCATTGTTTTGATAGAACCTGTTGCCCACCTGGCCACGTCTTTCTATCTTATACTTTTGCCACGCTGTTGTTCTATCGGATATTCCGAGTCCTGTGGCAGCCGACCACACGCCGTTCGCTTCACTTCCAACATTAATATTAGTTCCGCTATCGTCATCATCATAAAAAGTCACATTGTTCAATGAAGAATCGTTATTGTAACCAGCATACCCCAATCTATTTGTTGCATCCCCTAATTCTGTTTTCATCTTAAATTCAAGTGTGGTGTTTTCTAGAAAGTCTTTTTCGCTCTTAATCTTAGAATCTGAGGATACGGTAATATAACCACCAGATTCCGTCACTGTACCCGTCGATATCCATCTAGAAGGATCTGCAGTATTATCATTAAAGTCGTCAAAAAACTCAAAAACATCGGTCCCGCTGCTCGCCGAAGATACTGTAGGGCTACCATAATACATATAGATATTAGTCGTGGCAGTGCTAGAAAATGCAGGAACCTTTACCCAAACCGTTGCCTGGGTGTTTGCGGTATAGCTCTCTATCCAATAGGGTATGGGCGTAACACCATCACCGGTTGTAAATCTCAGGTCGTCAAAATCGTCCTGCATTCCAGTTGCATACGGCACTGTTATTTTAACCTGAAGTCCCGATTCGTACAATCCGCTAATTGTTATTTGTTTTCTATTTGACCATGGGCTATACCATCTAACAATCTTTTCTCCAATGAAAAACCCATATAGCTCTGAGGGTGCCACTATTATGGTGTAGTTGCTAATAAGTGCCCCGTCACCATAAATAAAGAGTGTTTGATTGCCCGCAGAGGTTAGCTTTATGCCGTCAAATTTATGAATGCCGTTATCTTTCCCTGTCCCGTTCCCTGTAAATTTGTAACTAGTGGGGAAAACGGTAGTGAGTTTAGTATCGCTTGTTATAAAATTAATCGCGCCGAGATAATCATCTATTATGTTGGTATACTTGTCCTTTGCGGTGATGGTAACGCTAAATGTTTCACCCGCGACTAGCGTTAGCGATGGTGGTAAGCCTTCTATTGTAAAATTGAATAGGGCAGCATGTCTTATTCGTACAGGGCCGCTATCTACCTTCAGTAATGGGTTCCCGTCGTCGTATGCTATAAATCTTGTAATCGTTTCCGCGGTGTATGCCGTTACAACAAAGGAATATTGGCCGTTATCCGCCTCTGTGAATTTGTGGTATTCTACTGGAAGATACACTCCTCTCTGCACACCACTATCGTTACTATACTTCGAGCCACCTTCGAGTGCTAACATAACGTTTTGGGAATAACTATCTACATTGAACTCGTTGTTTTCATCCCTCGCCCTCACAATAACTTCGAATGGTGTGCCTGCTGTTTGGTTGCTGGAAACTTGTATTTCAAGATGGGTTTTCACAGGTCTATTATCCGTAACCTTGATAACGCCGCGTTTGGTCGTTGGGTCGTAAGTGTATTTAATCCATACATAGCCAGCGTCGCTAAGGGCCTTGCTGTTTATAGTCTTTATATATGTTGCATTTTCCGCGGCAAAACCTGTGAGCGACGCACTTACCTTAATCAATCCTACGTCTCTGATGTTTTCTGTAGAATTAATATAGACTGTTTTATTCCTCGCTTCTATCGTATATTCTACTCCGGCAATTCTTCTCGGGAGCTCTATTCTTTTCTCATACTCCGAGCCAGGATTTTTTGATGATGCGATTAAAGCCTCCTCTATCTCATTTGCAATTTTATTCGCCACATCTTGGAATTGAAGTTTAATCGATTGTTTTGACATGTCTGTGAGGATTGTAGAAATTGTGATAGTTATGGCAACTAAAAAAACTGCGGAGAGGATGAATGTGTAAATATAACCCAGCCCTATTGCGCCCTTTTTCTTCACAGAGAACCCCCACATGCCATTATCATTGATGGATATCGGTGGCAGATAAATTATCCGTCATCTAATTATCTAACTGAGTATGAGTATTTATTACTGCCTATATTAAATTACATAAATAAATATCTTCTCCCTGTTGTTTTTATAGATTGTGCTTATTTCCATCTAACGACAGATAACTTTTTAAAGGATATATGAGATGGAACATGGTGCCTGGCTTTGATTGTTGCGGTTCCATCAATATAAATCCCGACTTGTTTACTTATATACTAAAATGTAAACTTCTGTGAGTGAATTCATTGATTGGCAAGACAAGCCAGAAAATAAGAAAAATATCGAAATGTTTATATGTGGATAGCAGAATATGATGTTATAAAAGTGGAAAGATGATGTAAATGAGGTTTTACAAGTTCTGGAAAAACACCCAGCGATTATTATGCATGCTCTCAATTTTATTCGTTGTTTTCCTCATAGCAGCAAACTTTACATGTATGGTCAAAAACACGACGGCAAGTAAAGGATACTGGCGTGTCAGAGTTACCGGTGATAACAAAGGGTTAGCCGGTCAAACTATCAATGTAGAAGTGGCGACGGCGTATGGTTTTTACAAAAAAGTGAAGGCGAGTCCGAACTCGTATAGCTCAGGCTACGACGGCGGCGGTTACTCATGCAGTTTTTCGATATCCGAATCACAGATGTCCGAGGACATACAGGCTTTAGCTACTGCTGAAGATAAAAGCCAGGCGGGAGTAGCGAATGTCTGGTGGGGACCGGACGACGTGAATATCGAGATGAATGACATTGGAAAGAGTCCTGCCTATCTAGATATATATGTCACGAACAAAATAAATCAACAAGTAACATTTAGTGTGCATAAGGGAAGCGGTGGTTATGGTACCGCCCTGGGGACGTTCACGGCAGAGGGGAACGCGAAAAACAAGAAGGTCGGTACAGTAACCGAAGATGATTTCTACGGCAATACGCAGAATCCCACATGGTTTAGTGCAAAATGGGGCGACTCTTATTGGGAACAATGCAGTTATCCATCAGGTAGCACCGGATATGGCGTTAGATGGGGTGCTGGTGTAGGTGGTCCTGCAGATAGTAGTGAACCAGGAGCATACTTCTATGTTGGTACAATTCAACCTACACTGAGCAACGCGGGGGTATCGCCTTCGCAGGGAGACACAAATACAAATTTTACATATACAGTCACCTACAAACATCCCGAGATAGATGGAGGAAAATTGTTCGGTTTTAACATCTACATTGACGGGAACAGATATTCAATGATTAGCGTAAGTGCAGCGGGAGCCGACGAAAAGACAGGATTGACCTATATTTACAACACTACGCTTCCAGCAGGCGATCATCAATATTATTTCTCGGCAATATGGAAGGTTGGTCCTACGGATTCCCCCACATATGATGGACCGATTGTAACAGAAGCGCCTCCGCCGCCGCCAGAGCCAGAGCCAAAAATCGTTTTATCACCCACGCAACAGTATAGCGAGTGTTACGCGGGGAGAACAACCAGCTGCAAAATAACTGCAGAGAACACGGGGAACAAGAACGGAAGTTTCTCCCTATCCGGAATTGCGGAGCATGCAGGTTGGGCAGTAAAGATCGTTAATGAGTCTGGTGCACCGATCAACTCGACTATGGGCATAGAACTGGCGGTTGGGCAATCGAAATCATTTACTGTGAACATAACAGTACCGAACAGTACTGTGAAGGGTGACGTGGATAATGCAGTTGTTTCTGCAAATGTTAATGGAACAGTGCATTCTACAACCACTATAATAACTACAGTAAAGGAATTCCCGGGCATAATACTGACGGCAATAGATACGGAAAAAAAGATCGAACAAAGCGGTGAGGAAAAATATTTGATGAGTGTTAAAAATGAATATGACAAATCAAACAACGTAACAATATCCTTATCTTCTCCATGGCAGGCGACGATAGTTGATACCAACGACACGAACCTCTCTTCTTTTGAGTTACCTGTAGACGGTTCTAAGGACTTTTACGTAAAAGTAAAAGCACCTGAATTGACGGCAGACGACGTCAATACTTACGGCAACACTTCCGTTTCGATAGGTGTTACAGCAACGTCCAATACCATAAATAAAAGCGCAAGCGTTAACGTTACAGCCACAATCAAGGTAACATCAAACATCACACTGGCGCCAATCTCCCCGGCATCCGGCGAGCAAAAAGGAATGGTTGGCAAAGAAATATGGTACACTATCGAAGCAAGGAATGGCGGAAACACCCCCAACATCTTGGATGGAATCTCGTGTTACGGAACATGGAGCAATTGGAGAGGTAAAGTTTCTATTTACAAGGACAGAAGCGAGTCGCTGTTTTCGGACACAAATAAAATAAACGGCATAGACACGGGAACTATACCGGTAAACGGCACAGTGAACTTGTTCGTTAAATTAAAAATCGCAGAAGACGCTGCCGACGGTGCGACCGAGACCATAACCGTAAAGGGAAAACTTGCAAGCGATTTAGTCGCCGAGGTAAACACAGCCATAAAGGCAATTGCGGAAACCCCCGGAATAACAATTTATCCAAAAGCCCAAAACAACTCTGGAAAAGCAGGACAAAGCGTTTTCTGTTATTTCACAGTGCGCAACGAACAACTCATGGGCGATAAGTTTGAATTTACATACAACACTTCCAAAAATTCAACAGCGATGTTCTTCGACTACCTAACCGATGCAGAGCTAGAGAAAGTAGGCTATGTGAGTAAACTCACAATATATTCAAAAGAAATAAAAACAATAAATGTATCAGTAACAATTCCGCAGGCATCTCCTGCGGGCTCTAGCATCGTCACTACAATCGCTGTTAGATCGCCGATAAGCGGTAAGTCCGATAATGCTACAATAAACACAACGATTTTACCTTCCGTCGGCATCGAGATAACGTCCACTAAAAACAAAACGAGCGACGGGACGAACATAGCATATCTTTTGAACGTCACGAACACTGGTAACGCAGCCGATACCATAAACATCCAGTACGCATCAACGCTTGACTGGGGCGCAGAACTCCTTTGGGAAGACGGCACAGCATTGAACGATACTAATAACGACTCTTTTGTAGATATTGGAAAATTGGCGGCAGGAGAAACAAAGACGATAAAATTGACAATCGCTATTCCCTCAAAAATAGACGCGGGGTTAATTAACCACATCGCTGTGAACGCATCATCATCACGGGAAACGGAATATTGCGCACAAGAAGTCTTTAACGAGGTAAGTAGCACGGAGGTAAGCATAGATGAGAAGGAAGTATACGTCTTCTCGGAGAGTGGAAGAATTTCCACAACACTCATAAATGGTACGAACATCACAATAACCACAACAGTACGCAATATCGGAACTGCTAATCTAGAATCAGAAAGCGGTTTCGAGGTTAGATTTTATATTGTAACTAACGAATCCGGAAAATTAAATTACACCCCTGCGGGAAATGTAACGACAATATACGACCTTCCCGCCAACTCTTCTGTCAAAGTCAACAACACATTTTTCCTAGATGTCGCGTCCATTAAATCCATGATTAAGGCAAAAATAATAGTTGAGGTAGAGCCGATATACGATAAAGATTCTAACAACAATATCGCAGAGAAAAACGTCACCATCAAATATTCATCAGCCACGCCCATCGACGTTAGTGAAACAACAGCTGACTACACGATGATAGGAGTTGCAAGCGGATTAGTTGCAATAGGCGCCGTAGGAACAGCGTCTGCATTTTTATTTAGGCGAAGGGAATTATTATGATTATCACCCTTTAACCTCTGAAAATGTTACTGGTTAACCTTTTATATCTGCGTCAAATTGTACGATAAAATATAAATAGTAATTATCTACACTAGATATACGGTATTATAATCATCGGTGAAAAAATGAGGCTCTTCAAATTTTGGAGAAATACTCAGCAGTTGTTATCTATCTTCTCTATCGTAGTTGCTGTTTTTTTCATCGGAATGAGTTTTACTTGTATGGTTAAAAATGTCGAAGCAAGTAAAAGTAAAGCAAATTGGACTGTTAATATAAGCGGTTTCAACAGGGGATTGGCCGGCCAAGCTATTTATGTAGAAGTATCAACGGGCTCTTTCCACCAATCGAAGAAAGCTTCACCGTGCATGTATGGTGTGGGCAACGACGGCGGCGGTTATAAGTGCAGCTTTTCAGTGCCGGAAGACCAAATGACGACGCAGTTGCAGGCCGTGGCATCAGCTAAAGATGGAACACAAGCGATGACAAAAAGTATCGGTGTTGGATTTAGCTCTATGGACGTTACTATGACCGAGCTCGGCCTCATCCCTGCCTATCTAAAAGTATATGCAACAAACAAGGCGAGTCAATCAGTAACATTTGCAGTTGAAAAAAATGCCAATGTTCTTGGTACATTTACTGTTGAAGGGAGTGCAAAGAACAAGTACATGGGTATCATAAGTGAAGAGTATTTTCGCGGCAACACACAATCCGCAACATGGTTTATCACCCGATGGGGCGGAGGCACGTTCAAGGAATCAAATAAATATCCAAGCGGAAACTACGGCATGAGCTGGGGTGCGGGTGTAGGCGGGCCAGCAGACAGCAACAAACCATCGGCATATTTTACGGTTGGAAACGAGGAACCAGTATACCCACCGGGGCAAAGCCCGACTTCTGATCAAACACCAACGGATACAACTCCAACTGATACTACTCCATCCGACACAACTCCGACAGATACAACACCGTCTGATACAACGCCCTCTGATACAACACCATCCGACACAACTCCGACAGATACAACACCGTCTGATACGACGCCCTCTGATACAACACCATCTGACACAACACCTTCAGATACAACCCCATCCGATACGACGCCCTCTGATACAACTCCATCCGACATAACTCCGACAGATACAACACCTTCCGATACGACGCCCTCAACTCCATCTGACATTACGCTAGGGTTGGTTTCTCCGGCATCCGGAGAACAAAAAGGAACGACCGGTAAAGATATGTGGTACACTATCGAAGCGAGAAACAACGGAGAGGTCGCAGACATATTGGATGGAATAACCGCCTATGGAAGTGCTTGGAAAGCATATCTTTACAAGGACAGGGGCGGCACATCATTTTCAGATACGAATAAAGCGAATGGCGTAGATACCGGAAATATCCCGATAAACAGTGCCGTGAATATATTTGTTAAAGTAAAAATCCCAGAGGACGCATCCGACGGGGCGGTCGAGACCATAACAATAAAGGGGAAACCCACAAAAAGCCCAGAAACGTATATAACTTTGAAAGCAACAGCGGAGACTCCAGGCATAACAATTAATCCAAAAATCCGAAATAACTGTGGAAAGGCAGGACAAACAGTTTCTTGTTATTTTACTATGAGCAATGACCAAAAATTCGGAGATTGGCTTGAGTTTACATACAACTCTTCCCTAAAGTCTACACTACTGACATTTTCTGATTATGAAACACGTATAGATTTAGAGAAAAATGGCCTCATAAGCCAACTTTCAGTAGGTTCTAGGGTGGAAAAAACGATAACTGCGACTGTTACAATCCCACAATCCGCAGTAGTTGGCACTAATATGATTACCACGGTTACTGTTAGGTCGCCGATAAGCGGCAAATTCAACACCGCAATAATAAATACGACAATTACGCCTTCTGTGGGTATTGATGTATCTGTCAAAAACAAGGCAAGCGAGGGCGATTCTACAATTTATCTTTTAAACATCACAAACACTGGCAATGCGCCTGATACTATAAACGTCAGACGAGATTCAACACTTGATTGGAATACAAAGATCCTCTGGGAGAACGATGCACTGCTGAGTGATACGAACGGCGATTCTATTGTGGATGTTGGAAAGTTAGCTGCGGGGGAAACAAAAACAATAAAGTTAGTGGTTACTGCACCTTCAGATACAGATGCAGGATTAATCAATAATATCTTTGTGAATGCATCTTCATCACGTGAACCAGACTATTACACGCAAGAAACGCTTAACGTAATGAGCAGCACGGATGTGGCTGTAGACGGGAAGGACGTAAGCGTTCTCACAGAAAATGGAAAAATCGCTACTACGGTCACGAGCGGGACAAATGTTACAATAACCGCAACAGTCCGCAATATAGGAACTGCGAACCTAAAGTCAGAGAGCGGTTTTGACGTCAGTTTCTATATTGTAATCACTGAGTCCGGAAAATTAAAATATATCCCTGCGGGAAACGTAACGACAATATACGAGCTTCCTGCTCATTCCGCAGTTAAAGTTTCAACAACACACGTCCTAAATGTTACGTCTGTGAAAAAGGCAAAAATAGTGGTGGAAGTAGAACCGATATGCGACAACAACCCGAGCAACAATGTGGCAGAGAAAAACATCACTATCAACTCCTTATCCTCAGATACCACACTAGTCGATGCTGGCGGGACAATCGACGTTGATTACACCGCGGCAGGAGTTGCGGCAGCTGGTGGATTAGTTTCGATAGGCGTCGCGGGAACAATGTTTGCGTTTCTATTTAGACGAAAAGAATTGTTGTGATCGGTTTCTATACTAATGGCCGTTTAATTTTCATTATATACTTTATTTTGACAATTCAATCTAAGCCATAATTAATTTCAATCCGTATTCTACACCTACAGCCACTATCGATGCTATCCACACCATTATCACAAAGTGCGTCATGGCTCCCAATTTGTTCCCGCCGCTAACTACCCTGGCCATAATCGCTGAAAAGAACGCGTGGACAATAACTATGATAAATACCAGTGTGGTTAAAAGCGGCACATCGTAGGCAGTAACCTTCAAAAGTACAAAGGATTCATAACCCGTAGGCACTGAGATTCTGGTGAACAGGTGAACGATTCTGTCCACTATGCTGACAGTGATGTATAGGGGGAACGTAATTGCCACCGAGATGCCGTAGAGTATGCCTGTTAAGTTCGCAGCACTTTGGTACCGCTGTTTTCTGAGGCCGAGCAGTTTTATGAAGTTGTCGCTAATTAAGCGGCTGATGTGCCCGGGCTTTCCGCCTGCTTTCGTGCCTTCCATATATACCCTGCTGAATTTGGATACTAAGTCGCTGCCTGTCTCTGCCCCGAAAAGCTCCCAAGACCTCAAGCCATCAATATTCATAGACAGGCGCTTATACAGGTCGTCTATGTTCTCGGTAAGCGGCCCGAATTTATGGAGCCTGAGTTTTTTCAATGCACTCTTGGCGGCTACGCCCATTGCCTCTGTAGAACCGCCGAGAGAGCGCATGAACGCCGGGTAATTATCGTCTCTGTGAAGTATGATCTTCTCCATCTTGTTTACATAATAGCCTACCAGAAGAAGCGGAGTAACCGTTGCGGCAAGAACGATAGGAGTCGGGACATATGACCGGGCAAACATTATTCCCGCAAAACCAACGACAATGCAGAGAAGGATACTCAATACAAGGTAAGTGTTCACAGGTTGTTCTATCTTAGTTTTGATGCCCGACGTCTGCCATACTCTTTCATGCGGCATTACTGAACTGAACAAGTAGAGGAACAGCACCTCTATCATAACGAGTATGAGGGCGGCTATGTACAACTGCATGATCCCCTGCTGTCCGCTGAGCAGTGGAAGAATCGTGATAATCACGACGACGAATACCGCAGATGTCACCATCGAAATGTACAATTCCTTCATGATTTCGCACGACGTGAGTGCGGCATTGTATTTTATGGCGTATTGGTCCATAACTGTTACCTGCTCGCTCGTGAAGAAAATCTCGGTTGATTCTCCGCTTTCTACGGAGAGTGCGAATCTGATCAGGAAGTCGGCAAAAATTTCGCTTGGTGTTATTTCCGCTACTGTCCTGCAGGCTTCCGCAACGCTTATACCCCAGTCTTCCACAAGGTGGTATATCTTTGTAATCTCCACTGCGAGCTCGCCGAACTCCTTCATCTGCGTCAATACATTGAACATCCCTTTCTTGGCGACATCGGTGCCCGAAAGCACGCCTAAGCGCGTGATGAAAAGGTGCATGTACTGATCTATCTTCACCTTTCGCCTTTCATAGAGTATGATCGGATAGAGGATAGTGGCCATAGCTACAAGGACTGGAAGCAGTACCATAAGGTACAATATGAACCCAGCGCCGACAATATCTCGAATAATAAGCGTCAACACGATTACAACAAGAAACATTGCTATGGTAACCGGTGCAACAACCGAGATAAGATACTTGTCGAGAGGCTTTCCGAATGATCTGTATGCCTTTATGATGTCCAAGAGATCACTCTCTTTTGACTTTAAATGGAAGCCCGTCAAATCCCTGGTCGGAGTATGCAGCAAAAACTGATTTTACGGAGTCGTAATCCAATATGCCATTGTCCACCATTTTTTGAATGATTTTGGCCCTATACTCTAGCTCTTTATAAATCTCTCGAACGTCGTCGTAGCCCAGCTTTTCGGCAATCTTGTTCTCGAGTATGTGGCTGTTGTACATGCCCCTGAATTGGTGGGTGTCCGTTACCGGATCCCATTTGAAAACGGCTCGCGTGAGCACTCCTCCCTTTGCTTCGGAGTATCTAAGAATCTCTTCTACAGAGACCACACGCCTGGACATTCTGCCTCCAACATAGACCATCTGCTGGAAGAGGGCGACGTTCAGGTTGTCCATGAATTTTACGGGTATCCTGATCGGGTCGCCAGTAAATCTTTGAATCATTTTTTGGACAGACGAAGCGTGGAACGTCGCAATAACCGCATGCCCGGTTTGCATGGCCTGGAACGCCACCGAACCTTCTACACCTCTGATTTCGCCGATTATTATGTAGTTAGGCCTGGACCTTAACGCCGCCCTAATAAGATCGAAGAGAGTCACTCTCGCCTCTTCCGGACCGACTTCCCTCGTAACTAATCTCTGCCAGACTGGTTGCGGCACAATAACCTCTGGTGTATCTTCCGCGGTATATATTTTGGAATTGAAATTTATGAAATTCAACATGGCATTAAGGGACGTAGTCTTTCCCGAAGCGGTCTCGCCTGATATGAATATGCTCATTCCGTTCTCCAGGCACAGCCACAAGTAAGCGGCAACCTCCGCGCTAAGCGTACCCCATTTGATCAGCTGCATCATCGTCGGCGGCTTCTCTGCAAACTTTCTGATGGTGAAACTTGGGCCTAGTCTGCTTACATCATCACTGTATATAATATTGATACGGGAACCATCTAGCAGCGTCGCGTCTACGATCGGTCTCGCATCGCTTATCGGACGTCCTATCCGTTCGCTCATACCTCTGAGAAAGTGTTCTAGCTGCGACGCATCTCTGAACTGTATGTTGGTCATAAGCATCCCAAAAACTTTATGGACTACATTGATATTGGTGGTACCGATAGCGTGTATATCTTCGAGATAAGGGTCGCGTAGCAGCGGTTCTATTATGCTGCTTTCCATTATGTCCCTTTTTATGTGGTATTCTATGTTTTTGTACTCATCTTCGGTTACCGGAATCCGGTCAAGACTTCTCTCTTTGAGGGACGATATCGGTGATGCCTTTGATGTGGTGCTTGCCGGAGATGATGCCGAAGCAACAGTGGTTTTTTTCATCAGTCTTTCTATTGTTCTTTCAAACTCTTCTCTGGTCTCGTGGACAGGTTCGGATGATGCGTTTCTTAGTATTAACTCCAAGATTTTTTGCGACTTTGCAAAACCTTCATCAGTAAGAGCAGGCTCCACTACCATGTATCGTTTCGCTCCGCGGACTGTACAAATATGAATGAATAACGGGTCGCCTATAGGATAAAGTATGTTCGGGCTCGGAAGTTTTCCCATGTCGCCCGTCAGGTATTCGTGAAATTCCGGTGGCTGTCCCGTCTCCTTTTTTTTCCTCTCCATGTACGTCTTTAGATGCGGATTGTGCGCTAACATCTGGTCAAGAAACGAAGCCATTTTAACACCTATGCTACAACAGTAATGTCTACCAACAGTCCTGCGCCGGGTTCTACTCTAAATCCTATAGTGTCGCCGATACGGCCGCCCGCATTGTTGAATCTAATTACATACAGCGTGTGCGTCATCGCACCCTCGAATATATCTGTTTTGAGGCTTAGGAAAACGTCGGCGCTTGATTTAAACGGAGCGACAACTTCCTCCCTCAGCTCCTTAGGGTCAGTGGTGAGGATTATAACTTTATTCATGCCTGCAATCTTTTTGAAGAACGATAGTATCTCCGGACTCCTTCCTTCTGTGAGGTCATTTTTAACAAGAGAGGAGAACGTATCTATGATTACAACATCAGTGTCATACAGCTCTTTCGTTCCTGTTAATTTGCTTATGAAATCTGTTTTTGTATTTAAGGTTCCAATTAGTGGATACACTGGAATGAACATTATCTCTTTTTTCAACAAATGCTCTTTAATGGGATAATCTATGGATTCCATTTGGTCAACAAAGCCCTTCGTTGTCAATTCGGTAGAAATGTACGTGACGCTATATCCATGTTTAAGGAATGCATAGGCAAAACGCTGACACATGATACTTTTTCCGCTTCCATAATCTCCGTATATCAACACAGTCGCACCTTTCGGTATCCCACCACCTAAAAGTCTATGCAGGCCGTCCCGCTTCAGTTCCAATGAAAATAAATCAACCAAATTTTCTTGCCTCCGTTTTCGTTTTATGGGCTCCTCACATCTAATAGTCTCACATCTGAACCGCCTGTAAATGTTATAGTGATTGTATATGTACCTGGCGTGATATTATAATAGTAGAAATTTGCCGTACCGTCACCACCACTCGAAATCGTGACCTTATTGTTATTCGGCGGCACTAGTGGAAGCCCGCCTATGGTATTTCTAAATTCACCAATGTTCGTCAGACCATTATTATCTTTGAGAGTCACTGTTACATCAGTCGTTCTATTAATATTATTATACTTATCCATGGCTATTACTGTATATGGTGATGTGGGAACCCCTGCTGTAGCTGTATTGGGGCTGTTTGTTGAGAATACAACTTTTGCAAACGCACCGGGATTTATTGTAATCCCCGTTTGTTTTCCAGTTATAGTGATATCCGCAGTGTCCGTGACAGTCACTGTTTGCTCTCCAGCAGTCGTGAGGTTTACATCGAATGTGCGGCTGCCTGCCGGTGCATTCACTTCGTTGAAGTTATCACTCGTATATTCCCATTGCGACTTCCATGACAATCCGTCCTTTACTCGAAAACCAGCATCCGAGGAACTGAAACTTACATTTCCTCTATAACCCGTATAATTCTTGCCGTATGCATCTAAGACGGTAACCGTCACACTAGACGGGGTGCCAGCAATCATTGAATCTGTAATACCTGTCACCTCGAGATAATAATTCTTCTCCAATGTCTTGAATTCCAGGGAGTCTGTTGCCCTGCCAGACGAATCTCTATCATGGACCTCTATTCTCGCAGTATATGTGGTATCCTTTTCGAGATGTGTTACGTTAGCGGTCACTACTAGAATTACTCCCGGATCCCATCTACTATGGTTACCATTTAGCTGGGTGTCCAACACTTCCCTGTAACTTCCGTTGACTGTTAGGTATATCCATGTTTTATTCCAGTTAAGAGTGCTTATCCCTGTGTTCATTACATAAAATGTTATATTGTTGTCATAGACGACATAGGGAACCATGTCTGGTTGGTTAACAAACCTCACATCGCTACGCAGATTCCCTGCGAGAACATGGCTGTTCTCGTCCATGGCGCTCGCGAAATCGTTTACTGCCACGTAAAAAACGCCGACTACAGCACCAGCAATCATCACGGATGCTATGAAGAATATAATCTGAGAAGCAGAAGTTGCTACCATCGAATTTCACCAAATCCCGCGAGGCTTTTTGGTGTAATATATCATTGTGGTTAATATATTTTTGTGATGTTGGAAGATGTTCCAACCCATCTAAAATCAAAACTCGTACAATTAATATGCTAAAAACAAATTTAAAATACCTGGCTATGAATAAAAACACAGGGTGTCAAGATATTGTCCGATAGAAAAAATATAAAAATTTACAAAATCCTATTTGCTGTGCATAACTACGGATTCTATAATTTTGTCAAGGTCTGCCCTGCTCAAACTCGGGTGGACTGGCAACGAAATAACCTCGTTAACCATGCCCTCTGCCACCTTTGTCTTCATAGCATATTTATTCATAGGCGGATACTGGTATATCAGCTTCGGATAGTAAATGCCAGTACTGACACCGTCCTTTGCCAATTTCTCTTTAAGCTCATCCCTGTTTTTTACCTTTATTGTATATTGGTGATATACGTGGCGGGTGTTTGGCGGCACATAAGGAACCTCTACGCGCTCCTGTACGCCTTTCGACAGTATTTTTGCATTCTCTATGCGCTTCTTATTGAACCCTTCCAATTTCTTCAACTGTTCTATGCCCACTGCCGCGTGTATGTCAGTCAATCTGTAATTGTAACCTACCATCACGTGCTCGTATCTTGCTTTTTGCCCGTGCTCTCTCAGGAGGCGCGTTTTTTCTGCGATTTTCTCGTTATTTGTTGTAATCATTCCACCCTCACCCGTCGTCATATTCTTCGTCGGGTAAAAACTAAAACAACCACAGTCTCCAAACGCTCCGACTCGCTTTCCGTTAAACTCTGCCCCATGTGCCTGGCAAGCATCTTCGATAATGGCCAAGTCGTGTTTCTTCGCTATTTCCATTATACGGTCCATCTCGGCAGGCAGGCCGTATAAATGCACTGGCATTATGGCTTTAGTCTTCGGTGTTATTGCATTCTCTATTTTTGACGCATCAATATTGAACGTTCCCGGGTCAATATCAACGAATACAGGTTTTGCTCCGCAAAAGATTATCGTCGTAGCGGTAGCGATAAACGAAAAAGGCGTAGTTATCACTTCGTCGCCCTGTTTCACGCCCGCTGCAAGCAGTCCGAGATGGAGGGCAGTTGTTCCGTTATTCGTAGCTATCGCATATTTTGTTCCAATGTATTTAGAGAATTTTTCCTCAAACTCCTTAACCTTTGGACCCTGGGCGAGCATTCCTGATTCCAGCACGGAAGCTATCGCCTTCTTTTCCTCATCTCCAAGAATGGGCTTTGCAATCGGAATCATTTAACACGCCATTTGGGAGATGTTGCAAACTATAAATTAAGGTTTTGCCTCTTCAAGGATATAGTTAATATCCTTCCTTTCCGATAACAATCCCGATTTCCATGAAATTCAGGCCCTTTGAATTGATGGACTGGGTGGCCAAACACCATCACAGCGTTCGTTACGACCTCGGCTCCAGCGGCATAAGCGCAGTGAAATTAAGCGAGCTTAACGTAAACATGCACGACATAGATATCGGTGAAACTTATGTCGGCGGAAGGCCGGAACTCAAAAAGACTGTTGCCAGTTTATACAACAAAAAAGAGGAGAACGTAATAATAACTGACGGTGCAAGCGAGGCGAACTTTCTTGTATGCGCCGCACTTTTGAACGCAGGCGACGAAGTTATAGTTGAAAATCCCACATATGCACCGATGCTCGAGATACCGCGGGGCTTGGGCGCCAAAGTTAAGCGGATTCAAAGGGACCGGAGCAACAACTTCGATATCGATCTAGCCAGGCTCGAAGATATCGTAACCAAGAAAACCAAGCTTATCGTCCTTACGAACCTGAACAATCCGACAAGTGCAATTTTGTCGGCTAAAAAACTTTCGGCAATAAACAGTTTAGCCCGTGACTGCAAGGCTCTTGTGATGGTGGACGAAATATACAAAGATGCAGCCTTCGAGCACACCTTCCCGTCTGCCTGCACCTTGGGAGACAGATTTGTGGTAACTTCCAGCACAACAAAAACATACGGCATAGGTGGGTTGAGGATCGGCTGGGTTGCCGCAAGCGAAGACGTGATCAAAAAGGTGCGCGAAGTGAAGGTGTACACATCCGTGTGCAGTTCTCCCATAAGCGAAATATTGACGATGCACGGAATAAAGAACAGGAAGAAATTTTTAGACAGGACCAAAAAGATAGTGAAAAAGAACATCAAAATGATCAGGGAGTGGGCGGAGAACAACGACAATATCGAAATGTACGAGCCGGGTTTCGGCATCGTCAGGTTCCCGAGATTAAACGGGGCGGATCCAAAAAAACTCGCGATGCACCTTTTGAAAAAATACGATACATTGATTTCACCAGGAGAATACTTTGGAATGAAAGGGCATTTTAGGATCGGGCTTGGGATGGATGAGAAAATACTGAGGGCGGGGCTTGGGAATATTAGTAGGGCGATAAATGAATTAAAACGAAGATAAATATTTATTAAAATTCAAATTAATATAACGACATAAAAAGTTCTCATAATGTATCTACGAAACACATTTTAACATGCTTGATTTCCACCTCATAAAATATTTTGCTTGTTGGTTTGAACCCCGTATCTTTTTTCATTCTTAAGAGTGCATAAACTCCTAATCTCTTTTTCTCTTCCTTCTCTTCCAATGCCGGCTTATGAAAATTACGCTAAATGCCGTGGCGATCAATACAGCAGACAAGGCAGCTATTGGGACGTATACACTCTCAAAAAGTCCGCTTCTTTCATTTGCGCGTGCACCTCCACCGCCGCTTCCGTCAAAAGCGTATAGCCATCCTCCGATGTATCCCACCGAATACAGGATGCCATCAGCTATCGAACCGGTATTTGCCAGTGTCCCATTGAATGTGGCGCACCACAGCAGTTCGCCTTTGAGGGAGATGCGATAGACGAAATTACTTGTAGAGTTCCTCGCGTTTGTGTATATTCCGTTCCGGCAGCATATCGGATAGTTGCCGAGTGTTATATTGTTCGTTCTCATGCGCCACGAAACCGTGCCGTCCTTTTGCTGAAGGGCGCACAGTTCCGAGAACTCTTTTGTTATGAAGACCGCATATATCATCCCGTCGCCGAGACACATGCCGGTGCCGCCCGGATTGCCTATGGTTTTTCTCCATATCTCTTTGCCGCTTTTTAGGTCAAGGGCTATCACCCCGCCGTCGGAGTTGGATGTAAGATAAACCGTCGACGCGTTTATTATCGGCAGCGTTTGCAATGCATTGCAGGCGGGTTTGCTCCACATCAGTTTCCCTTCTGGATACCTCGTTAGGGGGTTTTTTTCGCCCACATCAACTGCAGAAAACGCATAAACCATCCCGTCAATCACAGGATATATCGCGACGTCCTCGGAAACCGAAGGAGCGGACGATATCCTGTTGGATATCTCGCTTTGCCATACGACCTTTCCTGTGTCGGCGCTTAGGCACATGGCATAGTAACCCCCTTCCATATACCAATATCCGCCTGTTGCAAAGAACACCTTGTTGTCATATACCGCAATTTCCGACACAGTGTTCATATCTATCCTGTAAGTCCACAGTTCATCGCCCGTGTCTTTGTTCAGAGCAACGATTTTCCCCCATAAGAAATCATGAGGTTCGCTGGTGTAATATGCCCACTTGCTGGCGCTCAGGATTACGGTGTTCTTATATAGGGCAAGGGAGTGCACACCCGACCAGATCTGCTCGTCCATTTCATGCTTCCATATTAGAGAACCGTCCGAGCGGGAATACCGTGCCACGGAATTCTTCTTCCCGTCCGGGCCGCCTATCACCCATGATGAGAAGGGGATGTAGAAACTGTCTTCGTCAATTACCGGAGGCCATTCTTCGCCCCCGCTGTCAAGCCCAATAAGCTGTTTCTTTAGGAATGTGCCGTTGCCCTCAGGGCATGTGCTGTTATAATAGCCCGTGTGCGCCGGACCCCCCATGATCTGGGGCCATTTCTCCTTATAGGACGCGACAGGCAAGGCTGAATATGTGGGTGAAAGAAAAAGGAGTCCGATGAGAATTATCGTGATGGAAACTTTTAAATTGGAAAACTTCAAACTGGAAAATTTCAAACGATTTTCCATTTTTCTATCACTACTATCACTATATAGTGTATACATCTCGTACTATTGAATATATCTGTTTATGTGGAGTGGACGGCGGATAAAGATTATCCCAATCCTCGCCTTTATCTTGATTTTTTAGAGACTAGATGCATTTTGATGTGCTTAATTCCCGCTTCATAAAATATTTTGCCTGTTTGTTTAAATCCTAACTTTTTGTAATAATTCTTGAGATAATATTGTGCGTGCATGTATATTTCTTTTGGATTTTTCCTTTTTGCATAATTGACCATATACATCAAAATCCGTGTACCAAAACCCTTATTTCTGTATCGTTTCATCACTGCGATTCTTTCAAGTTTCGCTTTGCCCCTCAAAAATCTTAATCGCCCACATCCTACTGCCTTTTTACCGTAAAACACAATAACATGCTTGGAAATATTTTCGTACTCATCCATTTCAATATCGCGCGGAACTTTTTGCTCTTTGACAAAAACAACAGTTCTTATTTTTACGATTTGATTGTATTCAGAACTGTTTTTGATTAACCTTATTTTTAGATCTTTCATTGAATCTCGATATTATAAATAATAAATAAGATATAGAGTTGTTGGTTAATCTACTGATATATAAAAATCAAAATGTCTTTTTTCTTCTGTTTTTAGTGCAGATGGGGCACCATGAACCGCTCATGATACTGTTTGGTTTTGCCTCCCATTTGTGACCAGCACTGCACTCCCATGTCAGTTTTACTTTGTTTCCTCTATATGTTTCCGAGAGGCATCTACCGCCTTTTTCTTTAGCGATTTCCTGCATTTCTTCAATCGTGTGTTTTTTAGTTCCTGCGCACTGTGAACACCATCTGCCTTGCTGTACGCTATTTGGTTTTGCTTCCCAGATGTGTCCTTCCTTACACTGCCATTTAAGTTTTGTCTCGCTATTTGTATAAACTGAAGATAGGCATTTACCGCCTCTCTTTTCGGCAATCTTTTGCACATCCTCGATTGAAAGGCGTTGTGCTATGCCCACGTTGATGTGATAGCACATTTGGCACCAACTGCCACTTTTTACACTGCCTGGTGTGGCCTCCCATATGTGCCCTTCTTTACATTGCCACTTTAGTTTTGTCTCGCTGTTTGTATAAACTGAAGATAGACATTTACCGCCTCTCTTCTTTGCGATTTTTTGCATCTCTTCAATCGTCAGACGCTGAGAGAACCCGATTTTTGCGTGCGCACATTTCGGACACCAAGCACCACCCCCAATACCGCTAGGTGTAGCAGTCCATATATGACCTTTTTTACATTGCCACTCCAACTTTGTGACGCTATTTGTATAAACTGCAGACAGACACTTACCGCCGCGCTCCTTTGCAACCCTCTGCATCTCACCTATATTTGACCTTAATATGTCGCCTGTCTTTTGTCTCCCGCATATTGGACACCAATGACCGCCTTTTATATGCAATGGAATTGCGGGCCAGATGTGCCTTGCCCCACACTGCCATTCTAGTTTTGTATTGCTGTTAACATATCTTTTGGAAAGGCACTTACCGCCACGCTCCTTTGCGATCTTTTGCATCTCCTCGATTGTTAACAATTTTGCTTTCCCCCGTCTTAGTGCCCAACAATGGGGGCACCATTTTCCACTTTTTATATGCGCCGGTGTAGCATGCCACTTGTGACCAACCATACACAGCCATAGTAGTTTTGTATTGGAATCAATATACTTTTTAGAAAGGCATTTTCCGCCGCGTTCTTTCGCAACTTGTTGCATCTCTTTTAACAACTCGGGGGAGTAAATATCAAATTGTTTGTAGTTCGGTATTTTTATCGAATGTGGTATATGTATGCCCTTTTTCCTACATTGGTCGACAATATATTCTCCCATCTTGTCAGGTTCTAGTGTGTATGGAACTAGTATCAAGGCGATGCCCCTACTCGCACAAGTTTTTTTCTTTATTTCGTCGTCCTTCTTCCTTTGTTCGAATGCTTTTTTTGTGTGGAAAAATGTGACCTTATCATAATGTTGCACCCCTTGGTATTCGAACGCTAGTTTTAGTTCTTCGCAATATCCATCTAGTTCTAGCTTGTGGTTTTTGGTGCCTCTTAGCCAATTCGGTCTTGTCTTCTGGAACTTTTTGCCAAATATCGTTTCAAAGTACTTCCTGCAAATCCTTTCGCTTACGCCTTGGGAACAGACAGGGCACCACGCGCCTTTTTTCACGTTGTTCGGTATTGCTTTCCAGATATGTCCTTCTTTGCACTTCCATTTCAACTGCGTGTCTACGTTCGTGTATTTCTTGGATAGGCATTCGCCTCCTCTAGCTTTGGCAATCTCTTGCATTTCTTCAAGCGATAGTCTCTGGACACCAGCGCACTTCGGGCACCATGCGCCTTTAATTATTCCCTCGGGAATTGTCTCCCACCTATGACCTTCCTTACACTGCCATTTCAAAGGTGTTTTGTTGTTTACATAAATAGAAGATAAGCACTTCCCACCTTGACCTTTAGCAAGTTCCTGCATCTCTTCAATAGTGTGTTTTTTCTTCCCAGCACATTCAGGACACCAACAACCGTGCTTTACACTGATTGGATCGGCATTCCATTCATGTCCTTTTCTACATCTCCACCTTAATTTCGTCTTTCGACCATTGTATCCTTTGGATAGGCATAGACCGCCACGAGATTTAGCGATTTCTTGCATCTCTTCGATTGTTAATTTTCGTTTAGATGCTGCTTGTATATGGCCACAAATAGGGCACCAATAGCCACTTTTAATTTCGTGCGACGTTGTTTCCCATATATGTCCTTTCTTGCATTGCCATTTTAGTTTTGTGTGGATAGTGTATCTTTTCGAAAGACACTTGCCATCCCTTTCCTTCGCGATAGCCCGCATTTCTTCGATTGTTAGGCGTTGTGATATGCCCTGTTTCTTGTGGTAGCATCTTGAGCACCAATGATCTTGTTTTATAGTATATGGTGCGGCTTTCCATTTGTGCCCGTTTTTACATTGCCATAAAAGAGGCGTGTGTGCATCAAGATATCTCTTAGACAGGCACTTCCCGCCTCTAGATTTGGCAATTTCCTGCATATCTTCAATACTTAATTTTTTAGACACAAAATAATAAGAGGTATTACATAATTATAAAGAATGCTATTTACTCTGATGTGATATTACGTTTAGCAAACTTTTATCATCCCCCATCATAATTCACTCTCGGTGCTCACATGAGAGTTCTTTACATCCATTCAGATTATCTTGAATATAACGTCACTAAGAAAACAAAATTCGCAGACCCGATTCCCGAGAGCAAAAAGACAGGCAAAATGGAAGAAGCGCTGGTAGTTTTTGTCACTTCGGAAAAGACTGACGAAGGCGTGGAAAGCGAAGCCGCCCAAAAAGCGGTCACGGATATAAAAGACATTGCTGGGAAAGTAAAAACGAAAAATATCGTTCTTTACCCTTATGCTCATCTGAGCTCCAATTTGTCTACGCCCGAAACCGGAAAACTGTTGATGAAAGAATTGGAATGCGGGTTGAAAGATGCCGGCTTTAATGTTCTGGCGTCGCCTTTCGGCTGGTATAAATCGTTTAAAATTTCGTGTAAAGGGCATCCTCTATCTGAGCTTTCTAGAAACATTACTGCTGGAAAGGAAGAAGATGTAAACATCAAGAAAGAAGAGGGCGCGAAGAGATCAAAGTCTAAAGGGGAAAAAGAAGAGGAAAAAGAAATAGTATCCGAGTCGCTGAAGAAAGAGGCGGCGGTAAAAAGCAAGTTCTTCATATTGACACCGGAAGGCGAACTGACGGACGTCGAAAAATTCGACTTTTCCAAATACCCGAACCTGAAAAAATTCGTGGAATATGAAACAAAGAAGGAAAGGGCTTACGCAATAGAGCCGCCGCATATTGCGTTAATGAGAGAGCACGAACTCATAGATTTTGAGCCTGGAAGCGATCCCGGAAACTTCAGGTGGTATCCAAAAGGAAAGGTCATGAAGAAACTTTTGGAGAGGTATATTACTGATGTCTATACAAAGTACGGCGGGATGGAAGTGGAGACGCCTATTATGTACGACTTCGCCCACCCTTCGCTTAAAAAGTACCTTAACAAATTTCCTGCAAGGCAGTATGTGGTTAAGAGCGACGATAAGGAATACTTTTTGCGGTTTGCGGCATGTTTCGGCCAATTCCTGATGGGGCACGACATGAACATAAGCTACCGCAACCTGCCTTTGAGGATGTTCGAGATCACGCGTTATTCCTTCAGAAGGGAGAAGAGCGGCGAGTTGTGCGGGATCAAGAGATTAAGAGCTTTCACGATGCCTGATATGCACACTCTTTGCAGGGATGTGGCTCAGGCGAAAGATGAGTTTCATGCACAGTTCGGAGTATGCCTGGAGTGGGTAACCATGCTCCAGTTAGAGTTCGAGACCGCATTTAGAATTCAGTCAGATTTTTATGTTGAAAACAAGAAGTGGTACGAAGAAATAGTAAAGAAACTCAACAGGCCGATACTTGTGGAGATATTCGACATCCGCTATGCATATTTCATTACGAAGTTCGAGTTTAATATAGTGGACGCCCAGGACAAGGCCGCAGCTTTATCCACTGTCCAGATAGATGTGGAAAACAGTGAAACCTACGACATATTTTACAACGACAGCGACGGGAAGAGAAAGCACCCAATGCTCCTTCACACGTCCGTAAGCGGAAGCATCGAAAGGAACATTTACGCCATACTGGAAAAGGAAGCCATGAGAATCAAAAAGGGAGAGAAACCCGAGTTTCCGTTCTGGTTGTCGCCTATCCAGGTCAGGCTGATACCTGTTTCCGACGAGTTCTTGCCAGATTGCGAAAATATCTGCGACAACATGGTGGCAAGGGCGGATATTGACGACAGGGAAGAGAAGGTCGGAAAGAAAATCAGGGATGCGGAAAAGGAATGGGTGAACATTATAATCGTTTACGGCGAGAAGGAAAGAGGCAGCAAAAAACTTCCCATAAGATTCCGCAGCGGCGACCTAAAAGAAATGACATTGGATGAGTTGAAGAAAGAAATAAGCGAGAGGAGAAAAGGCTATCCGTTTGAAAAACTGCCGCTACCAAGGTTGATGAGCAAGAGGCCAGTGTTTAGAGGGTAATGTTCACAAATCGTTCTTCGCCAATTGTTTTAGCCTGCTCACGCCGTCAATTTCCTTTATCGTCTTTGCAACCTCTTTCGGCAC
The DNA here is from genome assembly GCA_041657955.1 of Thermoplasmata archaeon. Classification (GTDB taxonomy): domain Archaea; phylum Thermoplasmatota; class JASEFT01; order JBBABA01; family JBBABA01; genus JBBABA01. Next base: position 10,791 of record JBBABA010000007.1, on the reverse strand, counting down.
CAAATCAGTCCAGGGTTTGCCTGCAATCATTCTTTTCCTGATCTCTGTGCTGGAATATCTTTTTCTGTCATAGAATTTTATTCCTTTGACCTTGTAGCCGCGCTCTTTAAAGAGCTGCTTTGGCAGGGGGTTGTTTGTGAAAACAACATCGAACGGCGGCAGGAGCGATTCCACATGGGCTACCCACAGCGCGTTCCTGTTTACGTCCACTATGGGTACTATGTAATAATCGGATATGCCCTCGGAATCGAGCGCTCGTGAGATCATCACGTACCGCTCTCCGGCAGTGAACGGATTTTCCGGAGTATGGCTGTCCTGGGCGCTGCCCACGCCTACGATAATCAGGTCGCACTCCTTCGAAATCTTCGAGATTACCTTTAAATGCCCGTTATGAAACGGTTGAAATCTTCCGATTATAAGGCCTTTCATGATACCACTTCTAACTTCTATAATCACAAAGTTATGTTTGAAATAAACATTTTGTTTCATTTGAAGTAAATATTTTTAATTTAAATTTTTCATTTAACGGTTTGAAACATATGATTTTTTATTTAACGAATTTTTGTTAACGAATCTTTGTTTTTATGAATTTTTGTTTGATGTACCAATATCGAATATCATTTCGATTGTAAAAATTCGCAATCGACAGTCATTTTTACCTTTCCATCAACAATCTTGAGATTCAGGTTGCTGTTGTATCCGATCTGGATAGTTATATCTTTGTTGTATACACTGTTACAACATCCAGTATCGCTTCCTGCAAACTCCATCACCATCTCGTCTTCGCTAGAACCTTTTATGCTAACTCCGTCCGAGGTCGAGTTCGGTAAAATCACGACTATGTTGAACACGCCGTTTTTCAAAATAGTTCCGTCCTTCGTCTCAAATCTGAAGAACAACTTAGTGACGTTTTCCTTTTGAACTTTAAATATCTGGCTTTGCGACTCGCCGGCTTTGATATCAACGGTTTTCTGCAATATCTCTTCCTGTGCGTACGTGGGCACTTGCGAGTTTTGCAGCGCGGAACTGCTCGCGGGTTGGCCGACTTGGGCAAAAGGCGTCAGGAGTGCGAAGAAAAGATATGCAACTACCGAAAAGGCGAGGAATATGGTTATCGAGGCGCGCAGGGGAACTACTTTCTTTGTTTTTTGGGCGTTTTGATTAAACGGAGATACAATATTTTCGTTTATGGCGCGGGCAATATGCCTCACAGTTAGGTGCGGGAGGGGTTTTTCACCTTCCCATCTGAATAGGATCGAGCAGAAATATATGACTACTAGACAAAATGCGGTAAACGCTATCGCCGTGAGGAAGGAAAGGAAGAACATCGTTTCGTCCGTAGGCATCGTTTTGGCATAGAAACCTATAAAATAGTAGAATGCCAGGAAATCCCAGAAACCGTGCAGCAATATCGGCCCTATGATGTTCTTGGATTTATGATAAAGATAACCCATTATCACTCCGAAACTGCCAGTGAACAGCATATATGATGCTATTTGGAGCGTGCTGAGGTGGTATACGAAGACAGAAACAGGGATGTGGGATGCTGCGAAAAGTACGCTCGCGGTTGCTATGCCGATGAGCGGCGTGTAAACATCCGCAAGCCTCTTCTGTAGAAAGCCCCTGTCTGAGAGTTCTTCTACTGGCCCCACTATCAAAAACACTGTAAGAGTCATTGTGATGGCTTGGAGAAAAGTATAGTCTTCATAGTTCCATACAAAAAGGGCTTGCCCGCTGAAGATGTTGTAAAGCGACAGGTTGTTCATTTCAATGAGACACAACGCGATATAGAAAACATACGCTAAAACCAGGCCCATGGCGATTGAAGAAAGGAGGTGCTTTTTCGTAACTCCGAGAGAATAAACAATGTCTCGTAAATTTCTTCTTTTTTCATAGAAGAATATGAACAAAATCGGCGGGATTAACCATATTACTGGTTGGGCCAGTTGATCGCTAAAAAAGTTGCCTTCCGCCTCTAAAACATATTGCGCAGTCAGGTATCTGTATATCGCCCATGCGATATATGAAATCAAGAATACTCCAATAACCAATATGGATGTTTTTGTTTTATCGACCTTAACAATCTGTTTAGTCGCCCGAGCTTTCTTCTTAGGTTTCTTTTCCATAAAAATAAACCCCCAACGACACACTGTATATTATTGTAATATTAAAAATCTATTCGTTGCTATTAGGTTTTAGAATAATTTAATCTGTAGTGCGCACTTGCTTGCAGTAGTTATCGCCAGGTGTTAAATCTTTCAGTATAACCGCATCTTTTCGCTTCGAAGGATACGAATATTTATATCTCAAGAATAAAATACGGAGTTTGGTAAAAATATGTTCGAAAGCATAGGACGTGGATGGACGCTTACTAAAGCGAGTTTTGCAGTGTTGGTAAAAGACAAGGAGATTATGCTCCTGCCATTGATGTCAGGCATCATATTGCTGGTGTTATGGGCGAGTTTTATCCTGCCGTTTTTCGTGGGTTTCCCTGCAAATCTCACAGCTTTCATTATTTATGCGCTGCTGCTCATTGCCTTATATTTCATATCATATTATATCATGATTTATTTCAATGCCGCAGTCATAGGTTGCGCCACTATCAGGTTGAACGGCGGCGATCCAGTAGTTAAAGACGGGTTAAGAATCGCCGGCGAAAACAAATGGCTGATTTTTAAATGGGCATTATTGGCCGCTACTGTAGGCCTTATCTTGAACCTCATCTCATCCGCCGCAAGGCAGAGAAGAGGCATCGGCGGTCTTTTAACGAGTTATGCCGCATCTTTCCTGGGCATGGCATGGTCTATTGCTGTTTATTTTGTTGTTCCTGTAATAATCTACGAAAAATTGACTCCCTGGAAGGCTATGAAAAGAAGCGTTTCTATATTGAAGAGCACATGGAAAGAAGCGTTGGTTGGCAACATAGGTGTGGGCATAATATTCTTCCTGCTCGCACTCGGAGGGTTGGCATTTTTGATGATAGGCGTCTACGGATTTTTCGTAACCGGCAGTATCGCACTGGTCGTGGTGTTTATAATAATCGCAGTAATATGGTGGGTCATTGTTGCCTGTGCATACGTAGCTGTCAGCGGAATTCTTACAGCTGCATTGTATAAATATGCCACAACTGGAAAATTATCATCGGGATTCGACGAGGCTTTTATAACGAACCCATGGAATGTTGGCGGCAGCTCGGGCGGTAGTTTTTCGTCAAAACCCTACTATTGAATTTGTTGTTAGGTGCAAATAAACGGATTATGCCAAACACCCCTAGATGTGAATGTTATACACATTCGGAGGACAAGGCACATCATGCGGATTTGATGTGCTGCCTGACCTGGACCGCAGCGCCCCTGTCGCTCTCCGCCATCTCCCTGCCAGACATAAACGCTCTTCCGACACCCCTGACTTCATTGGAATGAACTATTACAACCTCGTCTCCAACCCTGATCTCCGGCGAGGCGCGGTCAACGCCGACTGCAAATACATTCCCCTTAGGTATAAAATCCTCTATTTCCACAATATACGCATTTTCTTTTGCGAGAATCTTTCCACCTTCCAATGTAGGCAATATTTGCCCCCTTTCCCCGTTAATCGTTCCGATTATGCACTCGCCTTTTTGTATCGAAATATTCGGGAACCTTCTCTTCATTTTTGTATCCGCGACCAATGCCCGCCCAGCATTACCGAACTGGAACACCGCAAAATTCTCTAAATCTTCAAACGCCCTTGTTGCCTTTGAAACCTTGGCGTAATCTTTTACCATTTCTTCTAGGGTGTTTTTTAACTTTGTGAGCGATTCTGTAGATGTAGGCTCCCCGTTAGACGTGACAATGCAATCTCCAACAACAGTCTTCACGATTTCCAACTCGTTTGACAGGTGCGCAACGACCGCATCGTATTTGTTGTGCTCTATCAAATATCTTAGATTCTCGGCAACAACCCTTTTTTCCATATCGTCCCAGACGCCTATAACTGGGATATCATAATGCTGGGCGGGATAGAACAATTCCAGCTCTCTCGGAACAATTCCGAGCGGGGACGTTATAATGACTTCATGCACTATGTTCGGATTTCCGCATTCTTGGACAGCGTTTCTGAACATTGTATGCGATCTAGACACCGAGTAGGGTTTTTTCGCGGAACAAGGCAAAAGAAGAAGAATTTTTGCGCTCTTTGGTTTTTTGTACCTCTCCTCTAATCTTTTCTGGAAGCGGACAACCTCGGGATTATTGAGGGACTCCCTGGAAATCGCTAAAAATCTTGGACGGTAAATAGGCGAGTGCGTCTCTTGAAAATCATAATGGAATGCATCCATTGCTCTCAGGATGGCCATCATCTTTGGATCGGACGTCGCGCGGTTTTCCACAAGCTCCCGCAGTCTTTCGTTATGTATAGCGTTCCTTATGTTTGAAATCTCATTCAGCGCCGCATAGTAGTTATGATTTAGGATTGTAGAAAATTCAAGAGGTTTGTTTTTCACAGGCGAACAGGCGGGACATCTGCACATATGCTCTTCCAAATCCTCTATATTATGCGGGCCGTTTTCAGTCAAAAAGTTTCTTTTTCTTGCATTTATGATGAGCGGTACGCTGTCGAACAAATCTACCCCGCAATACGTCAAAACAGCCAGATGGTTCGGCAATCCTAAACCCGGCGTGTATACCAATTTTTGATAGCCGATTAATTCCCTGAGTTTAAGGACGGTTCTTACAAACTCTTTTGGGTTGTTTAGCAATTTCATGGAGTTTCCCAGAACGTAAACATCCGGTTTCATCTTTGTTCTCTTGATTTCATCTGCCAGGAGTTCGTAGTTGCCTTGGCTTATAAAAAAAAGTTCAGCGTCGTATTTGTATTGTTCGATAGATTCTTTCTGGAGGGATGAGCAAATGTTGGGATATGTTATACTCTGTTTGAAATCTTTTGAAGCAGCATCGTTCTTTTCTTTTTGCATCCAAAAACTATGGTTGTCTATAAACTGTATCTTGTCAGAGTCTGTTTTGTGATCAGAAAGAAGGAGATCAGCATCTTCAATTGGCTTAATTCTCTCTGTATCTATGAAGAGCATGTTCGGTGTTGTTACGCTCTTATCCTTTATCGTCCATTTACCTACTCTTGCGATGCAGTCTCTAGATATTGTCTCGAACAAGCAATAACCTCAATAGTGTTAATCGACAATCAAGTATAAATATTGTGAACTGGGAATGCAGTAACTGTTTACCTGCTCGCAGCGTTAAAATATTCAACCGTTTTCTTTAACCCGCTCTCAAGATTGAATTTAGGCTCGTACCCAAGCAGCTTCCCGGCTTTCGTTATGTCTGCAAGCGAGTATTTGATTTCCCCCTTGCGCTCTTCTTCATAAACAGGTTTAACACCGCTCTTAAACAGTTTAATCAGTTTCGTTACGATGGCGTTTATGGTGGTATCCTTTCCGCTTGCTATGTTTATTATTTGGCCGTCTATGCTCTTCTTCTCAGCAGCCGATATGTTTGCGGCAACCACGTCCTCTACAAAAACAAAGTCCCTGGTCTGCCTGCCATCGCCGTATATTGTCGGGGGTTTATCTCGTTGGAGTTTCTCAATAAACTTCGGGATTGCGGCGGCATAGTCTGATTTCGGGTCTTGATACGGCCCGTAAACATTGAAATATCTGAGTGATACAGCAGATAGGCCGTAGATTTCATGGAACACCCTGCAATAGTGCTCGCCGATCATCTTGGTGACAGCATAAGGCGAAAGCGGTTTCGGTATTATCGTTTCGGCTTTCTTTGGCGTAGGGTCGTCACCATAAACCGCACAGGACGAGGCAAAGACCACTCTTCCTACGTTGTTGTCCCTTGCGGCCACTAGCACATTCAGTGTGCCTGTCAGATTTACCTCGTTTGCTAAAATCGGATCCTGTATGCTGAGTGGGACACTGGCTATAGCCGCTTGATGAAACACATAATCTGCGCCTTTAAAAATTCGTTTGAGCATCGAGATATTTCTAATGTCGTCTTTTATCAAGGACACGCCGTTCGCGACTAAATCGTCAATGTTTTTTCTTCTACCAGTTGTAAAATTGTCTAAGATTGTGATTTGATTATCCTTTGCCAATTTTCTGGCTATGTTGGAGCCGATAAAACCTGCGCCGCCTGTCACTACGATCTTTTTATTTTTCATCTTACACAACCATAATTTCGCTATGCTAAACCTGCAAATTAATGTATTGTAATATAATAGTATTGTAATTGTAACGAATAGATTGCAGTTTTACATTAAAGCGAGGTTTTCAAACTTTTATCTACGATGTTTATCGCTATATCCACCTGTTCCTTCGTGACGTTCAGCGGCGGTAAATATCTTACAGAAGATTTTCCGCAAGGTAAAACCAGCAGTCCCTGCTTATAGCAATTTTCTATTACCTTATCGCGATATTCGGATGCGGGTTTCTTTGTTTTTCTGTTCTCGACCAATTCCGTAGCCAGCATAAGGCCCAAGCCGCGCACGTCTCCGATCTTTTCGTGCCTCTCCTGAAGTTCGAGGAGCCGTTTCTTCATATATTCTCCAACGACCTTGGAATTATTGACCATTTTTTCGTTCTCCAGGACATCTATGGTAGCCAACGCAGACGCACATGCTACAAGATTGCCGCCGTATGTGTTCGAGTGTGCACCCTGCACCTTGAAATCGTATTTTGCATCGAATACTGTTGCGCCTATGGGTATTCCAGAGCCGAGGCTTTTTGCCATCGTGATAATATCCGGCACTACCCCATGGTGTTCTACAGCGAACATCTTGCCAGTTCTTCCAAAGCCTGCCTGCACTTCATCATCTACGTATAAAATGCCGTGCTTCTCCGCTATCTTCTTCAGCTCTGCAATAAATTCTTTCGGCGGTACTATGTAGCCGCCTTCGCCTTGGACTGGTTCTACGAACATCGCCGCAACTTCTTCGGGCGGCAATATGGTATTAAAGTATATTTCATCGAGAATCTTGGCGCACCAGATGTCGCATTCCGGATACTTCAAATGATATGCACATCTATAACAGTTTGCGTATGGTATGTGTGTAACGCCAGGCATGGTCGGGAAAAATCTGTTTTTATGAACCGGCTTGCTTCCTGTTAGTGCCTGGGCACCCGTAGTTCTTCCATGGAACGCGCCTATGAATGCCACGAATTGTTTCCTCATCGTAGACCATTTGGCAATCTTTATCGCACATTCGACAGATTCCGCCCCGCTGTTCGTGAAAAATACCTTTTTCTGGAACTTCCCAGGAGTGATTTCTGTCAATTTTTGGGCAAGTCTTACCTGAATATCGTAATAGTAGTCAGTGCCCGCAAAATGCATCAATTCCCCGGCTTGTTTTCGCACTGCTTCTACAATCTTTGGATGACAGTGGCCTACGTTCAGCACGCTGACTCCTGTCGCAAAGTCATAATAGGTATTTCCGTCAACATCCTCTACGAGAAGTCCTTTTGCGCACTTAGCTGCAATCGGTGCTGTTTTTGTGGACGTCGCAAGCAGTTTGTGATCTCTCTCAATGATTTCTTTCGCCCTTGGTCCAGGCGGTGTTATTTTTATCGTTGGAACATTTTCCATAATAAATCCTCCTCTTACTCTTTGGTTGCATGGTTATCGTCCTTTCTGTCACTTATCGGATTGTTATATAATATGCAACCTACTCGCGGAAATTCGTATATCCAAAAAGAATATAATACTTTGCATAGGTTCAATTGACAGGCACTCTCGACCGCTACTTTAATAGTCCAAACAAATCATTCACACCCGTGAAATCTTTAGCTCTAAAGGTCCCAAAAAGGTTCGGAGAAGAGGCACGAAAGAAACTCGTAAATTCAAATATTTTAAAAAAGAACCTAATCATAACGCGTGATGAAAAATTCGTGTATTTTCCTATAATGGCGAGAATAAAGACAGCACATAAAATTATAAGTACCGATTTCGAAATTGCACGCACTCGAATAAAAACATATAGGGATATCATTACTGTGCCAGAAGACCTGAAAACATATCTCCCAAAATCCTTTGATATCATAGGTGAGATTGCAGTGGTTAAGGTTGCAAAGGAGTTATTGAGCTATAAGAAAACGATAGGGGACGCTATATTAACGGCGAACAAAAACGTCAAAACTGTTGCCGTTGACGAAGGCGTCAAGAATGAATACAGAATTAGAAAACTGAACGTTGTTTCCGGCGATCACAAAACAGAAACAATACATAGAGAGCACGGCATCAGAATAATGATAGATCTCGCAAAGGCATATTATTCGCCTAGGTTGGCAACTGAAAGAATGAGGGTAGCAAAGCAGGTAAAAGATGGGGAAATTGTCATAGATATGTTTGCAGGCGTAGGGCCGTTTTCTCTGACTATCGCCATGAAGACAAAAGCGAAGAAAATATTTGCGATAGATGTCAATCCAGCGGCAATAGAATATCTTAAGAAAAATATAGAGCTAAATAAGGCAGGCAACATCCTTCCGCTGCTTGGAGATGCTGGAAAAGTTATTAAGAAAACTGAAATAGCGGATAGAATAATAATGAACCTTCCGCACTCCGCAATCGAATATTTTGGCGATGCCCTAAACAGTTTAAGATGCAGAGGGATTATACATTATTATAGTATAGTTAACACAGAGAACCTAAAAAAAGAGATAAACGCCCTCAAAAACATCGCAGGTACTTACGGGCGAAAGGTGAAGATACTCGAACAGAGAATAGTGAGGAACTATTCGCCGACCGAGAAGCATATAGCGTTAGACCTCACAATTTTTTGTGACCGTTAAATCCTTTGCGAAATCTACAAAATTCATTCACTATGGAATTCCCGCTGGAATTCCATACGTACTATGAAATCTCCAGCGAGATTTCATACGTTCGTACAACATTGCTCGTGCAATGTTGTAGATCGTACAAAGTTTACTGTACTATGAAATTCCTCGAGGAATTCCATAGATCGTGAATATTCTACCTAAATCTACAAAGTTTGCCGTTGCAAACTTTGTATGAACGTATGGAATTCCAGTGGAAATTCCATAGTTTCAGAGATTTTAAATACTGTCTTCTATTCTCCATACAAATACAAAATAAAAATTGGATGAGGATGATTATGAAAAATAGAAGTATATTAAGTTGGATAGGTGCGCTTGCGGTGTGCATAGCGGTATTAAGCGGATTAATCGGATTTGTTGGAAGCGCAGAGGGTGCGTGGTCAACGGATACTACCGAGAATAATGCGATCAGTACAGTAGGTGGTAATCAACAAAATCCGCAGCTAGTCAGCGACGGCTCGGGCGGCGCTATCATTACATGGGTGGACTCACGCATTGGCGGCAATGCAGACATCTATGCACAGCGTATCAATTCGGCAGGTACTGTGCGGTGGACAGCAAACGGCACGGTAATATGCACGGCAATCAATAGTCAAAGCAGTCCGCAGATAGTCAGCGACGGCTCGGGCGGCGCGATCATTACATGGCAGGATAGCCGAAACGGCAATAATGACATCTATGCCCAACGCATCAATGCAAGTGGCGAAGTCCAGTGGACTACTGATGGCGTGGCAATCTCCACAGCAGCAACTAGCCAAAACAATCCCCGAATAACAAGCGATGGAAGCGGAGGCGCTATTATTACATGGGAGGATTTAATAGATGAGACTTACAGCGGCGGCTACTGGGTCAGCAACTGGGACATCTATGCCCAATGCATCAATGCAAGTGGCGAAGTCCGGTGGACTGCTAATGGCGTGGCAATTTCCACAGAGGGATGTTACTCCCCCGCTGCCCCATCTCCCCAGATAACAAGCGATGGAAGCGGAGGCGCTATTATTACGTGGCATGATTACCGAAACGGTCAAGAGTGGTATAACCGCGGGAATTCTGACATCTATGCCCAACGTATCAATGCAAGTGGCGCAGTCCAGTGGACTGCTGATGGTGCGGCAATCTCCACTTTGGAAAGTGTCCAATACGGTCCCCAGATAATAAGCGATGGAAGCGGAGGCGTTATTATTACATGGGAGGATAACCGAAACGGCAATTATGACATCTATGCACAGCGTATCAATTCGACAGGCACTGTGCAGTGGACAGCAAACGGCACGGCAATATCCACGGCAACTGATAGTCAAACCCTTCCGCAGCTAGTCAGCGACGGCTCGGGTGGCGCAATCATTACATGGCGTGATAACCGAAACGGCACTTATGAGGATGACATCTATGCCCAGCACATCAATTCGGCGGGTACTGTGCAGTGGACAGCAAACGGCACGGCAATATCCACGGCAACTGATAGTCAATCCAGTCCGCAGCTAGTCAGCGACGGCACGGGCGGCGCGATAATTACATGGTATGACAAACGCAGCGGCACCAGCAATTATGACATCTATGCACAGCGGATAAATTCGACAGGTACTGTGCAGTGGACAGCAAACGGCACGGCAATATCTACGGCAAATAATGATCAACAAAATCCGCAGTTAGTCAGCGACGGCTCGGGTGGTGCGATTATTACGTGGTATGACTTACGCAGCGTCAGCAGTTATGACATCTATGCCCAAATTGTATATTCAGATGGTACTTTATCAATAAACAGTGTGGTGTGGTCAAAGAATACTACCGAGAATAATGTAATCAGTACAGCAAGTGGTAGTCAAGAGAGTGTGCAGCTAGTCAGCGACGGCTTGGGCGGCGCGATTATTACATGGCAGGACTACCGCGGCGCCAGCAATTATGACATCTATGCGCAGCGTATCAATTCTACAGGCGCCGTGCAATGGACGGCAGACGGC
>JBBABA010000006.1:0-133372 GCA_041657955.1 Thermoplasmata archaeon | reverse complement strand
CGTATAAAGCGACCTTAACGGTTTATGACAGCGACGGCGAAACTAACTCGACAAGCTTTACTGTGACTGTGAGCGGGATCGGAGGAGACACATACACGTACGTCGGCGGCATTGCCGCCGTGTGCGCAGTCGTCGCAGTTATTGTTCTCCTTTTCTATTTCAGGCCTTCGGTTTTCGGGGCGGGATTTAAACTGCGCGGATCGCAGTCTCCCCAAACGCCGCAACAGACCATGCAGCCGCCTCCGCCGCCGCAACCTCCGCCCCAAATACAGCAAAGTCAGTACGACGCCTCATATCAACCGTATCAGCCGTATCAAACACAGTCACAGCAGCCTCAACAGTATCAACCACAATCGATACGCCCTCCTTCCCCGGTCCAATATCCACACCTAACACAACCTACATCACGGGTACAATCAGACCAATACGGCGAATACAGTACGTGTCCTGCCTGCGGTGAAACAATACAAATACCGCCTTCCGCAGATGCATCACCTGTGAAGGTTGTGTGCCCTTCCTGTGGCGCAGAAAGCATAATCGAATAAAGCGCTGTGTTATATTTCAGCTCTAACCTTGCTTGCAAATCTGAACAGAAAACGATTTGCTCCATTATCCTTATATAATAGAACATACTCATTTATATCGATAGGATAACTGTCAAAGCCAAGGGAGGTCAAGACGTGAAAAATAAAACCCATGTTAACTCCCGTTTGTTGATTTTGGTCGCACTGTCGATAATAGTTGCACTTATCACGAATGTGTTTCTAAATTTTAGCTACGCGGTTGGTGAAAAAGCTGGCGAATCAATAATCGACGGCACATCAATCATGCCAAACGACGACGATAAAAACAATAACAAAATCCAAGATAGTTTTGAAGAAAAACTGAAAACGATGAACACGACTGATAGTGTGAACGCAATTGTTACACTCGCACCGAGAGATGAAGATTTTATAAAATTCGCTGAAGAGTATGGTGCAAAAGTAAAAGAATTTTACACTATAGTTGATGCAGTATCACTTACAATATCCGTAGAAAATATTACGAAAATTGTGTCCTATCCCGCCGTAGAGATTGTGTTAGATGAAAATGAAAAAATATTACGCACATCCATAGACACCAGCATACCCGCGATGCAGGGCGATAAAACTACGCTCCGTAATGCAGGTTTCGACGTTGACGGTTCAGGAGTGACTATTGCTGTTGTCGATACCGGGATCAATGGAAAACTTTCATCTCTGGCGACCCTGCCAGATGGGAAGCCGAAGATTAAAGGTTTTGCGAATTTTGCGGGGGGAGGCAGTTCAGAAGCATTTGATGACAATGGACACGGCACGCTTTGTTCGTCTATAGCTGCAGCTGTAGGCCGTGGAGAGTATTTTCCGGGTGTAGCCCCCGGGGCACAATTGGTAGGTGCAAAAACAGCTGATTCGTCTGGCGGCACAGACCGGGGTGCCATACTCAGTGCACTTCAGTGGATACTAACTAACAAAGATGAGATAAACGTAGTTTCTATGAGTGAAGGGGTAAATCAACAACATATAACCAGTTATGATATCAATGAGCTAGAGACTGCTGCTGAAAAAATAGTCGCTGCAGGAATCGTTTTTGTAACCGCTGCAGGCAATGAGGGTCCGAGTAGCGGGACAGTAAGCGCACCCGGAACTGCAAAGAACGTTATCTCGGTTGGTTGTGTAAACAACCTAGGCGAAATCTGGCCCCAATCCTCGAGGGGCCCCACCACGGATGGAAGAACTAAACCGGACATATCCGCAGTCGGCTATAGTATTCGTTATTACGGGTCGGGGGCGATATGGCATGGAACCTCCTGCGCATGCCCCCATGTAGCAGGTACCGCAGCCCTCCTTCTGGATTTTCACAACAAACAACTCGACAAATACAATTCGAGTGCTGCTAAAAGCGCTATGAAACTCAAACCGGCAACGGTAAAGGACATACTGTTAAGTTCTGTTTCCCGGCCATCAGGCGGTGGTTCATATCCAAATAACAATTATGGCAATGGCATGTTAAACATTAAAAATGCATTAGCGACGCTCAAAAGCAAGAACTATCCACCGGTGGCAAAGTTCACAACGAGTGCCAATCCGGCCACGGGCGTTCCAATCACCTTCGATGCTTCGGGCTCAAGTGACCCGAACGGTGACACACTCACGTATGCATGGGACTTTGGCGATGGAACTACAGGTTCTGGAAAAACAATAACACATACATACACAACCGCAAAGGATTATACCGTGACGCTTGTTGTCAAAGACAGCAAGAATAACGCCAACGACTTTGGTGCAAGCGCCAGCCTGGTAAGTCAGCTGACTACAACCAAAAAAGTATTGTCCATTGGCATTAGTAACAAATTACCCGTAGCAAGCGTAACCGTCAATGGAGTAAACGTAAACAAAGGCGATGTATTGACCTTCTCAAGGGGCGAGGCAATTAATCTTGACGCTTCAAAATCGTCGGACCCTGATGGCCAAATAGCAAGTGTTTCTTGGGGCATGGGTGATGGGGGAGCGTCCAAAACAGGGAAAACAGTGACCCATTCGTATACTACTGACGGCAAATATGATGTGATTGTGAAAGTGACGGATGATTTAGGAGGAGAGACACAATTTGGGTTTGCTATATCTATATCGAATAAACTACCAGTAGCGAAGGTGACTGCCAATGGTACGAATATAAATAAAGGTGACGAATTGAAATTTTCAATCCATGAGAGCATTGCCATAGACACCTCCGGATCGTCGGACCCTGACGGCCAAGTAGCAAGTGTGTCCTGGACCCTAGGTGACGGTACACAAAAATCAGGAAAAACGATAACACACTCTTACTCAACCGAGGGGAGTTATAATGTAGCAGTGAAGTTAACGGATGATACGGGGGGAGAAACAACTTTTACATTCACAATCAACATAGGCAACAGCCCGCCCGTAGCTGATATCAGGATAGGTGACAAAACAATCTCCAATGGAGACACTGTTAAAGATATTGCTTTGAATAAGGAAACGAAGTTCGACGCCTCGCACTCCTATGACTATGAAGGCAGTATTAAAAGTGTTACCTGGAACATGGGAGATGGCACGCAAAAATCAGGATTGACTGTTGCGCACATATACACCAACATGAACACTTATAACATAGCGGTAACATTAACGGACGATGCTGGTGCAGTGAGAAATTTCGGTTTTAAAGTCGAGGTAAGCAACAGCCCACCTGTGATCGACACAAATACTCCACTAACAATAGATTTCTCTGTCGCACCAAAAAAGACTGCGTTCCAGTTTGCTTCACCACCATCATCCGACACAAACGGCAGGATAGTGAGCGCGATATGGGACTTCGGCGACGGCGTCACCAGCGACGAACAAAACCCATCTCATAAATACGATCGTAGCGGCACCTACACGGTTACGTACACTGTCACTGATGATGCGGGAGCTATAGCAAGCGTTTCCACCAACGTGACAGTCACCAAACAGCCACCGATCGCCAAAGCTAGCGGCAACGTTAAAGCAAACATCAGGGACGACGTGATATTCGACGCCTCCCGCTCCTCCAGCCCTGATGGCGAGATCGTGAGCTACCTGTGGAGCATAGAAGGCAACGATTACACTGAGGCGGCAATCCCGTACCGGTTCAGCGAGAGGGGAGATTACACGGTTACATTGACTGTCACGGACGAAGAGGGTCTGACCAACACCACCACGGTCTCAGTGAACGTGGCGAACATGCTGCCAGCTGCGGTGATGGGCAAGATTCCGGAAACTATCAACACTGGAGACGCAGTGGAATTCAAGGCAACGAACTCGTTCGATTTCGACGGCGAGATAGACAAGTACACTTGGAACTTCGGAGACGGAAAAACAGGCACAGGAAAGACGACGAGCCACGTCTACGAAAAACCCGGCACGTACAATGCGGTCCTGACGATCTGGGACAACGACGGCGAAACGAACACGACGAGCTTTATGGTGAATGTGCAGGGAGTTGCGGGCGTGACTGCTGAAAGCTATGCGCATATTGGCGGCATCGGTATTGTATGCGCGGTCGTCGCAGTTATCGTTTTCCTTTTTTACTTCAAACCATCTATTTTTGGCGCGAGAGAGAAGAGAGCTGAACTTATAACTTTTCAAAGACCGCAACAAACTACACCTCCGCATTCACTATCGCCACCTACGATGCAGCAGAGTCAATACAACGTTCCGCATCAACCTCAACCATATCAAACAAGACCGCCGCAACCACAATATCAACCGCAATCGACACGCCCTCCTTCCCCGGTCCAATATCCACACCTAACACAACCTACATCACGGGTACAATCAGACCAATACGGCGAATACAGTACGTGTCCTGCCTGCGGTGAAACAATACAGATACCGCCTTCCGCAGATGCATCACCTGTGAAGGTTGTGTGCCCTTCCTGTGGCGCGGAGAGTATTATTGAATAGAATTATGGTGCTGTATCCTTATCTCGACGGTCGTCTTTTCACCAACACTAACATTTTTTATATATGGGATAGCCATTACGTATAAAATTGAAATATTGGAGAAACGGATGGAAATCCAATATTAATGGGGTATCGCTGTTATGCATGTTATGAAAACCAACAGACTCTCTGCCATATTTTTGGCAATAGCTATCCTGGTCAATAGTTTCGCATTATTTATCGACGGCGGTAACCTCCAAAGTAATATTTCCTCGGCACACGATATGGAATCAGGCTCATCAACTTCGGACACGAACACTTATTCCTCTGGTGGAAAGGCTACAGCAACCGTAAAAATAACCTCGCCCAGCGATGGAGCAATGGTCAAAGGTTCATTCTACTTGACCGTAGTGGTTACCGGTAAAGCAAATTGGCTTACGATTTATATAAATTATAAATATGCCGGGCAAATCCCTATAACCCACTCAACATTCACCATCCAATATGTCGTAAACTCATGGTCGCCGGGGATATATGTGATAGGCGTGCAGGCCGACGACTCTCAAAAGGATACGGTGTCGATTATTGTCAACGACAACCCCCCAACAGCAAACGCGGGTCCAGACAAGACAGTTTTCGCAAATGCGGACGTTTCGTTTACCGGCACGGGAATTGACAATGACGGCACTATAAAAAAATACGAATGGGACTTCAACGGCGATGGCATTTATGACTGGAGCAGTACGGCAACAGGCTCGACTACGTATAAATACAGTGCAGCGGGTGTCTATAATGCCAAACTCAGAGTAACGGATAACTATGGAGCCACGGCTACAGATACTGCCACAATCAGGGTTATACAAGCTCCCCCCACGGCGTATATTACTACACCCTCTGAAGGGCAGACATTCGACGGCAACGCATCCATCGATTTCATGGGTTACGGCATTGATGCAGAAAGCGTTTTTCTAACAAACTCGTCAATAGCATGGTTTTCGAATGTCTCTGGAAATCTCGGAACCGGAAACATCACCTTACGCAATCTGGCCGCAGGAACGCACAGTATAAATCTCACAGTAAGGGATTCGAGGGGTTACACCGGAAGCACAGTCGTGAATATTACCGTATTGCCGCGAAATCCAATCATAGTAAACGTTACGTTCAGCGGCGCTGTTGACAATATCTCGTTGATCGCAGAAGTGCACATACCTTTTAACGCAAGTGTCGATGCATACTCGGGCAGTGGAATAAAATTTTACGAATGGGATGCGGACGGGGATGGTGTATACGAGCACAACAGCAATATAACCGGAAACACCAGCATAGAGTTTACATCTCCGGGCAATACGACGATATCCGTGCGCGTTACGGACGGTAACGGTACACAGGCTATCTGGTCGTTCGGTTTCAGGGTAATGCCGAATTTCGGCCCGCAACTGACTGCAGCGTTCACCGATTTGTATAGCCTTATCTCAATCACGAACGAGGACAATTTTATAATCACAGAGAGAAGAAATTTTACGATAAACATATCCGCCATCGATAAGGATGGTATCGGGAGCATCAGTATCGACCTTTACGGAGACGGTTCCTATATACTAACTGAAACGAATAAAGAATACTGTATTGTGAATTGGCAATATGCTTCTCCCGATAATTACACTATTAAAGTTTCTGCAACAGACAAAATTGGCGCTGAAAGCAACAAAACATACGTTATCCATGTGATTCCGAACATTTTGCCAAATGCCGATTTTGTAGTTTCTTCGGATTGGTCAGCATTTTCTCCTTTGCAATTATTCGCAAACGCTTCCGATGAAGACGGAAGCATAACCAATTACATCTGGACTTTCGGGGACGGGAGTTACTCGTACGAACAAAACCCGACCCACACATGGACATCGAAAGGTACGTTCATTATTAATTTGACTGTAACAGACGACCTCGGAGGCGTAAACTCCAAAGTGCGAACAATATCCATTACAAACGCGGCACCGATTGCAACATTAAGCGCAAATACCACTCACGCACAAACATACACGCCGATAATGTTTTACGAACCGGACGACCCCGTGGACGCAGATGGACTGGTTACGTTACATTCTTACGATTTCGGGGATGGAAATATAACGAACATCGCCGGTAGCAACAAAACATCGACAAATCATACCTATACATCCAAAGGAACATATAACGTAACATTGAGGGTTTATGATAATGACTATGGATTCGGTGTAAGCATTTTGTCGGTGGATGTAGTCAACACTCCGCCAGTGTTCAGCCTTCCAGACAATATAACATCACAAACATTGATTCCAGTGAAATTTATTGCGGGTGCAAGCGACATTGATGGCACCATCGTAAATTACACTTGGAATTTCGGCGACACGCTTTCAATTAACAATACTGCATACGATGCAACCGCTTTTTACACGTATGCCACACCCGGTAATTATACGGTTACACTCGCAGTCGAGGATAACGACGGCGGAACGACAATAAGAACGATGTATGCGATAATCATCAACCGCCTCCCAACATGTTCGTTCACGGCATCACTGGATAAGAAGCCGGCGGAAGAACTCACGTTTACTGTCAACGCTACAGACAGCGACGGTACTGTAATAAAATATAAATGGGATTTCGGGGACAAAAATTCAACCGATTGGGTAGACAACAGCGTTATAAAACACACATACATGCATGCCGGCAAATACGATGCAACTTTGACCGTAGTTGATAATAACGGCGGGGAATCCGCCGTAGCTTTTATCACGGTAACAGTGGTAAACATACTGCCTGTTGCTGATATCGTGAGGCCCAAGTACGTTTACGTAGACGAAGAAACACAATTTTTTGGAAACGGCAGTTACGATACACACGGCGCGATTGTCTCTTACCGTTGGGACTTTGACGACGGCACAACATCTGTCGAGATTAATCCGAAACATACGTACAAAAGGATTGGAAGCTACAACGTATCGTTAACAGTCACGGATGACGGCGGCGACACGGATACGGATAACGAAGCAATAGAAATAATAGGACAAGCAAAACCTCCTCCTGGTAGCGGGGAAATGGACATAACTAACTATCTCGACCTCTACGCAAATCTTATGGGCCTTCTTATAGCTCTCGCTAGCGTTGCCGGTGGTTATTTGGTTCTTAGAAAGAAAAGAAGCGTGCTGGGCAGACAAATGGCACTAGTGGATAGCGCTATGAAGTTGCAAAACCCGGTCGAAAGGTATAGGCGATTATGTAACATTCAAAAAGCATCCTCGAAACTGCTTCAGTATGGAAAGATTTCGGAAAACAATTACATGATATTGGATAATAAAATACGGGATTATAAGAACGTGCTGGAGAAGAAGCATCCGGACATCGAAAAAGTTGCCGAGCTTCCGCAATCACCCTACCAGCAATCCGAGAAGGACGATATTAAATTGGATTCGCACGGAGAATATAAGTAGCGTTATGGAATTCGAAACTTTTTTTGTATTTGCCGCCGCTTTCGTTTTCGATATGCGACGTGTTACGCGAATAACACAACAAGCAGCATAAACACAAAATCTTATTTATAATACGGTCTATTGTGCTTGGTGATAGTGATGACATTCACAAAAATCTCAGACATACTGGACGGCAAGATCAGCGAGGGAAAGGAAGTAAAACTGCGGGGCTGGATTTACAGAACAAGGAGCAGTGGAAAGATAGTTTTCATGGTTCTGCGGGATTCTGCGGGCATAATACAGGTGCCCATATCAAGGGAGTCCGTGGGTGATGAAAAATTCACTCATGCCAAGAACGCCTTAATCGAATCCTCTATGGAAATAAAAGGGCTTGTGAAAAAAGACAGCAGGGCGCCAGGCGGGTACGAAGTCCAGGCAAACGACGTTAATGTTGTAGGAAAATCAGACGTATTCCCGATAACCAAAGACCAGAGCGACGAGTTTCTTTCTGACGTAAGGCATTTATGGTTGAGAAGCAGGGAAACGACCGCATACCTAAAAATCCGTTCTACTGTATTCAATGCATTTAGAGAATATCTGAACGGCCAGGGCTATTATGAAACCCAGGGGCCAATGTTCGTGAGCGGCGCGTGCGAAGGCGGGGCAACATTGTTCAAAGTACCGTATTTCGAGAAAACAGTACTTAATCTTACCCAAAGCTCCCAAATGTATTTAGAGGCAGTGATGACAAGCCTTGAGAAGGTATATACTATCGCCCCAAGTTTTCGGGCTGAAGAATCAAGAACGAGGCGGCATTTGACAGAATTCTGGCACGCGGAAGGAGAGACTGCATGGTTTCATAACGAAGACATGATGAATGAAGAGGAAAAGATGATAGAGTTCATATGCCGGTCTGTGCTTGAGAGAAATAAAAATGAGCTGGATTTACTAAAAAGGGACATAAAAAAATTAGAACAAATAAAAGCCCCGTTCCCAAAGATAACATATGAAAGAGCACTCGAAATCGGGAACAAGAACGGCCTGAATTTGTCATGGGGTGCAGATTTCGGGTACGAAGAGGAAAAAGCAATAACAAAGGATTTCGACAAACCAGTATTTATTACGCATTATCCAAAAGAGACAAAAGCGTTCTATCACAGGCCTGATCCATCTAACCCAAAAGTTGTTTTAAACCACGACCTGCTGGCGCCCGAGGGCTACGGAGAAATCATAGGCGGGGGAGAGCGCATCTATGAATTAGACATATTACTGCAGCGCATGAAAGAGGAGAACATGAACGAGGCTGACTATGCATGGTATGTCGACCTGAGAAAATACGGAACAGTCCCGCACTCGGGTTTCGGACTTGGCCTCGACAGGACTGTTGCCTGGATCGCAGGTGCGGAGCACATAAAACATGTCGTGCCGTTCCCGAGGACGATGAGACGATATTATCCGTAAATTATCTACATAAACATTTGAACCTCATTTATGCGAATCAACACTTTTGTCATTTCGCATCGTCATTCTAGAACGAATAGCTATATATACGCATAACAATATCCCGATTCAGGTGATTATTTTGGCAAAAGCAAAGAAGGCAGCTAAGAAGAAGACGGTTGCAAAGAAAGCAGTTGCAAAGAAACCGTCTAGTGGAAAGGACACAGCGTATTGTGTGAAGTGCAGAAAGAAAATAACGATCAAAAACCCGAAGAAAATAAAAATGTTGAACAAAAGAATCGCTACGAAAGGCACATGCCCGAAATGCGGCACAAATGTTTTCAGAATCGGCGGGTAAACGATAAACGCAGCGATCAAAAAGAATACCAGTTTAAACGGATATCAATTTAAAACGGATGGCGATTTGCAACATCACAAGTAGAATATTTTTTCTCTCGCCACTCTATTTTTTTTATTTCAAATTATTAATATTGTATCGGTTCAATTTAGAGATCGAACTGAGAATAAAAATATATATCTATAAGTGTCTCATTGCTAAATTGAAATGCTATGATAGCGAATGAGCTAAATAGGAACCATTCGAACGAAATGTATTGTGCGATAGATAATGTGTGTTTATTCGGAGGGGTTTAGAATGGGCAAGAAAGAGAGGATAAGTTCAGTCCTCCAACTCGTCGGGGGGAATAAGGAAAATGTGGAGAAGATAGTGGAGGAGATAGACAAGTTCTTCGAAAACCTCAACGCTGAGATTGAGGACTGGAAATTCTCAATAGAAGAATTCCGTGATGGCACGCGCATCTTCGCCCGATTCCAGATACTTATAAAAAAATAGGTGGTCCTGCTTGAACCCTGACAAATTGTCTGATAATACGAAGAAACCTGATGGCGAGAAGCCCGATGAGACGCGGAAACGTGAAAGCACCCCGACCGGGGCCGGCAAGGATGCACGTATCCTCCTAAATCCTGAGGAATGGAAGGAACCGGCCGGACGAAAGGTCATTGGGGAATATCATAAGGACGGCCTTCTCGAGAACGCGGTTGGTAGCGAGTCCGATTTAGATTCTTTTGAACAATATTGGAAGGCCAAAGGCAAAAGTAAAATGCGCAGCGAGTACCACAAAGAGGGCGCACCCTATGTGGAGAGATCGCAGGAGCCGGACGATAACATGTCTCGTGCGGGGGAAATCGCGGATAAAACAACGGAGAAGGCAGCCGAAAATGCGGCCGAAAGGGAGAGCGGGAAGGATAGTGGAAAGGATGACAGTAAAGATGAAGAGAATAGCGCGCCGGACACGAACAAAGTGGCAGACTCGCAGGCGCGACAGCCGCACATCGAACGCGTCATTGATGTCGCTACTGTCGAAGTGTTGGCTCTCGCCATATTCCGCGTCATCTTCGGCCGCGGCGTCCGAGTGCCATTGAAACGTGAAGGCTTCATAGATATGGATATTGTAGTGAATGATAAAGATGTCCTTCTGAATACCAACGAGTTCCTGTTCGAGGTGCCGGAGCTGGCTGTCTGGCGTTTCATCTTCGCCTACAAGGGCAAACCCGTGCTTGAATACGGACGTGGAGTAAAGCACCGCATCAAGATTTACTATTATCGCATGTTCTGCCTCCTGCTGGCGATGTGGTGGGTGGGTCGGAAGAAGAGAAATGCTCAAGCGAAAGCTCGTGAGCTGCATACAAAGGCTGAACAAACGAAAGGAAAGGTGTAGGTAGATAACCGATGACAGCTAAAATGACTGAGACAAATCACGACGAGACTTACCGCACCTTCTTTCGCGAAGTTTTACAGAATATCCGCCGGATAATGGCCGAAAATTACGGCATGAAGGAAGTCTCCATCCGCCCCATCAGCTCGAACACTTCCCGACTTTCTATTCCGATAAAAATTACTGGCCTAAATGAAAAAGGCGAGAAGGTTCACTACTTCGGCAAAATACTTGGTGGCAGCGACATATTTTCTGCCCGTTCTATGCAGTTCTTCAAGAACGTCTATCTGCGAATGAACGCGCAGGACCCTATATTCGGGAACTCCGAGACTGCAGAGGACATGGCGAGGGAACAGTACGAGATGTTGCAGGCTATCTATAACAGCGGAATACCGACAGCCAAGCCCCATGGTTATCATTGGATACACGGCATACTGTGGCTTCTCGTGGCTGAATTCCTCGATGTGAAGCCAGTTTCTGCATTCAAGGAGGTCGACCCGAGGCAGATCGACATGGTTTTCCGTTATCTGAAGAAGATGCACAGAATGAAGATTTTCCATGGTGACCTAAAACCCGACAACATAATGGTGGGGAAAAACATCTACATCCTCGACGTCGGTCGCTTCCGCGAGGGTGTGCCTGCAGCCAAGAAACAGGCCTATGATATTGCCTGTCTGATATGCTCTTTCCTTGAGTGCCTGCCAGTCGAAGAGATAGTGAAGATAGCCAGGAAACACTACTCTCGTCAGCACCTCCGGGCCGCCGCGGATTATGTCAAACTGGTCCAGAGGCGTCCGGATATTCGCTTCACCGACCAAACGAAGAACAAGTTGTTGCATCTCTTGAGAAGTTGATTGAAAAACACAGTTCCGAAAAAGGAGAGTGCGGTTACTTATTTTCTTTTTTGCCCTTCCTTGGGATGCTTGATAAGGGCCACTGCATGCAGCTCCACACGTGTGCCTTCTTTCGTCTCTTCGACGGAAAACTTCCACTGTTCCAGCACAGCGCTTATGTCCTTGAACCAGTTCTTCAACTCGAGGCTCTTCTCATTCATAATGTTTTTTACATCTTTAGTCGCCATTGTCAAATCCTCCATATGAATAAAGGAGATATGATTTCTATATCTATAAATATTGGGGTCGGGCAGGGCCCGACTACCGTTGAACATGCGCCTAAAACAACATGAAACCAGTAGGCCGCATCAAGCCTTACTGCACCAGCTTAAATCTCTTGTAAGGATCGACGCCCTTGTCGAAACAGTAATGTATTTTTTTGAACCCTTTTCTAAACTCTGTGACTTCTTTCTTTACCACGTTAGGGTCTTTTTGATCTATGATTACCTTTTTCAATAGTTTTGCAACGTCCTTCATGTCCTTTTCTTTCAAGCCTATCCTTGTCAATTCTTGCGTGCCAAGTCTTATGCCGCTTGGCGTCATCGGTTTTGTGTCTCCGTGCAGCATATTCTTGTTGGCGATGATGTTTGCCCTTTCTAAATTGTCAGATACAAGCTTGCCTCCGCCGTGCTTCGAGACGTTTACGGCTAGCGCGTGAGATTTCGTAAATCCGAGGTGCGGGCAGAGCACGTCCAGCCCTTCTTCGTACATCGCCTGTCCGAGTGCCTGGGCATTCTTTATTACCTGTTTTGCATACACTTTTCCGAACTCCAAAGTTTCCGCCAGAGTAATTGCAAGCGAGGCCACACAGTGAAGATGATGATTGCTCACAACGCCCGGGAAAATTCCCGATGCGAGTTTCTTCTGGAATTCTTCATCTCCCACATTGCTTACTACAATTCCATGCTGAGGTCCTGGCAGTGTCTTGTGGGTGCTGCCTGTCAGAACGTCTATGCCTTCCCGCAGTGGATCCTGGAATTCCCCGCCTGCAATAAGGCCCAGGACATGAGCCCCGTCATACCACGTTTTCGCACCTATTTCTTGTATTGTAGGCATCAGCTCTTTGATGGGCGTCGGGAAAAGAAATACTGACATGCCGAAAAGGCAGACCTTAGGCCTTGCGGCCTTGAGCACCTTTATCGTGGCGTCAATGTCTATGTTCATGTTTTTTATATCAAAAGGATATGTGACCGGATTCAGCCCTCTCACGCCGACTGCACCGAATTTTGCGGTGCTGATGTGCGCCCCGTCTGCCAGGTTTGGGACTGATATTATGTCTCCCGGTTTTGTAAGGGCAAAAAGAACGCCTATATTTGCTACGGTTGCGGACGTCGGCCTGACATCTGCATATTTTGCGTCAAACACCTTTCTTGCAAGTTCCATGCACTTGGTTTCCACCTGGTCGAAATAGACCAATCCATTGTAATATCTCTTGCCTGGCAAGCCTTCCGCATACCTGTCTCCGAAATCGCTGACAAGCATTTCCCTTGCCAACGGGCTTATCAGATTCTCGGACGCTATCATACAAAGCGAGTTTTCAAACCATGCGTGGTGTTGGTCTACAAGGCCGATTACCGATTTGATTTCTTCATTCATAATTTGCACCGAAAAGTGTATGGATTTGCGATATTAAAAGATTGTTAGAATAAGTGTGCCTGCGTTGCCTGCGGGTAGAACGTCTTCGACTTGTCAGTGTCTATGACCCTGATCTGCACGTAGCTTATCTTGCTGACGTCGTAGACGTCGCAGCTTACGACAGCCCAGCAGTGCTCTACGATCTCCACCTTCTGCGTGACTACCTGTGTTATTGTCTTTACGATCCAGTTGAATAAGCTCCATATACTGCTTACTACGTCCATGGAGACATGGATCTCTTCCCAGCTGTACTTTACGTCGCTGTTTACAAATTTCACGGGAACAACCGCCTCATAAGTGAAATCTACAAAATTCATTGGTGGAATTTTGTACGATCGTATGGAATTCTTGTCTATATCGCTGGAATTCCATAGATTTGGAAGCGCACCCACCTTTAGGTGGGTGTAGTGTATGTTTACGTTTTCGATCCTCGGCGGGATGTTCTCGACCGAGTAGGGGTTGAACTGGGCTTCGATTTGGCTCTGATTTATTATGTCGTTAAAAATCGGGTTTATTGTTATCTTGTTTTTATATTCTGAAAAATAATCAAATAAAATTTCGTTGAACATCGCCCCCCTGTAGTCGGTTTCGGTTGGGTGGGCGATTGTCGGGTGCTCGGTCGGGCAGGGGATGAAAATTTTGGGTTTTTCTGTTTGTTCGTAGAGTAATATTTGCTGGCAGTTCATCATTTGCCTCTCTGCACTACTTCATTGGTTTATACGTCTTTGCGATTTCCTCAGTGGTAAGTAAGTTTATACCAGCAGACTGAACATTCTTGAAATGCTTTGTGTTAAATGTCCAGATGCCTTCATTCTCAACAGACAATGCGAGGGCGATCACTGGCGCATCATCCTGGTCGATCGATAATTTCTCGGCGGCGCTCATTTTCTCATTGTAAACTTCGGACGACAACAGGAAAACATAATCCTCGACAAATTCATCTAATATCGTTTTTAATTCGTTATCTCCAACATTATGTCTATTCCATCGGCCCCTATGCCGCCATATTTCCTCGAAGCATGTGTCTGGCATTACCCATGCACCTGGGTTCCCGACAAGTATCCTTCGTACAACGCCGTCTTTAATCAGGGCGGCTATTACCACGTTCGTATCGACGATTACAGTCAATATTTCGCCTTTCGCTTACGCCAGTCCCTGACCATCTGGGCTATCTCTTCTTCGGTTATGTCGTCCACCGTAAGCTTATCGAGTTTTTCAAGCATTCTCCGTTTTTTCGACTCCTCGATAAATTCTCGTACTTTGGTTCTGAACCACTCGTTTCTCGTTTTGAAACCATAGGTCGGAAGATACCTATCGAGCTCTTCTAGGATGCCTTTTTCTATTCTAAGTATGACTTGCGTTTCTGTCATTATATCACCATTTCACCAAATAGATATCTTTTTGATATCATATAAATCTTTCTATCTTCTGCATCTTAGAGGATAACGTTGAGTATTGTTTGAATTAGGATGGTTTGTTGCATAATAAACACATCCCAACCTATTCATACCCTCTTTTATCGTCGTGTATATGTTTGTGCCAATAATTATACGGCGACGTGCCTTCTTTTTGCGAGTGGCTGATATCCATGGCAAGTCCGCTGTAATAGGAGCCGTACTTTTCTTTTATCTGCTCCTCAGCGACTTTTGCACGTTTAACCGCCTTCTCTACGTGAATTACCCTAATCAAATCCTCGCCAGTTGTAACACAGATGTCGCCCGCCGCTCTAACGAGTCCGCCTAATTCCCTTAATCTCAAGGTAAGGGCGTTGTCGACATTATCGATTTCTTTCGCTCTTTTTTTTGCTACGTTTATTACTGCCTCTACGGCGCCCCTTGCAGCTTGAGGAATCTTTTTGTCTATCACTATCTCTTGTGCAATAAATTGTGCTAATTTAGCCTGATTTTCCTCTGTATCTTTCATAGTCGTTTCTAACAGGACTTCGTAACCTGCACCAGCTATTCTGGACCTAAGCGGCGAAAGTATGCTCGGCAAATCCTGGATGTTGCATGCACCTACAAAAATAAAATCACAAGGAACAGCGTCCACTTTTACGCTCGCACCCGCGCTCTGTGGATTTCTGCCCGATATCGGGAACTTCTTTTCCTGCATCGCAGTTAGAATATATCTTTGAAGATTTCCTAAATGAGGAATCTCATCAATAAAAAGCACTCCTTCGTGGGCTTCATGGATGCATCCCGCAACAACCCTATCATAGGGAAGTGTTCCCAGTTGGGGGTGCCCGCCGTAGGGGTCGTGCCTGACATCGCCTAATAATTCTGTCTCGCTCGCACCGGTTGCAAGAACAAAAGGATTCCTCTCTAGTTTAATCAATACTTTTCTGGGGCGGATTTTTTCGAACGCTCTCCGCTTTTCGAGCGCTTTTTGATCTAAAAACCTTATCTTATCCCCCGCGCGTTCGTAGACGACCACTTCTTCTTTTCCTGCATAATTCCTTCTAGTAGTTGTTACTCTCTCTTTCCCGCCAGCCATTTTGTTTATAGTGATTTCCACAATGCCCATTATATCTGCGAAGGGATTGCCGGGCGTTATTTTTCCCATGCCCGCGAGTTTGGAAACGCCGCAGGAAGGGCACGTATTCTCATTTGGCGGAGAGTACACTCCGCATTTGGTGCACCTGTATCCAAGTTCTTCCGCTACCTTCGACGGCGTGTCTTCGGGCTTGATAATCTCCCCTTCCGCGGATCCCTTCTCATCATTCTCTCTGCTTACATCAACTCTGTTTTTCACTTCTACAAAAGGCCTTTCCGGATTTTCTGGGTTGTGAACTATTTGAACCTCTTCACTTGGTCTGGGGATGTGAAACGACATTGCCTGAGCGATCATGGACTTGCCAGTTCCAGGAGGGCCGACTAAAAGCAAATGCCTTCTCTGCATCGTCGCGACTCTTGCCAATGTAACCGCTTCATCTTGACCAATAACTCTTTCCAACGGTTCTTTCGGCAAGATTACGTCTTTTGTGGTCTCTATATCGCTTATTCTGAAGTTCTTTCTCAGGCAATCCTCTGTTTCAGTCATTAGATAATTGATAGCAGTTCAATGATATAATCTTTTTACTCAAAAATATTTCAAAAATATGGTTGTATACCACAATCCTAGCAACCCGATAAGGATTATATATAATAACTAACATTACATCGATAATACGATAATATTGGATGGAAAATCCACCTCAGGGTTTGGGTGTAGGATTGAGGTGAATTATTTGAACGAGGATGGGGGCAAGAAATCGGATAAATGGGAATATTCGTTTTTTCCAAACGCTGCAGCAAGCGGTGTGACTTCACCAGTAATACCTTTGTTTATCACTGATACACTCGGCGGCACTGTCGCACAGGTTGGTACAGCAGTATCGCTATCATCGTTGGCTTCCATACCTGCGTATGTGTTATGGGGTGAGCTTTCCGACAGGTGGAAACACCGAAAATTTTTCATAATACTGGGCTTTCTCGGCGTAGCCGTTTCTCTTTTCTTGATGAGCAGGGCAAATACTATAGAAGCATTCATCCTTCTTGTTATGTTTTTGGGTTTTATAGGCGCGGCAAGCGCACCTGTAAGCAACATACTGGTAATGGAGTCATCTGACAAGAAAGTATGGCCCGAGAAAATAGGTGCTTTGAACAAGATAAACGGCTTCGGTCATGTGGCGGGGTTGGTGCTGGGCACAATATGGCTAGGCTATATCGCTATATTGTTCGATCCAAAGGAAAGCCTAAGATTTCTCATATTAATCTGCTCGGCAAGTGCATTTTTGGCCGTAATTCTCGCGCTCATATTAATAAAAGAGCCGAAAACTAAAACCGAGAGAAAGTACCACGAAGAGGCGGATAAAGAAGGCAGAACGCTGACAGAACGGGCGCGGTATTCTCCGCCGTTGCTTCACCATCTTCCGGGGATTAGAAACCTAAAATATCTTCGCGAACGCCACGGCGTACACATCGGGCATGAGCTGGTCACATATCTTGTAGCCGTGCTTATATTTTTTATAGGATTTACGATTTTTTACGCGCCTTTCCCTATATTTCTTAAGCAGGTACTCGGAGCGTCCGACACTGAAATTTTTCTGATATATATCGCCAATTCAGCTATGGGCGCAATGATGTACGTCAAAGCGGGAAAGTTGGCTGAGCGTTTCGGCACAAAAAAGTTACAGATGGGAGCTGTAGGCGCAAGAATGGTGATATTTCCAGTCGTTGCATTTGTCGGTTACTTTCTGGTTATGGGCTACACCGGAAGGGCCGTTCCCTTTTTGTCTAACAGAGAACTGGCGATTTTGGCAGTGGGAATTTTGAACACGCTTTCTGCTTTTTGTTGGGCGATTATTACTATTTGCGGTGTAACTGCCACCTCCCATCTTGCACCAGAGACTGCCGAGGGAGAGGCATTGGGTGCGTATAACGCAGTAACCGGCATAGGCTCGGTATGTGGCGCATTCATCGGCGGTGCGGTTGCTTATATGTTCGATTATAAAATTGCATTTTTATGTGCAGCAGTATTCTTGATGATCGGGCTTATTGCGATGCGTAACTTGGATTTGAATGGAAGCACAGACCGGACGCCGGGGTAGATGAAATCGTGCATACGTGATTTTATATAGGGGAATAGCCAATCTTCACACAATCTAGATTATATAAATCAAGGTGGGAAATATATGAAAAATCGTATGTTTGGATACCAAAAAAGGTACTGGGTAGTTTTATTTTCACTGATCATAATCACACAGATTTTCTCTGCCAAAGCTGTTTTCGCGGCGCAACAGCCAATCGAAATGTTCGAAATCGACAATTATACGAAAATAGTAAATCCCGGAGAAAACGCAACCTTCAATTGGACGATGCGGGACGTAGACATATATAATTTTACATACACTGTTTACATAAACACAACGGCTTCTAACCAAAAATGGATTGCGAGCGCTAATCCACCCATCGCCGTATTGACACCAAATGGAATAATCACTGCAACAATTACCACGCTCTCTCCCGCGGATTATGACAGCTATGCAAACATAACTGTGGTATTCACAGTCCTTCAAAATAACAGCGCCATAATGATAGAAACTAAACACGCAGAGGCGCAGACATCCGAATCGCCGCCTCAACCTGAGGAAAAAAAGATTTTCGACCGCTTTAAAAACCCGCTGCCCGCACCTTTAAACAACGAGTTCGGCGTTTTCCTCGTTGACATATTGGCGTGGCTCGGCATATCCGCACTTGTAATCTGCATAGTGGACCCGCTGGCAAGAAGGCTGACTAAAAAAAGTAAAAATAGGGTTGACAATATTGTATTATCAATAATACGCATCCCGGTCCTTATCTTGATATTCTTGTATGGCTTTATCGCGTCCCTTAGCGCGTTAGATCAGTATATACCAGAAGTTGCCTTAAATTACATATATCAGATATACCGCGTAGGCGCCACACTTGTTGTGTTTTATGTTGCATATAGAATATTCAAAGACGTTTTATTGTATTACGGAAAAATAATTGCTAAAAAGACAGCATCGCAAATTGACGACTTCCTCATACCTGTGGTCGAGAAAATCGGAACGGTTGCCATAGGGCTTCTGGCGCTTGGCTATATTTTGGGGTACATAGGGCTGGATTTGACAATGTTCATAGCGGGCGGCGTAGTCGTCAGCATGGTGCTGGCATTTGCGGCGCAAGAAACATTATCCAACTTTTTCAGCGGCATTTTCTTGCTGACAGACAGGCCATTCAAAGAAATGGATACCATTGTTTTGGCTGACGGTGACTGGTGCGAAGTCCGCAAAATAGGATTGAGGTCAACAAAGCTGTTCAGATTTTCGGATGCAAGCATCGTATCTATACCGAATAATAAACTTGCAAACGAAAAGATAGCAAACTTTTCTGGCCCGGAAGACAAAGGCAGAGTAATGATGACATTTGGCGTGGCTTACGGCAGCGATTTAGAAAAGGTCAAAAAAATCATCCGCGAGGTGATAAATGGATGCGAGTATATAATCAGAAATAACCCTGACATGAAGCCGATAATCCGATTCGAGGAGATGGCAGAATACAGCATAAACTTTTTTGTTATGGTCTGGCTAACCGACAGAAAATACAGGTTTGACGTTAAGGATTATCTAAATACGAACATCTATCATAGATTCAACGAAGAAGGCATCGAGATACCATACCCACAACAAGTTGTTCATCTGCGTGAAGAAAAAGGAGGTAAATGTAAATGATCGAAAAGGATTTCAAGGACTTGCTAGTGGGGGATGTATATAACCTTCTGGTAACTAAGCCCGCTGTTGCTAAAAAAGGTTCAAAATTGAGGGAGGCACTGGATGCGCTAGTGGACAGGCCGATAACACGTAAGGTATATATTGTAGACAAAGAGAATAAATTGGTCGGCACAATAACAATAGAAACACTCTTGCGACAGGTAGGATATAGAACCGGGGCACGAAAAGAGGGATTGACTTCTTTTTTTAAGTTTCTAGGTGAAATTTTTAAGGAAGATGTGGACGATTTTATGAACAAAACACCGATTACAGTGACAAAAGAGGATGCGCTAGTCGATGCAACCAAGTTAATGGTTGAAAATCACCTGAACGATCTGCCGGTTATAGACGACGAAGGGCATTTAGTGGGCGAACTTAACAGTTTGGAGATAATAAAAGAGGCAAAGAAGTTTTTTGTAGATTAAACGAGAGGCGGAAAGACCATGAATCGCATACTCGCCGTTGGTTGTGATTACGACAGGACACTAACGGATAACTTTTTAGAAATTTCCAAAGAAGGCATTAAATCATTAAGACTTGCAAGAAAACATGGAATAACAACGATAGTTGTTTCTGGAAGAACTACGGATTTTTTGACGAAATTAAACAGAAAATACGGTATTGCTGACATATTGGTGGCAGAGAACGGTGCGGTGCTGTTTTTCCAAAAAGGAAACAAAAAAATTCTAACGTCCAACATCGATCTAGATCTCAGAACCCTATTGGACAATGCAGATTTTCCGATAGAGTTCGGCGAGGTTATAGCTTCGACTAAAGTGGAATACGAGAAAAAGTTACTGAAAATTATTGAAACTAAAAATATAAACGTGAAGTTAATTCGCAACATAGATTCAATGATGCTTCTGCCACCCGACGTCGATAAAGGCATCGGACTTCTAAAAGCACTAAAGATTCTCGAAATAAACAAAAGAAATCTTGCGGTTATTGGCGACGGCGAGAACGACTTGGAGATGTTTTCTGTAGCGGGAACGCGAGTTGCTGTAGCGAATGCAGTAGAACTTTTGAAAAGAAACGCCGATATTATATGCAAGAATTCGTACGGCGCGGGTGTAGCCGAGTTTATAGATATGGCATTAAAAAATAAAAAAGTTAAGGCTTAAATTTATGATTTAAATTACCGGCCTTCGATTGTATTTTGTAATACTTCAGAAACAGATTTTACTCCATTTTCAAGATAACATTTCTTTGCGCATTCAAATCCGCGCTCGCCCAGATCGTTTGCAACCTCTGATTTCGAGAGCAAATCAGTAATTTTTTCGGCGAGTTCCGAATCGTTCCCGGAATTAAAGATTAACCCGCTATTTTCATCTTTAACAAGTTCAGCCACGCCCGCCTCTGAGCTGACTATTGCGGGTTTCTCATACAACCAGCCTTCGATCACCACCAAACCGAATCCTTCCATTGTAGACGGTAATAATGTAGCATCACATCTTGCGTATGCACATTCTAATTCTTTGTGCTCCGCATGCCCGACGAATATCACATTTTGATCGATATGCAGTTCTTGAGTTAATTTTAAAAGTTTTTCGCGCCAGCTGTCTGCTTTAGATAGGCCGACACCGCTTTTTTTAGAACTTGAAAAACTTCCGTTGCCTATCAGCAATAATTTAGCGCTCGGAATACGTTTTACAACCTGTGACATCGCCTTTATCGCTATATCTTGCCCCTTCATCGGATCCATTCTGGCAACAGTTAGGATAACCTTATCGTCACTTTCTATCCCATACTTATAACAAAGCTGTTCTACCGCATTTTGTGACGGTCTGCAATACGCCTTCTCGTCCAAATGGGGATACACCTGGTACATTTTTCCCTTAAAGCCAACGTTCTTTAAGATGTCCACATATCTTCTGCAACTCACTATTATGCTGTCGTAATATCCGAAATATTTGGAGAGGTATCTGTACCATTTTGGCGGTATCGATTTTTCGTTAAATGGTATGTGCCACCTAAATACCTTGGGCGTTACAACACTTCTTAGGATAGAAGCGACAAGAAGATTTTGAAAATCGTGGACATAGAACATGTCGAAATCTTCTTTTTTGTGAAGCGCGAGCATTTTTTCGCTGCACAGGCGGTTGTAATACTGGTATGACAGATAATCTTCACCCCATGTGACTGTGGACGGATCTTTAATAACTTCGCCTATCCCGTGAATAATTTTCCACAAGGTTTCTTTAGCTGCGCCATACCCGCCCCGTATCTCGGTTCTTAATTTTACGTGGACGCCGACAATATTATCCACCAGAATTTGACTAGGTCCGATTTGATTTAGTGCCACCCAAAATGCTTTGTTCACAATCCCACGTGCTTTCATCTCTCTTAATGATGGGTGAACCATCTTAGGTACGCCGCCAGGCGTGAAATCATAATCTACGGATTCCCTGAGATTTTTTATGTCGATTGGCTCCGAGAATTTGCCGTATTTTTTAGTCAGTTCTTCGGAGGTCAATTTGAACGTTACTAACGGTGTTTGCGAACTCACACAAATATCGAACGATGTTTTCATAATTTTTACTCCATACGATATTGCTCCATTTTTTATTGTTGTAGGGATTATATGGACAATTGCCAACGATTATAGGTTAATGATATTCGATTCATTTTCGATCGCGTGTATTACTGTTAAATAGTTTCTCAAGTGTCTCGTAAGAAGAAAATTTTGTCGGACATACTCTCTTCCACGTGTTCCAAGTTTCTTCGCAAATTCTGGATTATTTAATAGGTATTTTATTTTGTATGCTGCGCCTTCTATTGAGTACACAAGGCATCCTGTTAAACCGTTCTTTACCTGAAGTGTAATGCCACCAGTAGCAGTCGCAACAACTGGTTTCTTTTTCCAAAGTGCTTCTGCAACCGTTAAGCCAAAACCCTCTTTTATGGATTTTTGTACAATGACAGTGGATGCTCGCTGAAGCGCGTTAATTTCTAAATCGCTAAAGGGCGGCAGCACGAGTATATGAATGTCCTTATCGTTTCTCTTCATTTTATGGATTTCCCGGTATACCTCTAGACCTTCGGGGTCGTCTGTGGCAAAACTCCCAGTCAAAACTAATTGACAATCCATATGTTGTTTAACAATCCTGTATGCTTTTATTACACCAGAAGGATCTTTTAACCTGTCGAATCTGGATATCTGTGTGATTATCGGTTTGTTTGGATTGATATCGTATTTCTCTAAAACTGTTTGAATCTCTTTTTCAGATATTTCTCTGTTTTTTTCACTGAACGGGTCTATTGAAGGCGGCACCATAAACTGCCTGATACTCAAATCCTTTCTCGCAAAGAAAGGAGTGGAAAATATCGCCGCGTCGTATCTCTTTATGAACTTCTTCAAAAATTGCCACACGTCCAATTGAGGCCTAGAAACATCGATATGACATCTCCATATCCACTTGCCTCGTTTTCTTTTTACAGTGTCAATTAATGCCGCTGGTTGCGGATCATGTATGAAGACAAAATCGGCACCGATATTCATATTTTCTGCGTTGATTTCATTGTTTCTGAGATATATGTCAAACATATTTTTGTCAATTTTCTCGCTCTTTCCATGAAGTGCATTGTGAAACGCTTTTGTAACTTTGAAAAAATCCCCGCCACCTTTGATAATGTCCCACGTAGTTCTAATTCCAACCTCGTTTAGGAGCGGAACCATGCGCGCCAATATTTCTGCTACGCCCCCGCCGACCGCAGTGGAATTTATATGTTGTATCCTTTTCCCACGAAGTTTTTCTGAAAGCGCGAGGATATCGTCTATTTCTTCTTTTCCGACAACTTTTTCATATTTCCGCAAAGGGAGAACCATGCACGCCACCATTATCGTTTATGTTCTTTCAAAGCACTGACCATCTTCTTCCTAACATCATTCAGATCTCTATAATCATACGGGTCTATCTTAGAAATCGCTTCGGCTGCTTTTTTGTTACCGTTTCGTTCCAACCACAATGAAAAATCATTTACTCGGCGTTTAAGGAGAAGTTTCGAAACGAACAAATGATAAAAAATAGATTTTGTATCTATATTCTCCAGGACACCGGTAAACTCTTTTAAATTTTTGGCGGTATATGCCGTGGGAAGGATCACTATTACACGTTTAAGAAAGTGGAACTCGACCCCTTCGGGAACAGTTCTGGAACCATTGGATTTTATGTGTTTTTCAATTATGTTTACAATTTTTCTTCTAAGAATGGCAATTTCTGTAGTTTTGCCGAGATCCAAACTAGAAAGGCGTTCTGCAAGGTCGAACTCTTGCAAAGTGTCTGCAGTCCAGTATGCAAAATCGTTGGGGTATTCCGGAGGTACAAAATGATGGCTAAGAAGTGAACTATATAAATGGTAAAAAAGAGACGTGTCGTCGATTTTCTTTATGCAACCAACAAACTCTTTTAGGTTTTTTGCCGTTTCTCCAGTTAATTCATTTTGATATACGCTTGTATAAAAGACAAATACGTTGTTTTTGACAGTTTTTGTCGACAAACCCCCATCCCCTGACAATTGCTATATGTGTGTATATAATATTAATTTTGCTATACTGACTCGTTAAATTGAAGAACTGTCAAAACTTATAAAACTTTATTATGTAAAAATACATATCGTAAAATATGATTCTATCGAACGAATTAGATCCATTTATTTTCCAAATAATAAATTTCGCGCTCGTAATAATTGCAACGTATATAATAACCCTAATATTCAAAAGAA
Source organism: Thermoplasmata archaeon (assembly GCA_041657955.1). Taxonomy (GTDB): domain Archaea; phylum Thermoplasmatota; class JASEFT01; order JBBABA01; family JBBABA01; genus JBBABA01. The sequence goes on along the minus strand of JBBABA010000006.1, from coordinate 108,781 downwards.
TTGCCAGACGAGCCCTTGTAACAACATCTCCATATTTAGCAACAGTAGTTAGCCAATACGTAATATGGGCGATATGGTTTGTCGGATTGGTCGTGGCAGTCACGCAATTTAACTTTCAGATAAATACGCTACTTATCTTCATAGGCTTACTCGGCGCTGGCTTCATTGTTGCAACAAAGGACATCCTTCAAAGCGCTTCCATCGCCTCATTTTCAAAGGTATATTCGCCGTATAAAATTGGTGACGTTATCGAAGTAAAAGGATACTCGGGTAAAGTTATAGAAATCAACATCATGAATACGATAATTATTACAGAAAAAGAAGAACTTATCAGTATTCCAAACAGATTGCTACTCACAGAAATATTTGTAAATAAAACATCAAACGTAGGAAAAGAAGTCGCCGTCTCCATTGTAGTGGACAACAAAATCGATTTACCGGAATTTGAAAATGAAGTCCTAAAAAGCTGCCACAAAGTAAAAAAATATTTGGACCAATATTTCGAGCCGAGATTGGATGTAACGCAAAGGGGTGAGAAAACCACGGAACTCGCTCTTGTATTCGCTGTTAAAACTATCGATGAAAAGAATGTGGTTATCGCCGAGATAAATCAAAGAATCAAAGAGATATTGGACGACATGAACAAAAGGAAAAATAAGATTGGTTCGTTCAGGAATCAATGAAAGCTTTACTTATAATTACAATTCATTTTGCGTTATACTTTTATAAATACCAACGCCTTATCACTAAACGATGAGCATCGTTTCTATCGTAAAATGCGAAGATTATGCCAAGGCAGATGCTGCTGTCAGAAAAGCAGCCGAATTAATCGGCGGCATGAAGAAAATAGTAAAAAAAGACGATACTGTTTTGTTAAAACCGAACGTTCTTATGCCGAAACCCCCGGAAGCGGCGGTAACCACGCATCCAGAAATTATACGCACCATGATAAATTTGGTTAAAGAAGCGGGCGGGATTCCGGTTATAGGCGATGGTTGCGGCTCCGCCTATTCAACATCAACAGCGTTTAAAGCATCCGGTATAGAAGAAATCGCTAACGAAAACGGTGTAGAGTTGATTAATTTCGAGAAAAGTGGAATGTATAAACTTGATAATCCAAACGGAGAAATTTTGAAATCAGTTATAGTCGCAAAACCCGTAATTGATGCGGATGTGATTATCTCTCTTCCAAAGTTAAAGACGCATATGCTTACTATCTATACTGGCGCGGTCAAGAATTTTTACGGTGCGATCCCCTCTACAATGAAGCGGCATACGCATTACACTGCTACTTCATCTGAGAAGTTCAGCGAAGCAGTCGTAGATATTTATTCAATGATTAAACCGGACATGGCGATTATGGACGGAATATTGGGAATGGAAGGCTCGGGGCCATCTGCAGGCAAACCGATAAAAAGCAACCTAATAGCCGCGGGTTATGATTGTGTTTCCGTCGATGCCGTCTGTTCGGCTATAATTGAATTTGAACCGCTCAAAATCCATACGACGAGAATAGCATCATCGCGTGGATTGGGAGAAGGGAGATTGGAAAACATCGAAATAGTCGGAGAAAGCATAAAAAATGTAAAAATAAGATTCAAAAAACCCGCAGGGTATTATAAAATAATTAATTACATACCGCAAAGCGTTGCCTGTACGGCAAAAGTAATTATTCCAAAAAGAATGCCGTTTATTTTGGAGGACAAATGCATAAAATGCCATGCATGCGAAAAGGCATGTCCAGTACAGGCGATATTAATAGGCGAAAAAGGTAAAATCTCGAAAATTGACAGGAGAAAATGCGTTCTCTGCTATTGCTGTCATGAAATGTGTCCGAATAAGGCTATCGCGTTGAAAAGCAGATTGCCGATTTTACAAAGATGAATTTGAATAATTAAGTGCGGTCGAGTTCATTTCAAACTCATAAAAAACTTTATCTAATGAAAACAATGTAACGGAAACAACAATGAAATATTGCCTGGGTGATATTCGTGGCAAAAAAAGAAACTTCAAGAGACATAATCGCGCAAAAAAATAAAAATCTGAGAGATAACAAGGTTGTGTGGGTGCAGGGCCATTTTACAGATCTGCTCGGGCATCTGCGCTCATTCACATGTCCCGTAGAAGATTTCTTGAACGGAAAAGTATGGCAGCACGGCATGGGCTTCGACGGCTCTTCGGTCAGAGGGTTCAGAGCTGTTGACGATTCCGATATGCTTGCTGTGCCTGACCCAGAAACACTTGTAGTTTTACCATGGGGCGAACCGGAACAGAAGACAGCAAGGGTAATCACAGATGCTTACGAGAGTTCCGACTTCAAGCCGTTTGAGGGTGACCCAAGATATATTTCCAAAAAAGCAATGGAAGCCGCCCAGAAGATGGGATACGACAAAGCATGGATTTCACCAGAGTTAGAATTCTATGTTTTTAAATCTATGAACGCGGCAATACTCGAAAACGATATCTGGAGCACAGACAGTCAGGCCGGCTCGGGAAGCATAAAAGTAATTCCGGAATTGCTGGAGCATTACTCGGCGAGCGATTATTTTATAAAACCAAAAAGAGGATATTTCGCAGCACCGCCTGTCGATCAAACAAACGAATACAGGAATGAATTTGCGAGCACACTTATGAAACTTGGCGTTCCAGTGAAATACCATCATCATGAAGGAGGAAGCGGCCAGGTTGAGATAGAATTTAAGGCAGTCCCCTCGCCTGTGATTGCTGCGGATTTTTCAATGCTGTACAAATTCGTTTCAAAGGCAATCGCCAAGAAATACGGATTGCTTGCCACATACATGCCAAAACCGATATTTGCAGACAGCGGTTCCGGTATGCACGCACACATGTTTTTGGAAAGTAAAGGTAAACCCGTATTTTACGACAAGGACGACGAATATAATTTAAGTCAGACTGCAAGATACTTCATGGGTGGCATTCTGGAGCACGCTGAAGGGATGACTGCCATTACAAACCCAACGATAAACTCCTACAGAAGGCTTGTTCCGGATTCAGAGGCACCGGTATATATCACGTGGTCGGTTAGAAACAGAAGTTCATTAATACGAATCCCAGCGCACATAGACAATCCAAGCAAGATAAATTGCGAAGTTAGGCACCCGGACCCTTCCGCCAATCCATATTTGACGTTTGCGGTTCTTTTACAGTGTGGTCTAGACGGAATAAAAAAGAAGATAGAACCGGGTCCGCCGATAAACGAGAACATATATCAGTTATCCAAAGAAAGAAGAAGAGAACTGAACGTTAAGCAATTACCATCATCTCTCGGAGATGCACTCTCTAAACTGGAAACAGACGATGTAGTTCGAAAATCGCTTGGAAAACACTCTTTCGAACAATTTTTAAAACTAAAATGGAAGGAATGGAACGACTACTGCGTATATGTTTCACCTTGGGAACATTACCAGTATTTTGATATATAATATTAACATCAAGCAGATATCAAACAAAAATAGTCCAAAAACACACCCGCATTCGAGGCAACACAATGTTAGCTATAGAAACAGAAAAACTAACTAAAAAATTCGGGAATTTTACTGCTTTAAACGCTCTGAGTCTAAAAGTCAACGAAGGCGAAACATATGGATTGCTTGGGCCTAATGGTTCAGGCAAGACTACGACAATCAAAATACTTTGCGATTTACTCCGCCCGACATCTGGTAGTGTAAAGGTGCTGGGAAAGTTATTGCCATCTACGGTCGTTAAGAACGAAATCGGATATATGCCACAGGAAACCGCAATATACTTGGACAACACAGTGCACGAGAATCTCCTTCTCTTTGGGAGAATCTATTGCATGCCTGCCGAGCGTATTGAAAAACGGGAAGCGGAAATGTTGAAATTCGTGGATCTCTTGGATTGGCGCGATGCATTGGTATCTACTCTCAGCGGCGGTATGAAACACCGTGTAAGCCTTGCTTGTGCGCTAATTCACGAACCGCATTTGCTTTTCCTCGACGAACCGACTGTAGGTGTAGATCCGGAATTGAGAGCAACATTCTGGAAATATTTTGATACGATGTCCGCGAAAGGCATCACCGTGATAATAACGACGCACTACATGGACGAAGCCAGTCACTGCTCTAAAGTGGGCCTTCTTCGGCAAGGAAAATTGATCGCCGAAGGGAAACCCAATGAAATAATGAATAAGACAGACACCAAGTCTTTGGAGGATGCGTTTTTGGCTTTGGCAAGGGGGGATGCGAAATGAACGCCCGCCGCACACTCGCCTTTACCCGCAGAACGCTTATGCAGTTCAGGCATGACAGGCGTACGTTTGCGTTCGTGCTTGTAATGCCGCTTCTTATGATACTGATTTTCGGTTACACTTTCGGAGGGGAGGTAAGTAATGTAAAGGTTGAGGTAATCAATCAGGACGTCGGCTATGTTGCTGACCGCGTGATAAACAACACGAACCACGATACCTTGACAATAACAATGTCAACGGATACGGTTACCTCGAAGAAACTGGTTGACGATGGAAAGACGTGGGCCGCGATAATATTCCCTGCAAACTTCACGAGTAATCTTGTCAAGTACATGACGTTCAATGCGAGTGCGACTAACGCGGCGAACAGCACAAACGTCACAAATACAATTGCTCCGATACGCCCCGCCGTCGAGATTTACCTGGACGGTTCAAACCCGAACATGGCGGGAGCAGTGATGAAAGCAGTGAATACGGCGATCATCAACACGATAAATGACATTGCGCGTGAGATGAACCGCTCCGCTTCTGAGATTCCGATAAACGTCACAGCCAATTATGCGTACGGCGGCGAGAACACGAAATTCATCGACTACTTCGCACCCGGAGTCATATCGTTTGCGATAATGATGGTCACGACGATGATAACGATAATATTATTCGTGTTCGAGAGGCGCAACGGTACGCTCCAGCGGCTTTTGGCATCGCCCGCAAGCGAGGTCGAGATAGTACTCGGCTACGCACTCGCTTTCGGAGTCATCGGAATGATACAAAGTATAGTAATACTCTCCGCTGCGATCTTGGTATTCAATATAACGATAGCTGGGAACATCCTCTTGGCATTGTTCGTCGTGATGCTTTTGGCAGTCGGCCACCAGGGCCTAGGGATATTGCTTTCGTCATGGGCCAAGAACGAGCTTCAGGCAATACAGTTCATACCTCTGATAATATTCCCATCCGTCCTGCTTGCCGGATTGTTCTGGCCGATAGAATCGGTTCCTGCGTTGCTCCGGCCGATAGGTTACATCATCCCATTAAAATATGGCATTGATGCGGAGCGCTCTATCATGTTGCGCGGTTGGGGAATCGGTCAAATCTGGTTCGAAATAACAATATTGGTAGTGTTTGCGTTATTAACGCTCGGGGCAAGCGTGTTATTGTTGAAAAGAAGAGGGTAGGTAAGAGCAAAGAAACGGTTTGTTACAGTATAGGCAAATATTTGTTTATTTCATATTGGGTTACCTGTGCTTTGTATTCATCCCATTCCATCTTTTTGTTGCGGATAAAATATCTAAAGACCTTGTCCCCTAAGCAATCTTTAATCAGCTTACTGTTCTCAGTAATCTTAGTCGCCTCAAGTAAATCTTCTGGCAGTGATTTTATACCTAAGTTATTTCTTTCTTCTGCACTCATGTGGTAAATGTTATCGTTTGCGGGTTCACCCAATTTATAATTCTTTTCAATTCCTTCCAAGCCAGCGGCTAACATAACCGAAAAAGCCAAGTATGGATTGCAGGCAGGATCAGGCGAGCGATATTCGATACGGGTTGCCTTTTCCTTCCCTGGTTTGTACATCGGCACACGTATAAGAGCAGACCGATTCATCTGGGCCCAGCAAATATACACCGGGGCTTCATATCCCGGCACCAGGCGCTTATAGGAGTTAATCCATTGGTTAGTTATCGAGGTGAGCTCCGGAGCGTGTTTTAATAACCCTGCGGTGAATTGTTTTCCAATCTCGGAAAGATGATATTTTTCTTTCGGATCAAAAAAAGCGTTCTTCTCACCATGGAACAGTGACTGGTGTACGTGCATACCCGAACCATTAATGCCAAATATTGGTTTAGGCATGAAACTGGCATATGCGCCGTGTTTACGGGCAACTTCTTTAACCACCAAACGATAAGTCATCACATTGTCTGCCATAGTCAGCGCGTCTTTGTACCGTAAATCAATCTCATGCTGGCTTGGTGCAACTTCGTGATGGCTGTATTCGACTGCAATCCCTAACGCTTGCATGGTTAGTATGGTGTCCCGCCTTAAATCCTGAGACACATCTAAGGGCACTAAATCAAAATAACCGCCCTGGTCTAGCGGTTGCGGGGTTTGAGCATTACTAAAATAAAAATACTCTAATTCGGGCCCTACGTAATAAGTAAACCCTTTAGCTTTCGCCCTGGCTAAATTACGTTTTAATACGTATCTGGGGTCGCCTTCAAAAGGTTTCCCGTTCGGCTCATAAATATCGCAAAACATTCTGGCAGTACAGCAGTCTTCTCCCGAGCGCAAAGGAAGCAGAGCAAAAGTATCGGGGTCGGGTCGTGCAATCATATCAGATTCTTCTATCCTGACAAACCCCTCGATAGAAGAGCCGTCAAAACCCATACCTTCCTCCAAGGCGCTTTCTAACTCATCCGGAGTAATGGCGAATCCCTTCAAGAATCCTAAAACATCAGTAAAACAGAAACGGATAAATTTTACCTTATGCTCTTCGACCAGCCTCAAAACGTTAGCTTTTGTTTTTTCTGTCATTTCCCCACCAACTGCCTTGATATATAATATCGTTGATAAATGTTTCTAGACTCTAGAGTTGACTATGACCACTCACATATCAATATAATAACGTAACATAGAGTTTATAGACAAAATAATGTTAAATTCTTCGACAACTTTAAGTATTCTCTATATATGTGGTAGTAATAGGTATTTCTATGAACAAACCCCTAACATTGCTGAATCAAAACCTCAACAATCGCGTCATTGTCGCATTAAGAGGAAAGATCGAATATAGGGGCGTGCTGGACGGTTATGATCCGCACATGAATCTGGTGCTGAAAAACGTTGAAGAAGTTGTTGGAGAAGTAACGAAAGGTACACTAAATACTGCAATAATTAGGGGAGATAATGTAATTTATATATCCATATAAATCGGGGGAGGTAGAGCGGAATGTCAAAAGGTACGCCATCGATGGGGAAAATGCAATCGAAGAAGACGCACATACGTTGCCGCCGTTGCGGGAGGCATGCCTACCATGTTCAACATAAAGTATGTGCTTCCTGTGGATTTGGTGCTAATAGCAGGCTTAGAAATTATTCGTGGGCAAAACGCCATTAGGCAGCAGTTTAGAATGCTGTTAAAGTTGTGCTATCTACGATTCATAGTCCGAGAAATATTTATGGACGTGTGAAAACAAATAACGTTTTTATGAGAGAAAAAGCCGGGGGAGCTATCAAATAATGGACAATGACAAACCCATAGAAAAGTGCGGTGTAGTAGCCGCCGCTGTTTCTGGTGATGCAGCGCCATATATTTATTACTCTCTTTGGGCTCTTCAACACAGAGGACAGGAAATTGCCGGCATTGCCACATTCGATAACGGAATAAACTGCATAAAAAAAAGAGGACTAGTGCACGAGGTATTCGGGCCCGAAGAGATATCGTCTCTAAAAGGCACTTGCGGCATCGGACACGTACTTTATTCCATTAAATTATCCAAATATGAGAATTTTCAGCCCGTAGTCGTGAACACATCTGTTGGCGATATCGCAGTCGGACACAACGGAATCATCATAAACTCCAAAATTCTCAGGGAAGAATTAAAGGCAAAAGGCCACGCATTCGTCACGGATACCGAAGAAGAAGCTATGATATACATTCTGGCAGACGAGTTGTCGTCTACAGGAAATGTCGTTCGTGCGTTAAAAAATATGACTAAAAAATTGATAGGGTCATACTCGCTAGTTTTCATAATAAACGGAAGAATTTTTGCACTCAGGGATGAGTACGGAATAAAACCCTTGTGCATCGGAAAACTCGATAATGGCTATGTAGTTGCCTCTGAAAGTGTAGCGCTCGACGCAATAGATGCTAAACTCGTCAGGGATGTATCGCCTGGGGAGATTGTAGAACTTAAATCCACGAGTATAGAGTCTACAATGATTGCAAGCCCAAAAAACACAGCCCACTGCGTATTTGAGTGGGTGTATTTCGCAAGGCCGGATTCTTTGATGGATGGACGGTATGGATATGAGGTTAGAATCGAGATAGGCAAAAGATTGGCGCGAGAGTATCCAGTCAAGGCCGATCTCGTCTGCCCTATCCCCGACTCTGGTAGAACACATGCTTTGGGATACTCGATGGAGTCCAAGATACCATACTCGGAAGGCTTGATGAAGAATAGGTACATCGGCAGAACGTTTATAATGCCGCATCAGGAGATGAGGGACCTCAGCATAAAAATGAAGTTGAACACAGTGAGGCCGCTTATCGAGGGAAAAAGAATCGTATTGGTAGACGACAGCATTGTCAGGGGTTCTACAATAAAAAAGATCGTTCAATTCATCAGAAATGCAAATGCAAAAGAAATTCATATCCGAATCGGTTTCCCTCCGATAGTTGCACCATGCTATTTTGGGATAGACATGACAAATCGCGGGGAACTTATCGCCAGTGCCAAAACAGTGGACGAGATAGCAAAAGAGATTGCCGCGGATTCCCTTGAATTTTTAACAGTCAAAGAACTCGTCGAGTCAATAGGAAAACCTTACGACGACTTGTGCCTGGGATGCCTGACAAAAGAATACCCGATCGAAATCTCCGGAGAAAGAGTTAGATTCCAGAAGAGTTTGGATTTGTATAAATGAGTGCGTCCACAATCGTTATGTTTTTTTATCAGTTGGAGACGTAATATTATAAAATATCCTCCAATATGAGAAGGGTGTACTCTCCTGTGGATTTGTATTCTATGCGTTTGACTGCAACTTTATATATGCCAAAATCCGACTTGAACATCGGTTGTCCTTTTTTGATCTCCGTCTCTAACGCTTTAAATGCTTCCATGGAGAGTTTTCCTTTGATCGTGAACTCGGCGGATCTAGCCCCAGTATCGACTAAGTCGTCGCCGTCTTTACCGGGTTCTATCGTCCGCTCGACGCTTCTTTCCACTACCTTGTCTATCGCGCAATTCGTAAGTTTGATGTTTCCTAACATTATGTCCATAACACATCACCGTTCTCAGTATGGGAGTAGAGGATATTTGCTTTAATAATTTTTGGGTTAGATTTGCGTGGCCGTCAAGATGCGCGAACATCTAATCGTGCTGGTGGAGTACATGGATCGTATTAATCTGGCAGTCACGATATGCACTAAATTTCAGCTTTACATGCACAACTTTTTTAAAGTTATAACGCCGTGATATGATCGTTCAAATGTTCGAAATCATTTCTGAAGATGCTGATTCATCAGCGAGAGTAGGAAAATTATACACGGAACATGGAATTGTAGAAACGCCTGCATTTATGCCTGTGGCCACCAAAGGCACAGTTAAGACTTTAACGAGCACAGAACTCCACGACATGGGCACACAGGCAATAATAACCAACGCATTTCATCTACACATGAGGCCGGGAACAGATGTCATACAAGAAGCTGGCGGCTTGCACAAATTTATGGGCTGGGACAAGTGCATATTCACTGACAGCGGCGGATTTCAACTGATACGCAAGGATTTTTCATTGAAAAGCAGAGAAAAGGGGCTAGAAATCAAATCGCCTGTAAACGGAGACACGCATCTAATCACACCCGAAAATTGTATGAAAATTCAAGAAACACTCGGCTCCGACGTCGCCATGGCCTTGGACGACTGCCCTGAATTCGGGGCTACCAGGCAGAAGGTGGAAGACTCATCCAGGAAAACCATAGATTGGGCAAAGATGTGCAAAGAGGCGCACGACAGCGAGAAGCAGATGCTGTTCGGAATAATCCAGGGCGGAGTGTTTTACGACTTGAGAAAAAGAAGCACGGAATCCTTAACTGCATTGGATTTTGACGGCTACGGCATAGGCGGTCTCTCCATAGGGGAACCCAAGGAGATGATGCACGGCGTTTTGGAATATAGTGTGCCATTAGTGCCCGTAGAAAAGCCAAGATATTTGATGGGGGTAGGCTCGCCTGCGGATTTGCTTCGGTCAATATCCTTCGGCATAGACATATTCGACAGCGCTTTCCCCACAAGGAACGCAAGGCACAAGACAGCATGGACAAAAAAAGGCAGTTTTAGCATAGATAAATTAAAATTTTCAAAAGCCTTCACACCAATAGAAGAAGACTGCAAATGCTATACCTGCCAGCATTACACTGTCGCATACATTCATCATCTGTTTAAGGAATCCGAATTGCTCGGCATGAGGCTCTTGTCTATCCACAATCTGCATCTTGTCCAGGAATTGATGAAAAATGCGAGGAAAGCGATAGAAAATAACGAGTTCTCGGAGTTTAGGAAAATGTATGCGAAGGATGTTTGGTGAGATAATGTGGGGTTGTACTGATTTTGGTAAAGAGAGTTTCACCACCATCCTAAGAGGAGGATTGTGGATATGGAGAAATTAGGCATGAAGATAGTTGCGAGAGTTTCTGCCAAAATAATGCTTTGTATTTTCATCGCTATGGTAGTTATTTTGATTATTGATTCTAATTTGGTATCTGGCGATGCGATTTCTTCGGTTTTTCAAAGTGTAATAATTCTCTTACTTCTGTTTATTGGAGGGACGACTCTTTTTTTGTTTTTCACAACTAAAAAGAAAATGAGAAGGAGTAAATAAATTAAATTGGTATACATAGAGTTGGGAAAGTGATATATCAACCAAGTTCATGCTACTATCAATGGTTAGATGAAATGTGCATCAACAAACTATCCTTTGCAAAAATTGTCCAACCGACCAATTTTTAACAATTTTATTTTTAGAAAGTTTATTTGTGATACGCATCCCTTTCATGCTAGTTTTTTCACAAGTTCGCATAGCGCCCACACCTTTACGATTTCCGGCTTGATATTCAACAGGTGCTTGTCGCCGCTTACGATGTCGTATCCGAGCATTAGGGCGCATGCGAGTATCGGGACGTCGTTTTCGTGGCTAAGTTGTGTTTTGGCGTAAGGCATGGAAGATGCGTATGCTTCGCTTTCGATCCATTTCACAGGCAACGATGTGATGAGTTCTTCCGCCTCTTCTTCTGTGTACGACAGCTTATTTTTAACTGTGCGGGTTATTTCCTCTTTTACTGTATCCGGTGCGTATAAGTCGATAACACCGTCTATTGCGGCCATGATAAGCAGGCCAGCGTTCGAGTCTGGATCGTATAACGCCGAGAAGAGGATGTTGGTGTCGACTACTATGTTCATTTTATCAGTTTCCCGAACTACGTTTATTTTACCAGTTCCTCGATTTTTATGCCGCGTTTCTTCATCCTCTGCTTGAAATTCTCGCTCGCTGCCAGAAACTTGGACCTCTTATATTCGAGGAGCAGATCCTCTACCACGTCTTTCATGCTTCTGTAGCCTTTTTCTATCTGCAGGAGCTTGAGCTCCTTCAGTGTGTCTTGCGGAAGTGCTATTGTGCTCATAGTATCACCAATAATATGTATGTAATTATAACTTTATAAAGTTATTGTTTTATAAAATTATAGTTGTGCATGGGCGGGAGGCAATGTGTGTTTTGGGTGTACAACCCGCCCTTAGGTCGAAAGACTCATTTTTCACCTATGATGCAGCATCCCTTTCAGTATAGTTGCGGCTCTGTATGTTTGTTCCAGAAACCCAACACCAAAGATATTAATACACTGATAAATGTTTATTGTTGAACATTTATATCGCCAAGAGGTAGATACGGGATGGCAATGCGGCACCAAAGAGATAGTATGTGGTTCATGGACCCCGGCATAAAGATCCCACGCCTGACGTGGTGGTGGTGGTTCTGGCTTCTCTATATCGACAATAAAGACGACCCGCTTCACCCCAAGCAATTCATGATACTTTGGTCAACGAAAAATTGCAAAAATATATTGGTCGACCAGATGCCCTGGCAAAGGAAGAAGGGGCTGAAGAAAACGCAGTCCGGCCTTGAGTTCGACGGCATGGCAGCGGCATGGTATTTTGACGGAAAAAAGATGACAGACGAATTCATTCTCGAGCGCGACGAGTACGCAGTGCTGGACTACGGCGACGACTCGGAGAGCGGCGCGCTTTTCTCCGTGACAAAAAAGAAGGACGGATGCAGGTTCGAGGGCAACAAGAAAGAATATAAGCTGTTCATAAAAAAACCCGGCATCGATTTTGATTTCACGATGACGCCTTGTGTAAGCGGTCCGCTTTCCCAGCACGATTACAGCGAGCGCATGTTCAGAAAGAAATACGGCTACAACATAATGAAGATAAGAAAGATGGACCTTGCGGGCACTATGCGCACCGAACCTGGAGAAGGCGGCACTGGGGAAAAGGAACACATCACTGGCACCGCCTATTTTCAGAAGGTCACAGTAAACTCCCCTGCGGTGCCCTGGTACTGGAGCGCGATACATTTCGGTGACGGCTCGTACCTGCAGTATTCGGCGTTCCACGCCGGGCTTCCAATGCTCATGCGCGGCCTTGAACCGCACAGGACGTTCGAGGCAAGAGGACGCATATATCTTTCGAACAAGGTCGAGTTCTACTGCGCGAAAGAGGACAAGACATATGAGATGAAAAATATCTGGATCGGCAAGAAGCACAATCCAGCATCATCCCACCTTCCAACGTTCAGCGTAGGCGCGAAGAACAAGAAAGAAGAGGAAGAGATATACGTCGAGTGCGAGGCGTACGCGCACGCATATTGGAGATTCGAACAACCGTTCCCGCTCAAGAATACAATATTGTACTACAACGAATACCCCTCAATAGTAAAGCAGTTCTACCACAAGAACAAGGAGCGCGTAATACGGCTGGATTCGATGGACGGAGGATACGGCAACTGCGAGCATAGTTGGGGGTTCTTGGTGTGAGAAACGGTATAAACAAAATTGGCGTGTTAAAATTCAAGTAATATTCCAATTATGTTTCAATGGTGTATATCCACCATTTAACCGACCAATTTTTAATAATTTTATTTTTAGAAAATTTATTTGTGATACGGCATCCCTTTCAGTATAGCCACGGCTCTGTATATCTGTTCCAGAAGTATCAGCCGCGCCATCTCATGCGTGAAGGTCATCTTGGAGAGTGAGATGATCTTTTTCGCCTTTTTCTTTACTTCGTCGGACAGGCCGTCTGGACCGCCGATAACGAATGCAACATCGCCTGTAGCACTCGTAAGATTACGGATTAAATCCGCGAACTTGATAGACGTGAACTCCTCGCCCTCTTCAGAGAAGGCGTAGATCGGAAGCTCCTTACATTTTGCGAGTATGAGCTTTCCCTCCTTGTCTGTGTCCAGGTCTGTAACCTCTATAACCTCCAGTCTCTGCAGTCTTTCCAATCGCTCTAAGTACAGGCTGCACCCTTGGGCTATGAACTGCTCTTTTACCCGCCCGACGCAGATAAGTTTAATTCGCATACGACCTCACAATAAGATATTTAATATTTATAATGTATCAAAATAACAATATATCAAATAAATATCTATCTAATAATCTAATTTCCTGGCGTACTTTTCAAAAATAAACATCTCGAATCTTTTTCAAATATAAAAAATGGAAAGCCCCGAAACATCGGGGCAATTTCTTTCACTTCAGGGTTCTTTCATTGCAATGTTTTGACCCACTCATAGACTGGTTCGACCAATTTCTTTATCCTTTCTTTCTCCGGAGTCATCGGGGATGGTTTCCAACCCTCTGCGGGTTCGTACCAGAAATCTGTTACTGCACCCACTCTTTCCTCTTTGGGTTTGAACACTATCTTTAGCGGCATGCCGAATTCTGCGTCCCATGGTTTGATGCCGTGCAGTTCGTTGGCGATTGCTACCTTTGACCCTTCGACTACTGCGTACACTAGCACGATAGGCAGTCTCTTCAGGGACGACCTGCCAGACCAGCCTGCCACAGTCCATGTGTGCACTTTTGCTTTCAGAGGCATCTCGATCCATTTTGTGTGTTCGAGGTTGCAATCAAGATTCCAGCAGTGTGTTCTCGCAGGCACCCATGCGTCGCCGCATTTAGGACATTTTGTTCCCATTATCTTGCCATCGACAAGGCCGATGAAAAACGGAGAGTTCCAGCCGTGTCTTATCGTGTAGAGCTGGTCATAGTGGAGTTTTTGGTTCATTACCTTCCTGTCGTCAGATATTTCGTAGCCGACGAAAGCTAATCCTGTCTCCTCGACGCCTTTTGGCCTGAAATCCTTTACAGTAGTAAAATTCACTTCCTTTACAAACTTCTTTGTCTTTGCCATTTTAAACCCTCCTTAGGATGAAGTTGGATATACTTGTCCCTGTTCCGGCGTGGCTGTTTACTACGCCAGTGTTTGCGTCTTTAACTTGGGTTTTTGAGCTTAGGTGTTTCTTGGGAATCATGTCCGTAAGTTGATAGTACGCTTCAATAGAACTCATTATACCGGTCGCGCCTACTGGATGGCCGTAACCCATCAAACCGCCACCTGGGTTCATCGGTATGCTTCCTTCCATGTGTGTTTCTTTATCCCTCAGGAATTGTGCCATATTGTCCTTATTGGCAAGTCCCAGCGCTTTGTATATCTGTGCCTCAGACGTGCTGAAAGCATCATGTATCTCGCCAAAATCTATTTCTTTTCTTGGATTTTTAATTTTTGCCTGTTTGTAAGCAGTCTCAGCCGATGCCCTGCAGGCACCAAACTCTGTCATCTCGGGATAATTCGGGCCGTATCGCTCAGTCCAACCTGGGAAGTTCAGTCTGTCGCCTGCCCTTATCGTGCAGCTCGATAGACCCAAACCGTCAACCGTGCAGTAATAGTCAGGATTAATTTTCTTGGCATATTCCTCGGTCGTAACTAGCATGAATGCCACGCCTCTTGTCATGAGGCAGCAGTCGTATTTCTTTATTGGGTATGATATTAATCGAGATTTCATCACATCGTCGACCGTGATATATTTATGCTCATTTCTATACCATTGGGCTTTGGGATTGTCCATCGCGTTGTTTCTGTTCTTTGCTGCAATGCTGGCTACATCTTCCTCTGTAACCTTGTTGTCTCTCATCCATTTGTTAGCCATGGCTGCATAGTAGATAGGATATATTCCGCCCACCAGCAACTCGTATCTAATATCTGATGCCAACGCAATAAATTCGCTTCCCTGGGACTGGCCTACAGAGTCCATGGTTTCCCAGCCAACTATGCCGACTACGTCGTGCATTCCGGATTTAACTGCCAAGGCCGCACCATAGAGCGCTGAGCCACCAGTATTACCGCCGTTCTCGATTCTAAAATGCGGCAGGCCCACAAGGCCAAGATGGTCATGAATCACCCATTCGGCCGCCAATTGATGGCCGAAATGCACAGAGAAATGAGAGTATATCATCAAGTCCAAATCTCTCATCCTAAACTCAGGGACGTCTTTCATCGTTTCCCTGATACACTCCGCAGCACCACCTTCTATGCTCTCGAACCCCGTAGGGCCGTAATCGAACGGTGTCGTAGCTCCTCCGATTATACATACCTTTCTTGCCATATCATCACCTAATTTTCTAATTTCTGTAGGGTACCATTGTGATAGTGCCCAGTATTTCGATATCTTCGGAGAGAGATCGATATCAATTGTTATTTTCCTCTCCCTACGAACCCATAATAGATTACTCACTATAAACATTTTCATGATTAGAGGAAATCTTATTTGAAATTAAAATGCTTAAGACAAAAACAAACACAGTATCTATTTTGTGTTATGTTGTTTCTCGATTATTTTCCTGCCTTTCTCCGCCCTCTCATCCCTCGCCAAAAGCACAACCCTGCTTCCCTTTTCCTCTGCGACCAATTTATAACCAAGAATATCTCCGATTTTCTCTCCAAATTTTTTTACAGTTTCGTGTGATGGCATATTGGAAAGATTCATTCTTTCTCTGCTATATCCTACGAACACATATGCTTTCGGCTCTATGAACATAGGATCTGCCAATTTGTCCAATTTTGCATAATCCTTCTCATTTCCGATATTCCAGCCGTCTACGAGAGTATGCCTGATTACCGTTCTAGTTTCGAGCGATGGTAGCAAAGTCAAGGTTTTCTTTAATAGTTCCCAGGCCTTTGGAATCTGCGGAAAGCACAATTTTTCATATATTTTCTCATTCGGTGCATCCACTGAAACATACAGTTGTGTCGGCAATGTATCTAAATTTTCTAATGCTTTTGGGTTTGTACCGTTCGTCACTAAGAATGTGGTGAGTCCTCTTTTTTTACATAATCCAATAAACTCTCCGAGTTGGGGGTATAAAGTCGGTTCGCCGGAAAGTGAGATAGCTACATGTTTTGGTTCCCTGGATTCTTCCCAAAATGTTTGATTGCACCGTTCATCGCCTTTGAATCCAGATACCAGTTTTTTCTGGCTTTTTAGGCATTCATCTAAAATAAATTCAGGTTCATCGTACCGTTTTAGTGTTGTTTCTGAAAACCCCTGGAACCGCCAGCAATAGAGGCAGCTTTTGGTGCACTGGTTTATCGTGGGTGTCATCTGGAGACAGCGGTGCGATGCGATGCCGTAGAATCTCTCTTTGTAGCAGGGCCTATTGTATAACAATTTCTGGCGCATCCAATGGCACAATTTGACACCGGAATGTTCTCCGACGATATGGTATTGCTGTTTGTTGAGAAATTTCACTAATGTCGGGTCCATAGAATCCAACGGAGTATGCATCGGTGTCATTTATCTTTTTTGTCTTTTTTGAAAAGATTATGTTGAAAAGAAACACTTAAAAAGAACGAAGCGGTACATTATGTCAGTTTGTTGAAATGGAGATAGTATGTACCGGCTGCCGCACGGCATGAGATATTCGACTTTAGACGAGAGAAAAGAATTTTACGAGAAAGAGTTCGACCTCGAGGGTGTTAGAAATTGGCTTGGACAGAAAAAGAACACAGTTTTCGCACTTATCATCGGAAGACACACGAATATATATCCGAAAGAGTACAAAGGAATTAGGAAAAATACGGTCGTGATAGATGATTACAAAGATGTGAAGGACCTTGCGGAATATTTTGTCCAGTATCTCCCAGAAGCCGTTTACTACGATAGGGGAGTCCGCAGAGATTTAGATATTTGCGGCAGCTGCAAAATAGCATATAAAAATTGTTGGAAATGTCCATACGATAATTTTATCGGGCAAGAACTTGTCTTTGACATAGATCCCGAAAACATAACCTGCCCGTATCACGGCAGTCTGGGACAAAAAATGAAGGCGAAGCAGGGATTGGGTTTCTGCATGTATGAATTTAACGAAGCAAAAAAACAAACAAAACGTTTGTATGACGAATTGAGTAACGAGTTTTCCAGGTTACGTATAGTTTATTCTGGCAGAGGTTTTCACGTTCACGTCTTGGACGAGGGCGCATACATTTTTACTAGGAAAGAACGTGAAAAGATCGCATCAGAAAAAGGAAAGAGATATGCAATAGACGAGTGGGTGACGATAGGTGACATGCGATTGATCAGATTGCCATATTCGCTTCATGGGATGGTCTCACGGATATGTTTGCCTCTCGATGTGGAAGAGGTTGAAGGTTTCGATCCAAGGAAAGATAAAAGATGCTTCCCGATGTTCATGAAGAACTCTGAAGTTAATCGAAAAACATAATTATAGATGAGCGTATTCCTTTAGACAAGTGATCTCTATGACCAAAAAATTCCTAACCCTAGACGATTTTGATTTGGAGGACAAAACTGTCCTGATAAGAGTAGATATAAATTCACCTATTGACCCGGCAACCGGTAAATTTCTGGACGAGACCAGGATACAGGAATGCACAAACACGATAAACAAATTGTCAAACACAAAACTGGCAGTCATCGCACACCAAAGCAATCCTGGCAAAAAGGACTTTACAAGCCTCGAGGAGCATGCCAAGATACTGGAGAAGCATGTAAAGAGGAAGGTCAAGTTTGTGGATGATTTGTTCGGAAGCAAGGCAAGGGACGCAATAAAGAGCATGAAGAAGGGGGACATAATACTTCTAGAAAACTGTAGATTTTATTCGGAAGAGATCAGTTTGGCAGACAAACCTATCGAGACCCAAAAAAAGTCACACATTGTGAAAAAACTCTCGCCGTTGGCGGATTATTTCGTCAACGATGCATTTGCGGCAGCGCACAGGTCTCAACCAACACTTACTGGTTTCAGTGAAACAATTCCCATGCTTACCGGCGTGCTTCTGGAGCGAGAACTAACGATGTTGGGCAAGGCAGTGGAAGGTGCAAAGAGGCCGACAATCGCAATCTTGGGTGGTGCCAAAGTAGACGACTCCGTAGATGTAGCTTTGAACATGCTGAAGAATGGAATTGCAGACAAAATACTGACTACTGGTGTAGTAGCAAACATGTTCATGTATGTAAATGGAACTGACATTGGCAAACCCAATGTAGAATTTATGAAAAAGGAATTGGGAGATTTCGACGAGACAGTTGCAATGACAAAGGAAGTCCTTGGAAGCTACAAGGAAAAGATATTGATGCCCATAGATGTGGCTTTGAACGACAATGAGCAGAGGAAAGAAATTCCCATATCTAAACTCCCGACAGATAAACCAATATTCGACCTAGGCAAGAACACTATCTCGGAATACATACATGAAATAAAACGCGCGGGCACAACAATTCTCAATGGCCCGGCAGGTGTGTTTGAAACCGATGCGTTTTCTGCAGGAACGTACGAGCTCTTCAAGGCCGTAGCGAACTCTAAAGGATACTCTGTAATGGGCGGCGGCCATACTGGTGTTATAGTCGAGAAATTAAACCTAGCGAAGGGTATAGGGCATGTAAGCACTGGTGGCGGAGCATGTCTAAGCTTCCTTGCTGGAAAGAAGATGCCAGTAGTCGAGGCGTTGAAGCGATCGAAACAACTCTATGACGAGGGTTACTTTAAAAAGAAGCCTTGATATAGTTTTATTTATATGTGGTTTCGGTGTGAGTTTCAGTGGTTGAAAATACTTCATCTTCTTCGTATAATACAAACCCGAGCAGCGAGGAAAAACCAAAGGCGTTTACTATTGTGGATAGGAGAGTAGAGACGACGCTACCAACACCAGAAACAACGGAATCGGTTAAAGAGGAAGAACCTAAACCGGTACTGGATGAAAACGTTCAACAAAAACAGGAAACCCCAACAACTAGACCGCCAACTACCGGACCATCGACAACTACGACTAGAGCACGGACCAGGGAGGAGAGGGTTCGAGATGCGATACTGGCGAACAAGAAAAGGAAACAAACTCTCGTCGCTCTTTTTATAGCAACCGTCGCGTATCTTGCATTCTTCTTGATTTACTTTTTTGGGTACATAAAACCGTTAAATTTCCTAAAAGATTTTGAGATTCTCGGTATCGCTACGTGGTTAATACCAGATTATGTACTGGCCACCGCTTTTTTGGGAGTTATTTTATCTAGACAATCCAAACACAAAGGACGGCTGTGGTTTTTACTTACCCTCGGAGTCATTTACACAATATGGTTGCTCGCATACAACTACCAATTAACGCCAATGTGGCTCAAGCCGTATGAGTATAAGCCGCTCGGAATATGGACTTGGATAATATTTGATGCAATCATTTATCAGATAGTGGTAATAATCGCATTGACTAGGGCACCAAAAGAAACCAGAGTCCCATGGACGATATTTGCAATATGTGCTGAATACACAGCGTGGCTATTTTTGTTATACTTCCAGATTACACCTTGTTTTGCATACCAATACAAATATTTCGGGGCCCTAAAACCATTCCTTGCACCAATAATAATTAGATATGGTTTCCTACTGTACTTTTGGATCGCCCTTATCTTATACAATGTATTGGTAGTGGATTTCATATACCGGGCGCCAAAGCATCAGAGAGCACTATGGGTGTTGATAGTCGCTGGTGTAGAGTGTGGAATGTGGATGGTAGGTTACTTCGTAGAAATAATGCCGATGCTTCTCAAAAAATATGAGGTAATGGGCAAATATACGTGGGTGTATGCCGGTGCTGTATTTTTTGTAATACTGATAGGGATCATTCTAAACAAGGCACCGAAGGTAATCCGGCAGGGGCCGATATTGAAAGGGCTGAGAAATGTTTATGCATGGGAAGCAGCACTTGGGCAGTTGTATGAGGTGCCAAAGGGATTTGAGTTGCTCGAATTCCCGGAAAAGAAAAGCGGCTCTGTTTATAGCGATTCTTTGATTCAAATAGACGAAAACACAATGCTCAATTCACGAACACTGCTTGGTAAAATATGTTCTAATTGTGATTGGCAGTATGAGTGTAAGTATGTCTCTATGGGATTTCTCACAGAACCGCCGTGCCCACCGAGACGGTTGTGATCAGAGCATTTGAAGGTCGTATCTTTTTGTAGGCATTCAAAAGTTTTCTCTACACGGGCAGCGTCAACGACACTATCTGGTTGTTATTTTTGATAACTGATATCTTGAATACGCAATTTTCATAGACTTCTATACCTGAACCTGTTTCACCTGCTCCATAATTTTTGTTTATCGTCGAATTGTCTATATCTGCATAAATTCTAATACTATCGTAAGGCGAGAGTTTGCCGTCTGCATCTTTATCGAGTATAATGAAAGCAGCGTTTTCTATGTAAGATGCATTTAGGGTAATGTTTGTGCTGCTGTTTACGGAATGCCAGTATTTGCCGCTTGCATACGGCTCCGATGGTATAGAAGCACCGCCGGGGATAGCATACCATAGTATATCCCCATGTTTTACTGCCGTTGTGTTTGCGGAGCCTATAGAAATTGCATTTATTATTGTTCCCTCTGTGATCTTTTCATATTGGGGCGTGGTTACCATAAATTTTAGTTTATCGAGCGGCGCCTCACCGGTAACAGATGCAATTGTTAATTGGTAGTCCACACTAGCATGGTATGTAACGGAGAGGACGTTATTGATCCAGGTTTCCCCGCTAAGTCCAGTGGTTATATTTCCTCCGAAAAGAACCAGTTTGTCGCTACCATATATGCCTGCCATCGAATGATTGCTCCTCACAGATGGTCCGCTCGATGTTCTATTGATCCAGAAGTTGTCGTTGAACTCATAAACCCAGGTTTCACCGTTTGGTATCGTCACTGTATTTTCACTTATCACGATCTCTGTGCTCCCACCGAACAGTATGATCTGGTTGTAATCATAGACGCTTGCCATCGCATGCCCACCCCTCGCAGACGGCGCGCTCGCTGGTGACTTATTGGTCCATATGTTGTCGCTGACGTCATAAACCCAGGTTTCACCGTTTGGCCCGATATCTGTTGTGTTCCCACCGAAAAGAACTATCTTATCATCGCCATAAACATTCGCCATTGAGTGATTGCTTCTTGCAGATGGCGCACTCGCTGGTGCCTTGTTTGTCCATGTATTGTCGCTGACATCATAAACCCAGGTTTCACCGTTTAGCCCTGTCTCCGTATCCCCACCGAAAAGAACTATCTTATCATCGCCATAAACATTCGCCATTGAGTGATTGCTTCTTGCAGATGGCGCACTCGCCGGTGCTTTATTGGTCCATGTATTATCACTTAGGTCATAAACCCATGTTTCATCGTTTCTTGATTCTGTCTCTATGTTCCCACCGAAAAGAACTATCTTATCATCGCCATAAACATTCGCCATTGAGTGATTGCTTCTCGCGGATGGACTCGTTGTTGGGTTCTTATTTACCCAGGTGCCAGTGCTTGTATTATACAGCCACGTATCGTCGTATAAATACAATGCAGTATCCTTACTGCCTCCAAAAAGTAAAACGTCGGCGCGGTTATATATAGAAACCAACGAATGACCGCATCTCAAAGAAGGAGCAACAGATTGTGTTTGTCTTATCCAGCCTTTGGCCGTTACTGTGGTGATTGTATCTGTATGTGGCTGCCTTTCTATAACCGGCGAAACGGTTATCCTGGCTGAAACTTCTTCTTGATTGGTTATAAGTCCACCGAGCCAAACATAAAGCACGGCGCCCATCATTACGGTTATGGCCACCATGAGTATCACCCCTAGCACAGCAGATACTCCTTCTTTCGATTTCCAAATGTTTTTCGCTCTTTTCATATGATTACGCCTTTAGTTATGTTATAGGTAAATCTGTTTGTCAATATCTTTCAGTATTTATTCTCTTGCTGGTTTAAAAATGCACGTTCCGTATCAAGCCGCCGCAAATCAATGTATTGGTGAGCGAGATTAGTATCTTTCAAATTGTCCCAAATCGCATCTACGTTAATATTCTCCCCTTCGTTGTGCCACGGATCGTAATTATTCGCGCCAGGTGGTTTTGGTTGATATGGTTTAAACGCTGGGTCGCCATAGACAACATACATTGAAACCTGTTTCCAATCATCTGTATTGAAATCCTTTATCGGTGTTGTACCTGGATGCTTTGCCATATATCTGTTCTGTGCCCATTGAAGCGCTTTTCCTATTGTGCCGTATTTGTCCTCATGATTTAATATGCCATCCCAGAAGAATGCGTAGATTGCGTTGTTCTTGTCCCAATCCGGGTTTCCTGTAATCGGTGAAGTCAGTACATATATATCCTGGCCGACATAGCTATAACTAACTTCAGTAGCTCCTATCAAACCGATTGCACCGCCATATAAATAATTGGTACAGAAAAGCGCATCCATATCTATCTCCGTACCTCCGTAGTTTGTGCCTTGTATTTTGGCATTCTCGCAGGCGGCAAACATTCCTATCTGCGGAGGTAGGAAATAGTTTCTTACAGTGGTGCCCTCCAAACGGTCCCTACTGTACTCTTCCGACGATTTCCATACATACAACGACGCGTGCCAGCTGCCGTGCCCCCTATACGCAACGAGCCCGCTCGACTCCATTATCGGTTTAAAATTTGTCTCTCTTTTCGCATCATCAGAAATCCAGCCACCGTTACCAGTTGTGCGCATGTAGTCGCAGGTAAATCCCTCGTCGTTTGCATCTTCCTTGAAACATAAACCGGGCGTCATCTGCATTCTCTTATCAGCAACTTCGTAACCGTTCCATGAGGAACTATCTGTCTTCCATGTTACTGTTTCTTTGCCCGTGTATGTGTACTCCACATCTACTTTGTCAGTTATGTCGTTGTAAGCATAAGTTCTTACCATCATGTTAGAGGCACCAGCTACATTATAGTTGATTATTCTGCCAACCGCAGCGTCTATCGTATATGTATCATTATCTAGCAATCCATAAACAGAGTCACTGTTGACTAACCCGTCTGCCTCCGCCCCGCTCTCTAAGTCCGGAAGCTGGAATTGAGGTACTGCAGGTGCGCTTCCGACCATAGCGATATATTCGATGTGTCCATATTTTGTGTAAATTTCCTTTAGTTTGGCCCATACTCCAAGTGCCGCGCCGTTAAGTTTAGAATCAATTGATGGCATACTTTGTGCGCTATTCGCAATATCGGTTAAAACATAAGCATCGTGATATGCTGCGATTTCCGCAGAAATCAGCGAAAGCGATTTTATCAGATATTTTTTATCACTAGCATTGAAATTCGAAACCGAACTGTCTTTGGGGTTTGTCACAACGACATAATTGGCGTTTGTGCCCGAATTTTTAAGCTCGCTCCATACCTGTTCCTGAGAAGAATATGTGGATTTTCCGATGGTAATTATCTTGTTTTGTTTATGTGCAACAGGCGAGGCCCACAGTGATTCTTTATACGAACCCACAGTTATCTCACCACTAAAACCTTTAAAGGCACGGAGCGCGTCGCTGTTAGTCGGATATCGCGTTACATTGGTTACTTTAGATTTAATATTCTTTAACGTATCTACTGAATTTGTAAACAGCAATTTGGGCACATCTTTGGCTTTCATATTGTTTATTGTCCATAATTGGTGATCGTCCAGGGTGCCGTTTTCCAGTACAAAGAACGGATTGTATGTGTTGTTTCGAACAATCAGGGAAGACAATGAAGCCGCAAATGCAAAATCACTTTCTGTTTTCGGCTCATCTACGAGTACCATATATCTTGGCGGAAGTTCTATTGTAGGCACGATTTTTGGGGGCAGCGGTATCAATAAATAGTACCCTATCGCTGCAAAAACAATGATGAATATTAATGTTGCTGCTAATAATTTTTTCTTATTTACTGAATTCATGAAAAGTAGATAGTATATCATTTATAAAAATTTAGTTGAGACAATGTATCGAAAAAATCGTTCGTTACCATATTATCTTTATATTAGAACATAAATCAGGGAAGCGGGGTATCAAAATGAGGGTATTGATAGTATACTATTCATTAACTGGTAAGACTAAGCTAGTCGCAGAGGCAATTGCTCAGACGCTAGGCGGAGATATAAGACAAATCGAGGAAGTTTCTAAGAGGCCCGCTGCCCCTCTTCTTTATCTTACTGGCGGCATTAGCGCGGCTATGGGTTTGAAAAGCAAAATAAAGCCGATAAATTTTGACATTAGCGATTATGATGCGATATACCTAGGAACACCTATATGGGGCAGGAAACAAGTGCCTGCGATAAATGCTTTTATTTCAAGTGTTAATTTCCGCAATAGGAACGTAATTCTTTTTGCAACCATGGGCGGAGATAACTACACTGTTGCCATAAAAACAATGACCAACAAAATAGAAGCAGACGGCGGCAAGGTATTGGAATCTTTTGCCATAAAAACCGGTGACGTAAAAGACGAGGTAATCATTGAAAAAGCAAAAGAACTGGCAAGCAAGTATTTGCACTAAAACCTGCACTAAACTGTTTGCCTGGTCTGGTAATAATCGTACGACCACCAGAGAAGGAAAAATACAATCAGAACTATCGAGAATATTTTAAAAATGTCATTGCCGAGAACTACCTTAAAGTAATCAAAGAAATATGCTAACAACAACGCTCCGAGTATCGAGCGTATAAAAATTGCCGCAAAAACCGCTTTTGGACCCAGGCCTATCAATCTTCCGAGAACAGTGGAACCTACACCGCCGGTTCCGCGCAGCGGGAATATTCCAAAAAATATTAGACCGACAAAAGAGGCGCCTTTAAGCCATCTCCTCTTCTCGAGTATCTCTCTGCCTTTTTTCTCTGAATTCATCATCCAGGGGCCCATTAGAGGAAACAATTTTGCAAAATCGTAATTCCATAGCAGGAATAAGGCTGCAATAATGTCCATAAACGCCAGTGCGAGTGCGATCGCAAGCGGGGCTATGCCAATAGTTATTGCCGCCGGAATCAGCGACTCTTTTCCGAGAGGGGCGAAGAGATAAAGCAGCATGAAGCTCGTTAAAATACCGAACGTCGAAAAGTCCAGCAATATGAACAGAATCGACACTGCGGCGAAAAGCAAGATCGGAGCGATAAAAAATTTTGCGGCTATGTTTCTAGCACCCTCCTGGCCAATCCTCAATCTGACTTCATCCGCGACTCTTTTTTTCCATTTCTGGAATGGGGTATCTATTTTTACTGTTTTTTCGTCTTTCCCTTCCATATTTTCATAACGAGAATCACTTATACAGGATAAATCTTTTTAACGATTCCCCATATACAATCGTAGTTATTATAACAGACAATGTTTTATATCCTAAAATATACTCTACTTTTAGCTACAAAACAAAATTCAAAGGGGGTGAAGCATGCCGATAGTAGAGTTAAAGTCGATCGGAAAACTTACAAAAGACCAAAAATCAGAAATCACAAAAAGATTTACGAAAACACTCGAAGAGGTTGCTGGGAAACCGCCAGAATACACATATGTGCTCTTTGAAGAATTAAACGCTGAGAATTGGGGGCACAAGGGAAAGTTGTTTAGTGAACAATAATACTATTATAATACTATTCGTTGCCAGACAATAAATTTATATACAGATGAGGAGATTGATCTCACAGTGGAATTTTGATAGACAGGGATAGACTTATAGACGATATTAGGGACATAATCGGTAAGTCTGGTTTCTACAGTACGGATCAATGCGACATCCGTTCTACTAGTTTTGACGTAATCGCAAGGCGGGACGACATGCTTTTAATAATTAAGGTATTGTTGAACGTGGATGCGATTAGTAGGGAAAACGCTAAAGAAATCAAAACATTATCCAAACTTTTGAACGGCACGGCACTTTTGATCGGAGAACGCTCCTGCTTTGGCAAACTCGAAGGGGGAGTGCTCTACATAAGACACGGTGTCACAATGCTCTCCAGGGAGACATTGTATGAATATTTTATCGAGGGTGTACCACCGTTCATTTATGCCGCGCCCGGTGGTTTATGTACACGTATTAACAGCAAAGTTTTGAGGGAGTTCAGAGAAAAAAATTCCATATCGTTAGGAGAATTCGCAGATAGGATAGGAGTTTCCAGAAAAGCAATACAATTATACGAAGACGGTATGGGAGCAACGATAGAAGTCGCAACTAAAATCGAAGAAGTGGTGAGAGAGGACGTTATACTGCCTCTCAACCCACTCTCCAGAGCCGAAGGCAGTGAGGACTGGTACGATGGCACTTCATTGGAAAACGAGAATATCTGCAGCTTAGAGAGGAGCGTATTCACACAATTACATCAACTTGGCTATATGGTTATACCAATCGCAAAATGTCCGTTCAACGCATTGACGAAAAACGAAAAATGCGTGATAATCACGGGCATCGGCAAGTATAACAAAGATCTCATAAAAAAAGCCCACATAATAAAAAGCATTTCCAAAATTACCGAAAAAGAGGCCGTCTTTTTCGTAGAAAAAATAAAGCACGACAGTATAGGGGGTGCGCCTATTATAGGGATAAACGAACTTAAAAAGATACGGGAACCCGAAAAGATTTTAGAATTAATACAAGAGAGGAAGGTAGATTAAACGCGCTTAATTTTTAAAAACACGCAATATCCGATATCAGTATGCTGGATTCACGAGCGATTGTCAAAATCTCTACCAAAGAATATATATAGAGCGAAGCATCTTTTGTTTACATACATAAGTGGTACCTATGAAAAAAATAATGGGATTATTTTTAGGGCTGCTGATGGTTTTGACTTGCTTCGCAAGCATAATCAACATCAGCACAACAGGCGCTGAGAACAGCGGAACATCGAACACTAACACAACGCCGACACAGACGGACACAACGATTCAAACAGTGAGCGGCCCTCCAAATATGCTTATAGACAATATGGGGCCGATTAGAGCCGAACAGGGAGATTTCAAGATAATAAATACCGAAGGTAGCGTGAACAGCACGCGGCCCGTGTACGTGCGCTCTGTCCAGGTGCTAAGATACGATGTCAAAGAAGGCAACAACCATACGATAAGTTTTAAGGCAGTTCAACAGGAAATACAGCAGGCGCCTTCGACCGACGCTTACTATTCAACGACTGTTGGTGTAGACATAGACAAGGGAACAAGGACGAAGACGGACGAGAATGTACAAAAAACTACTACCCCGACTGGAACAACGACAACCACGTCTCCAGGGATGGGTACATCAGTTGTGATACCGCCTTCCCAGCAACCGACTGAGCCAAAAATAGACACTTTCATTTTTGTCTGCCCAGCGAACTGGACGATAGACGCAGCATCAATGAACTTCCAGTTTGGGAAATTAAATACTGAGAAAACAATCCTTACTATAGAAGACCCAACGAATATTTCGATTAATGTTAATCCAACTTTTAAGCTAATCAAAACCAATAATGTGCCTGTATCATTCGATGAAGAGAAATATTCTGGCAATATCATGATTTATGCGTTGAAAGAAATAGGCGTTCTTAAACTAATATTGAAAGGGGAACTGATGAACTTCATGCCTGGCAGATTCCAATCTGATGTCGAGTTCAGAAAAATCGTTGACGAGCGATTCGGCAATAAAAACGGAATGGTGGAAACAACAGAAGTCGAGAAATTCATAAACAACGAAGGTTCTCAGATAGAGCAACATACCAGCGAATATGATACCGGTTATAATGATGGCTATAGAACGGGATACGATGAGGGGTATAAGACCGGATATAAAGATGGATACAATGATGGAAAAGTGAACAAAGAAAAAGATTATACGCCGGATTATAACCCAGAACAGAATTACGAGGAGAAAGAATCCCTAATAATGATGGATAGCTTGTTCCCAGAGATGACTTCAGCAATGGTGGACATTGTGGGCGCTGAGGGAAGCATAAGCTCGAACGACGCTATCACGATGGACATTATACTCTCGGGTAAGATACCAATCGACACAACACTGGACAGGCACACAGTGTTATTAATGAAAGAATTTTACGGTCCAAATTGGGAAGGTCCAGCTTTTGCTAACGTAGTTTACACTACACCTGACGGCTGGAGAGTTTCACCAGAAACGTTACCCGCCAATATCACACCGACAAATGATGGTACAACAGTTTCATTCAGCACAAACATGTTGAAAGGGCCGTGCAAATTCGTGATAATATACAATGAAAGCGCCAAAGCTCCGATAATAACCAAAGCGGCAGGAACCCTATATTTCACAATGATAAGAATTAATGAGTTTAACATGAGCGTAAGCGGGATGGACGCGGTAAAAACACTTGGTGGCGAAATAAAGACATATTCGGACCTAAGAAGCATCATAGACCGAAGGGGCACGGCATCAATGCCTGGTTTCGGCAACGGCAATGGAGTTGTAGACGCGGTAGAGGTTAAGAATTTCGAGAACTTCGTTGCAACTGATATGACAAAAGGCGATAAGGCTGCACCAAAATCTAATGAAGGCGTCCCGATAATGATAGACGGTAAATTCCCGGAGCTTACAACACAAAAATCGTTCATTAGCGGCGCTGTAAACACCGCTGTTACGAACAATGATCCCATACAGGTAGGCATAAAATTCGTCGGCAGATATTACAGCGAACCGGTTGATGAACATAAAATCTCTTTGTACCTATTCAGACCAGAAGCGCAAAAGGATATAAAATTCAAGGCGGTAGTGGTCGCGGTACCAAGCGGCTGGGTTATTGACTCTACCTCAAAGCCAGGTGTTGGAACGCTAAGTTATTCCAATACTGTATATACTATATACACAAACGAAACAAAAGAGGACATTAGTTTTAGGGTGATTGCAGACAAATCTTCCGTAACTCCAAAACTAACACTGGAAAATGACATAGTTTACATCATAGCATATCCAAACAACACTATGGAAATGTTGCTGACGTTTGACATGCTCGCCTTGATGAGGCAAAAGGCCGCAACCGATCCAAACAGCGCAAGTGTAACCAGCTACAGTGATATAAGGAAAATAATCGATATAGCATTTGGAAATAATGATGGCACCATAACGGCTAACGAAGTTGCAAGAATTGAAGAGCAGATGTTCAAGGACCAAAATGAAACGAAAACCGAACAGCAACCAGGGCAGACGCAACCAAGCCAGCAACCAACAAGTTCTGGAGAATCACAGAATCCAAGCAATGGCCAAGGATTACCGATTCAGATTGACGGAATAATGCCAATGATCATGGGTGTAGATGTCGAATTCCAGAATATATCGGGCAGTGTAGATTCAAACACATCGTTTACGGCAAATGTGGGCGTAAAAGCTATGTTTAGGATGCCTGACAGGGATAGATACGTAGTTGCTATATTCGATCCAGGTATGAAAAGTGATGGAACATCCGTATTCTCTGGAATCGTTGTCATAACTGCACCAGGGTGGATTATCGACAACACTACCGTGCCTTCAGAACTCGGAACAGTGTCACTGGATCAGAGAGTTCTAGAGATAACTCATAACACAGCAGGCGTCAAGTTCGCAATAATGCGTTCGACTGACAAAAGCGTGAAGAACATAACACAAGTTCAAGGCAAACTCTATATTATAATGGATTCCGAAGGGACGAATGATACGAGGATCGTATATCTCAAGGCGAATGGTAACGCACTTGTATTACCCGTGCCTAAAACATATCTTGAGGTAAGACGAGAGATAGACAGCAATTTCGGCAACAAGGACGGCATGATAACTTATGAAGAACTTAAGAAATACAGTGCCGAGATAGCGCGCAGAATATCCACGGGAGAATCTCAACAATCACAATCTGACACATCGTCCCAAAACGAGATGCCAGGGATGAAAATGCTCGTGGATGGCAGTCTGCCTATGCGCGTCGAGTCTAAACTCAAGTTAATCGGCGCAGTCGGAAGCGTAACTAGCAACGATATAATAACGGCTGATAGCATCATACTATACGAATTCCCGCAGAAATTCGTGCCGATACAGACAAAATTTGTTGAGAATTGGTCGGCGAACATAAGCACAGGTCCTGTGAACTTTGTGTGGTCGGGTTCTATGGCACAGTTGCCCCCGCAAATGACAGAATTCAGATTCGACGGGCACGCACTTGATATTGTATGGAAAGATATGCCATACATGCCGTATATGGTGCCACCAAATGGCACGAGCACAAACGTATCACCCGGTCAACAACCGCCGAACCAACCGCCAACACAGTTCCAAAACATAAGCGGCTATCGCATATACTTATATGAAATTAATGCGAATATGAATACATACATGTCCAATTACAGCCCGGCGGACGTCAGCAATAGGGTTCTTGTTGCAGTATTCAACGTCAGCAACGCTACGCACAACTTCATGTTGATAGAACCGTTCAAGAAGACAAAGATAATCTTTAGAGTTGTGGCATTAAACGAGAGTGGCAACGAAGGGCCATATGGCAACGACGTGTTCTTCGACTTTATGGCGGGAGCAGGCATGATGCCTAATCCAAAGATACAATTCGCTGACAATACACCACCAACAAGTGAAAACCTGAACTTCGATACCTTTGTACTAATTGTACCGAATGGGTGGCAGATAGACATCAACAGCATAAAACCGGAAATAAGGCCGTACGTCTTTGATTATAGATGCATCAAAATTTCGAAGGCAGACATACTTGCACACTCGTTGACAGCGTCATCATTGGACATGATGTTGATACGAAACGAAAGCTCTATCAGTCCAACGCTGGGGACGGTAACTGAAAGTGTCTACGCGGTAATAATGCACACACCATATAGTATAGAACAGATACAAACTGGCATAGACATCCGCAAGGAGATTAATGTGGATTCGTACAGCGAACTCAGAAAGATTATAGATTCCGTAGAATGGGCAGGCAACGGCGACGGCTATCTGTCTAATGAAGAAGTAAGCATCTTCGAAAAGATGACAATTGACAGGAACGTGCAGGAGAAAAACGAAGGTGTTAAGGATTATGAAGTAGGCAGAAAAGACGGATATGCCCGGGGATTCGAGCAGGGCTATTATGCGGGATATGCTACCGGATACAATGACGGAAAAGGCAATAAATCGTATGAAACGAGTTACGGAACAGGCTACAAGGACGACCCGACAGCACCGATGGTCACACCACCGACAGAGGAGAAAAAAGAAGCCCAAACATTAAACGAGGTGTACACACTGATCCCGAATGCAGACTTCACCAGCATCAAGATAGTCGCAAAGCAAACACTGGACGCGGCAAGCGTTCAACAAATTGCTATGGCTATGGATATGGCAGGCAACAGAAATGAAATCATTGAACAAGACGAAATAACCAACTTTGCGGCGAACCTGACTACAATAGAGACGAATACAGCGAACATGACGCCGATCATGGTTGACGGCATATTGCCTGTTATGATGAAGCAAACCCCCGATTTCAGTGCAATGCTGGGTATGAACGTCAGCGCAGTAAAGGCCGTGACTATAACAATCACGATCGAGCTGACCTACACCGGCATTCCTGCTGGAGAAACCCACAATATAGTCGGCAATGTCGAACAAAAATCAGCAACAATGAACATAAGAACAGAATCGCCAGTAGGCTGGGAGATTAAAACCATAAACGCAGCGAACTTTACGATAGACGGCAAGAATGCCGCAAACGCCACGATAACAGAGAACGATGCATATCGCAACATAACTATCGTATTGAACCACCCAGTCCCGAAGTTCGAACTTGTTGATGTTGTGTTCAAAGGAGGCATACCGACAAAAATAGTGCCTGGAGACAGCTTCGAAATATCGATTAAGATAAGAAACAACGGCACAGCAAACGGTTCGATAGCAGTGTCCGCATTCGGAGACACGTCTGATTGGGTAGATTTAGAGGGAAAGACGAGCACTGACATCTCGATTGAGCCAGGTAAGGAAATAAGCATAATCGGCAAGGTTTCCGTACCCACAAATACCAGCAAAGGCAACTACACGGTTACGATCGTAGTAGGCAACGAACAGGAAATACTGAACTTCACCATAACAGCTAAAGCCGCCAAGAAGGAGTCCGGTTTCGCGCCAGGCTTCGAGGTTGCTGGATTCGCAGTAGCTCTCGTGCTGGTCGCATTGCTGGCTAGAAGAAGGAGAAAATAATCTCCTTTTTTCTTTTTTTTATTTTTTTTATCAACTCTTTCTTTTTTTATAAATTTCTCCGATAGGTATAAATTACACAAATCCCCTCACCCATAACGAGAGCATGAAGATTGTCGTCGGGATTACTGGTGCATCGGGCGTTGTTTACGGGGTATCGCTATTAAATTACCTTAGAAAAATGGCAGATATATATCTCATACTCTCAGATAACGCTAAAAAAATAATCGGGTACGAGGTTGGAAAAAACGTAATTCAAATCAAGAAACTTGCAAAGCATTCTTATGAGAACGACGATTTGTTCGCGCCTATTGCGTCAGGAAGCGTTAAATTCGATGCAATGGTGATAGCTCCCTGTTCGATGTCTACACTGTCAAAAATCGCATGTGGCATTTCAGACAACCTAATTACCAGAACAGCAAGTGTTTGCCTGAAGGAGCGGAGAAAATTGATCATAGTGCCGAGAGAGACGCCGCTGAGCACCATTCAACTCAAAAACATGACGGCGTTATCCGAGGCTGGCGCGCTGATTCTGCCGGCAATGCCGGCATTCTACCCAAAACCGAAAAACGTAGATGATATAATAAATTTCACGGTCGGCAAAATCCTGGACGCACTGGAAATCGACCACAATATCTACCGCCGGTGGGGGCAAAGCACAATAAATAAAAAGTAAAACACACAAAACAAAAAACAAGGAGTAAAATGATGATCATTTCATGGAAAGACGTGCATGACTGGAACGGCAAAGAAAAGAAGATCTACAGCCGCCTGGAGTACGAGAGATATTTTGGCAGAGTAGAGAAAATAGTCCACACCGAGAATGATTATGAGGCAAGGATAATCTTTTGCAGAATCGCAGACGCCGCCGACGGTTATTTCATAGAGAACATATACTTCGAGAAGCACAAGACCGTCTCGGAAAGCGACGTTAACAAATGGATCGAAGTGGAAAAATGGAAAGTCTTAGAACGGTGCACTTCAGAAGTAAAGGACAGGATGGAAGCTCTTATCGCAACAGCCAGGGGAAAGACATCGCAAAAAAATAACGAACTGAACATAATAAAATATGAGATGGGGGCCGCATTCGACAAGAGCACAAGGCAGATCACGGAAGACGAGATGAACGTAATCTACAAAGAAACAGGCGACAAACACAAATTATCCCAAAAAGAAGTCGAGATACTGTATATGTGCGGTATAGACCAGTTAAGCGACCTGCCTGAAGTTACAAAGATTTTAGAAAACCTGTCCAAAAAGGGTCTAGCCCGCCAAGATATAAAGCTGGAGAACGTAATATCCACATCTGTATTGCTGTCGGAGAAGGGCTGGAAGATCGTCGACATGGTAAAAGATCGCATGTATGAAAAAAAGAAGGAAGCGGATAATAGGTTATGAGTTTTTCTCGGCCAGCACACTTCAATTAGAATCAATTTGATAGAAGATATAAACTCATACGCCGCTTATACTTATTTCTAGGAGGTGACATATATTCTAAAATTTAGAAAATCACAAACGGCCATCGGTAAAGTTTTACTGGTGGTTTCTATTATAGCCATCGCAATTGTGGTTAGTGTGGTTGCGATATTGGTAATTTCGTACACCCCGATGGCACCATCACATTCCCATGTTGACCCCCCGTTCATATGGCTTACTAAACAAGAAGATGACAATTACTGGAATCTCACAGTGCGTGAAATAGTATGGCCGCCTCCCCCGCTTTCGTTGCCAAAAGACTGTGTGCGTCTGTCAAATATAGAGTATGTCATCCTCCGTAATGGGACAGCGTTGGACCGTGGACCATTATCAAATATAACCGATAAACCATCGGACTACAACATTACTTTTCTCGATAACGACCACGATAACATGGTGTCTGTGAATGATACCATACGAATAAGTAAGAGTGGTGGGGTTAAAGGGACCATTAAAACAGGAGATAGGATAAGTTTGTATTACCTTGGTGAGACAGAGGTAGGTTATGTACGGTCGTTGTAGGGTTGCAACCCCCACTCCCCAACTAGAACAGTATAACCAAAAATTGACATGGTGAAATATGCACCACATCTCCATTCGCAAATGCCGTGAAGCGGACGAAAACTGATATCTTTCCCTATATAATACATTATACTTATTTTTGTTAAGTTAATAACGACATTATATCAACTAATTATACTATATCTATTAACATACTCGCTTGCACATCGCCTAGAAAATGTAATATCGCCCATTTGCATAATATTATTAAGTTAATTACGTTATATATTAAAATAAACAACATATATGCAAAAATAATAAAAATTTACGATTTTAGATAAGAAAAATCTTTTAAACACACGAATCATGAGCGGAGAATATAAAGTATAATGTGGTGATGAAAAATGGAAAACGATTGTTGCTGCCCAAAGTTAAACAAGGAAGACTGGAATCTGAAGAAACACAACTGGGATACGAGAGCGTTCTATAAAACAAAGCACTCAATATTTTTTCACATGCCGATAGGCATAGGCAAAGCCATCAATAAAGGCATGAATGAAATCAAAGAAAAAGGCTACACGTTCAAGCCGCCTTATATGATGCTTGACGATGAGACTGGCTTATTTTCCGCAAATATGCTGATAGCTATAGAGGAAATGCCGAAAGGCGATCCCAACATCGAAGTATGGGAGCCTGCGACTCTTTATTCAAAATACTATCGGGGTCAGTTTAAGGGATTGACGAAAGAGATACACGAACTCGTAAATTTCGTTGAAAATAACGAGAAGAAGAAACCGGCAAAGATATACACCTGGGTCGCGAATTGCCCGAAGTGCTGGGAAAAGCAAGGTGGCCCTACCACCGTGATTTTCGCAAGAGTGTAAAAAGTATAAACGAGCATATGGAAATATCGGCAGATGCCCCGTAGTGTTTCATCTATAGCATGTGTTATAACACATATCTGCTCGGTCGCGCGTTGAATAAGGAGCGATTATTTCCTGATTTTCCGAGGGCACCCAAAAAAGTGCAATAATTCCATTACGCATCTTCTCTAGAACAACCGGTCTATTTTTAGCCGTTTTAACGCATTTTCTCTCAAAATAGGTATGTTTACACGTTCTACCCTGCCTTTTTGCGTTATTTTCGAAATCCCTGTATCGTCTAGTTAGTCAAAGCATAGTCGGTTAGTGCTCACTAACGGTACATTTATATCTTACGAAGAAGATTACCCGAGATATCTAATCAGGTGTACGGTTAGTCCCATAGACTAGTGTAACACACCAAAAATCGAATTTAGGGATGGGATATGAAGTTAGCACTGTATTTGCGGGTTTCTACAGACGATCAAAGCGTAGACATGCAGCGTGAACATCTTATAAAATGGGCGAAAGAGCACAGCCATACAATTTTTACAGAGTTTGCTGATGAAGCAAAGAGTGGGAAAACGCTCGACCGTTCAGGATTTCAGGCCATGCTCCGTTCCGCAAGATACAAAGGATTTGACGGCGTGTTAGTTTATCGCGTTGATAGATTGGGCAGAAAGCTCGAGGACCTGCTCCAGGTTTTCAAGACTTTCGATGGAATGGGATTAAAATTATTCAGCTCTACAGACCAAGGCACAGTGGACAGATTATCGCCTGCAGGAAAACTCCAATCAACCGTATTGCTGGCGGCTGCGGAATATGAACGTGATTTGGCGGTTGAGAGGACTAGGCACGGCAAGGAAACTGCACTTTCAAAAGGGCATTATGTATGCAGGCCGCCGTTTGGATATAAAATGGTAGAGCACAAACTTGTGCCCGATCCAGAGCAGATAGACAAGATACGCGAGATGTTCAAAGATAAGGCAAACGGGATGTCGTGGACGCAGTTAAGCGAGAAGTACAACCTTAAACGTAGCTCGCTTCAGACTATATTGAAAAATCCGATTTATCGAACCGGCGAAGTTAGATTAAACGGAAAAATCATAGGAAGTGTTGAAAAGATACTATAACAAGATAAAATACACTACATTATATGTAACAAAATAGGCCTAAAATTACAATATAACGATAAATATGATAAAAGATAATAGAATAACGATATTTACTTAACAATATTAAATAAAATATATTACTATATGTCGTATACTCTATTATATAGTTATTTTGTTAAGTTGCTATCGAGAATAAGTTTATGAAATAAAGGATTTGGAGTTATTAACTGTGATATCGATTGGAGGACGGGGAAACAGACACGTTTAGGGGGAGGAGAGTGTATTATAGATAATGCTATTTGCCATTCTATATGTTTGTGTAATACCACATTATATATCCCCCTACGAAGAGATGATCTCTCTCTTGTTGGATGGAAGAACGTAACAACCTCTCGATTTTAGGAAGGTTTAATATCTCAAAGGGTGTTTATTTTATTATCATAACGATAAAAATGGAAGAGGAATCAACAATGAGAGTAAAGGGCAAGTGGTTAGACGTTACATTAAAAAATCCACCCGAACCCGATGAAGAATTTCTTAAAAGTGCAACTGAAATTGACATCGACAAAAAAGTTGCCAGTCATTTATGGAAATATTGGAAAAACGACTTAAAACTACACAATATCGATTGGCAAGTATTTGTGGGGTATGCATCACGAACACATTGCAACCGGTATTTACACAAGGAGACCAGTTGGGGAGAATTAGTGCAAGAATATATAGTAAGCATGGCGGCTCTTCCAGGAAAGGGAAAAAGATTCACAGAAGCAACTAGCATGCATCCGAGGGTAAAGCGAAACCTAGAACGAATGGTAATGAAAAAGCTCGAAGAACAACAAACTGAAAAACGAGATTTGTAACAAACCAGGAGGTTCAATATTTATGGCTGATGAAAAATACTACTATTGTTCAAAATGTAGCAAGGGACATTGGAAAGGTTCAGGAATAGGCAAAGAACATATAAAATATAAGATTGAAGAGATGTACTATTGCTCCAAATGTAATAAAGGGCATTATAGGACTTCTGGAATAGGCGAAAAACACACCGAGTATAAAATCTGAATTTGTGTGTCCTCAAACCCCCACCCCGTAGTGCCTAAATCCAACCCAAAACTTTCCATACTTTTTAGGCACTACATTTTCAGAGTCTTCATCCATTTTTTGTAATCCGGATCCAACCGTTCAAGATGAAAATCCAGTGCCAGATTCGTCTTCTTTTTGAAAAACCTCAGCAAACCGGTTTTGTCGTGCCTTGTTTGCGCGTTTTCCAGGGCTGTGAAGTACTTCTTTTTCTCGCTGTTCTCTATGATGATCGGCGGATATTTGTGTTTCATAAGGATCCAGTTGCTTAGGAGCCTGCCTACCCTGCCGTTCCCGTCAGCAAACGGGTGAACGGATTCAAAATCCAGGTGCACCATTGCCGATAGGGTTATCGGATCAAGGCGTTTTGGGTTTGAATTGGCCAGAGTGATTAACTTTTTCATAAATGCAGGCACCTGCTCTGGTGGCGGGGGAACATAAGATGAACCCCTTATCCAAACAGGTACGTCCCTGTATTCTCCGATAACGTGAACGTCAAAATTGCCTTTCAATACTGCCTTGTGAAGTGCGAGTATCGAGGGTTCATCGATGGTTTGCCTGCTTTCGACAAAATTATAAACGATATTCACAGCATCCCGATGGCCTTCTGCCGTCATATAGTCGGTTAACGCCTTGTTGCCGGACGCTACACCATCTTGAAGAAGCAGTGCGGTTTCCTTCAAATTCAGGGTACTGCCCTCAATAGCGGTAGAGTTATATGTCCAGATAACTGCAATATCATCCCTTAATCTACGTTCGATTGTCGGGTTTCTGCGGAGTTTCGACAATCGTTTTTTCTTTAGTTCGATTAATTTATCAAGAGATGTTTCAGCTTTTATCGGAAAGGCACTGCGCGGTGCCGTGAGTTTGAGATTGTGTGTTTCTGCATATTTCTCAGCCTCGCTGCGAGCACCCAGATATTTTATGGTCTCCTGTAAAATTTTTCCGCCGGCGCGTCGTGATTCGACAAGATAGTAGTAATATTCTCCATTGATGAATTTCGCGCGGATAAATGCCATGATATAATGTAGTGCCTAAATTGTATATAATAATTTCTATAGTTTTTAGGCACTACAATTTAATGTATGTAGTTGTTTAGTCCGTAAATCTTAGTTTGATTTAACCCTTTATTTTACCAATCCCCATATCTCCAGTTTACGCTCCTATCCACGCAATCAAACATTTTTTATCTAGGTGGTTACAAATCTGCTTTAAACAAATTATATATACCTACAACCAATTTTCGGCGATGAAGGTGCGTTGCATGAACAACAAAAGACTATTTGGAATTATACTGTTTGCGGCCATATTTTTTATAATAACAATGATCGCGGTGAATTCAAGCGCCAGAACAATCACGGTAGACGACAGCGGCGGAATGGACTATACAACAATACAGGCAGCAGTGAACGCCTCAAACGCAAGCGATACAGTGTATATTTACAACGGAGTATACAGCGAATCCGTTGCGGTCAATAAGAGCATATCTATCGCAGGCGAGAGCACCCAGGCGATAATACGCGGTGCGAATGTTGCAGGTTCAAAAGGCATCGCCGTAACCGCGAGTAACGTTAGCATTAGTAATCTGAAATTGGAAAAATTCGGGTACGGCATTCATGTTTTGGCAGGCACAAACAATAGCATGTCTAACATTTCTATTACAGAATGCGATTCGTGCATCGGCCTGTTTTCGAGCACTGGCAATATAGTATCTGATGTTGTAATGACGGATTGCACAACTGAGGGCATCTGTATTGTCGAGAGTTCAGGCAATACCATATCCAGGGTAACGATAACGGACTGCTCGTATGATGGTATATATGCTTCATTTAGCCCGAGCACGACAATAACGAATGCGAGCCTCACCAGATGTGCAGAAGGGATATACCTCGCTTTCTGCTCGAACAGTTATATCTCGCATTCCTCGGTTACAAAATCTAATCTAGGGATCGGCATAGCTGCCTCAACCGGCGTTACGCTCAGGAACTCCACATTCTCAAATAATTCATACGGTATTGACATATATTCCGCATCCAACAACAACATTTATTATAACACTTTCACGAACAACACAATACAAGCATATGACAACGGCGCGAACAATTGGGATGATGGCGCAAAGGGCAATATGTGGGACGACTACACGGGCAAGGATGTAAGCGGAGTAGGGGATGTTGCATATAGTATCCCTGGCGGCAACTGCAAAGACAACAAACCGATCACTGCAGGGCTCGTCCAAAAGAGTACAACAGTAACGGCCGTAAAAAGCAGCGAGATGAGCTTCAAGTTCACATGGAATACGACAATCGCAGTTAATCTGGTGCTCTGTGCAGCGATAGTGGCTCTTGGCTTGTGGGGCTATATCAAAAAGAAGGACATAATGCCAGTTTTCATAGGCGCCGCGTTCGGCCTGTTTGGAATCTCGCACCTCGCAACGCTTACGATTTCCAACCAAACCGAATTAGTGACAAACACCCTGATCGTCGTCAGGACTCTTGCGTATCTGGTAGTGATATTCGTTTTGTACCTGTTCCTGGTGCGCAAGGCCGCAGGCGAGAATAGGACGTAAACTTCCGCTGAAATTATCCCATTAATTGTCTGGCCTAATCTCCAAATTTGCCGACCTCCTGGCGTGACGAAAACAACTGAAACCTTTTATATTGTAACGACATACTAATTTCGGTGGCGAATGAGGATGAACAATTCAATATTCGGGAGGTTGTCATTAATTGTGTTTTTGCTATTACTCTCGGCAATTATCGCGACTTTCATACCATCGAATGCTGTTGCGGATGTACGCATAGCTTCAAGAGACATAAGTTCAATATGGCCCGAAAGATCTGTAAATGTTTCACTAAAAACAGTAAATGTTACCGTCTATATGGAGAGAGATATCTCGTTCGGAATTGCAAACTTCACTTTGATTAATCTGAAGAACTCAACTAATTCTTTTAGATTGGCGTTTGATCCTGGTTACCATCCAAAAAGCGGAACGGCCTGTATCGCCGTAGAAGGCACGCCCGTTTCTTTATCCGATGAAACGATAAACAACACAAATGTGATTGTATTTGATACCCAAATTCCCGCATTGCAACATCAGAACATATCGGTCAACTGGGCGATTGACAGTTGTTATTATGAACGAGATTATGGTGCATGGATTCCATACACTTCATCGATAAAACACTGGAGATGTTCATACAAGATTATCGGCACTGAAGCGTGGGGCAGTCATATAGAAAGTGTCACAATACGATTCGTTTCAAATTGCACAGAATTTGACGACGCGACCACCTACCGTGTACCAGATAACACAACCGTGAACGAAAACGGACAAAAAGTAATCACTTTCAATTGGAACAATTTTTCAATGGATTCACTGACTGTTGGGGTCTCCAGCAACAAGTCAGAGTATGTTTTTGACTGGGGCGGCATGTTGTTTGTTTGCGAAGTCGCCAGCCCGTGCTGGGTACCTTTTTTGATACTCATTGTATTCTTAATCTGGATCCGTGTCAAACGCAAGAATAGGGAAAGACTACATACACAGAAATTCAGTAAATCGCCGCCAACTTTAAAGAAATATTGACGACATAACCATCGGTATTATTCAACGCCCCACCGACGTTCCCATCGCCCGCGCCGACCCCAGATATATCCATTAGAAGGGCGACTCAATCCTACACTTGTATATCCACATGTCGCAGTTGCGTGCATAACCGATCGAATGTTTATCCTGTATGCTATCGGCGCGGCGTTCGGTGAATGCGCCGGCGGTTTTCTTTAGGTTGACTTTTTATTTTTCATTCTGGAAAGTAGCATTGTGCATCCAGATGTGGTTTAACTCTTTTGCCTTCTTTCCCTCTGTCAGCCTTTCGCGGATAACTTTTGCAGGTATTCCAGCCACAAGGACATTGGGGGGCACGTCTTTTGTGACAAGCGCCCTTGCGGCAACGATCGCCTGTTCGCCTATAGTCACGCCAGGCAGAATAACTGCACCGGAAGAAATCTTGGCATAATCCTTAATCACGACCTTTTCGTATGTACGGGCAGCATGGTTGGATTCTGAATGATTGTGCGTGAATATCTGAACATCCTCGGTAATCCCCACGAAGTTGCCCACTACGATGCCGCCCTTGGAGTCCAAAAATGTACCGCGGTTTATGAACACGTCATCCCCTATCTCCAGGTTTTGCGGAAAATTAAATCGTACGTTTTCCTCAGCAATAAAATTGCGGCCGCATTTTTTGAACAATCTCTTGGCAAGCATCCGCCTAAAAGGAATGGAAAATGACACCACAACGCTAATTGGCAGTTTATCAAGTACGTCCCACAAAAAGTGCATGTATCTTTGTTTATCGGTATAGCTGGTTTCGTCAGCCATCGGCAGGCACTCGCTATAGAGTTTCAATTCAGCCAGGATATCCTGCGGGAAGCTGCTTGCTCCGACGAGTTTCAGTATTTTGTACGTGCCGTCCGCATCTAAATCCAAATTCAAAATGCGTTCGACTATCGCAAGTCTCTGTGTAATATTCAAAATTCACCTCTTTGGTAAAAATAGGAATACTGGTCTTTATTATTAATAACTATCGAAAAAAGAAGGCCGGGTATTATGTTAAATAAACGATTTTATTTCAATCTTTGTTCCGAGAGTTTTAGGTGATCTGTTTCCACCTCGACAAGCGCCTCAAATATCTGTTTTACCCTGCCGTTTTCGGATTCAGAAGCCGCTTTTTTGTAAAAGTCGATAGCCCTCGTCTCCCTCGCATGGGACTCTTCTAGATTTTCCTTATTTTTTATATGGCAGGGTTCGCTGCCCTTCGGCACGCTGGCGAGCTTCAATATTTTTCGCCAGATGGCAGCATGTTCCGTCTCAACCTTTCCCAGTGCTTTGAACAATAATTCGCCCTCTGTGTCGTCTGTTTTCTCGGCAGCACAGAAATAAAACGAAGAATTGCTTATCTCCACCTGCAAAGCGTGCTCGGAATTTTTTCTGTCTTTCTCGCCAAGCTCCACATTAAAATCGGCCTTTGCTTTCTTCGCTTCTTTTATATATTTTCTATGCGCACCGCAAAACGGGCAGTTGTCAGGCGGGTTTTCTCCGATGTATGGATCCCCGCAAATTTCGCATCTCCATAATTTCACCATATTGCCACCTTTTTGTAAACTATCATTGTTGTCTGTTATTTTCATTATCTATCTCTGTTATCGTCCATTTCATCTATTTACAGGGTATATCATTTATTTGGTATACTACCTATTCTCGATATAGAACCATTTTAAGTGACTCGCAACGCCGAGAAACAAAATCGTCAGCAGTATTCTTTCCATTCCTGTTTCTCGAACATTTCCATCCGAAGCGGGCAGTATCTGATGCCTTCCCCATATAGGCGGCATCTTAGTCTTGAACCGCACTGGAGGCACGTCTTTAATTTGTTTTTCACTGCGCATTTAATTATTTTGCAGTCGATTTTTGAATCCACAGAACAACCACTGCAATCTTTTGTCTCTTTCAGTCTGCACATAGTGCACAAATAACCACAGGCACTTACTTGTATCTTATCCATAATATCACCGTGTTTCTTTAATGGTAGTGTATATTAATAAACTTTCGTGAATACGGCCGGGTAATCTATAACGATATGTGGAAACGGCTTTAACAAACTCATAAACTATTTTTTAGCTAGATTTTAAATTATTTGCGATTTTATGTCGACAATACAATCACCAAAATCTACACAAAATTTATAATGTATATTTTCATTATG
Organism: Thermoplasmata archaeon; assembly: GCA_041657955.1. Classification (GTDB taxonomy): domain Archaea; phylum Thermoplasmatota; class JASEFT01; order JBBABA01; family JBBABA01; genus JBBABA01. The sequence goes on along the minus strand of JBBABA010000006.1, from coordinate 65,442 downwards.
CTCGATTAAACATAACGGTAGGCGGTAGAAAAATGAATCACGAAAAAGTAGTAGCGATTCTCGCAATTGTTATCATGATAGCTGTACCATTCAGCGGATGCCTTGGCGGATCCAGCAAAACAGTTCTGAAAGTATATGCCGCAGGCAGCCTGGCAACGATGTTTGGCGAGTTCGAAAGAAGATTTGAAGCGGCACACTCCGATGTGGATGTTCAAGTGCAAAGCGGCGGCAGCGCTGACATGATAAGAAAGATTACCGACCTGAAACAGGATTGCGATGTTTTGGCGGTTGCGGATTACTCGCTTATCGACAACATGATGATAAATTCAGCCACCAAGACCGCTAACTATTCCATCCAGTTCGCAAGAAACAGCATAATAATAGCATACACGAGCCACAGTAAATACAAGGACGAAGTAAACTCCACCAACTGGTATCAGATACTGCGGCGATCGGATGTGAAATTCGGTTTCTCGAATCCAAATGACGACCCGTGCGGATACCGTGCCAATATGGTAATAAAACTGGCTGAGAGATACTACAATGATTCGTACATATACCGCGACCTTGTCGCGAACAATACAAACCTATGTATCACATATAATACCACAACGAACGCCACCACGAACGTTACGACAAACATAACGATGATCAATGCACCTTCCAATATCCAGGTAACGAACACGAACAAAGTCATGGTACGCAGCGCCGAGGTGGACCTGACGAGCGCCCTTGAAGTCGGAGAGATCGACTACCTTTTCATATATGACAGCATAGCCAAGCAGCACACTGTCTCTGGCACTAGGTACATCATTCTGCCGATGGAAATAAATCTAAACAACAGCGCGTTCAACTCGAATTATTCCAAGGTAAATGTGGCGCAGTTCGCCGATAACACTGCAAATAGAAAGGAGGTTAGCGGCAAGGCGATAGTCTATGGGATAACGGTGCCGTTTTCTGCCACAAAATACGACCTTGCCGTGCAGTTCGTTGCGATGGTTATCTCGCAAAGTGGCCTTGCTGTAGTAGATGCTTATGGTCAGGAGCCGGTATCGCCGCCAAAGTGTATCCAGGGTACTTCCCTTCCGAATGAATTAAAAACACTCGTTGCATAAAGAATAGTGTTTCCGATGCCGAACACCTCTCGCTTTAAACTCGCAAGATACGATCCTCTCATACTTTTTTTCTCCATAATGGGCGCCTTCGCGATTGTTTTCATATTTTTACCTATAGTCATAATGTACATTACACTCGATACAAACGCATTTAGTAAAACTTTGGGAAATAAGGAGGTATGGGATGGAATATTTCTAAGCGTATCTACTGCTGCGGTAGCCACAGTAATCGCAATAATTTTCGGGGTCCCCCTAGCGTATGTCATTGCAAGAAAAGAATTTCCCGGTAAAAGCGTTATTCAAGGGATAATCGACCTCCCTATAGTTGTTCCGCATACCGTTGCAGGCATAGCGTTATTAACTGTTTTCGGGCGTCATGGAATTATAGGCGCACCGCTTTACGAATTCAATGTACGTTTTGTAGACGCAGTACCGGGTATCATTGTAGCGATGCTTTTTGTCAGTGCACCGCTTCTGATAAATTCCGCGAGAGAGGGTTTTGAAGCAGTAAACCCAAAACTGGAAAATGTAGCGTTGAGTCTCGGCGCAAGCCGCAGGAGGATGTTTTTCACAATAAGCCTGCCTTTGTGTCTCAGACCAATAATAACCGGTGCAGTAATGTCATGGGCAAGAGCAATAAGCGAATTTGGCGCAATAATCATACTAGTGTGGTTCCCGAAAATTGCTACCGTTGTTATTTATGAAGCGTTCCTGCACGAGGGAATATACTCGTCGAAATCGATCGCCGTGTTGTTGTTAACAGTGTGCCTTGTAATCTTCATATCGCTGCGGATGATAATAAAGCATACTAATGTAAAGAAAACGCACAGATATCACACACCTGGAAATAATAGGGATAATTTATGATATCACTAAGATTAGTATCCAAACAATGGGAAGAATTTGAAATAAGAAACGTATCCCTCGACATACCTGACGGTGAGTTTTTCGTAATACTTGGTCCCACAGGTGCGGGTAAGACGCTTTTATTGGAGATCGTGGGCGGTTTTCATTATCCGAGTTCAGGAAATATTATCATTAAAGGAAAAGACGTCACGAACGCACCACCTCAAAAAAGGGGCGCAGGCTTCGTTTATCAGGATTATTGCCTGTTTCCGCACATGGATGTATTCCAGAACATAGCCTACGGTCTTAAGGCGAGAAAACAGGGTTTTAGCGTGATAAAAGACAAGGTGAACACTACTGCGGAACTTATCGGATTGAAAGAACTGCTACACAGGGACGTTGAGACGTTAAGCGGGGGTGAAAAGCAGCGAGTAGCAATAGCGCGTGCAATAATCATCGATCCGGATATTTTACTCTTCGACGAACCTCTGGGCGCGTTAGATGCAAGAACACGCGATACTTTGCTATCCGAGATAAAAAAACTGCATAATGAAACCAAGATTACAACACTGTACGTCACGCACAACCAGACGGAAGCGTTTATGCTCGCAGACAGAATCGCAGTAATGCAAAAAGGCGAAATCGTTCAGGTGGGAACACCCGAAGAGATATTTAGAAACCCCAAATCTGAGTTCGTAGCAAAATTTGTAGGCGTGGAGAATCTTTATCACGGAGTCGCAAAAATTTCGGGAGATATCTGCGAGATAGACGTAAACGGTGTAAATTTCTACTCGTCGAATAAACACGAAGGGAATGTAAGCGCCTCAATACGACCGGAAGACATAATAATCTCTCCTGAAAAATTCAAGTCAAGTGCGAGAAATGTGTTGGAAGGAAAAATAAAAGAGATACGAGATCAAGGCACGTTAATCCGGGTTTGTGTGGATTGCGGTATAAATGTAGTTTCGTACATAACCCGGCAATCTTTTATGGATATGCAATTGAACATAGGTGCAAAGGTATATCTTGTAATCAAGGCGCAGAACGTGAACCTGTTCTAAATCTCATACAAGTGACAAACTTCTTAGTAACATGGAGATCGCTATGATGATAAGATATATTGCAAAATATCTCTTCAATCGAGCATCTTTTAATTTATTCGCTACAACAGTGCCGTATCCAGAGCCTATCGCTGCACCTATTGTCAACGGCACTCCGATATACAACCCGACCTCTAATGTCATTATCTTAATCGATATGTCTGTTGCTGTGCCAAAAATTGCTGTGAAAAATACCGCAAATAGCGATGTGCCTACAGCATTGTGTATCGGTATTCCAATGAAATACATAAGCGGTACAAATATTATACCGCCGCCCAAGCCCAAAAGCCCCCCGATAATTCCGGCAGTAAAACCGCCGAGTGGGATTAATGTTTTTCCATTTTGCGCCTCTTTTTGTTGCGGTTTTTTTATCATCTGGAAAGCAACTAATATAAGGACAACTCCGAAAATAGCCTCCAAAATGTTTGCTGGCGTGTAACTGCTGGCAATACTGCCAACAATACTTCCAAATAAACCGAACACACCGAGCACAAGCCCAAATTTCCATCGTACGTTCTTGAATTTATTATGCTGGTATACGCCTATAATTGATATAAACACGATAGTTAAAAGCGAAACCGCCTTTGCCGCATGAAATTCGTATCCGAGAAGAAATATGACTGCTGGAACAATTATGGTTCCTGAGCCGACGCCGAACAGGGACGAGATGAAACCAGCTAATATTCCGATTATTATTGCTAATATAAATACGACATAAATCGGAATATCAAGCATACTTCATAATATATGTGTTATTGATAAAGGTTGCTGGTAACCGTTGAGTGCTAGCCAATGCATCTACAAAGCTACAACAACGAAAACCTTTAATGCCCAACTTTAATTTGAGACTAGATGAAAGATTCTCATGGGCGGGAAATAGAAAACCTGCGGATTTCAGTTACTCGGCACTGCAATCTGAGTTGTATGTACTGTCATCGGGAAGGAGAGGGCAAACGCAACGGTATTGAAATGACACCTTTCCAGATAGAGCGAGTGCTGGAGGCGGGCGCGAGCATCGGCGCAAGAAAATTGAAACTGACGGGCGGCGAACCGCTTCTGAGAAACGATATCGTCGATATTGTTCAGAGAGCATCGCGTCATATGATTGAAGTGTCCATGGCGACCAACGGTATTTTGTTAAGCGAATACGCAAAACGGCTTAAAAATGCAGGTTTGAACAGGGTAAACATCAGTTTAGATACTATAGATTCCAACAAATACGAGCGAATCACAGGCACGAAATTTCTTCAAAAAGTCATTGAGGGGATTGATGCCGCAGTTGAAAGCGGGCTCGATCCCGTCAAGCTCAACATGGTGCTGCTCAAAGGCATAAACGAAAACGAGGTTCAAAGCATGATCGACTTCTGCGGCCAGAGGAAAACCGTTCTTCAGATTATTGAACTGGAGGCGACCAAACGTGGCGCTGACGGTAATTTCTATAAAGAGCATCATTGCGATTTAACGCCATTGAAAAAAGAGTTTGAGAGAAGGGCATTGAAGATAACAACCCGAAAAATGCAAGCAAGAAAGAAATACTTTCTGCCGCAGGAGGTGGAACTGGTCAGGTCTATGCATAATACCGAGTTCTGCGCACACTGCAACAAACTGAGGATAACTTCGGATGGAAAACTCAAACCGTGCCTTTTGAATAATAGCAATAATATCGACATACTGTCCATTATCCAAAAGGACAACTCTAGAGGGGCGTTACTCGGCGCGTTCAAAAGGGCAATAGCGATTAGAGAGCCGTATTGGAGGTAGGAATGAAGACTAGAGCGAATTTTTTTGCTTTTTATTGCAAGGTTGCGGGAAAAGGCACGATGCGAATTGAGTTTTTCTGTCCACGGATGGTGGCCGAATGATCGTAATAAAAACCACAGATTTCTCGGTTGACGAAGCGATATCCAAAATTAAAAACGAAACTACAGGGACAGTTGTTAGTTTTGTAGGCTTGGTGAGAGGGGCGTCAAGGTCCGGAAAAGTCCGAATCCTAACGATAGAAGCTTACAAAAAGATGGCGCTTGAAGAACTCAATAAGATTGAGCGCATAGCCCGAAAGAAATTCGACATTGCAGATGTGATGATAATTCACAGAACAGGCAGTCTTAAGGTCGGCGACAACATCGTTTTGATCGCAGTATCGAGCCCCCACAGAAAAGAGGCATTTCGTGCTTGTGAATATCTCATCGACGAATTGAAAAAAATCGTGCCGATATGGAAAAAGGAAATAAGGGAGGATGGCAGTTGTTGGGTGAAGGCGAGACGAAGCAAACAGCATAGGGATTGATTATGAAAACAAAACTGCATCGAAACGACGCAAAAGTTATAGTGAGGGGCGTCGATACGATGATTACGAAGCACGGTGATTTGAAACCCGACAAAATCGCGGTTTTTAGCAGGAACGTGAATTCATGATAAAAATGATCGATATATCAAAAAAGAAAAACGTCGAGCGCGTCGCGACAGCAATCGGAGAAATCCTCCTAAAAAAAACGACCATCCAGAAAATTCGGACAAAAAAAGTGGAGAAAGGAGACGTTCTAACCACGGCACACATCGCAGGCATTCAGGCAGTCAAAAACACACCGAGCATAATTCCACTGTGTCATTCTATGCCAATAACTAATATCGACATCAACTTCGGTCTAAAGAATGATAAAATAATATGTAGGTGCACGGTCAATGCCTTTTATAAAACGGGCGTGGAAATGGAATCTTTGACAGGGGTTTGCGCGGCGCTTCTCTCAATCTGGGACATGGTGAAATATCTGGAAAAAGATAAGAACGGGCAATATTTGAACACAACAATCTCGAATATCAAGATCGTTGAAAAGCAAAAGGGTGAATGATTGGGAGTTAAAGAGCATAAGTGCCATGCGTTAAAGAGTGTAAAATGTGCGATCATTACAATGAGCGATACTCGGACCGTTGAAACTGACGAATCTGGCAAATATATCCTGGAAAGTTTGAAAGCAAACGGCCATGAAGTTGTATCGTATATGGTTTTAAAAGAGAATGTACCCGAAATACAAAAGGAGGTACAACGAATCCTGCAAGAAAAATCCGTTCAGGCAATAATAACCAACGGAGGCACGGGAGTCAGCAAAAGAGATATTACCATCGAGGCCATGCTCCCGCAATTAGAGAAAACTATTGATGGGTTCGGGGAAATATTTCGGGCTTTGAGTTACAAAGAGATAGGAAGCGCGGCAATAATGAGCAGGGCTATTGCAGGCACATGCCGGGGGGTTGCGATTTTCTGTTTGCCCGGTTCGATCAATGCCGTAAAATTGGCGATGGACAAATTAATCATCCCTGAACTTGGACATATTGTATGGGAGCTGAGCAAATGAAACCGTTCAAATCGCTTATCCCATTGGAAGAGGCGGAAAAAACTATTTTGGAAATTACAAAGCCCATAAAAAGAACTGAAGAAGCCCCTATCGAAGACGCTTTGAACAGGATTTTGAGTGAAGACCTTGTTGCGAACATGGACATTCCGCCCTTTGATCGGGCGTCAATGGACGGTTATGCAGTTATTGCTTCAGATACTTTCGAAGCATCTAGAACCAAACATATCAAATTGAAAGTTATAGGTTCTGTTCATGCGGGAGAAACCTGTAAGTTGCAAATTACAAAAGGAGATTGTACTCAGATAGCGACGGGTGCAATGATGCCCCAAGGCGCTAATGCAGTAGTCGTGATAGAAGAAACAGATTCAGACGATACAACCGTTCAAATTTTCAAACCCGTACATCCAAATGAAAATGTATCCAAAAAAGGCGAAGATATTCGAACGGGGACAAAGGTTTTGAAAAAAGGCACCCAATTGAGCCCGAGACACATCGGGGTTGGGGCTGCGCTCGGCATCTCTAAACTGAGGGTTTTTGAGAAGCCAAAGGTCGCAATTATCCCTACGGGAAACGAGATCTGTGATATCCGAGGCAAACTCGCAGAAGGCCAGGTTTACGATATAAACTCTCATACGCTTATGGCCATTGTCCTGGAGAATGGCGGCATACCTGTGAAATTAGACATAATTCCGGACGATAGGAAAAAAATCGAAACCGCTATAAAAAAGACATTGCGATATGATTTAATCGTATTGTCGGGCGGGAGTTCCGTCGGCGAAAGAGATTACCTCGTAGACGTCATAACCAAACTCGGCGAGGTAAAATTCCATGGCGTACAGATAAAACCAGGAAAACCGACAATCTGCGGCGCGATCAACGGCAAGGTAATTTTGGGCATGCCTGGCTACCCGACTGCCTGCCTGACCAATGGCTATGTTTTCCTTGCCCCGTTGATAAGAGCGATGGCAAGATTGCCCGAAAAATCCGAAAAAACAGTCAAATGCATAATGTCGCAAAGGACAACCTCAACGCTTGGAAGACATCAGTTCCTTACGGTGAGATTGGTTGATGGCAAGGCAGTACCGGTTTTCAAGGAGTCAGGCGCGATAACGAGCATGGCTGATGCTGATGGCTATGTGGAGATCCCGGCGAACGTGGACATGATCGAGAAAGACGAAGAAGTAGAAGTGAAATTATTCTAGAATCGCCATCGGCATTATGTTGACTGGTGTTCATGATATGAAAAAGTGCTTCGCATAAATCGAAAAGGCGCGATTTCAGAATCGACAAGTACTATTAGAGATACCATACGTTTAAAGAGAAAAATATAGTGATTGACCCCAAAATAATGTTGGACTCTTGCCTAAAACCAAAAAAAGGTTTATCTACATACCAACCATCCGGTTCTTTTGAAGTAGACAACCTAACAAAGATGAGTTAGAACATATAATATATAAAACAAGATATACGGGATATTCGCCAGATGCACAAAATATGATTGCAGGGGTAGCCAAGCATGGCCTAAGGCGCCAGATTGAGGGTCTGGTACCGCAGGGTATCTTGGGTTCAAATCCCAACCCCTGCATTAAACCTTTTTTAAAAAAAGGTTTAATCCAAAAATGTGCCTAAAGGCACAACGGTTGCTATCGCAACCGACAACCTCGGCTATCGCCTCGGTTGTTTTACTCACACCTCGCTAACGCTCGGTGTTCGATTAATGGTGGGTTGGGATTTGAACGTCGATGCGAAAAACTCTGAACTGATGGTATCGAAATTTTTTACTCATACTTACTTTCATTGACCCCTATATAAAGTTTATAACCCTAGACTCGTTTTGTCTACATCGCTAAAATGGTATGATATGCGGACAAAGGTCGGATATGAACGAATTATCTGCAATGTGGAAAAGTGGAGGAAAGAACATGCGAAATGTAACTAAACTGATGTTCCTGAACACCCTTGCTTGCCCTAGTTATGGGTGGTTAATGAGATTGAAACCCGAGGAAGTAAGACGTCCCGCTACACTTGGTGAAAAGTTTAGAATTGAACAAGGCATGGAGGTCGGTAGAAGAGCAAGGGAAGTATATCCCAATGGAATATTGGTCGATGATAAGGATATGGTGTCTGCCATAGAAAAGACGAAAAGTTTGATGAATGATCTGAGTGTATCGGTTATTTTCGAGGGCACATTTCTCGTTGAAGGCCTTGCAGCCAAAGCGGATATATTGGTAAGGAAAGATGGTGGCTGGCACATAATAGAAGTGAAATCTAGTGTGAACGATAAAAAAGAGTACATAGACGACATGGCATACACTGCATTGGTTTTCAATTTATCAAATCACAAGCTATCTACGGTTTCTTTGATGATGATTTCTAGAGATTTTCGACTAGGCATGGACAACAATCGACTTTTCGTGGGAATAGATCGCACGAAAGAAGTTATCGAGCGAATGCTGCAATTTAAAACATGTTATCTCCAGATTGAGCGAGTAACAAGATTGCCAACAAAACCTAGAACCGAACTTAAACTCACATGCAAGAGCTGTTCACTCTTCAAAGATTGTGCAGGGAAAGATATCAAAAATCATATTTTCGATATACCTCGGCTGAGTCAATCGAAATTCGAAGATTTGCTTTCGCATGGAATTGTACGGATAGAAGACATCCCCGATACTTTTCAGTTGACCGAAAATCAATCGAAGATCAAGAATTGTGTAAAGTCTAGCAATTTTTTCGTTGACAATGAATTAAGAAATGAGTTAAATGCAATTATCTGGCCTGCCTATTATTTGGATTTTGAGACCACCCAAACGGCAATCCCCACATACCCCGACATGCCACCGTACGCCTCTCTTGTGACACAGTATTCCATACATAAATGCTCTGCCCCGGGGGATGTAATAGATCATTTTGAATTCCTATCTGACGAAACTAAAGATGACAGATGGGAACTCGTCGGGCATTTGACCAGAGACTTGGGCGGAGAGGGCAGTATAATCACATATTCAAATTTTGAAAAGACTACGTTAAACAATTTATCAAAACAATTCCCCGACGCTTCAGGAGAATTAAATTCGCTGATTAATAGAATCGTGGATCTGGAGTCGATTATAAGAGAGAACTTTTACCATCCAGATTTTCATGGGAGTACCTCGATAAAGAAGACTCTTCCAGTATTAGTTCCTGAGATGTCATACGAGGGGTTAGAAATTAGAAACGGCGATGATGCTATGGCCACCTTTGCATGTTTAGCCCAAGGCAAGTATGGTGATAGTGAAGTTGACGCCATAAAAAAGCATCTGTTGGAGTATTGCAAACAAGATACACTAGCCATGGTCAAGTTACACCAACAATTGGTAAAATACATATGACTACACTGTCGATAACAGGGCTTATCTAGCACGGGTTCGCCCCCAAATCCTGCTCCGTAAGACTTTAGATACGCTCGAAACGTTATATGTCTTCAAATATTTTTCACATTCAAACAACGAACCCCATTCCAACCTCTATATTTATTAACCAATTTATGAATTATCAATGGATCGAAATGCCCGTCAAGGAAATCGAAGCAAAGTCCATACTGCGCAAACACAAGAAAATCGATTCGTGGTTTGTATCTTGTTACGGGATGAATCTGTATCAGGGATGCACTCATAACTGTGTTTATTGTGACGGGCGGTCGGAAGGCTATTACGTCAGCGGAGAGTTCGGACAGGATGTTTCTGTAAAAGTAAATGCGATAGATATTTTACGCAGGGAACTGAATCCCAAAAGGAAACGCATCCCATTCAAGCGAAGTTTCATAATGCTGGGCGGAGGGGTTGGCGACAGTTATCAACCAGTCGAAAAGAAGTATGAATTAGCCCGCAAGGCCCTTCATTTGATATACGAACGAAATTTCCCGGTGCACATACTTACAAAGTCAACGCTTGTAAAACGTGATATTGATATATTGAAAAAAATCAACGAGATGAACAGAGTGATCGTGAGTTTCAGCTTTTCATCCGTAGATGACAAGATAAGCGCAATCTTCGAGCCAGGCGTCCCTTCGCCAACTGAGAGATTGGAGACTATCGCATTTTTCAAAAAGGAAGGCATCGCATGCGGCATGTTTTTGCTTCCGGTCATTCCGTTTGTAACCGATGGGCCGGAATTGATGGATGAAGCTGTAAGAAAAGCGAAGGAGGCTGGAGTGGATTTTATCATATTCGGGGGAATGACGCTTAAAGACGGAAGGCAGAAGGATTACTTTTACAATGCGCTCAGCAAGAGTTATCCCGATCTAGTCGCAGAATATCAGAAAATATATCATGGAAGCAAGTGGGGAGAAGCGACAGACGAGTATTATAGTTCTATAAATCTGAGATTCGGCAGCATTGCCAAAAAATACAGGATGCCTGTGCGTATGCCGTCTGCGCTTTATAGCGGCATATTAAGTAAAGACGACTTGGTAATAGTCATACTGGAACAGATAGATTACTTTTTGAAAATCCAGGGTAAAAAGTCGTCTTTCGGCTTTGCGGCTTATTCTATCTCGCAGTTGAAAGAGCCGTTATCAGCGATGAAAGGCAAATTACAGACAATAAAGGGCGTCGGCACGGAAGCGGAAAAGATCATACTGGAAATACTTGAAACCAGTAAATCGTTGTATCATGAAGAACTGTTGATGGGATGAGTAAGCGTGCCATAACGTACGCCTTCTGCTTGTACAAGTATGCTCATTTTCAAACAAAAAACCCCATCCTAACTCCTACACTAAACTTTTTTCGAAGCATACCCAGTACCTAAAAAACTAATTTGTTACATTCAAACGTAACATTTACAATCATTTTGTTACATTATGGTGTAACATTAAGAAAGAATTTGACAAAGCGAATAAGCTGATGATATTAACAAAGGATACGGAGCAGATAAAAGACGGCGTAATCATCATGCCGTTATGGAAATGGCTTTTGGTGAACTGAGATATTGCTTCGTGCAGGAGTAAATCCTGTATTTCATATAACGTTTGGGGGATATGGGAAGTTCGCCCAGCAGGGCGAATTTGGGTGGAAGACCCGCAGGGTCTGGAACCCCATATCCCCTTGTTATGTGCCCCCCGAGCGAAGCGAGAATGCAATGGGGTTCGAAGCGAAGCGGAGAAAGTCGGGCAAGGGGGGCGTTTTAGAAAAAAATTACATATAAAACTCAAATTATTAATCCAAGCCAAACTAAAACAGAGAGCTAACTCTTTTTCAAATTTTTAAACATTTTATCTTCAGCACCCTTCTTTAATTCAACCCTCAATCTGTTTATTCTTCCTCCTGCCGAACAGCTCACGCAGAATAGTAATAACCATCAACAAAACGCCTACAATTAACAATGCATAGGCAGTATAGCCTACAGCCAGACCTATGTACCAAAACGTTCGCCACCAACTATTATCGGCACCCTCGCTGGTGTCCACGTAAGAAGCCGCAGTAACCCACATGATAGGAAGAATCACCAAGAGCATTGCACCACAAACAATCATAATGATGCTTGCGAACAAACTTTTTCTATACTTCATAACCACACCTCCTTTGACTCACTTCTTCAATCCTCATCTTATAGTCTTTCATTCAAACCCTCCAGCTTTTTCTCACGCATCTTCAAGCACTAGCATATCCTTTGAATGGGGGGCAAATCCTAATATCATTAAACTCATAGAAAACATCAGGGTTGCAAAAATTTGAACAATCGTCAATTCTTTTAATAAAAAGAACAAACTTATTCCCATTTTAATAAGTACGACAATTGCAATAATGAGTGCCATTATTTCTATAGGTGTCATATTTTTTCTCCCTAATAGATATAGGAAGATTGAATTGTATATATTTTAATACTTTGAGCCCCCTTGCCCGATTGCACATAACTCCGTTATATCCGAATTCATTTCGCATATCACTCCAAATATATGTTGTATTTGCATCCACTGAACTATACTGTTATAAAAATATCGTTCCCTTCAAATCACCATCCCCAACCCAACCATCACCAGCGTCACAATCACGCCCGCCATCAAAACACCCAGAAATATGGTTAAAAACGACTTCTTATAATCCAGTCCGAACAGATATGCTATAAGCGCCCCAGTCCACGCCCCGGTCATCGGCAGGGGAATTCCCACGAATATCATCAACCCCACAACTTCGTACTTCTCGATATTTTTGATTGCCCTTCTTCTGGTTCTCTCGAATAACCAGGTAAAGAGCCTGTCCCATCTTTTATATCTCCTGAGAAAATGTTCGGCATTGCCCAAAAATATCAAGATAAACGGCACAGGGATCATGTTTCCGATTACGGATAGAACAAACGCCTCCGGGATCCCCATATGGTATATTCCCATCGCTACAGGTATAGCGCCCCGTAATTCAATAAAAGGAAGCATGGAAATGATTATTACGATTGACCAAGGCGGAAATATTGAAAGTATCTCCAGTGTTTTTTCAGTCAGATAGTCAAAGATTGACATTTAGCACCAGAATGTTGATATCGATCAAAAAGGATAACATCGTAATATTATTTTAAGGTTCTTTATTCGGTGCTGTGTTGCACAATTCCCGTATGGGATATACTGGCGAACAAGAAAAGAGTCAGGCGATGCCCTATACAATACAAAATTATTCAAAAATCCCACAATTTCGCCTGCTCTGTATCCACACCAACCTGCATCTTAATGTTCTTTGCCAGTTTCTTGCCTATATTTGGCGTTTCTTCGAGCGTTTTTAGGTCCGCCTTTTCCATGTCTGCAGGCGTGCGAAATCCCTTGTCGAATAATGCTCTCGCCCTCACCCTTCCGATATTCTTTAGCTTGATTAACGGAAGGAGTTCTTCCTTTATTCCGTTCTCGATCCTTACTATAGTTTTACTCAACTCTTTAGTGCATGGAACCTTGAACAATACTGCCAACTCCCGCATAGAATAGAGAAGCCAGGTAGCGATCTCTATCTTATTTCTAATGTCTCCGGGGCCAATATCGTACTTTTGCGAAATTTCCTCCTCGCTCTTTTCTTCTATCCAATCCTCGAACACAGAGGCGGTTTTTATGCTTGCAAGCATCCATTCGTAGTCTTCATTATCCTGTAAAATCTCCTTTTCTCTTTCGGCATATTTTTTCTCCAGCCAATCATAATCGTTTTTCCTGAGGTATAACTTGTCCACATCCGGAGTCAAGCAGATGGCATGGAAGAAGGAGAAAGGTGTTATGTGCGACCTGCCTTTTGAGTTCAATAACGCTTCCTTGAGGATTTCTGCGGACAGCGGGTCTATATACAAGTCAGAAACCCTTTTTCCAAACTCGGTAGCAGTTATTTCGCTCTGGCCTTCTAAATTGATAAGCTCGGTTTTTTCCAAAAACTCCAGCGTAGACTCTATTCTTGTCTCTAACGTGTATGTGTCCGCGTGATACCCGTAAAAAGTCTGTTCTATGAACTTTATTATGTCCTCCTCGCTTTTAACGAATCCCATTGCAATAGAAGACAGTATGTGCATTCTAAGCGCAGGTTCTGTGGCAAGTTTTGAATATATCTCTTCAGGCTCACCGTATATGTAATGTTCGGTTATTGCGTCGCATTCTTCGGCATTTTTTGCGATAGCTAGCGCCTCGCCATATTTGTCATATTTCGGCCTGCCTGCCCTGCCCATCATTTGGTGGACTTCCAGTATCGGCAGCGGTATGCGCCCAAAATTTGTATCAAAGCGATAGAGATCGCGGATAATCACCCGCCTCGCAGGCATGTTTATTCCTGCCGCTAGCGTGGGCGTGGCCGTTATGCATTTAATCTTCCCGTTTTTGAAGTTTTTCTCTACAGTATTTCGTAATTCGTTTGTCAGACTGGCATTATGAAACGCTACGCCGCAAGCAACGCATTTGGAGAGTCTATTGCCTATCGTTGTCGGCTCTGTTTGAATGTCGATAATATCCTTGGCAATCTTTTCCAGTTCTCTTAGATTTTTCTTGTCCAGTTTATTTCGCACGATCGGGGCGAGGGCTTCGCTTAAGGACTCCGCAGACCGCCGCGTGTTTACAAAAATCAGGGTTTGGCCGCCGCTTCCGATGCTGTCCAGGACTAGAGAAGGGATCGCGTCGCCTTTTTGGTTAATCTCTAGTTTAGAATTATCGGAGAAATAGATTTTATCATCAAGGTATACGCCTTTTTTTAATGGCACCGGACGCCAGTCGCTTGTAATGTATGTTGCGTTAAGCCAATCCGCAAGTTCCTTACCGTTCTTTATAGTAGCAGACAACGCAATTATTTGTACGTTCGGATTTAACTGTTTAAATCTGGATAAAATGACTTCGAGAGTGGGTCCGCGCTCTGGATCGTTAATCATATGTATCTCATCTGCTACCAAGACAGTTATTTTACTCAACCAACTTGTTCTGTGTCTGAGTAGCGAATCTGCTTTTTCACTTGTAGCCACAATGATATCGTACTTCTCCAGATGTTGATCACTGGAATCCAAATCACCTATCGACATTTTAACGCGAATGCCTAACTTCTCAAATTCCTTTAATTCTTCTAATTTCTCGTTTGCGAGCGCTCTTAACGGAACGATATATAATGCTTTCCCCCCCTCGCGTAATATCGAATTTAACATCGCGACATACGCAACAAGTGTTTTTCCGGCTGCAGTAGGGATCGCCATAACCAGATTCTCTTTATTTAGAGCGTGTGGCAAAGCTTCTGCCTGCGGAGGGTACAACTCTTCGATTCCCTGCTCTTTTAGAATTTGAATTATTCTACGATCGATCTGAAGTTCATCGACATTCATTGGGCGATAAAGAGTATGTGAAAAAGATTTAAACTTTTGCAGAGAATAATTTGCGGCGTGTTGTTTGGCCTGTTCCCCAATCTAAAAAATTTAGTTTATTATAGATAATGCCAGGTGCTATAATTATATAACGAAATTTGACAGATTAGTATATATAGGGGAAGGAATATCCTATCGTGAGGTGAACAAATGTCCCAGGCATATTGTGTAAAATGCAAAAAGAAGATCGAGATTAAGGATCCGAAAAAGGTTACGCTAAAAAACAAGAAACCAGCGTTGAAGGGGAAATGTCCAAAATGCGGCACAAACGTCTTCAGAATTGGTGGCTAAATAAAACTTTTTCTATAATTAGTTTTTCTCTTTTCGCTTAGTTTCTTTTTATTTTTTATTTATTTGTTGCTCGTTAATTTTAATCTCAGATTTATTCTTCAGCGACATCAGTAAAACTTTTTGTTGAGGTACTGGAGGTTTTTCTGTTTTTATTACAGGTACGGGTTTGGTAGTCATTGTCCTTACATCCGATTTTGCCGGCTCTTTTGCGACAGGTATCCCTGTTTTACTCGTTGATGGTGCGGCTAAAACTTCTTGCCCGCTCTTTTTTACCTTAATTACTTTCTGTTGAGTCACCGGAGGTTTTTCAACTTTTGTTATTGGCATTGGTCTAGTGGCGACAGTTTTTACATGTAGTCTCATCGGCTCGTTTTTAATCGGCACCTCTATCGTCTCAACTATAACTGCATCAGGGTCGATTGTTCTCTTATATTCGGTGGGTCGACGTGGGTTTATTATCTTTGTTATTTCGATGAGCGGGTATTGTTCGAATTTAGGAACGTTCTCGAGAGGAACTGGTCTGGTTGTTTCCATAAATTCTACCTGCCCGACTCTGCTGCTATACGGACACCCTACAGCAACGTCTCTATTTATCCGTACGCACACCGTACAGAAGTTTATATCCGGCAATTGTGCGCAAGGAGTTCTTGGCATTACATCCAGGAATCTATGGAGTTCGCTTATGTTGATATTACTACCCCCGATATCTAGTACTAAACCGCCACCTATAATTTATATTTTTGGGTGGATAATCATGCGTTAATCAAGTTAATTGCAATATGATATACCAGCATAATCGAATAAACAAGTATAATCTTCCTAAATAATGCGCTTCAACTGTGCAAACTTTAAATCCCCAGTTCTCAATCATGTAAATGATAGGCATGGAAAGAATCTTCATAGGTGTAGCATGGCCTTACGCTAATGGTCCGCTTCATCTCGGGCACGTGGCTGGATCGCTTCTGCCTCCAGACATATTCGCGAGATACCATAGGATGAAGGGCAACGATGTGCTGATGGTGTCGGGAAGCGACGAGCATGGTACGCCCATAACAGTCCAGGCAGACCAGGAGGGAGTTCACCCAAAGGATGTCGTGGATAGATATCACAAAATAAACAGCGAATGCCTGAAAAAGCTTGGTATATCTTTTGATTTATTTACTCACACATCAACCCAAAATCACAGGGAAGTCGTGCACGACTTTTTCCTTACATTGCTAAAAAAAGGCTACATTTATAAAAAAAGCGTAACTGCCCTATATTGTGAGAAATGTAAGAAATTTCTTCCAGACAGATATGTGGAAGGGACATGTCCACACTGTAGTTTTGAGGGTGCGAGAGGGGATCAGTGCGAAAAGTGCGGAAAACTGCTGGACCCGGAAGATCTGAAAAACCCAATGTGCAAATTGTGCAAGTCGGAGCCGAAAAAACAAGAGACCGAACAGTTCTTCTTCAAACTCAGCGCTTTCAGGGATAAACTTTTGGAGTATATCGAAGACAAAAATTATTGGAGAGAGAACACAAAAGCATTTACAAAAAATTGGTTGGTCAGCGGTTTAAAGGACAGGGCCATCACAAGGGACATATCGTGGGGTGTGGATATACCTGTTGACGGGTATGCTGGTAAGAGAATATATGTCTGGTTCGAAGCAGTAATTGGGTATTTGTCCGCATCTAAGGAATGGGCAAAACTCCAAAATAAACCTGAGAGATGGAAAGATTTTTGGCATGACAAAAAGACGAAGGGATATTATTTCCTCGGAAAGGACAACATACCGTTTCACACAATAATATGGCCTGCGATGCTGATGGGATATGGGGGTTTAAATCTCCCATACGACGTCCCAGCTAACGAATATCTTACGTTAAAGGGCGAGCAGTTTTCAAAGAGCAGGAGACATGCGATATGGCTGCCGGAGTATCTTGAAAGGTACGCTCCCGACCCGGTCAGGTATTATCTGTCCATAAACATGCCAGATACAAAGGACGTTGACTTCACTTGGGAAGACTTTGTCAGAAAGAACAACGACGAATTGGTCGGCACTCTCGGGAATTTTATAAACCGCGTCCTTATGTTCACTCACAAGAATTTTGTTACGGTACCGCCTCTGCACAAGCTGGAAGGAAAAGACAAAGAAGCGCTTGAGATGATAGAAAAAACCTATGCAGACGTAGATGCACTTATAGCAAAATGCGAATTTAAAAGAGCGATGAAAGAAATAACGACGTTATCTCATTTTGGAGACGGTTATATTAACGAAAAAGCGCCTTGGAAAGACATCAAGGAGAACAAAGCCAGGTGCGAAACGACAATGCACGTTTGTTTGAGAATAGTTAAAGCGTTGGCAGTTTTATCTGCGCCTTTCCTGCCGTTTTCTGCTGACAAGACATGGAATATGCTCGGATACGATGGCTCCGTGCATCAGCAAAAATGGGATGCTGGAAAAGAAGACATAAAACAAGGGCAGAAGTTAAGAACGCCGTTACCTTTGTTTGAAAAATTAGAGATAAAAGACGTTTTGGAAAAGGAGGGCGCGGCACAAATAAAAGATGCGCCCAAAACCGGCATTCGTATAAAAGAAAAAGATGTTTCCAAAGTTGTTGCTCATAAAAAAGAAAAGGAGACATCTAAAATAGACACTAGTGTGAAAGAAAAAGATGCGGCTAAAATTGAACTTCACAAGAAAGAAACGGAGATGGAAAACATAGTAACCATAGATGAATTCAGCAAAGTGGATATTCGGGTTGGAGAAATAGTGGAAGTAAACGATCATCCAGACGCGGACAAATTATACATAATGCTGGTAGACATAGGTACAGAAAAACGGCAGCTGGTCGCAGGATTGAAGAAATATTACAAAAAAGAGGAGTTGCTCGGCAAAAAGGCAATGATAGTGGCGAATCTGCAGCCCGCAAAGATAAGAGGTATAGATTCCAACGGCATGATATTGGCCGCGGACGACGGCAAGGGGAAAATATCGCTAATTGTACCGGACAAAGATATAGAGAAAGGGTCTAAAGCAAGATAACATATGCATGCGGTACTAACGAGTATGTAATGTATAGTAACCCTGCCAGCAGATAAAAATTATGGGCAAAAGGGAATACACACTCGCTCATGGAGGGGTGCAGGCACCCCTCCATTCGCTATGTGGGAAATTAAGGTGATATGTTTCCATTCTGAAATTTACTAAAACAAACAATAGAGGAAAATGTTGGTAGTATTGCTTTACGATACTGTATGCAAGCGTTTAATATGTCGATGAAAAACAAGTGTTTAATGAAGGAGCATTTAATAACACATTTAACGATTCAGTATATAATTCAGTATATTGAAAAATTTAAAATTTGATTTAACAATTTAATATATCGAAAATAATTATAGAGGAGTAGAATTATGCAAGCAGTTATTCTCGCTGGCGGCTTGGGCACAAGACTGAGGCCGCTTACTGAAACAACACCGAAACCACTGCTGCCACTCTTAAATAAACCATTAGTTCTCCATATTATAGATGCGCTGCCAAAGAACATTAAAGAGGTAATCCTGGCAGTAAATTATAAAAAAGAGCTGCTGGAAGAGTATTTTCAAGCACATGATGTAGGCCGAGATATCAAGGTAATAAGCGAACCCGTGCCGCTCGGAACAGGCGGCGCAATAAAGAACATAGAGAAGTACGTCAATGATTCATTTGTTGCATTTAACGGGGATGCCATCTCCTCTATAAACGTTAAAGATATAATCGAATTCCATAAAACGAAAAATGGTAAAGATATAATTAAATATCACAAAAAGAAAAAATGCATAGGCACAATCGCGTTATGGAAGGTTGAAGATGTATCTCATTTCGGCGTCGTAGAATTAAAAAATTATAAAATAAAATCGTTTAAGGAGAAGCCGAAGCCGAATGAATCTCCATCTAATTTAATCAACGCTGGCGTATACGTGCTCGAAACCGAGATATTCGATTATATCGAACCGAATAAAACAGTTTCTATCGAGAAAGAGGTGTTTCCGAAAATCATCGACAAAGGATTATACGGATTTTCGTTTAAAGGTTATTGGATAGATGTCGGAAGACCTGAAACCTATCTTGAAGCACAGAGAATACTGTTGGATAATAAACGAAATAAAAATATAAACAAGAAATATATAAATAAAAAATTTAAGTCCGTACTTATGGGAAAAAATTGTCAGATACCCGACAAAGCGGGAATTGGCAAGTATGTCTGTATCGGTGACAATGTTAGTATGGGTGAGGATGTAAAAATAAAAAATTCTGCTATAATGAACGGGACTAAAATTGGAAATAATGCAACAATAACTGATTCGATTATCGGTTTTTCGTGTGTTTTAAAAGAAAATGCTGTGATAAAAAGTGGATGCGTGCTTGGGGATGGGTGCGTTGTTGAGAAAGATGTCGAATTAAAGTCAAATACCAATGTTCAGCCGAAGGAAAGGGTTTGTGGATAGGACGAGTAAACTAGCATATGTGTCTATCCATTACTTTTCCCGATATTACATTCTAAACATAAAGTCTGTAGGTTGCCGATTTCTGTTTTTCCACCTTTGGAAAAAGGTATTTTATGATCAATATGTAAAATTACACCTACATGGGTTGCAGGGCTTCTTCCACAAAATACACATCTAAAGTTATCTCTTTTCAATACGTTTAATCTCAATTTTAAAGGTATACCTCGCTTATCTTCGGATTTAATCATATGAGAGTTTTTGAGATGACATTTCGTATTTTGTTCACTGTTAACAACAATTATTCCCCCCATCTTATATTCAATAAATTTTAAACATGCATTTGTCCAGCTACCGAAACGATGGGTATATGTTCCATAGTTAATTTTCGGATGTGCTTCTTCCCATTCCAAGCGAGAAGGTCGTTGTCCTGTTAAATTCCAAATACGTTCCATCTCATCAAACAGTTGTTGTTGACTATACTTTGGCTTATTTGTGGGAAATTCTCTGGGTCTCAACTCTATATTTTTCATTTTAAGATGTTCCCTGAGGGATACTAATGCTTTGTTCCAACATCCAAATTCATTTTCTACGGTGGCAGCACTTATATCTGCTATTTTATCAAAATCTCTTTTGCCGAACTCGGTGTAATCGAATAATTTAGCAGCATTTTCTAATTCAGAGATAATTTTTTCTCGTGATATTTTGTCAATTCTTGTCCTCTTAAGATTGAATTCTATCATAATTTCCATCACTATAGATCAAACCATTATCCAAGCGCCCTCTCCAAATCCCCAATCAAATCTTCAACATCCTCTATCCCAACCGACAACCTTACCATGCCGTCCGATAATCCCCTGCTCAACCGCTCTTCTCTTGGGATCGCGGCATGCGTCATTGTGCCAGGATGTGATATCAACGATTCTACCCCACCCAGGCTTTCGGCTAACGATATGATTTTTACATGTGTGAGAAGTCTTTTTGCCGCATCAAATCCGCCTTTTAGCTCAAATGTAACCATTCCGCCGAATCCACGCATCTGCTTTTTCGCGAGAGCATGTTGTGGATGGCTCTTCAATCCTGGATATATTACCTTTGCAACCTTTGGATGCTTTTCCAGGTATTCCGCAATTTTCATTGCATTGGAATTGTGCCGCTCCATTCTCACTGCAAGGGTTTTCACGCTACGCAAAAGAAGCCAGCAGTCGAACATTCCAGGGATCGCGCCCACCGAGTTCTGGACAAACTTCAGCTTCTCGTAAATGTCTGCATTTGAAGTTATTACCGCACCGCCTATGACGTCGCTGTGGCCTCCGATGTACTTTGTCGTGCTGTGAACAACTATGTCTGCGCCCAAATCAAGCGGATTCTGGAAATAGGGGGACGCAAACGTATTGTCAACAACGCTTATGACTCCTTTCTTCTTCGCGAGTTTGGAGACGTCTTCTATATCTACGAGCTTCAGCAGCGGGTTTGTCGGCGTTTCTATCCACACCATTTTTGTATTCGCCTTTATAGCTTTGAGAACGTTATTCGCGTCTCTTTGATCCACATAAGTGAAGTCCAATCCGTAGTTTGTAAGAACCTTCTGGAACAACCTATATGTACCGCCGTATACGTCATCGCACACAACGACGTGATCTCCGCTTTTCAGAAGGTTAGATACTGTGGAGATCGCCGCCATTCCGGAGGCGAATGCAAGACCGTATTTCCCATTCTCCAGTGCCGCCAAATTTTTTTCAAGCGCCGCCCTCGTAGGGTTTCCTGTCCTTGAATACTCATATCCTTTGTGCTTGGCAGGCTCCTCCTGGGCAAAGGTGGATGTCTGATATATCGGCACAGTGACCGCGCCGGTCTCCTTATCCGGCTCTTGACCAACATGTATTGCTTTCGTAGAGAATTTCATATATTCACCTCGATACCTCGTTCATTTATAATAATAAATATCGTGCATTTCATAGGTCATTAATCTCGGCTATCTATGGATATTAGTTCGCCTATAAAATCTCTTCCAACTTTGTGTTTCATCTCTTATTTCAGTAGGCCAGGAAAATTTTTCTCCATCCACTCATCCGAATAGAGTTTCGAAAGGTATCGCTCACCGGTGTCTGGAAGCAGTGCTACGACGACTTTATTCTTTGGAAGTTTCTTTGCTATTTTGAGCGCTCCAGAGAGGGCAGTGCCCGAACTTCCGCCGCACAATATCCCTTCTTCTCTTGCAAGCCTTCTTGCCATGGTAAATGATTCTTTATCAGTGACTGTCACGATGTCATCTAGATATTTTAAGTGAAGTGCTGGAGGAATAAAGTCCATGCCTATTCCTTCTACCTTATACGGGCGAACATCTTTCTCGCTGTATTTTCCCTCGTAGAATTGTTTTGCGATTATTGAGCCTACTGGGTCCGAGCCAATGATCTTTACTTTCGGATTCTTCTCTTTTAAGAAGCGTGCGATACCGCTGATAGTGCCTCCCGTGCCCATTCCTGCTACGAAATAGTTCACCTTCCCGCCCGTCTGTTCCCAAATTTCAGGGCCTGTGGTTTTGTAGTGAACTTCTGGGTTTGCCTGATTGGAATATTGATAAGGCATGTATGCACCCGGAATTTTTTTCGCGATCCGTTTCGCTGTTTCATAATAGCTCTTGGGACTATCATGGGGAACGTCGGTAGGGGTTATGACAACATCCGCACCAAAGGCTTTCATCAACTGCACCCTCTCCCTGCTCATTTTGTCAGGCATCGTGAATATTGCTTTGTACCCCTTAACTGCCGCTGCCATTGCCAAGGCAATGCCGGTATTGCCAGATGTTGGTTCGACAATCGTACCGCCGGGTTTTAAAAGGCCTTTTCGCTCGGCGTCTAAAAGCATGTTTATAGCCATCCTATCCTTCGCGCTTCCGCCGGGATTGAATGCTTCGACTTTTACCAATATTGTCGCTTTTATTCCTTCGCTTTTTGGTATTTTGTTCAATCTGACCATCGGCGTATTGCCGACCGTTTCAAGTATATTGTTGTAAATTTTCTTCCTAGTACTCTTCGTTCTCATGTAGTTCGCCTCACTTTTGGTTTACTTTTAGAATCTTCGATGTGTATGCCTAATCTCTGAAGGTCGTCACGTATTTTGTCTGCATTTACCCAATCTTCTTTTTTCCTATACTCTTCTCTAGCGCCGACAACCATCTCGGTTAGTTCCGATATAATGGTGCTTGCTTTTTCCGACTTGCCAATTTTTCTGTGTTGCTGGAACAAACCTAAAATTTCTCCAAACTCACTATATAACGACAGTACTTTTTCAACAGTTTGTCGAGTTACACAGTCTCTCTTTGAAATTAATTCGTTTGCAAACGTTGTTAATTCGAATACAGCTGCCAATGCTTCTCTGGTATTAAAATCATCATCCATAAAGTCGTAGAATCTTTTGCGAATCTTTTTTAAATTTTCGTCGAAAGTTTTGTCCTTCGTGCCATCGCGCTTGCCCTCTGTCAATTTTGTGTCGTTGACGATATCTTTGAGATTTTGGATTGTGTTTATTATCCTGCCGTAGCTTTGTTTCGCCTCGTCCAGATGCTTGTCGCTGAAATCTATCGGGCTCCTGTAATGCGTGTATAAAAGGAAAAATCTGAGGACTTCCGGCTCGTATTTCTCGAGTATTTCCCGAACAGTGAAGAAATTTCCAAGAGATTTCGACATTTTCTCTTTATTCACTGTGATAAATCCATTATGAATCCAATACTTTGCGAATTCTTTGCCTGAATACGATTCGGATTGTAGGATTTCGGATTCGTGGTGCGGGAATACCAAGTCCATGCCGCCGCCGTGAATGTCAAGAGTGGCGTCGAGATATTGCATAGACATCGTAGAGCATTCTATGTGCCATCCAGGCCTGCCTTTTCCCCATGGGCTTTCCCAGAAAATTTCCCCGGGTTTTGCCTTTTTCCACAGAGCAAAATCGAGAGGGTTTCTCTTGCTTTCGTCTATCTCTACTCGTGCACCTGCCATCAAATCATCAACTGATTGATGAGAAAGTTTGCCTACTTTGTCTTTTGCATTATCGATGCTGAAATATACGCTTCCATTAATTTCATATGCACTACCTTTCTCTATCAGTGTACCCACCATCTCAATGATTTCCGGAATGTGCTCGCTGACTTTCGGATGAATGTTCGCGCGCCTCACGTTTAGTTTATCCATATCTTCGAAATATGATTCAATAAATTTTTTTGAAAGAACAAGGGGATCTTCGCCCATTTCCTTAGCCCGAGTTATAATCTTATCATCAACGTCAGTGAAATTCTGCACGTAAACAACTGTGTATCCCTTATGCTCCAGATATCTCCGTATCATGTCGAACGCTACGTATGAGCGCGCGTGGCCCACATGGCAGTGATCGTAAACTGTTGGGCCGCACACGTACATGAACACTTTGTTGCCGTGAATAGGCTGGAATTCCTCTTTTTGCCTTGATATCGTATTGTATACCATCAATTTGCCGTTGAATTCCTTGTTTGGCATTTTATGCACCTATAGCTGATATATCTGCCTTATTTTCTGAAACCAGATGTAGTATGCCGAGGGAGGGAGTCGAACCCCCTTGGTACAGATCTGCAGTCTGTCACATTAGCCGCTCTGTCACCTCGGCTTAAGTTTCAGAGAGTTCCATTGCTCTCGGAGGACAGTATTTCACGCACACGCCGCAAACTACGCACTTTGTCTCGTCGAATTTTATCTCCATTGTATCCCGGTTTATGTTCAGCGCATAAGTCGGACAGAACGTAACGCAGGCACCGCAATGGGTGCACTTATCCTCATGGTATTTCATTCTTTGTGATAGCGGTTTAACCTCCACGCCAAGTTTTTTCAAAAAGTCTACGCCTCGTTGGATGTCGCTGTCTTTTCCTATGAGGTCGAGAGTCAACAGGCCCCCGTCTTCATCGATGCTGGCCTTCAAAATATTAAAAGTAAGCTCGTAATCCCTAAACAGTTTGCTCAATATCGGTTTATCTACAATGGATTGCGGGAAGTGCAATACGTATCTTTTGGATGCCATATCTCTTAACTCTCTTACCTTTTATTAACCGGCCTCTCTTTAAGTGGTTTACATGTATAATCTGAACCTGCGGATGGCAACAACTGCACTGCTTTACCCAGCATAAACTTTTTGTTATCTATCATCTTTTTAAGAAGCTGGGTGATTTTTCTGGCCTTTGGATAGCTGGACAGCGAACTGGTCGGAACCTTCTTTCCCCTTATGGTTACCTCACCGCTCTTCAGTTCTTTATAATTTACCTCGCAGAGACTGCCGGGTACAAACTGCGGGTAGCTCTCGCTATAATCTACTACCTGGGCAAATATGTCCTCGTCTTTTACAGATACGAACTTGGCAATATCTTCGTTCAATATCGGGATGGGTATACCTATGCCAACTGCCAATGTTGCGCCATAGCCCAAAAAGCTTACGCCGATGAGCCAATCTGGTGACATTTGTTTTAGATCCCCTACAACTGCAAGTGTACCAGCACCGCCTCTTGGTACTCCATTTGGTCCTCTGGTGACGTTTGGATTATGTTGTGTTCCGTTCCAATACACATAGCCGATACCGCCGCCCAAAAATATCCTTGTTCCTATGCCTATTGTTTTGTAGAGTGGATCGTTAAGCAGCGGACTCAACTGAGCAGCACTACAATAATTTGCGTTGCCGAGATTTGGTTTCAACACGCCCATGTATGTATAAATGGTTTTGTTAGATGGATTTACCGCACAGTTGTAGTTCTGATACGCGTTTCTTGGATTGCAAAGTATTGCTTCGTTGATGTCCTTTATATTAATCCAGGTTTCAAGTGTCTTCCTGGGATAACAATTCGTTCCATACGCTTTTGCTTCAAGCAAAACATCTTTGCCGGCTACAAGATCGTGAATAACATGCCCGCCGCCGTATTTAAACTCGCCCGGAAATATCATATTTGTAGGGTCATTCACCGGTACAGCAGTCGCACCAACATACGTGTCAACTGCTGCAATACCAGTATATACCGGAACACCGTTTAAAAGCACGGTGCCGCCACCCATTTTCATCCTTGGCTTCGTATGCCCGAAGTTTAGAAATGCACCTGAAGAACACATGGGTCCGAATGTCCCTGTAGTAACTACGTCTACCTCTTTGGCCGCGATTTTTATCCCTTTTTCTTCCACTATCTTGAGGAACTCTTCTTTTGTTAAAACTACTGCGTTTCCTTCCTCGATTTTTTTGTTTATCTCTTCGTAGGTTTTCTCATCTTTCATTATTTTCAGCCTCTGGCAATCGTGCTAATAGCATTTATTACAGCGTAATAGTTGAATATGAATATAAAAGTTATGGGGTTGTTGGCAATGCCCGCGTATAACGATAATTCATATCCACTCTTTTACCTTCAACTCATCCGAAATTTCAGCGATTTCCGGCAATTTGCCAACCCTGCCGACAAACTCGCCGGCAATTACCAAACATCCTTTTATTTCCTTTATTTGTTCTGCAAGCTCCAGGGAAGCCTGAATCGTTCCCTCCATATCATTTTCTTTGACCATGTTGCCAACTGCCGTGGCAACCGCATCTGCCACTGCCGCATCTTTTGCAATTACAGTTGCAGCATGTGCATCTCCAAGACTTATAGAAGGTCCGACCTTGCCAGAACTTGTGCAAATACCGAGCGGAAGCTCCGAATCTTTTATCTTGAATCCAATCTTGCCAGACAGCGGGGAATCTCCAGCATAGACTGCGATAAAAACATCGCTTCTGCCCTTTGCAGATATGTCGCCGCCGTTCTCTGCCAGTGCAAGTTTCGTTTTTTCGAGCAGCATAGCATCGGTCGCGATCTCCGAAATAGCGCCCGCAACTGCGGCCATAGGGCCGACATTCGCTATTTGGCCTGCCTTTGCCATCATCATCACTATCTTGGGTGCATCCGAGGGCACTTCGTGGGGTTCAAAAGTTATTTGAAAGAACGGGTCTTTTTTTATGTAATCCTCTAAAAGATGCCGGTTATAGCGAATCGCTTTCTCAGCGTTATCGATGCCTTTTTTAATGTCGCATTTGAGCAGGATATTTGTTTCTTTGACTATCAGTCTTTTTTTATACACGGTTAGCGGATTGTCATAAAGGATTTTAATTGTTCCCTCGCGTATAGAACATTTATTATGAAAAAGTAATGTATTTATTACAGCGTAATAGTTAAATATGGACGCTGGGATATTGGAGTAATGAAACCGCCGTGCGAAATAATAGTGAACAAGGTGCTACCGAGCATCCGTGCCGCAATAGTAAAGACGCTAATTAATGATTATACGATGAAGCAGACCGAGGTGGCAGAACTTCTCGGAATAACCCAGGGGGCGGTCAGCCTATATTACAGCACCACGCGGGGCGGCGATGAAAAACTAGTCGAAATGTTCCCTGAAATCCAGTCGTATGCAAAGGATATTGCAAAGAAAATTTTCAACAGTAAATCGGGCGGCGGTGAATTAGAGGTTTGCAACGCATGTAAAAAAATAAGGAGCAAAAAAGAATTTTGCGACTATCATAAACAAATCATCCAATTAGAACAGTGTGAAGTGTGTTTCAAATAATACGTTTCACCGTGAGGATCTTTCCCGGATTTCTTTTAATATTTTTTCATGTTTCTTACAGAATTTTCCTACAGTAATTTGTGCATTAATCATCTCTTCCTGCCAGTGCGCGTTATAAAGACGGCAGTTTTTGTTTGTGCAGAACGGCTCAAATGTTAGATGATAGAACAATGCCTGCATGATGTATCCCTTTACTACATCAGTCATGCGCTCATCATTATAGTCGATGAAACTTCCCTTAAACTTCTCTTTCAGAACGTCAACCGCGACATCCCTGGCTCCCAACTGTGCATATTTTTCTCTTAATCTGTAAAATTCCTTTGGCTTTGCAGGCGACTCTACAATTCCGGTTGTTGATATTATTGAAGGCACGCCGCAGACGATTACGCGCGCATGATATCTCCTGTCTTTTTCGTCAAACGTGCCGAAAAGACGGCTGGTTATAATTACGTGGATGTGTTTGGAGAGGTCTTCCTTATTTTTTAACAGAACTTCCCTGAAAAATGCATGCAGTTTTAGCCCGTCATATACGATGCCGGGAGGCTTGTCTTTCGGGTTTTCCAGCAGCTCCTTCTCGTATTGAATTTCGCCATACATTGGTTTCTCTGCAAAGTCCGGAATCCTCGTCGGCTCCCTAACTCTGAGTTGGGCAAGCTTTTCGGCTGCCCAGTCAAACTCCGTTTTCTTAAAAAATGTATGGAAAAAGTCGCCCTCTATCGAGACTTTTGTTTTGCACAATTTTTCTTTTATATATGTTTCAATCTCGTCTAAATCGATGGTTTTTACCGAGGGCTCGATATAGAGAATTACCTTACTTGCGTTTCTTCTTGAGTATGTCATAGGCGATTTTGGCACCTTTCTTGCCGGATAGGAGCATTGCACCGAATGTCGGGCCCATCCTCGGCAGGCCGTATGTTGTTGAAGTTGCCATACCGATTACGATCAGGCCAGGATATGCTAAGCCGCTGTGTTCGACAACAAGGTCTTCAGATTTCTCCACATACATCGCTCCGAAGCCGCGGGTCTTTATCATACCCCTTTCCTCCAGCTTTTTCACCACCACTGCGTCATGACCGCTTGAATCTATCACCAATTTGGATTCCAGCCCAATCGGGTCAACGCATGTTATCTCCCTAGGAAGTGCGGAGACAGGCGTCCAGTTTATGACAACGCCTGCAACCCTTGCCTTGTTGTTTTCCTCGCGAAGAACAACGTCATCAAACTTTGCCATGTTCAATATTCTCACGCCCGCATCGCAGGCAGCTGCAATCAGCTTGGAGCATACGTGCGGCCCGCTTGTCACATATAGGTTTTCGCTGAATTTCTTGTATGGAACGCCCAGTTCGTCCAGTACTTTCTGTCCCGGCGCTCTCACTGTAATAGTGTTCATCAAAAATCCGCCGATCCAGAATCCGCCGCCCAGATAGTTGTTCCTCTCTATGATAAGGACCTTTACGCCTTTCAGTGCGAGTTCTCTGCCTGCCACCAAACCGCTGGGACCGCCGCCGATGATTATGACGTCCGTGTCTGCAAATTTTTCCATGTCTTTGTTAAATCCGCTGAGTATTGCTCTCGTTACATCGCTTTCCGTTGCCTTTTCAAATATTTTTTTCATATTTTTACACTCCCGTAATATTTGCACTACTGGCAATTTCATTTTTTTATAATTGTGCCTTTGCTGTGAAGCCTTAAATAGTGTTACTGCTTTTAAGATTTATGGTTGTTTATGAAGAGGTCGGATAAATTAAAAGAAAGATACAGCAGACAAATGTTGTTACAGGAAATCGGAGAAAAAGGACAGGAAAAATTATCAAATTCTTCTATAACCGTTGTTGGCCTCGGAGCGCTTGGAAGTACTATCGCCAATAACCTAGTACGTGCCGGCATAGGCAAAATAAAACTTGTGGACAGGGATATTGTAGAGATACATAATTTACACAGGCAGCTGCTTTTTGACGAGGAGGATGTGGGGAAGCCGAAAGCGGTTGCCGTGGCTAAAAAACTAAAGAAGATAAATTCCGATGTTCAAATAGAATCCCTATTGAAAGACTTTAACTTCAGCAATGCGGAAAGCGTCATCAGAAACGCGGACGTAGTTTTAGACGGCACCGACAATATGGAAACGAGATTCCTGATAAATGATGCCTGCGTGAAAAATAAAATTCCGTGGATATACGGCGGCGCTGTCAGCACTTACGGCATGAGCATGAACATCATCCCGGAAAAAACCTCATGTTTTAGGTGTTTAGTACCATTCATCCAGAAAGCCGGAACACTGCCTACGTGCGACACCGTTGGCGTACTCGGGGCCGTCCCTGTAATCATCGGCTCCATCGAGAGCGTTGAAGCCGTCAAGATTTTGCTGGGAAAACAGAACGTAAATAGAAATCTTATTGTTTATGACGTCTGGTCGCATAGCTTTAAGTCCATAGACATACCGCGCAACAAGAATTGCATATGCTGCGGCAAACACAATTTTGAATTTTTAAACGTAAGAAAAAGGAGCCTTGTAACCGTGTTATGCGGGAAAAAGGCGGTTCAGATTATGCCGATAGAAAAGGGAAGAATCTCCCTCGAAAACCTGTCTAAAAGGCTGGAAAAGGTTGGCACTGTGAAGAAGACAAAATTCGCCCTAACATTGAAGCTCCAGAAGTTTGATATCACGATATTCAGCGACGGCAGGGCAATGATAAAAGGCACGAACAGTGAAAATATTGCCAAATCGCTGTATGCAAAATATATCGGGACATAGAGAGTAGATATCATGAACGTAAAAATCGAGACGTTAAAAAATAAAATGCGAGAAAGAAAGAAGATTCTTGTTGCATTTTCGGGCGGAGTGGACAGCGCTGTTGTCGCAAAACTCGCCTATGATTCTCTTGGCAAAAATGCTTTGGCGGTTACAATAGACGCTGAGACATTCCCAAAAAGCGAGCTTGAAATTGCAAAAAGAGTAGCCAGAGAGATCAGGATAAAGCACAGAACAATCAAACACTCGGAACTCAGCAACCCGAACATAGCGAAAAACCCTATCGACAGGTGCTATCACTGCAGAAAAGACCTGGCGCTTACGTTGAAAAAGATTGCGAAACTCGAAGGAATAGAAACCATTGCAGATGGAGTTAATTTCTCTGATCTAAACGAGCACCGCCCAGGCATAATGGCAGCAAACGAAGCTGGAATTTGGCACCCGCTGATAGAGATGAAACTCTCGAAAAAAGATGTCAGAAAAATGGCAGGGCTACTAAACCTGACTGTCTGTGATAAACCAAGCACTGCGTGTTTATCTTCCAGAATTCCGTACGGCGAGAGAATAACGATAAGCAAACTGCGCAATATCGAAAAGGCCGAAAGTTTTTTGCGAAAACTCGGTTTCAGCCAGGTGCGAGTCAGAGCCCATAAAAACATTGCGAGGATAGAAGTCCCAAAAAACGAGATAAACCTGTTTTTCGATGTTAAAAAGAGGAATAAAATAGCGTCCGAATTGAAAAAACTCGGCTATACTTACATAACGCTTGACTTGGAGGGATACAGGAGCGGGAGTATGGACGAAGTGTTGTCCGACGGCGTTTCAATTAAAAATAGAATTTTCTTAAATACTCAAAAACAAAAGACAAGGAGGCGAAAATCATTATGAAAGTAGTCTCGCTTATTTCCGGTGGCATCGATTCGCCAGTTGCAACATACTTGATGTTAAAAAAGGATTTAGAAGTTATTGCACTCCACCTGGACAACAGGCCGTTCACAGACGAAAAGCAGATGAACAAAACGATCGCCCAAGTCGAGAAATTGAAAGAAGTCACCAAGAAAGAGATCAAAACATATGTCGTACCGCATGGGGACAACCAACTGGAGTTTGCAAAGAACTGCAAAAGAAATTTAGAGTGCGTGCTCTGCAGAAGGATGATGCTCAGGATTGCGGAAAAGATTTCAGAGAAAGAAGGCGCATTTGCAATAGTTACAGGCGAATCCCTGGGGCAGGTCGCGTCGCAGACCTTGAGGAACATAAAGGTCGAGAGCCAGGCCATAAACATCCAGGTGATACGGCCTTTAATCGGGTTTGACAAGATCGAGATCGAAGCAATAGCAAAAAAAATAGGTACTTATGAAATCTCGATACTGCCTGGACTTTGCTGTACTATCGTTCCAGATAAGCCATCCACTGCCGCACATCTTTATCGCGTGCTGGACGAGGAAAAAAAGATAGATATCGACGCCATGCTGGAGAGTTGCGTTAAGAAAGCGGTTGTGATGCAATAGAAGTCTGATCAAAAGAGGAATAGAAGTCTGATTGAAAGAGGTGTTATTATCCCAAGCTTTTACATGTTGAAGCCATGCAAATCCACTGCAGCCTTTGAGGCAGTTCCAGTGAAGAATATAAAAATTAACCTGGAGAATGCTTTCGGCCTCCTGCAAAAATCAGGCTTCAAAAGTATTAATGCAAAAGTTATGCTGATAATCCAGATGGATTGCGAGATAACATTGTATCCGTCTGGCAGGTTGATTATTAAAACGCAGGACAAAGAGACAGCGGAAAAATTGGCGGAAAAGACATACCATATAACTTTGCCTGCACAAGCCCGCCTTGCGAAAACTGAGAAAAGAGTGTCTGACGAACAGCAATGTTTGTGATTCTTCTATCCCCGGCAACCAGTATCTAATGTTTATGAGTAAATAACCAACTTTTTCATATATAAAAAATTAAAACATACTATTCCATACTTGAGATACACCACGATACCATTATGTCTCGACAAAATATATCTATCTCCAATGATATCGCGCTTTGAGAGTGGCTGTCTTGGATTTGCTTTCAAAAGGTGCTGGAAAAAAACTATTTTTGCTCGGAAACGAGGCGATAGTAAGAGGTGCGTTGGAGGCCGGAATAGATATGGCTACTACGTACCCAGGCACGCCTGCATCCGAGATAGGAGACACCTTTTCCAAGATCGCAAAAGACGTGGGAATGTATTTTGAATACTCTGTCAACGAAATGGTAGCACTTGAGATGGCAAGTGCCGCGAGCGCCTGCGGCTTGAGGACGCTCACCAGCATGAAGCATGTCGGGTTGAATGTCGCATCAGATACTTTGATGACAATTGCATATACTGGTGTTGTCGGCGGAGAAGTGATAGTTGTTGCAGACGAGCCGTCGTGCCATTCCAGCCAAAATGAGCAGGACAACAGGTACTACGCCAAACTTGCGAATATACCTATGCTGGAGCCATGCAACGTAAACGAGGCAAAAGAGATGTGCAGAACAGCATTCGACATCTCGGAAAAATTAGAATTGCCGATTATTCTTAGGACAACAACAAGGGTAAACCACATGCGCGGCGTCGTAACGCTCGGCGAAGTAATAAAAGGAAAAGGCAAGAAGGAGTTTCACAAAAATCCATACAGATATGTAGTTGTACCGCATGTGGCCAGGGCATCGCACATCCTGCTTTTGGAGCGGATGAAAAAAGCGTCTGACATTTCTGAAAATTACAAATTTAACGAAGCGATTAAAGGAGAGGGAAAAATAGGAATCATTACGTCCGGAGTGTCCTACAACTATGTCAAAGAGGGTGCAGAAAAGCTTGGGATTAAACCACCTATCCTGAAATTAGGCATGACACACCCGCTCCCCGCAAAATTATGCGCTTCTTTTATTTCCAAGCTCGATTCAGTTCTCGTTGTCGAGGAGCTTGAACCGATACTGGAATCGCAGATAAAGATGCTGGCAAAAGATGTGAATCCGAAACTTCAGATATTCGGAAAAGAAACCAGTCACTTCTCGAGACTGTACGAATATACAAACGACATTGTTCTAAATGCCATGTCTAGCATATTTAAAGGCGGAAAAATGATGGCTGAAGTTAAAAGCGGAAAAACTGAGCATATGGCGGCAAGCATAGAACATACGACGGTAAACAAAGCAGATATTGAGGCTGCGAAAAAACTTGCCCCGTCAAGGCCTCCTGTGCTTTGCGCTGGCTGTCCGCACAGGTCCACATATTACGCTGTCAAGATGGCATCCAAGGATAAGGCAATCTGCACTACGGATATAGGCTGCTACACGTTAGGCTTTCAACCCCCGCTCAACATGGGGGATTATCTTCTATGCATGGGTGCGAGCATAGGCGCCGCATGCGGATTTTCCAAGGCAACGGATCAACCTATAGTCGCATTTATCGGCGACTCCACGTTTTTCCATGCAGGCATCCCCGGTTTAATCAACGCAGTACACAATAAACACAGATTTGTATTGGTAATTCTGGACAACTTAACGACTGCGATGACAGGGCACCAGACGTCTCCCGGAAACCCGATAGACGGCATGGGCAATCCCGCACCGCGCATATCGATAGAGAAAATCGTAGAAAGCTGCGACGTCAAGTTTGTGCGCACAATCGATCCAAGTTCAGTAAAGGAAGCAATATCTGTATTCAAGGATGCGTTCGCACAAAAAGAGCTGGCAGTGATAATAGCAAGAGCACCTTGCATACTTCTGAAGGAGTATAAGAAGGAAAGGATGCCGTATTATGTAGATCAAGAACTCTGCAAGAAATGCAACCACTGCCTAGATAAATTTGCATGCCCTGCGTTCTATGTCGAGGGTGAAACTATAAACATCAACCGAACGCTATGCACAGGGTGTAATGTATGCGCCCAGATATGTCCTGCTAAGGCGATCAAACCGATAAAGTGAAGATATAGAATCTGACGCTTCGGAAAGCACCAGTCAAACCACTATCGCCAGTATAACGAACGCGGATAACTGTCCTACGGCAATTATTTATACTTTCTAATCCATATTTATATGGGGTATAAAATATGAAAACTCTCATCCAAGTTCACAAAGAGGGAAAATGGTACGTAGCCATAGACTTGGTTACGAATGTGGCCGATCAAGGATTAACAGAAGACGAAGCTATTAAAAACCTCAAAAAAGGCCTCGAGGAACACTATCGATTATTGATGGAACTTGCACCAAAGAGCCGGAAAACAACATTTCTGGATATTGAGGTAGAAAAGTATGCCAAAGCTTCCAATAGTGTCAGCTAAAGATACTATAAAAGCACTTCGGAAGCATCCAACAAGAATTCAACTGGACTAGTTTCAATTGACCGAAATCATTATATCATTTGAAACCCATCTGATATACGGGTGACAATATGGGAGAGAGCGTACAAATGAATGTAAGAACAACAGGATATCTCATCAATGAACTGGATACTATAGTCAAAGCTGGAATGTTCAGGTCGAGATCTGAAGCGGTAAATGAAGCGGTACGGCTGCTTATCATGCGATACCGAATGCTAAGACTTGAAAAGAAAATGGTGAAGGTAAGAAATGGAACGGCGAAATATCCCAACGTGAGCAAAGCAGTAATGGCGGCGCACGAAGAGGAATAATAATGACTGCCACCATTGATGCGAGCGTTGTTGTAAAGTGGTTTAAGGAGAATGAGGAGTTTTCACAGGAATCGCTTGAACTCCTGCGGCGGATACGAGACTTCGAGATAAAGGGAGTAATGAACGAATGGGTGATACTTGAGGTTATCAGGGCGTTGACAAAATGCAAATACGAACGAAGCAAAATCCATGAAATACAGCATATCATAGAGTCCATGTTCGATATTGGTGCCCTAAGAAAAATCACTGTTTCGGAGGTTTTGCCTCAGGCGGCAGGCATTGCATCCGAGTTGGGATTGTATGCTGCGGACAGTGTTCATCTGGCAACAGCAATCGTTTCTCATTCCGACACGTTGTGGACAGAAGATTCACACCTCCTTTCTATGAAGGCGAAAAATTTCTGTCGAAAATTCGGGATCAAATTGAAATCTCTTGATCAAATATCTACTCCAAAATCATAGTACCGTCCAAACGTGTTTCAAGGGGGTATCTAGGCGAACGAGGCAAACTCTTTGATAACACAACTCAAAAGAGGATAAACAATGACCTGCCAGCAAATATTACTCTACGAAAAAACAGAAAAACCCAAAATATTCATCCCCTGCCCGACCGAACACCCAACAATCGCCCACCCGACCGAATCCGATTACCTTCAAGCAATGCTCTCCTCCTACCTCAACGACTTTTACCCCTCGCTCAACCGAACAATTTATAATAATATTTTCAGAAACGATATAGATTTTAAAGAAACAATAGACGCCCAGTTCAACCCCTACTCAGTGGAAAACATCCCGCCAAGAATCGAAAACGTAAACATACACAGCGACGTAAAGTACAGCTGGGAAGAGATCAAGGTCTCCGTAGACGTAGTAAGCAGTATATGGAGCATATTCAACTGGATCGTAAAGACAATCACACAGATAGTCACGCAGAAGGTCGAGATAGTAGAGCACTGCTGGGCTGAAATAAGCTGCGACGTGTACGACGTCAGCAATATAAATTACGTGCAGATAAAAGTCGTGGACAACGGGAATTCGAAGTCGTTCACGCCCTACGCGACGAGCGCCCACCTAGAAGCAAACTTAGACATCGACTACATGAAGAACTACCTGTGGAAGTACGACGTACAGATCAGCGCAAGGGACAGCGGTTACAACGAGATAACGATAAAGCAGGAGATTGGGTCGGCGTTCTACGGGTTTGTCACGGCGGTTGTCGCACTGGTTGCGGGAGCGATAAGCGCGGCGGTTGAGTTCGCGGTGAAGATGGTGAATGCGTTGTATGACTGGGTGATGAACGCTATAAAGGCGATGATCGATGTTGTATTAAAGCCGATAAAGAATGCGATAGACAACTACGCAAAGGCAGTCATGAGTGCATTTAAGGATTCATGGGATGAATATGCTTCCACTGGAAAAAATTCACAAAAGACTCTGAACCATATCCAGAGCTTAATTTGTCCAATCTTCCAATTATCGTTCGCGATGATCCTTGTTATACTTATTATTGCATCAATGTTAGACATTATTTCATGTGGAGCAGGTACAATTGTTGCGTTAGGTATAGGATTAATCGTCTCTCTAATTCTTGGCTTTTCTGATCAAACGAGTCTATTGAGTATCGGTAAACCGGTGGACACAACACTGACAACCGTAATGAGACAGACTACATTGACGATAAACGGCAACGTTCCCCCGTCAGAAAATCAAGAAATACAACTGGATTGGGTTCAGTATCTTGCCCCCATCATACTAATGGCCATAGGCTTTCTTGCCGCAAAAGGATCACTAACCGCTCTTCAATGTGTAGGGGGCGGCCTTGTCGTTTGCACATCTCTACTTACGCTTGCGTCGATTACAGAATTGAATGCTCCAACTTCTCCACTTTTCCCTCAAGAAAGTAAAAATGGTTATGTTAATGTCATTGTATGGCTTAATGTCCTTGGGGTAATTTTTGCTATTGCTGGTGCCGCTGCAACCCCTACGTCTGGTACCATTGGGTTAGCAATCTGCACAGGGCTGACAGCAGCATATCCAATATATTGGGGGGTACAATATCTAAACACACATCCTATCCCCCCAAGCCCCCCTGCACAAGGGGGTGGTTGAAATGGTGAAAACGGAAAACTCAAAACAAAAAAAACAAACGTCGATAAGTT
The DNA here is from genome assembly GCA_041657955.1 of Thermoplasmata archaeon. Lineage (GTDB taxonomy): Archaea > Thermoplasmatota > JASEFT01 > JBBABA01 > JBBABA01 > JBBABA01. Next base: position 28,278 of record JBBABA010000006.1, on the reverse strand, counting down.
TTTTAATTTTACTGGTCTGTTTAGTTCTTTCAATCTATATATTTGTGGCACGCATTTTAGTGGAGTTTATAAATCTAATCGCCTTGCCACACACCAACTTTGTAAATTTTCTCTCAGTATTAGTCATATTGGCCGTGATTGGTATCGCACTCCTTTTTATGCAATTTTTAAAAACACCTATGTCGATAACAATATCACAAGAAGGCATCGGTCTTAAGTATATCTTGGGGTGGAAGGTAGTGAGATGGTCTGATATAGAGTTCATTGAATTATTCATAACAGAAAAGGGCAATATTCTATCACGTACAGCGAGGGTTCCTTTAACTAGTGAGTATAAAATGAGAAAAAATAAAAGAAATTATATCAGGATACATACGAAAAAATACAAAATCAATCTACCGTATGTTTCAGGCGATCTTTTAGACGGTTTGATTGATTTTTATGAGAAACATCACAATTTGAAGAGTTTAAAATCATCACCTGAACAAACAAGCAACACCAAGTATGGAGAGTAGAAGATAGTGATGTGCCAAACAATCCTTTGCGAAAAAACAGAAAAACTAACAATCTTCATCCCCTGTCCAACCGAACACCCAACAATCGCCCATCCAACCGAATCCGACTATTTACAAACGTTGTTCAACGAAATTTTATTTGATTATTTTTCAGAATACAGAGATAGAGTAATCATAAACCCAATTTTTAACGACACAGACAAGTCGAAGACGTTCTACCCGCAGACGACGAGCGCCCACTTGGAAGCAATCCTGGACATCGACTACATGAAGGACTATCTGTGGAAGTATGACGTACAGATCAGTGCGAGGGACAGCGGTTACAACGAGATAACGATAAAGCAAGAGATAGGCTCGGCGTTCTACGGGTTCGTGAGCGCGGTCGTGAGTTTGGTCGCGGGGGCGATCAGTGCGGCGGTTGAGTTCGCGGGGAATATCATATTTTATAGTTCCACAACTCGTCGCCCACATAATGTAGATTCTTAACCGCCTTACCTGACATTCCCTTTCCCATCTTATCTCTGTCCACAAGTGCCTTTCCCACAGCTATAGGCCGCTTATTGTTTACGTCCCTAATCCACACATAATCCCCGCTCTTTATCATGGGATCCGCATCTACTATCCCCGGTGACATGATATCCGCGCCGCTAGCGACATATTTCACCGCACCCATATCCACAGTAACATAACGTGTTTCCGGTTTGTATTTCAGCAACCCTCGTACAGTGAGCAGCGGTTTATCTTCTACAAAAAAACCTACAATTTCGTTATCCATTATAATCGCTTTCTGTGCATTCGACTCAGCTATATCCATCTCACTTATATCACCGAGCACGTCCATTCCAAAAACATCCGCTAAATGCGCAGATATATCCTTGATGTTTTTACTTGGTATTCTGTGTCTATTCCTAAGTTTTGTCTCAGACATAAAAGAGAGATAACAATCAATGTATAAAAATTATAATAAATAATATAATATCTATAGAATAATCAATTAAAATCAATCTTATTTCTGAAAACATACCGTTTTGTGTGTTATCGAAATGATGCGCCAATTTTTATCTATCGTTCCGATAATAAAACAACAGGCATTTCAATCTAATCAGCAGCAGGGTTTTCCACCGGTTATCTCTTTTATAGTGGCATACGCGTTAATTACCCCCCAGCCATAATCGTTATTCGGCGTTTGTTGCGTGCCGATCTTTTTGTCCTGACCCGCATTCTTTGTGAGGTAATTTTTTACTTCGGTGGGTGTCAGGGACGGTTTTGCATGAAGTATAAGTGCTACGGTGCCGGCAGTCATAGGTGTGGCCATGCTTGTCCCGCTCGCAGATGTGTAATCGTTCAGGGAGTTTGCTTTTACGGATATCACGTTTTCTCCGGGAGCGCAGACATCTGGTTTGACATACATGTGTCCGGGGATGCCTACCGGGCCTCTCGATGAATATGTGCTCAGTATATGATTGTCCCTTACGCTGCCAACGGTTATCACTTTTTCAGCATCGCCTGGCGGGCCTATCGTCTCGTATCTTGGTCCAGCATTACCGGCCGCAACAACTACGGTAATTCCCTTGTCCATCGCAGTGTCCAAAAGCCTGCTCTCGGCACTTCTGCCGTTATTGGTTATGAAAGGTATGGCCTGTGAACCGAGGCTCATGCTTATTACGCTGATATTGTATTTATTCTTGTTATCGATTACCCACTCTACTCCCTGTATAACTCCCGTATTGGAACCCGAACCCGCTGAACTTAGAACCTTAACACCCACCAATTTAGCACCAGGCGCTACTCCCACGTATTTTTTGCTGGGAGCGCCCGTACCTGCAATTATTCCTGAACAATGGGAGCCGTGCCCGTTATCGTCGTATGGTGTGAGGCGATTGTTGATTACATCATACCAGCCAATAACTTTTGAGTCATTAGTAAGCGGGTTGTCGTCCATGTCGTCGAGACTCATATGTTTTGCATCTATGCCTGTGTCTATAACTGCGACTGTTACGCCCTTACCATTAGCTCCGAAGTCTTTTTTTGCCTTGTCCGCACCGATTGAAGGCACGGCAGTATCGAGTGTGATTGTAAATTCCGTGTTATCCTCTATCATGACCACTTCCGGCCTCTTGGTTAATTTAGAAACGTCCATGAAATTCATATGCACGATTATGGTATCGATGTATTTTGCCACATAAACAACTTCGGCGCCGTCGGAATTCAGGTTCTGAATATCCATCAGATTTGGTTTATGGTCGTAATCGACGAGAAGCGTGAGATTGTCATTTGTTGCATATCTCCCCGTGCTGATTTTATATTCTATGGCATCGTCAACCTTGTTCCTGTTCATATCCCTTGTCCAGCATTTCCACCATTGCTCTTGTGAATTTTCGTTTATTTGGCTCTCGATTTCTGTGCTTTTATCAGTCGAATGATTTGTGCTAGAAATAATGGGGGAGTTAAAGGTATAGCTGATTGGCAACGCTTGAGTAAGTACCAAAATAGAGATGACGCAAATAGCCGATAAAATCGTCGTTCGCCTCATAATATCCACATATAGTATCAACCATCACGGTAATAAATTATGCGGATTGATGGCAAACATCTCGTATTACCTCGTTATCTTCATCGCCTTCATCCGTTCATAATTTTCGGGATGCTCTGCGAAATATTTCCTAACTGGCTCTAGGATATCATTAAGGTATCTTGCTGTTGTGTTCTTTAGATCCAGCGGATGGAGTTGTTTATTTTTATACAAATTTTCCAATTCATCATAATTTTTTATCAGCATGTCGCCGCCGTATTTAGGAGGTCTTTCTATCTTCATTTCTGAAAATTCTGGAAATATAATGTATTTGCACATATCTAGTATCGGGTTGTTTTCAACTATGCCCTCCGCGCAGACAGCGTTGTTGATTTTTCTTTTAATTTCTTCTTTGCTATCGTGTATGTAAACGCAGGAATCAGGATTGCTCTTCGACATTTTTGCTTCTACCGGGTCCATCCTTCCGCCTTTGTCCAAACCCGTTAAAAGCGGCGTGTGAATCGCTATCGGTTTTTTCCAATGCAACTTTTCCGCAATGTCCCTTGCGAGCATGTGTGCTTTTCTCTGGTCCATTCCCCCGAGTGCGACGTCAACGTCGAGCTGGAATATATCAGCCACCTGCATCAATGGGTAAATTACTTTGGAGCTGTCTGTTTCGGACTCTTCTTCTTTTCTTCCCATTATCGTCATAGACCGCTTAATCCTGGACAGCGACGCTTGCTTCGAGATTTTAATCACTTTTTCCCAATATTCCCGTTTATCGACGAGATCGGTTGCATACACGAATTTCGTGCGCTTTTGGTTGATTCCGAATGCCATGAAGCAGTCTTCCATATATTTGCCGCACGTGCGTATGTTTTCTATATTGCTTCCCAATTTGTCATTAATATACGCATGCCAGTCTGCAAGCAATATCGTCATGTTAAAGCCAGCATCCGTCAACTCCCGGATCTTGTTGATGCATATCTTCCAGCCTATGTGGACAATGCCGGACGGCTCAAAACCTATGTATGCAGTCGGCTCCTTTTTTGTATTTAGAACATTTTGCAATTCTTCGAGAGTGATTATTTCCGTGTTTCTCGCGATATTTTCGAGTTTTTCCATATATGTCAAGTCCCATATAACTATGGTAATTAAAGATATTTTGGTAACTTCTCAGTAAGATATTTCTCATTTTAGAAAAATGACCTAACACTAGGAAAGAACATAGCCCTTACTCTTGCTACGAATTATGAACAGAATGGCAATTAACGTACATCCCATAATTATCGTCGAAACGCCATGTCCAAGAATACTTAGCACGGAGGCATCCATTACACTTGTACCAGATACTGAAATTGCCTGCAGATACCATGTTCGATTACACAACTCGATAATCAATGGCGTAGTACCAACTAGTATCAAGCGTATATGCCCCTGAAAGAAAAATCCCTGACTAATTAATCTACCCACAATATAAAAGAATAGGATCGTGCCCATAGAATAATAAGACAAAAATGCTGAAGATAGCACATATATAATTTCCGTGGTAAATGCCGTCAAAATCTGCTGTTCGATAATTTGATGAATTGCCAGTATGCATACTAATAAATGAAAAATCCAAGCAATGTTTTTCTCGCCCCCTAGTTTTTCCCTTGAAATCTCAAGTGCAAGTTGAACGACAAATATAACCAGCACCATGAGACCAACACAAACAGTGGCGTATAGCAACACCATGACGTTTGTTGCATTGGCGTACGGAAAGACCGGCAGCCAACTGCCCTGTGATTTATAGCATATGGAAAATAAAAGATAATATAGTATAGATAACGCGCCTAATGATACGAGCCCACCAGCAAGAGCATAATCGCACCAATTTGGCAGTTTCTTTCTTAGGAAGTCTACTGTTTCTTGTTTCATCGAGGATACACCATACCGTTCTTTCTTGTTTATATTTTATCAGTGTGTAATAATCATTTGTTCACATTTATTCTATCTTTCAAATAAGATAACGTCGCCAACATATTATATATCTTTCTAGGATATGTATGACAGATGAAACTTATCCTAGATGCATCTGCCTTTTTATCGGGCATGGACTTTCCCGCCAATCTTGAGCTTTACACCACCCCTTCGATACTGGAAGAGTTAAAATTCAGAAGAATGCAGACGAAGATAGGAAATTTGATAGATGTTGGCGCTTTGACCGTTGTTTCTCCGAAAAAAGAGTCTGCAGAAACTATTACAAAACAAGCATCTAAAACAGGCGATATACATAGGTTGTCTGGACCGGACATTGACATACTCGCCCTCGCTCTAGAATTAGATGGAGAAATAATCACCGATGATTATTCTATTCAAAATGTCGCCGTAGAATTAAATATCAAATATTCCCCAATGGCTCAGAACGGCATTACAAAAAAAATCGACTGGGTATGTAAGTGCAAAGGCTGTAAAAGAATTTGGAAAGAAATGTATGAAAATTGCCCAGTATGCGGCTCTGAAATCAAAACTGCGAGAAAATCGTAAAAATCTTTATTTTTATAAATCATGTTCTGAATAACTGCTTTAGGACAGATTTTTGCTCTCGTTTGCATCGCGGCAATTTGTTGTTGTGCATTCTGTGATATTCGATGCATTCTTGGCATTTTCCACGCCGTTCACACAGTGTCTTTGGACAAGTGCAAAAGTCCTTTCCGTTTTCCAGCATTCTAATGCCAAGTTGTTCGAGTTTAATACCAAATTGTGCAATCACACTACAAGTGTTAGTTTTGTCTCTGGATATCCCTTCGATGCATCTATCTCGATGTTGTATATGTTTGTCCTGGGTTTCTTTCCATATATGACGTATGCTCCATCGATTTCCGCCACTCTGAAATGCGTATCCGCCATGTTTTTAACTTGTTGCGCAACTGTGAGGCCTGGTTTAAGTACGCCGATTCCGAGGTTCCCCTCGTCCCTTATCTTTTTGATTGCCTCGCTGATCTCTTTTATTGCAACAGTTGCATTACCGCCTATGCTGTATTCGAGTGTATCAAAACTAGTAAAGTCGAGTATAGGTTGTTTAGTATCTTTTCCAAGAAGTGAAAAAACGCTATCCCAGAGTGCCATTCTGTCCTTTACAGAATCGCCCGAATATATAATGTACGGCTGGCTGATATCAATCGGCGCGTGCCCTTTCCCCTCTCCTGAAAAAATTGTGTCTATGCTCTTTTTTATCTTCTCGGTTTTATCCTCTGCCTCAAACTTACTGCTGATGATTCTTGCATAATTGTTAAATGATGCTTCCTCTATGTATGGCAATAGGCTCTTCTTCACATATTCTGGACTGTTTCCCTGAATAGGTACGATCATCGCGCCTCTCTGTTGTGCCACAAAATTGAGAATTGTCGGGCGAATCATGGTCATGAACGCCCAATTAGAAACGTTCTCGTCTATTTCAAAAACATTGTAACTGCCGCGGGCATAGCCGCCGTTTAGAATTGTGTCGAAATCTATACTACCCGTGGAGAAATGGTCTGGACGGTCTTGAGTTATCTGCCATCTCTGCGGCGATTTTGTATGCCTTTCTTCGAATGGTTCGAAATAATGAAAAACGCCATTGTGAAGCGTGAAAAGATATTTGTGTTGTTTGATTTCCATCTTTCTTAGTTTCTCTATTGTAATCTCACGGATTGTTCTTCCGTCCAACTCTTTCCTGTGGAGCGTTACTATGCCGTCTGCCAGATAATCAAGTTTAGTTACCTTTTCATCTTCCAGTGTTAATATCAAGTTCGCTCCTCTTTCTTTAATAGAATCCACCAGCAATACCTCAAGTTTGTTTCGTATCCATTCCTCATTGCCTCTGAGGTTTTTCGGCAACGATAAACGTTCAATTATAGCATTCCAGCTGTCTATAATCACGGTGGTTGGAACCGTGGACGTTTCGATCATCTTGTATATAACGTTCAGGGTTTCTGGAAGTGCAAATTCTTCAATAGTTTCAGCGAAAGGAATTCGTATAGATTTTGGTCGTGTAGCATCCAATATATTGTTTCTATAAACTATGTTAGATACCCACGGATATTGAGAGTACAGTTCATCGGGTGTTATTCTCGTAGAAACGTAGATATTGTTACTGCCCCATTCCTTTAATGTGCTTAATACGAGGGTTGTTTTGCCTGCACCGGAACTGCCCTTAACGACCAATACATGTTTTCCCATGTTTAAAAAATTGAGAAGCTCCCTGAGAATGTGCCTAGGCAAAAATTGTCCCATACTACTCGCCTTGTCAATAACCGTATTGTCGGGTGTTTTGTCCTGCCACATCAACAGTCATTATAATATTTATCATATATCTAATTTTTGTAATGCAATAACCCACCCAGTTGTACGACTTTATTTATAACGCGCTGTTACGGATTATCATGAAACTCTTGAAAAAAATCGAGCAGCGGACAAGGGAAGGCCTGAGTAAAACAACCGAGGCGATAGATAGCATTAAATCTACGTATGAGTATCAGCATTTTTGGTGAAATAATGACATTCCTTGGCAAGGATATAATTTCTATAAAGGATTTTTCTAGGGATGACATAGAAGAGGTGCTTAAAGTCTCAGAAACGATGGTGCCTTACGCTAAAGGTCATGAGAAGTGCAAGTTGATGGATGGAAAAGTATTGTCCACTCTCTTTTTTGAGCCTAGCACCCGCACAAAATTATCGTTCGAAAGCGCAATGTCAAGGCTGGGAGGCAGCTGTATCGGGTTCTCTGAAGTTTCCGGTACATCTTTGGCCAAAGGAGAAACACTGGCGGACACCATAAAAATGGCGGAGTGTTACTCGGATGTTATAGTCATCCGTCATCCGCAAGAAGGTGCCGCACGCCTTGCTGCCGAGTTCTCCCTGAAACCAGTTATAAATGCAGGCGATGGTGCGGGCCAGCATCCGACGCAAACGCTTCTTGACTTATTTACTATAAAAGACGAAAAGAAAAAGATAGACGGAAACAGCATAACATTGGTCGGTGATTTAAAATACGGAAGAACAGTACATTCACTTTCTTACGCACTCTCGCTGTTCGATGTCGAGCTGAATTTTGTCGCGCCTCCGACATTACAAATGCCGAATGAAGTTGTTTCCTATCTAAAGGAAAAGGGGAAAAAGGTAACCCAGACAAGCTCGCTGGAGGATGTCATTCCGTCTGCAGATGTACTTTATGTAACCAGAATCCAAAAAGAGCGATTTCCCGACGTCGAAGATTACCTTAAAGTCGCGAACATCTACAGAGTAGACGAAGAGCTGCTGTCTAAGGGAAAGAAGAGCATGATAGTAATGCACCCCCTTCCGAGAGTCAATGAGATTTCTCCGGGCGTTGACAAAACACCACATGCATTGTATTTCAAGCAGGCATTTAATGGCGTCGCTGTAAGAATGGCTTTGCTTACCATGGTATTGCTGGAGAGGTGGTAAAATGAAGGAATTGAAGGTTCAACCCATAAAAAACGGAACAGTGATAGACCATATCACAAGTGGCATGGCATTGAAGGTTCTCAAGATACTGGACATCCCCAAAAGAGACTCTAACGCCGTGATAAGCATTCTGATGAATGCCCCAAGCAAAAGCACCAGTGTTAAGGATATAGTCAAAATAGAAGGAAGAGAACTTAAACCTAAAGAGGTAGACAAAATCGCGTTAATCTCGCCCACTGCTACCATAAATATCATCAGAGAATATGACGTAATAGAAAAAAGAAAGGTCACGCTTCCGAACGTGGTGAAGGACATCTTGAAGTGCGAGAATCCAAATTGTATATCCAATAAGAGCGGGGAACCAATCGAGAAAAAGTTTAACGTGATTTCAAGGGAGCCAGTTATGCTAAAATGCTGGTATTGTGAAAGAGAGCAGTCCGATGTTGTTTCGAATATACTAGATTAAACTGGAAGAACCTGCTTTGCCTTACCCGACCTAAATCCTTTTATTGTGTGAACCGTATTCAATATATCTAGGTAATCGGCATGGAAGATCCACTAGAGAGTTTTAAAAACGAGTGCACTGACTTGCTTGTAGATGCATTAAAAGATGCTAAATTTAGTGTCAAAAAAGTTGGAGACAAACATTACATTTTCCATGACGCTTCAAAAATTCCAATTCTTTTAGACACTCCGCCAGAAGGTATGGGAGATTTTACTTTTGCTGCTTTTCCGCTCGGGAAGATTGCCAAAAAACAACCAGTAGAAGTAGCAAAAGAAATAGTTTTAAAAATGAAAAAGAGCAAGAATGCAGAGTGCAAAAACATAGGGCCATACGTCAATTTCTACGTGAATGCCGACAGGTTAAAAGAACAGGTGTTTGACGCAGTTTTAAAGTATAAAGAAAAATATGGTTGCCAGAAACCAAAAAATAAAAAAATAATCGTGGAACACACGAGTGCGAACCCGAACGGGCCTTTCCATGTAGGAAGAGCGAGAAATCCTATCATAGGAGACACCCTGGTCAGAGTGTTGAGGATAAGCGGATATAATGTAACTTCTCAATACTATGTAAACGATATGGGAAAACAGGCAGTAATTCTTGCGTGGGGCGCTTCTAACCTAACTAATGACGACATGAGAAGTTTTGAACGAGAGAAGTTAAAAGAGGAGATTAAGCATTATGAAAAAGCCGATCATAAAATGGTCAAATATTATCAACTGGCAAACAAACTTCTCGAAGAGAAGACCGGGGTCGCCAGTGAAATAGACGAAATGCTCCTGAAATACGAACACGGCGATAAAGAAATAGAGAAAAAGGTGCAAAAGATATGCAAAGATGTCCTCGGCGGAATGGTAGAAAGCCTTAAGAAAATAAATGTGGAGATAGATGAATTTGTCTATGAATCAAAGTTCGTATTTGATGGGAGTGTAAATGACATTATTGAAAAACTAAAGGAATCGAAATACTGCAAAAACGATAATGGAGCGCATTATCTAGAAACATCCAGCACTGAGAAGTTCTATTTCACCAGAAAAGACGGCACCTCGCTTTATACGACGAGAGATCTGGCCTACCACGTATTCAAGATGCACAATTCTGACTTGCTCGTAAACGTATTGGGCGAAGACCACAAACCCGAATCGGAGAACGTTAAATTTGCATTAAAACTCCTTGGAGAAAATCCTCATTTTGCTGCCAGTAACAAAGATATCATGGGGAAACTCAAGGATATCGATAACGTCATACGAAGCATATTTTATTCATTCGTCTCGCTGGCAGACGGCAAAATGTCTACCCGTTTAGGCACCGTGGTTTTCTTAGACGAACTTATAGATGAAGCAATCGAAAGAGCAAAAGAAGAAGTAAAGAAGCGGAGAAGCGAGTTCTCCGTTAAAGAAATTGAGAATATCGCCAATATCGTCGGCATCGGTGCAATCCGATATAATATACTCCGCATCCAGCCCGAAAAACCAATGGTGTTCAGGTGGGAAGAATCCCTGAACTTTGAAGGCAACAGCGCTCCATTCATACAATATGCGCATGCAAGGACTTGTAGTATTTTAGATAAGGCGACGGAAGAAATGAACGCAAATACCAAGGGAAAAACAAATGTAAAGTCCAAAGAAGAAACAAGGGCAAAGTCCAAAAAGGGAAACCCGTACGAATTTAAGAAATCGGATGTTAAATTGCTGAACGATAAGAATGAGATCGCATTAATCAAAGCCATCGCGAAATTTCCGTCAGTAATCCAACAGTGTGCTGATTCCATGAGAACGAACGTACTGGCCGAGTACGCACATGAGGTGGCATCGTTGTTTAACCAGTTTTACAGGGATGTACCTGTTCTAAAAGGCGGAGAGGCAAGAGATGTAAGGCTTGCATTGGTGGATGCGACGAGGCAAGTGTTGAAAAATACGCTTTATCTGATGGGTATTGATGCGCCGAATGAGATGTAGCCGTTCATACGCATTATCTGATGGGATATAAGCGTCGAATGAGATGTAGTCGCTTGATCTGGCACATAGACGCACCAGTGTAAACTTGAAACTTCAGATTTTTTATTAATTTACAGATTTTATAAAATTTTAAGTGCAATATCGATTATATATTTGCATATCATGGCTGTTGATCTTAAGCCTTCATAAAATTATTAATAGAATTATTATTTTTAATATGAAAGAATACGATATTTATATAAGGTTGTTAAAGATTATAGAAAGACGTTGGAAGCAGCATAGCCCCGTGGTGTAGTGGCCAATCATTCCGGCCTTTGGAGCCGGGGACAGCAGTTCGAATCTGCTCGGGGCTACCAATTCTTCGATCCTTTTTGCTTAAACACACAAAAAATAGTAATGTTACTCATAAAATAGAAAAAAACGAAAAATAATATTATATTTTTTGTGTAAAGACGGCACTGGTAATACTTTCACTCACCTTATGGCTACGTTTATAAGGGAACAAACAAATATGATATCCAATAATATACGAATGCGTAAGGAAGATGCAGGCATGAAACAATCAACCAAACTCGTAGTCTTCGAGGACAAGAAGATAAGGCGCGCATGGCACAACGGCGAGTGGTACTTCTCCGTGGTTGATATCGTGGAAGCATTGACCGACAGCACGATTCCCCGAAGATACTGGTCAGACCTAAAGGCCAAGCTGGCAGATGAGGGATTTGAGTTGTACGATAAAATCGTACAACTGAAATTGCTTTCGTCGGACGGCAAACAGTACGAAACAGACTGCGCCAACACCGAAACAATGCTGAGGCTTATTCAGTCCGTCCCGTCGCGAAAAGCCGAGCCGTTCAAGCGGTGGCTAGCCCGGGTGGGATATGAAAGGATACAGGAGATCGAGAACCCGGAATTAGGCCAGGACAGGATAAAAGAGTATTACGAACTTAAAGGCTATCCAAAAGACTGGATTGACAAGCGCCTGAGAGGCATCGCGATAAGGCAGGAACTTACAGACGAATGGAAGGATAGGGACATCCAGCTGGAGCGGGAGTTCGCGATCCTTACAAACGAGATAACCAGGGCGACATTCGGCAAAACAGTGCAGGAATACAAGGAATTTAAAAACGTCCCGCGAAAAAACCAGAATTTAAGGGACCACATGACTGATTGGGAGCTTATCCTTACGATGGTTGGGGAGAAGGCGACCACTGACATAACAGAAGCGCGCGACTCGCGTGGAATGGACGAATGCAAGGATTCTGCCAGAAGGGGAGGAACTATTGCAAAAATAACGCGGAATAAGGTAGAGAAAGAAACCGGAAAATCGGTCATTTCAAAAAACAATTATTTGCGCCTCACAGAACAGAAAAAGAAGCGGTTAAAGTGAAGTTTAAGAGAGATTTAACAGTCCATTGTTTAGAAAGGGTGTTTAACAAAGAATGAAGATTTTGTGTTAAGTTGATAGCCACGCTATACGAATCGAAACCTCTATAAATCTATGTTAACCACACTTAACCCAAAATTAAATCTAGGTTATGTTGACATGACATAAATTAAAGACGTATTGCTGGAACAAATTTACAATACTCGTAACATACATCCCGCATTCATAATCACTTCGTGTAATACTCGTAACCCACATCCAGCGTCCAGTCGTTCCCCTTATCGTCTGACGCCTTTATCTTTGTCCCCTTGTAATAAACGTCCCCGCAATCGCCAGCCTTTATCGTTATCTTGTATTCGCCGCTTCCCTCTGTTGACGGGTCTTTTTGCGGAGAGTAAGAAACCGCGATTGCGATCTTTCCCTCGCCCCCTATCGAATTCTTTTGCGGGCCTGCACTATATGATGTCTTGTTAGGCAGTTCGACGTTTAACGCGAACTGGTCAGGCTCGTTCTGCATGAACGTTCCCGCGCTCTCGTCTGTCCATCTTAGCGTGAATGTTACTGTTATGATATTTGTATCGCCGATTTTTACTGTTTTTGTGACATCACTGTTCTCGTTTAGATATTCTGATATTTTATCCATGCTCTTCTGCTGTTTTTGGTATCCGGACCAGTCTGTTACTTTTTGTCCGTCTGCACCTCGATAGTATTTGTCTGTTCCCGCTCCCGCGCTCACAGACAGTATGACGATCATCACAACAATCGGCACTATGAAGCTCAACTTTGATATTTTCTGCGATGCTATGTGCACAAATAGCAGGATGCTTCCGCCCGCCTCCTTTGCATTTGCACCTTTTGCCTCTCTGGTCTTTGACCAATTTGCTTCCTTTATCTTTGCTCCTTTTGTCAATATTGCCTTCGCACCTTTTGCAGTGCCTCCGGACGCGGCTGCCCCGGGCTTCACGCCGAGATAATTTCTGTACAAAAGAAGCCCGCTCAATGTGAGAAGCCCGATTGAGATTATGACTGCCCAGAAAAGTTTCGGCATCTGCATGTTCTCGGCAAATCCGCTGTACAAAAATCCGCCTGCAAGGGAGCCGAATATCTGTCCCAACCCTATGGGCAGGAATGAATATCCCATGTAAATTCCGACCTTGTCTTTTGGCGCAAGCTTTGAGACATAGCTTATGTAGTTTGGGTGCGCTACGAACTCGCCTATCGAGTATATTATTATCCCGAGCATGAACAACATGGGGTTGATGAACAGGCCTATTATCGAAAATCCGAGCACGTATATGGATATGCCTGTTAACATCACGTTCAGGGAGTGCTTTCCTTCAGACAATTTGCCCAGGAACGGCCCGAGTGCAATTATCGTGCCCGGGTTCACGGCCGCAAGTATCGGCACCTCGAACCAGTCAGGCATCACTTTGAAATCCTTCATGTATATCGGAAGGAACGAGTGGTTCATGGAATACATGAACCAAAATCCCGAATATATCAGAAGAAGAAGCGTGAAATTCTTGTCTTTCAAAACCACAAACATTCCGCTCAATGCTTGAGTGACGCTTTTGTCTTTGACTCTCTCCCTGGGGCTTTTATAGAATATTATCGCAATCATGATGTTTGCACATATCATCGCGGCCGAGACATAGAACGCAAGGTTGTAGGCCGCCTTCGGTATGGTGATTCCTATCAAAAGTGGCACTATGCACGCACCCAGGTTTATCATCCAATAATATATGGAGTAGCCGAAGTTGCGTTTTTCCTCTGTCGTCACATGAGCTATCGTCGCCGAGATTACGGGTTTGTATGTTCCTGCGCCAAAACCCAGCGAGACAATTGCAAGAAGTATGGGCGCGATAGCCGGAATGATCGCAGTTATCGAGGATGAGGCAATGCTCTTATCAAGCGGCTTGATGTTGGCCATCAGAAGATAACTGGAAAGAAGAAGCGCGAACGCCACTATTATCGCGCTCTTGTAGCCATATTTTTCCGCAAGCGTCGCGGCGATTATCGGCACGAAATACAAAAACGGCATAAGAATTGCCATCAGTATTCCGACCACTGTCGAAGGGACGTTTAGGTTGTACACTAAGTGGTATGAGAACACAGCCATCATGCCGTAGTACGCGCCCCTCTCGACTAATTCCAGTGTGTTAGCTACCCAAAACATCTTGGGAAACCCGCTGAAAATGGCGTTGATTTTTGAATTGACGTTCTGCATTTGTTCACCGATGTCTCAACATGGTACTCGGTCGCGTATTGGGTGTAGTCGCAAATTGGGTGTTTTAGATGCCGGATTTATGCTCCGAGTTAGAAAATTTGTCGGTCGTGTAAGCATTTTGATTTATCGACGTTCGTTTCCTGTCTATCTTATCCCTCGCCTAATATATCGGCGTACCGTTATTGTTTATCAGTTCCTTGTACATGACGATAAGCTTCATAGTAATCTTTCCGGGCTTGCCGTCGCCTATCTTTTGTCCGTCCAGCTCTACGACGGGCCCTATCTCGGCTGCAGTGCCAGTCACGAACACCTCGTCGGCGTTGTAGAGGTCGAACAACGTACACTGTGTGATTCTTGTATCGATGCCTATCTCCTTGGCAAGTTCCAGTGCGGTCATCCTCGTTATTCCTTTCAGGTTCGTAGCCGTAGGCGGCGTACCGACCAGTCCGTTTTTAACATAGAATATGTTGTCTCCGGAAGCCTCGGAAACATATCCATGTATGTCAAGCATAAGCGCCTCATCCGCGCCATGATAATGTGCGAACATGCGTGCAAGGACATTGTTCAGATAGTTCAGTGACTTAACGTTCGGGCTCAGGCATTGTGGCGGCATGCGTGCTACGGGAGCGGTTATCAGTCTCAAGCCTTTCTGCGACTTTTCAGCGAACGTAGCTGCGAGCGGTTTTGCAATTACTATCAGGCCCGACTTCTTGCATGACACGGGCGAGAGGTTAAGGTCTCCTTCTCCCCTGGTGAATATCGGGCGGATATATATGTCCTTGAGCTTGCTCTTCCTGCACGTCTCGATTATTATCTTTTCCAGTTCGCCGGGCTGAACCGGCGGATTGAGGTTGATTGCCTTCGCGGACTCGTACATGCGTTCGATGTGCTCTTTCAGTTTGAATATTCTTCCGTTGTACGCTCGAATCCCTTCAAAAACTCCGTCGCCGTACAGGAAGCCGTGGTCGAAGACACTGATGTGCTTCGCATCCTCTGGCAAATATTCGCCGTTGACATAGACCAAGAATTTTTCCGCCATCGAATCCCCGTACAGGAATAGCGATGTTGTAGATTAATATTGTGCGTTTCGAGTCTTGTATTCTGCTCGAAAAATAATAATCTTATCTAAATAATCATTCAACTTTAACCGGTAATATTATGAACGGAATACCATCCCTGTACAATTTTCTCTGCAGTGAAAATACGGAATAATTGTGAAGGATTCTCGTGAAAATCGTATCCTTTGGGAAAACTATCTGGCCGCCGAAGAACACCGCATTCGGGAATCTCTCTAGAATGCTCGGTGCTGTTTTGTAGACTTCCTCGACAACATCCGTGCCCGCCATTGCAATGCTTTCTGCGTAATAACCGTGTTCTCTCACGAAGTTTACATACCGATTTACATCGCTCTTTACCTTTGCCGTAAGGTTTTCCATTTCTTCCACACCCTTAAACACCCCTGCGTCAACTATGCCGACCTCGATAAAAACGAAATTCTTGAAAGAGTCCCCGAATAATTTGAAGATGCTGGAGACTGCGTTTAGCCCTAATCCGTTGAAGCCGCTGACCATCACCACCGCTGTTTTAGTGTTCTGGTCGAATTTTATTTCGGATGTTTTGCCGTGGCGTGTATGCGGAATAATATCGCAGTCGCAAGACTCTGCGGTAGGAACAATCGCATCCAATTTTTTAATGAGTTTACCCGTGAGATTGTAATGTCCCCTGACAAAAAACACAACCCCCAGCAATGCGGCGGCAATCATGATTGTGACCCATCCTCCTTCGTTGAACTTTAGGGTGACTACAGATACCAATATAAATCCCGAGAGTGCCAGTCCAATGCCGTTTACAAGCATTTTGTGTACCCAACCTTTCATCTTTGAGCGATTTAACCACCAATGTCGCACCATTCCCGATTGAGAAAGCACGAATGTTATGAAAACTGTTATGCTATACAAAACAACCAGTTGCTGAACCGAGCCGTGAGTGTACATCATCATTAACAGGGCAGCCCCACCCATTATTAAAATTCCGTTCTGACTCACTAGGCGGTCGCTTAAGTTTGCAAATCTTGTTGGCAACCAACGGTCTAGAGACATGTACGCGAGAACTCTTGGCCCATCTATGAAACCTGTCTGTGCGGCTACGAAAAGCAGGACTGCTTCCGAGAACAATATTGCAACTAAGAAATAATAGCCCGTACTGCCTGGCCAATTACCGGTAATATTTTCAAAAAGAACAGCGTTGAGCGTCTTACCCGGTTGGGACGTCACGTTAAAAAGCAGATAGGCGACCATTAGGCCGATGACCATGAAGGATAGGGATATCGCCATATATCGCATAGTCTTCTGGGCAGTTTTCACCTTCGGTTCTCGAAGTACGGGCATACTGTTGCTGACCGCCTCGATACCAGTATATGTTCCTGCACCCATGCTGTAGGAATGCATGATCAATGCCAGAACTCCTATAAAACCGACCTGCATTCCGGCACTGCGAACATCAGAAGCAGTATCTTGGGCTATCGTTGGAAGGTTTGGTCCATGAATAACCAGTCCGTATATTATAATAAACACGTGCGTTACTAGAAACAGCACGAAGATAGGCACCAGAGGAAGGACCGCCTCCTTCGTTCCCCGCAGGTTCATGAGGACAAGTACAGCGAGAATACCGATTGCGAAAAGGAGTTTATATACTTGCCACCCTGCAGGGAAAAAGCTGAATAACGCGTCCGTGCCGCAGGCGATAGACAAAGTTATCGTCAGTACGTAGTCCACTAAGAGGGCACAACCGGATACAGCTCCAAGTGTGGGCGACAACAACTTACTTGCTACGACATAACCGCCGCCGCCGGAAGGGAACGCCTCTACTATCTGGGAATAGCTTTTTGTTATCACAAAAATCGTTATCATCGTGCCTATCGCTACGAATATGGCAAGGTACTTGTGGCCGCCAAGAGTAAGGAATGCCTCAGACGGACCGTAAGACGAAGAAGACAGCGCATCCGCCCCCAAACCAACCCATGCAAAAAGTGCTATCAGTGAAAGATTTCTAAAAAGGGAAGGGTCGAGCGGATTGCGGGCTGTTCCTATCATGAAATTTTTTAGTCGCTTGCCAATGGGAGGTTTACATGGTGCTTGCATAATTCATCTCGATAAAGTAGTGTTCGTGCATATTTGAAATGCTTCGATTTCGATGTCATCACGCAAATTCTATTTTTATGCCAATACTTGTCCTCTTATTAAGTTTTCTTTTATAAATACCAGTGCATATAATTTAGCATTTCTCGATAAATGCTGTTAAATTTCGCCAGAAACAGATGCACCAGAATAAAAACATCAGATTCATGGGATATGCTACCAGGTGCGCTCCAGACAGTTGTTTTTCGTGTGGTTCATCATTATACGCCAGACGCCGCGGTCATGAACTGTATCTGCTTTATCCCCTTGGTCTTTCGTATGTGCTGGATAACGCCCTTTATCCTGCTGCTCGTGCCCTCTGCTACCAGAACTTCAAGGCAGTTTACATTGTCCAGGTGAAGGTGAAGGACTGCGTGTATCTCATGGTACACGTGCTCGATATCGGAAAGATCCCGCTTTGATATAAGCTTCTCATCATACAAAACAAGGATTATTGCGGAATTCTCACCTTCGCTCGACGCCCATTCGCTTTTATCCACAAACAATCGAAGCGCGTCCCGAAACGCCTCGGAACGTCCCCCGTAGCCCATCTTTTCTGCGGCCTCGTCAAACTTATTTATGAGCTGTTCGCTGACAGACATGCTTACTATCGGCATGTTATTAAGAAAGGTCGTCAAAGTATTTATTTTTTATTAAAAATATACCAAACGTTTAATAATAAGCAATCACATGATAATCGCATATGGTGTTGTCAGCGTTGGATATGGTGCTTATCCGGGCTGTGATTGCGGTTGTAGTGGCATCCCTTGGCGGTGCAGTTATATTCTTTGTAAAAGACATAAGCCATAAGCACCTGTGTGCCCTCATATCACTTGCAGCTGGGGCGCTGCTTTCTGTGGTCGTACTGGACATAATCCCCGAAACAATAGACCTGATTGGTTTATTAGAAACTGCAGGTGCAGTTCTGTTGGGCTATGCAACTTTTTATCTGATAGGCAAGTACGTTTACCACATATGCCCGGCCTGCGCCGCGACGCATAAAGAATCAATGTTTCGCGTTACGATGCTTATGGTAGTGGCCATGTCCATCCACAGTTTTATGGACGGCATTGCCATAGCCGTCGGGCATGAAACCGGCACATCTGTAGGTTACATAATCTTCTTTGTAGTGGCATACCACAAATTCCCTGAGGGCCTGGCACTAGCATCCGTTGCCGTGAGCTCTGGTTACAGCCGTGCGAAGGCGATCGGGATTACAGTAGCGCTTGAAGGGGCCACTACCCTTTCCGGCGGAATCATAGGTGCTGTTGCGCTTGCGGGAAGCGCCCCCATATGGTTCGGTTTCGTGCTCGGCCACGTGGGCGGGGGATTCCTCTACCTGGTATTCCATGCGCTCCTCGGCGAGATGGTCAAACATGAAAAGAAATCGACAGTATTCTACGCGTCGCTGGGCTTCGTAAGCTTGGCGGTAATAGGTTTCATCGTTACCGCTGCCATTGGCACATAACGCGCTACGTGGCCTAATGAATGGCAGTTCCCTCAACATCTTCCGCCTAGTGATTATATACGTTCTTTTAAAAACTCTTATTGGCGGCGTTTGACTGCACGTATTTGTTTTGAAAAGTCCATTTTTTTCTCGGCGCTTCTTCCGGTGAATACGCGATAGTCTATGTCCGAAAACATATTATTCTTGTCTTCGTAATCTTCGATTTTTATCTGTTTTCCAAGTACAATAGCATCGCAAATCTCATCAAAGTTGGTGTAGTGGTCGATCACACGCTGGCTTGCATACTCATATGCTTGCCTGGTTGACGTCATAAACGGCCAGTCGCTGCTTTCAAGTGAAAGAAGTTCTCTCGCTGCCTGGTTGAGAAGTCGTTTTTTGCTCGGGCTTGGTTGAATGTAGTTTTCTGCCAAAGTCTCCATCTGTTGCTCTGCGATGTAAATGTAGTTCCATATCCATTTTGTATCGTCGTTCAACCACATCTGGTGGAGGCTGCCGTTTCCCCATGAGCTTTCACTAATTTTTATAACCTTATTCGGGGGGTATCTGTCCAGATATTCGCTGCACGTAGTTGATTCTATATTTGCCGAGTATAGCTTTTTTATTACCGCCTTCAGCCATCTTATTCCTTCAAACCACCAGTGCCCGAATAATTCTGTGTCGTAAGGGGCAACAACAATCGGTTGTGTCGCCTTATCCTTGTTCTTTTTTAACAAGTCGTATACCATACTGACAAAATGGCTTGCATTTTCCTCTACTCTCCCATCTGTCATATTCGGGACATAAATCTGTTTGGTTCCAAGATCCTTGTTTTTATCGGTAACGCGCCAATACTGCAATCCGGAAATCGAATCCTTTTTATGAAACTCCCGATACCAACTATCACCGGGATAACCCCACTCGCCGCTCCAGACCTGCAAACCTGTCCTTTCGTTTCTTCCGAATATGGCTACGTGCTTCCCCTTGCTAGCGTCTAGCAGATACGGACAGTATGTAGTTTTTGTGTTTGCATCGTGAGAATCTGCACCTATAGATGTTCTGATGGGTATGGTTTTCAACGGAAATTTTATATTGTATACGCCTTTGCCTTTGCCGCCTTCGATTGTGTGGTTGTCGACGAAAAAGTAATCTATATTTTCTTCCGCCAGATATGTCTCCACCCCTTCCCGATACATGGTTTCATTGTTTACCGGCGAACGCCACATTCCACGGGGACGGTATGCCATTTCGGGCAGCCATATCCCTCTTGGTTTTTTTCCAAATTTCCTGGAATAAGAGTCCACTCCAATCTTTATTTGTGCCCGTATCGCGGAATCCCTTCCGAGAAGTGGCAGGTATCCGTGTGTTGCACAGGACGTTATTATTTCTATATGCCTATCGTCTTGTAATTTCCTAAACGCCCCCACTAAATCAGTGTTATACTTGTCTCTAAACGAGTGAAATGTGTCGAGATAGAAATTTTTATAAAACGTAGCCAGTTCCAAAAATTCCGGCTTGCTTTGAAAACGCTCTATGTCCTTTGTGCATAGATCTATCTTCTGTAAGATATACCTCCAAAACATCCTCTTCATGTACGAATCGTTTAATTGCTCGGTAAGAACTGGCGTAAGCCCGATAGTGAGTTTTGACGAGTATCCTTCCTTGGCAAGTTCATTAATCGCATCAAGAAGCGGAATATATGTTTCGCATATCGCCTCGAACAGCCATTCCTCGCCGAATGGCCATGCACCATGCTTCCTGCAATATGGAATATGACTGTGAAGTACGAATGTGAAGGCACCAACCATTTATAAATCTCCCATGTTCTCGATATATTTAAGAGCTGCAACAATATTTTTCTTTTCAGCAACTTTTTTCCCTTTTGCGGTATATATCTCTATTGCATCGGGCATAAGCCTCAAACCGATGTAAAAATCCCCTTCTTTGAGTTGCCGCAAAAAGTCTTTGATTTCCTGATTACCAGCGTATCCGGTAAAGAATGTGTTTGTAGTGGAAACTGTTATCCCGTACCTCTCGAAAAGTTGGGGAATTGCCATAGTCATTGGTGAGTTTTGGCAATCAACAATAACGTTAATGGGTTTTTTAAACGATACTTCCGAAACAATATCGTTTATGTAGTCATCGATGGCGTTTGGATAATACATATGCGTTCCAAGGTTGGTAACTGCTACCTTTGAACATCTGTTGTTTTTTATTACCTTTTTTATCTCCTTTTCAAAATCTTCATCCACTACGTCCCCATCTTTATTGAACAGGTCTATCGAGAATTTATTGTTGTCATAAGAGATGTAGAAACCGCCGTTGGCCATTAATTTCTTCACTTCGTGTTTTACAATTTCCTTTGGCATGAGTCTGAGGTCCAGTACCGTCGTACCAGTCCACGCAATCCCCAATCCCATTGCCCTCTTCGCCAGCCTTGTCACAGGTTTCCCATCCCTGCCTGCGACAATCATTGTTTCCGATCCAGATAACGTTCCAAATGCCAAACCGATGTCGATGAACGTTTTTGGGTCGTATTCTTCGAATTCGTATGTCATTTTCATTTTACCCCTTCATTTTTTAATCCGATGTCATCTGCGTTCCGGAGCCGATCCTGGAACCGCACCATAGTTTGGTGTTTTGCTCGAGTTTTACGTTTTTACCTATTATACAATTGTCCCCCAATACAGAACCAGCACCGATAACTACGTTAGAATCTATTAGCGCATTTTCACCGATTATTGCATTTACCATTTTTGTATTGTCCCCGAGTTTCGTGCTCGACCATATTACTGAACTGTCTATTTCAACGTTTCTGCCTATCTCGATATTATCTCCGATAATTGCGAAGCCTTTGACGTTTATGCTGCTTGGAATTTTGCAACTATCCCCGGTAATCAATACACCCTCGCCCTCCTTCGTGACAGACATTATCTTATTCTGCATCATCAGGTAATCCCTCACGGCACCAAGATAGGTGCTCGGTCTGCCTATGTCGTTCCAATATTCGGAGAAGTGAAACCCGTACACCGGTAATTCCTCTTTGAGCAAGAGTGGAAATAGGTCCTTCGAGAAGTCAAACTCAGTATTCGGGGGCACTTTATCGAAAATTTCAGGTTCCACCACATAGATGCCAGCGTTAATTAGGTTGCTAAACGCCTCGGTTGGTTTTGGTTTTTCTAAAAACCTGACGATCCGGTCACCGTCGTCTTTTACAACGATCCCGTATTGTGTTGTGTCCTCCGCAGTCGACAGGGCGATGCTTGCCACTCCCCCCTTCATTTTGTGGAATTTGACAAAATCCCGAAGGTTTATTTTTGTGAGCACGTCTGCAGACCCCACGATAAACGTATCGTCAATTTTTTTAGCCACTTTTTTAACTGCACCTGCCGTACCAAACGGAATGTTGTTGCCAGAGTATTCTACTTTGACGCCGTACTTGCTTCCGTCCCCAAAATAATCCGTTATCTTTTCAGCATAATAGTCTACAAGAATTGTGATTTTATCTACGGTAGCTTCGCGCAAGGTGTTGAATATATATTCGATAAGGGGTTTATTTAAGAAAGAAACCATGGGCTTGGGTCTGTTTGCGGTTAATGGTAATAGTCTTACCCCTTTTCCTGCAGCCATTAGGACGGCTTCCATAGATCACCAACTGCCCATCCCCCTATAAAAAAAATTGCTATGCTTATACAGTTTACGAAAAAATTGGAAAAACCAACTATTTTGCAAGCGTTGGCTATCCCAAGTAAACACCTATCTGCATTTTGTCTATCACGCCTATTTTGATTCAGTGGGCGTTAAAGCGTATTTTATGAAGCGCCCCGCCTGGTTTATAGCTATTTTGTTCTCTTTTGCTAGCCAGCCGATTGCCCCACAAACAGATTCTCTTGATAATTTTGTGCTTGCTTCCAAGTCTACGATTGTTTGTGCACCATTCTGGCGCAATGTGCGCCATACCTTGCCAGCGTTCTCGCCGATTTCGTTTACTGATTTCATTTTAGTCCTCCTTCAATTTTTTTTAAATTCTATATTTTCTCTTTTTCTATATATGTCTCATTTAATATAAATCTAACGCAACTTGATGCGATTGAATAATGACATATGTAGTATATAAAATGAAGACGCCTACGGCGCCTAGGATGGGTTAGCGCTATGGCGTCTTGTTTTGTTTTATTATAAAAGCTCGAACTCGATGCGTACGGTCGATTCTGTAACGTCGTCCATGACAATATCGCATCCCATTAGGCGATATACGTCTTCCCAACTGTAATGTTCTATATCTTCGCTTATATGCATCCCTCCTTTGTTTTTTCTTATACCCCTTTATGTTTGACCGTATTTAAATAGGTGAACTGGAGGGGTGCATGAAAGAAGATAACGATATCAATGTACCAGTATTGAAAATCATTAGTGAAAGTGCCATAGAGGGAATTATTGAAAGCAATTAAACGATTAGCTAAAGGAAAGACTATTTTTATACCATCTGCCATAACGCATTGGAAATGATGTTGGCAAAAATTAGAGACTACTTGGAACTGGGCAGGGCGCCCGGAGCGATGGCAACTGCCATGTTGCCGGTCGTCGGGGCATACACTTCTTCCAATACACCTACGCTGCTTGATGTCATAGCATTAATGATAATCGGTGCATTTGCACATTTTTCGATGGGATCGTTAAACGAAATAATGGACAGGAAAGTCGATGCAAACATCAAGGAGCTTTCTCATAAACCCCTTGTAAGCGGAAGGGTGGACACAACCTCTGCAAAATATTTTTCTATGGTTACTTGTATCGTTTCTGTCGCCGCAGTTTTGCTCCTCTTTAACAATAAATTTTCAACCTTGTTTATTATTATTGCAGGATGTTTCGCAGCTCTCTACAACATATGGGGAAAATACATCGCGATTGCTTACGACGTCACCTTGAGCCTTGGTTGTGCTTTCTTTGTATTCTTCGGGGCATCTTGTATCGGAACCATTACAATTCATACAATCTTCGTTTCCCTCATAGTGTTCATTACGGTATCGTCTGTCCAATGGTATGCCGGAATGAAGGATGTAGAAAACGATAGAAAATTTTCAATCCCGACCACAGCAGTAAGATGGGGGTACAAATATTCAAAAAGGTTAAACACCTCCGACTTAAACATACGCTACATTATACTGCTCAAACTCATTATGTTGGGCGTCCTATTGCTCTTGTATCCCCTGGGCATTGTCACATCAACATCTTACCCGGTGCTGGTCGTATTACTCGCCATACCATGTCAAGTGTTTTTGACGTATAAAACGCTCGGAAAACAAAATAGAGAAAGATTCCTAAGACTCAGCATGTATGACATAGCAACATCATGGCTGATCATATCCATAACGCTAGTAGAAAAGCTAGAAGTTTACACCGCGATTGTGTTTTTACTTCCGATAATATGGACACTTTTTATCAATTATTATCTCTACGATAGCGCGCTTCAACCAAGATTATAAAGTGGAAGAAAAACATTAAACAACAGAAATCATTAATTAATGTGTGCCATTTCATAAATATAGGAGAAAACCAAAAATGAAAGTAAAACTGATAAAATATACAAACGATCCGGAAAGAACCTGCGCCATGGCCGCGAAGTTATGCTACTCCAACTCAGACATAGAAGACATCTCCGGAAAAATGAGTAGCGACGACATAAAGAAGATAATCCGCCACATATTGTCAGTCAGGCATTATTCCGTCCTGGAGCATGCGAGCTTTACATTTGGAATAGAGGGCGTCTCGAGGGCGTTAACACATCAGCTGGTAAGGCACAGAATCGCGTCGTTCTCCCAACAAAGCCAGCGCTATGTGAATCTTGAAAAGCCCGATTACATTGTTCCAAAAACCGTCTCGAAAAACAAGCAAATAAACAAGAAGTTCGAAGAAACAATGGAATATTTGTGGGATACATACAAAGAGTTCGTAGATGCGGGAATACCAAAAGAAGATGCAAGATTTGTACTACCAAATGCCGCATCCAGCAAAATAATAGTAACCATGAACACGCGTTCGCTCTTCAATTTTTTCAATCTGAGGTGCTGCAACCGTGCCCAATGGGAGATTCGGGAAATGGCTAATTTGATGCTGAAAGAAGTCAAAAAAGTAGCACCGATAATTTTCGAGAATGCGGGCCCGCCTTGCAATACTGGTCCCTGCCCCGAGGGGGGAAAGTCGTGCGGGCGCTGGAAGAAAACGAGAAAAGAGAAAGAATAGAACATTACTGACTTTTTTTATTTACTCTTGACCCTCTTTTGAACTGCATCGCTTCTTAACTCTCGAAGCGCATCCGTTGCGATCCATCTTGCTGTTTTCGAATCTAGCCTTTCAATCCTGAGGGCGGCACCTATTGCCTTTTTATTCAGATTAACGCTGCGTTTTCCTATCTGCCGAAGCGACCAGTTGACGGCTTTTTTCACAAAGTTGCGCTCATCTGTTGATGAATCCATTATAGACTGCAGGAAATCTGCAAAAACTTCATCTTTCGCTCTCTTATCATGGACAGCGAGGGCGGATATAAGAGCAAAACCCGCTCTCTTTATAAATTCCTCATCCTGCGTTATCCACTTGCTTGCCTTTTGATATGCGAAACGTGTTTTGTCAAAGAGGTTGCTGCACACTTGGTCGCAGACGTCCCATGAATCAAAATCCGAAACCCAATTATCCATTTGCTTGCTGGTTACATTGCCAGGATCGTCGATATACGCCGCAAGAATCCGCGCTTCATGGATGCCGGTGTTCCATAATTCAACTGCAAGTTTGTGATTTTGGCCCTTTTCTTTTGCTATTTTTCGTAAAAAGGGAATCGAAATCCCATACGTGTTACGAGTGCTTATTCCGTATCTTGCCATGCCCTCCACGTTTTTGGGATTGTGCATCGACTTGATAGTATTTACTATCTCTTTGCAGTCAGAACTCATGTATATCATCACGTATTCTTCGTTCGTTACATTTTTCGAATTTATTACAGCATAATGTAAGTACTCTAAATTTTTTCTCTGCGAGCTTTCGATTTACGAACCGATATTATTGCTACTACGAGCCCCGCGATTAATGTCAGCAGTTCAAACCCGGGAATAAATCCAGTTCCGCCGCCACCATCTGTTTTCGCTTTAACGATTATGCTAACCCCTTTTGCGCTCAGCACGTCAAACATTCCGCTAAGTGTCGTTTCTATTGTATAATTCCCGATGTCGTTTAGTATGAGGTCAAAATAGGTCGTGCTGTTTCCGCCGCCGTTTGGAATTGAAACGTTCTTTACCATCCTGAATACTTCAGCGCCGTTAGAGTTTAACACTTTGAGTGTGACGTTTCCTTCCCAAACAAGAGTAAGCATATCGCTTCCGCGCTGCGATACGACTGTTACCCTGATTTTCTCGCCAGTAGTGTAAGAAGACTTATCTGTGACGAGAGAGCTTATTACCACAAAATCGAAATAACTTGGCTGGGAAATGGGAAGCACCGTAATGTTGATTGTCATAATATCCGATTCTGACTTGTTGTCGTTTACCTTTATAGATATAGTATAAGTGCCGCTGGTTGTGGGTGCTGTCCATACTACATTGGAATTATTTCCCGAGTTTGTGATGCCTGCTGTTTCATACATATAATTGAGGATGTCACCATCCTGATCAGACGCAGTTATGTTTATCGCGACCTGCTCGCCTGCATAAACTGTTGTCCGGTTTGCAGTGACGTTTGTAATTGTCGGAGAATGGTTTACAACTGCAATCGTATTATTCACATAAACTCTGATTTCATCGAAATATTCTTTGTGTTTTCCATACATTTTCAATGTGTGCCAGCCGTTTACCAATGCCGAAGTGTTTAATTCATTATAGAATATCTCATAATATACGTTGTTGTGAACAGTAATATTGCTCGTAGTGCCGTTATTCACGAAAGTTCCGTCTGCATAAAGCGATGTTGTTCCAGTGCAGTTGCACATCAAAACTTCGGTTTTAATCAACACAATTCCGCTTACCACTGAGTTGTTGGTTGGGGAGATTATTTTTGTATTATTCTGCGAAGAAATTGGTATTTCTGGTGGATTGAAAGAAGAATTCGCCCAAGGAATAAAATCAATATCGCCAGAAACGGTATCTCCTTTTCCAGATGGATTTCTTGTTTCATGATGTGGACCTGAAACATCACCCCACCAGTTATTGGTTGCAGTGTTGTTCGTGCTTTGTGATGTGGTTTCCGTAACGTACAACCCATACTGCTTATTTCCAAATATGTCATTAGATAAAATTATGTTGTTTGAACTAGAGATGATAAAGATGCCGTCATAGCCATTGTTCGCGATAACATTCGATATTATAGCATTGTTCGAACTGTATCCAATGTTGATGCCGTGTTGTAGATTTGTTACCGTATTGCGCATTATGTTATTGTTCGAACTGAAATTAAGGATGATTCCGCCCCATTGGCTGTCCGAGATGGTGTTGAACATTATACTGTTATTTGAACTGAAATCCAATCTAATTCCATGACCATCGCAATTAGTGATAATTGTAGATACTATAGAGACATTATTGCAATTATACAAAGAGATGCCGTAATAGAAATTGTCAATAGATATGTTGCTTATGTTTACGTGACTAGCACCAACAACGTGTATTCCCGATGGGGCATATTGTAGTGTGCCATTATACTGTATTATAACGCCGCGAACACTTTGGCCAACTAAATTGACGCTCTTATTTATGATAATCTGTTCGTTGTATGTGCCGTTATAAACAAATATTGTATCGCCTGGATTCGAGACGTTGATTGCATTTTGGATTGTTGTATAATTACCACTCCCGATGCCGCCGACGTATAATGTTGGGGGGGTGATTGCTATCGTTGTGAAGAATGGGGAAGTTGCCCAAGGGGCAAACGGGATGCCATCGGTAATGTTATCGCCTGTGCCGATTGGATTTGAATTGCTATTATGTGGACCGGTTATGTTGCCCCACCAGTTGTTGTAGGCGGTGTTTCCTGTACTGGAATACAAATACAATCCATATTGCTTGTTGTTGTATATATTATTTAGAGTTATGACGTTGTTTGATCCGTAATAGAGATAGATACCACA
>JBBABA010000005.1:0-183257 GCA_041657955.1 Thermoplasmata archaeon | reverse complement strand
TCGCCGTACTGGGCGTAGGCGTAATGTATGCCAGGCTTTGCCCCTACGCTGTCGTTCACGAAGCCGTAGGCGTTCGTTGTGCCTGCGTATTCGCCGTCTATGTATAAGTCGGCGTCATAGACCGCGTCGCCGTTCTCGTCGTTGACTAAGATCGAGACATTCTGGCCGTTGACGAGTGCGTTTACCGTAATTGCGTTTCCGCCGATCCTGAAGTCTTTTTCGGCTGCCAGGTCGCCGTACTGGGCGTAGGCGTAATGTATGCCAGGCTTTGCCCCTACGCTGTCGTTCACGAAGCCGTAGGCGTTCGTTGTGCCTGCGTATTCGCCGTCTATGTATAAGTCGGCGTCATAGACCGCGTCGCCGTTCTCGTCGTTGACTAAGATCGAGACATTCTGGCCGTTGACGAGTGCGTTTACCGTAATTGCGTTTCCGCCGATCCTGAAGTCTTTTTCGGCTGCCAGGTCGCCGTACTGGGCGTAGGCGTAATGCTGACCTGGTTTGACGGATGTGGTTGCGTTAACGAATCCGTAGGCGTTCGAAGCACCTATGTATTCGCTGTCGATGTATACGTCGGCGTTGGCGACAGGTGTTGAACCGTTGTCAATCACATTAATAGAAACAGACGCATTATTAACAGAGACATTTAAAAATATCGCACTCCCTCCAATGCGGAAATAAGAATCGGCACTGAGTTCGCCGTATGCTGCATATACGTGGTGGTTACCTGGTGAAAAGTCAGATTCGTTCACATACCCATAAGCATCTGTTGTGTCGAGGTATGCATCGTCGATATAGACATCAGCATCAGCGACATCCGTTATATTGTCACCGATTACCTTGATAGAGGCAGAGTTGTTAGTGACTGTTACCTCTATACTCAAGTAGCCAACCTCGGTGGTTGCATTTACTGTCGTTATTGACGATATCGCTGCAAAAAATAGGGCGGCCATTAGCACCATCAATACGACTCTTTTGTTTGGTTTTCCTAAAATACTCATAGTACTACACTCATCCGATTTTGTACTTTATCCATTTGCTTGTATATATATATTTAGTAAAGTTGATTTTAATAATGGCTTTTAATTTATTTTGAGATTTCTACATAAATTTTAGAAAAACTTATCTGCATACAATCATTATATTATTTTGGAGGTTTGTTCTATGTCGGACTTAAAAAACAAAAACGTCTTGATGATAATAGCCCACCGTGAATTTAGGGACGAGGAACTCCTGAGACCAAAGAAGATATTTGAAGGTGCGGGCGCAAATGTGGTTATTGCTAGCACTTCTTTAACACCAGCAACAGGCATGTTTGGGGCAAAGGCAACGCCAAATATACTGTTAAAGGATGCGGATATAAATAAATATGATGCTGTAATATTTGTCGGTGGTTCTGGATCGGAAGTTTATTTCGGTGATCCGACTGCACACTCGATTGCGAAAAACGCCCACGCAGCGAATAAAATCATCGGGGCGATATGCATAGCGCCCGGCATCCTGGCAAACGCGGGGATATTGAAAGGAAGAAAGGCAACAATATGGGCGGGAGATACGAAATACGTTAATGTGCTTAGAGGCAACAACGTGAATTATACTGGCGAGGCGGTAACCAAGGACGGGAAAATAATTACTGCAAACGGACCGGAAGCTGCTGAACAATTTGGAAACGATATTGCAAAAGCAATCAATAATTAACTATGCTTAAATTGCAGAGACATTTCTGAGACGCGCAATAGATGCATAAACCAGCAACATAGTATGGAACAAAAAAGCTAACGGTCGAAAACATCCAATAAATTAAAAAGGAAGACGATGTTAACCGTCTATTGAAAATTTCTCGAGGGATTGATATGTCGACTGAAGATGAAGAAAAAAAGGAGCTTGAAAACTCGCTGATCACACTGGAATATTACAAGGCACAACTAGAAGTCATGTCCAAGCAAAACGAAACCCTTGGCGTGCTGTTGTCGGACTATCTACGCGCAAAAGATACACTGGAAAACTTCAAAAAACTGAAGGGTGACGACAGTATCCTGATACCCATTGGCGCAACTGTGTTTGTTTTTGCTAAGATAACAGACCCGTCGAAAGCTATCACGAATATAGGCGCCGACGTGTTATCGGAAGAGAGTGTCGACTCCGTAATCGGCAGACTGGAAAAGAAGATTGATGATACCAAAGACCTGGGAAGAAAACTAGAGGAAAACGCACTAAAAATTCAACAGCAAATGACGGCCATATCTCAGCGCGCCCAAGAGCTGTACCAAAAATCGCAAAGGGAACAATAATGTTTAACAGTCTGAGGGAAAGGCTTACAGCGTTTAAAAGAAACGCAAGCAAAGAACTGACCGAAGATGCTGAGGGTGGGGAAGAAAAAACAGCGGACGTCCAAGAAGCTCCCCGGCAGACGCCTAAAGAGCAAAGCGGGCAGCCGATTAAAAAGATTATCAGAAAAAGAGCCCACCCTGCAGACATAAAGCCGGAAATTGTTCAAAAAATAGAGGCGGCGGAAAAAGAGGCTGCAGGAAAGCCGCTGCATCTACAAAATTCATCGAGGGAATTTTGTACGATCGTACGGACTTTGCCCGAAGCAAAGTCCGTAGAAAAAGACGTTTTTGTTGAAGGTTTTGGCGGAAAAAGACTAAAAGAGAAAAATATCGACAACGTTCTGTGGGATCTGGAATTGGCGCTGATGGAAGCGGATGTCGCGCTCCCCGTTGTTGAAAAAATCAAGGAAGACGTCAAGAATCAATTGGTGGAAAAAAAGATCCGGAGAGGGATAGACAGCGGGGAATTTGTAGAGGAAGTACTGAAAACGTCCATTTTAGATATCCTTGCCACGAATCGCATAGATTTTGATAAATTCATAAAGGATTCTAAAAAGCCGGTTACCCTGATGTTCGTAGGTGTAAACGGCACAGGTAAAACGACTGCGATAGCGAAAATCGCAAACAGGCTGCTCAAAAACAATGAGAGCTGCGTGATCGCGGCGTGCGATACGTTCCGCGCGGGGGCGATAGAACAGCTAGAAAGGCATGCCGAAAAATTAGGAGTAAAACTGATAAAACACCACGCGGGGAGCGATCCTGCGGCAGTCGCATATGATGCTGTAGAGCATGCAAAAGCGAAGGGGAAGAACGTCGTTCTGATAGACACTGCAGGAAGGATGCAGACTAACGTAAATCTGATGGACGAGATGAAAAAGATAAAGAAAGTAATCTCACCCAGCATGATAATATTTGTCGGTGATTCCCTGACAGGCAACGATGCGATAGAACAGGCGCAGAAATTCAACGATGCCGTCGGGATAGACGCCGCGATACTCACGAAGATTGATGCGGACGCGAAGGGCGGCGCCGCACTGTCGATCGCCTACGCGATAAAAAAACCGATAATATTTATGAGCACGGGGCAGGGATATGATGATTTTGTACTGTTCAATCCCGAATGGATGGTTGAAAGGTTGTTTGGAACTGCGGCTTAAAAATGTTTATTTAAAACTAATAAGAATAAAGAAAATGTGTTTTATCCTGATTTTTCTAAAATATTAATTCGGGCTATGTCCAAACATTAAAATACAGCTCTATTTATCCCAACCCGAAGATATGTTTAAAAAACTTTATGGCGACGATGCTGGCAAAACGTCGTTTTCTGTTGTCGCGGTCATAATTTTGATGATGTCGGTTTTTACCAGCGTATATCTCGCCAAGATAAGCATCCAGAGCAGAGATCTGGCTACAAAGGACAGAACGCTGGATGACATGGTCGAAACCATTGACAATGTTCACACTGAAATAAGCAATGAGGCGCATATCTTGGTAGCCAAAATTCTATCGGAAGAGATACCTGGCTGCTCCGTAAGAAGCCTGCAGGATATGAATGACGCACTTCAAGAAAAATTCGCGGAATATATTACGGAAAATTTTAACATAAGCGATCCGCATAAAATATCAAATTCGAAATCAGTTTATGAGATGTATGTAAAAACAACTCCGACTATAGAAGTGCTGCCTAGCATAAAAAATACAAAAGACATCACGTTCGAGACGTCGTCATCGGCCATTGAAAGCAGCTGGGAGAACAATATTGGAGAGCTGCCTGCAAAAGAGGAAAGCGGCACAAGAAGCAAAACTGCTGTAACTAACACGACGCCCGAGCCTGAAAACATCACAGATTATGCGAATGCGGCTAAATTAAATACGGCAATTAAAGGAGAATTCAACGAAACGCAGAAATACGCATATCTCCAGATTAACGGGATGATAACCTATGTAATCCATGACAAGGTAAAGGATATCAGCATCGAAAAAAGCGTCCTGATAGACAAAAGCGTGAAATCACCGCTCCCTCTCCTGTTAAAAACTTTCGGGGACTTTTCGGAAAATTCGAAAGGGGACTTGACAGACATCGGGCGGATGGTGAAATACATGCTCTCCACTATCGCCCAATATAAGGTCGTTCAGGGGTACGGAAGCGATAAGATCAAATCGGATACAGATTACAGAAACATACTGTCGGAAAAAGACATAGAACTCGCAGTCAATTTGGCGCTTATTCTGGAGGAAGGAAGGTACTACAGAACATTCGATTACAATGCTGTTGAAGAACTCAATAACAGATTGCCAAACGATACTGTGCACGATAGTTTAAAGAACTTATTGGATAACTATACAACGTATGGAACAGTGGACCCTGCAGACATATTTGCACTGGTAAACGGACTTGAAAACGAGCCGATAAGCGCTTCGGCAATACTTGCACAATCCACCTGCGCCATTCTCGACCAGTACCTTCTCAAGTTCTTTGATATCCTGAGCATTCCTAAAGAAGGCGATGATGGCAGGGGCTTTGTCGGAGAGGTCTTGAATTTTACAGGCGTCAAGGAGGAAGAAGTAGAGTTTGAAAATGTCAACGTGACCACGAACATGTCCGAGAGCGACAATAATGTAGATGTAAATTATAGCGCCTGGAGCAATTACACGGAAAACTACAGTGATGAAAATAGTTCTCTGAGGATTATAAACCATGAAGGGTGGAACAAAACAAGCGTAAGCGAGTTTCCCACGCTATCTTGGTGGTGGTGCGGAAACAGTTCGAGCGGGGAATATTACAACAACAGCAACCGCACCTTAGAATTCATTAATGTGGATTTGACAGACAAGCGGCACCTTGATAATATCACAGAGAGCGATGCGAAGCTCACGTTCAGTTACTACTGCCAATTCAAGGACGACAATGATTCCGGCAAAGTAATAATCGATGACGGACACCAGCAAAAAGAAATACAGTACGCGTCCCGCACGGCTGAAAATGATGATGAGGTTATCGACCTCGCCGATTTTATGAACAAAACAATCAGCATAAAATTCAATTTCGTATCCAATGAAACAGGGAGCGACGCGGGTTGGTTTATCCGCAATATTGCTGTAAAAAAAACATTTAACGGCTATAACATCGACGCCACGACAGTAAAGGTGCTTAACGATAGCGCAGATGCGATAGCTTCAATATCCATCTCCGAAAACAATTTCAACATCACTGAAAAAACCTGGGAGGGCATAATAACCAAAAATGAAACTAACAAAATTGTCGGGGAATTGAAAGGCAACGCGGAGAATTTTTTAAAGGAATTATTCAGCAACATAATCACATACATCGTCACGGGCATTTCTTCGCTGATAAACAAAGACGAGCCGTACCTCCAGATCAACCCGAAGGACAATAACTCGGTAATGGACGATTGCCGGGAAAACGTGTCTCAGTGGGCTATAACCGGTTTTAACAACATCAGAAGCCAGCTCGAAAATCCGGATGAGTTTGCAAGAGGTGCGGTAGAGCTGTTCGCGAACTTTGTAAATGATACGTTCATAGCGCCGATAACGAATTTTTTGAAAGATAAAATCGACGCATTTGTGGAAAAAAGCAATGAGACGATATCGAGCTGGAAGAAATTCGTTGAGGAAAAGTTGAACAGCGGCATAATAGGCCGTATTCTGAGTGCTGTCGGAGACGTACTTAACATAATCATGTTTGGCAATTTTGGGTATGTTGCAGATTGGGTGAATGGTTTACTTGGCAACGCTCAAAAAATAGACTGGGGAGGATTGTTTGACAAGTACGTTCTGAAACCTATCCAAAATGTTCTGGGCAAGATTGTAGATATAATAAAGAGTGGGATTGCCTGGCTTATCGAGAAAATCATCGCCGTGATAAAGCCCGTCTTACTTTATTTGATCAATGCCACAGAAACGATAGTCCTAAAGATGATAAACCGCACAACAGACAACGGCGAGATAAACAACCTGAAATTCCTCCAAACAATGTACGTCGGCACGCCGGTCGAGTTTTGGGATGGAAATTATACAGACGCGAAAGAGAATGAAAGCATAGAATATGAGCGGTTTGTCGTTTATCAAAATCCTGGATACCTCAGCATAGAAAACGGCGGCTTAAACATCACGCTTTCCGAGCCGCAGGGAACACACCACGTATATTGGGATAAGGTTGTAGAAGACCCGTTTGTCACCCAATGGAATGTCAGCATTACCGGCAGCGTGAACATATCTACGAGAACTGAAAGAAAGCTCTTGTTCAGCGATGATTATGTGTGGTATAATGACACGCTCAACATTGATATTTCATTTCCCATTGTTGTATCTTCGGGATGGAATCTTACCGGCGTCCACTATGCAGATACGACTTCATTGATAAGTTCCATTATAAACGTAGCCAAAGAGTGGGTAAATGTCGCGGTTAAAGCTATCAATGATTTCATAGATAACGTACTAACCACCATAGCAGGACCGATCAAGGGATTTCTGGAAGTTGTCAATCAGGTAATAGACGGATTCCAGAAAATCATAGACGCTGCATCAAACTTCATCGCCACGCTCATTGAAAAGGGCATGGAGCTCATAAAGATAATCTCGATAGTGTTCCAGAAGCTTGTCCATCTCCTCCAGCTATTCATAAAATCGTTTTTGAGTTTCGTGGTGGACATAATAGTAAGCATTGCAGACATACTGCTGAAACCGCTATTGGGAGGCGAGTTCAAACTTTCGCTTTTCGGTTTAACGTTCACACTGTTCCTGGCGAATCACACGACGCTTATGAACCGCACATTAGAGACTAACGAGAAGCTGCTCTCCGCGCGCGTGGACTGCGGATTGTTCGGCTTCGGGGCGTCCGTTTATAGATTGAACGTGACCAGACGGAACGAGTCAGGCAGCGAATACGACATACTTATCGACGGGAATATTTCCATTTCACACTTCGACATGACGATAAATATAGACCCGCTGCTCCTCATTAACGAGCGCATCGTCGATGCTCGCGGCAAATGGGAAGAGAATGGAAAAGGATGCACTGTAAATATTACATTACCGGAAATAGAGATCATCGAAAATTCGACTGAGATATCGACAGACAATTTATTGGAAAGTACGAAGGGTATTCCGGACATTCCCATCCCGCCTCTCGGAATAAAGGTTCATATAAATATCGGCGTTAATATAAGTTATAATCAAAAACTGAATGTCAGCGAATTAATCGCGGAAGACATTAAAGAGCTCAAGAACGCTACAAACGTTTCCCTGCTGAAGGTTTTGGAAGACATTGTTTCGTTCGTTAAGAAACTTATAGCCAAGATCATGGAAACTATCAACAACATAATAAACAAATTTTTGAATTATATAGAGGAGAATGTAACGAAGTTTACGTTCTTTGTAGATGGTAGGGTAAAAGATGTCAGCGGTACTGCGGGCGGAGGGTTCAGGCTCGCGTTCCTAATCGATAACGGCAGTGCAATAAGGGTGCTTCTTGCATGGCTGATAAGCAACATCCAGACTTATTTCTCAAACCTCCTTAATCCTGCGGCAAAAGCGCAATATGCCACGCTGTCCCAAAATGTTCCGGAGCATATGTTCGTTCAATGCTCGTTCTACTTCTCGGCAGGGGTACCAGAGATTGCACAAAAGGTTGGAAAAACCATCAAGAGCGAAAAACTATCAAACTGGCCAAAAGAGAGTTTGTCCGTAGTTCAGTTAAGTTTAAACATTCCGTTTATCGTGGGCGTATTCACAGGAAAAGATCTCGGACAGTGGAAAGCATATCTCGGAGTATATCAGGAGAACATCCCAGGCAATGATGTCTACCAGCTGTTCGAAGGTACTACGATGGAGGAGAGCGTAGATAAAGAGAGCGCCGTAAATCTCTGGATCGTGAAAGTGGAAGTTGCCGAGATATGACGGGAACATTAAAATAAATTATAGCACGTATTGGTTGCTATGAGTTCGAATGTTCTGAAAAAATTCAGAGGCCTGATGGATGTCGGAAGAGTCCAGGGCGTATCGCTGACCGCATTGGTTTCTCTTCTTGGCGCATATTCGTCTACGGGGGGCATTCGGTTTATTGATTGGTTGGCCTTCATTTTTATCGCATTCTTTGCGCACTCATCGGGTGCTGCTGTTAACGAATACATGGATATTGAACTTGATTCCATGGTTCCAGAGTTGTCCAAAAAACCGCTTGTGTCTGGTGTTCTAAGCCCTAAAGGCGTACTTGCATACATCGTAACGGCCTTTGCGATCTCTCTTGTATCTGTAATTATTTTTTTTAACTGGACTGCCCTTTTAATATTCGTTTTGTCCTACGCTATTATCATAGGTTACAACGTATTCGGAAAGAAAATTCCGGCATTCAATGAATTCCTGTTTCCGCTTGGATATGCGGTTTATCTATTCTTTGGTGCATATGCAATCGGTGCACCTACAGCGCTCTCTTTCATTATGTCAGCATCGTTGTTCTTTGCAACCTCTTTTGGACAATGGCTGAATTCGGTGAAGGATGCCGACTTTGACAAACGCGCAGGCATAAAGAGTTTCGCAAGTTTGTGGAAATCCGGTTCGGACGATCCGCTTACGCTACGAAACCCTTCCCTTGTCCTTGGGTTATGCATAAAGGCACTTTTCCTTACACTTTTGTCGATTCCGCTTTTAGTTGGGATGTTCCCACCAGCACGTTTTGGATTTCCGATTTATCTCTTTATTTTTGTTTTTATCTGTTTGCCAAGTCAAGCGTTGATAATTAAGAAGCTGTTCGGGATACGCAAAAGAGAAGAATTTGTAAAGGTTATGGTGTTAGATACTGCACTTAGCGGCATAATGGGGCCAATCATCCTCATAGATGTTATAGGAGCTGATAATGTGTTGTTGCTGGTTCTATTTCTGTTGGTGGGATATGCTATCGGCTCCTTCGTACAGTCGGGTGCAGAGTTTAAATTTAAACGGGTTTCTAGGCATTAACTGCATCCTGAATGCCCTACCATTCGGATTACTAAACTACCATGAGTACTATGGAATTCCCGCTGGAATTCCATACGTACTATGAAATCTCCAGCGAGATTTCATACGTACTACGAAATTCTTCTGAGAATTTCGTACGTTCGTACGGTATTGCCCTGCAATACCGTAGATTGTACAGCATTGCAGTGGCAATGCTGTAAATCGTACGGACTTTGTACGAACAAAGTCCGCAGATGGGGCTTTGACCCATGGTCGTTGACTTACTGTGCTATGCGATACGGTGTAAACTGTCACTTTGGTTTTAATCGCTACTTTTTTTTAATTCGCCGCGCTTGACTGCACCCGTCACCCGAAAGCATCTTTCGATTTAGGGGTTACGCTAGATGATTGTAGTGTTTCCTAAAAACATATAAAGCAAACAAATTATTATCTCACGGAAGACATACCCAACTAAAGCCTACTTAACTAAAGAAGCGTGTATTTTATGTCTACAATAAAATCACAGACAGACTGGCAGTCGTTACTTAGTTTTTATATTTCTTGCATAGAACACGAAGAGAATTACAATTATTCGCTTAAGGAAGGAAGCGAGAATTTTGTCCTATTCCCGATAAATGAGTTAAAAATCGACACGCAGAATAATTTTACGGAATTGACTGTCCTGGACACTTCTTCATTGAAAAGTTTTTTTGAAAGTGCCATGACTGAGGAATCGCAGATGCATGTCGGCGTGCCGCTTGTTTACTCCAAAAAAGAATCTCTTTTTGTACCACAGTATTTTTCCAGGGTCGAGATAGAGGTTGTGGGCGAACATTCCGTCGTTCCTTTAAGGTCAAACCGCCTGCACGATGTGGAAAAAATTCTTTCAGAACATTTTGTAAAAATCCGCATCCATGCCGCATCGGTCATGAAGGACAATACCAGATTCCTGTCTTTTAAGGGTTTTAAAGATAAGCAAACAGCCAACCCAAAGGATGCTAGTTTACGCGATGTTATCGCCTCTTTGGCGCGTATGAATGATAGTGTTAAACTCAGTGAAGATAACTGCGACTGCAATTTTGAAGTTATTCCAAAAGTTGCTATTTTCGTCGCAGAAGACGCTATCTACTCAAAGAAGCTCAAAGAGGAGCTCAGGTACTATTCTTCAAGGAGATTTTCTGAACTTATGAAAACATCTCCGGCGCTGGACATTCTTCTAAACGGCCGCACCAGAGACGGCACCAAATGCAGCACCAGGGATGCGGATACTGAAAATGCAGTACAGTCCGTCGAGGAAAAATACATCTACAATATTGTAAAGATGGACGATTCGCAGAGGGCGGCAATCCAAAATGCGATGCATAGTACGCTTAGTGTAGTTGCAGGGCCGCCGGGTACGGGCAAGACACAGACGATAATAAACATGGTCGCAAACTGTGTGATGAATGGTATGAATATGCTTGTCGTGAGCAAAAACAATCACGCAGTGGAAAATATCATTGACGAATTTTCAAAAAAGCAGATAGATTACAAAGGATTTATCCGCCTTGGAAACAGGATGCAAAAAGAGCGCGGAATCTCCATATGTAAAAATACAATGCATGATTTGGAAAAAGGCGTGCTGCACGACAGCGTTTTAGATGGCGGACAAAGTAACATGCGACTCACTGAAGAAACACTCGCCGGTATGAAAAACCTGTCACGGGAGATAAATACACTGCAGTGCGTTTTTGACGACTTTTTGCAGACGCGCAGGGATATGGGCGTTTTGGATCAGGAAATAAAGAAAAACAAGTCGAACCTGTTCGGTTTATTTAAGATGGGCGGAAATTTCCATGAGTTTGAATATTTGTTTGACCAGGCCAGCTTTGACAAAAACACATATTTTTCTGCAGTAAAGTCACTGAAACAGTTGTCTGATGACTGCGCAAAAATAAAGAACAGGTACGAAAACGGTATTTTTTGGAAGCTGCTGAAAACGGTTTCCATGAAAGTGTACGATAAGCGTATCGTGCGGGATTTTCAAAAAAGGCGCGCCTTTTTTGAAGAGAGATATCAGACCGCCCACGGCGAAATTCCGGCACTGTATCGGGATTTTATCGCAACTTTTGCACCCCCCTCTGATTTTAGCAATGTTTCTTATGCGATTTCGTCGCTTGAGGCAGTTTACGACGCCTTTTGGACTATCTCAAACATAATACAAAAGTCAGCGCAAATGGAAAAACTAAAGCAAAAAGCGGTTGAGGGTAAACCCACAAAAGAACAACTCTCTCAACTGGAAGACAAAACGGCTGCCTATGACCGGCTCGAAAGAGTCAAGATGGGGGCGGATCTTTCGGCGTTAAAAAACAAATGGCTTTCCCAAGTCTCCAAATCGTTTAATACCGACAAAGACGCGATTTTTCGGTATTTTGCAACTGAAGAAAGAATGCGTCGTGAAAAGTTGCCTGTTGAGGATTTCAAGGCGCACCTTAGGAATTTTCCTGTTTTAACCAAGTTCTTCCCAGTAGTGGCATGTTCAAACCTTTCGATAAAAGGGAGCGTGCCGGGCGACTTTCAATTTGAACTCGCTGTGCTGGACGAAGCGTCGCAATCAGATATTGCATCCGTGATTCCGATACTTATGCGCAGCAGGCGCGTCTGCATCATAGGGGACGAAAACCAGTTAAGGCATGTTTCAAAGCTGACGCACGGAGAGGAGAAATCGATACTGCGCTCGGTAAACGGGGCAAAAAACGCAAGCTGGATGCACGGCGATTTCTCGTTCGGGCAGGTTTCGGCCTTTGGGAGAGCAAAAGGCGCACTAGCCGACGATGTCATGATGCTGAACAACCATTATAGGTGCGAGCACGATATAATCCAGTTCTGCAACGAGAATTTTTATGACGGGAGATTAAGGATACTCACGCATCTGGGGAGAAAAGGAACAGAAGAGGAGATGCGGACAACCACGCGCAGACTATATCCAAAAAACATAGAGAAACTGGAAATTTGCGGAAAAACAGAATATAAAATCGGAAGCGCGTTTAATCTGGGCGAGGCAGAGACAACTGTCGAGGAAGCGGTAAGGATAATCTCGGCCTGCCTTGAAATGAAACTGTACAATTGCGGAAACAGAATAGGCATAATAACGCCTTTTAGAAGCCAGAAGGAACTTATAGAATCTATAATTGACGGTTTGACCGGGGGCGCAGTCGGAGGAAATCCGGACAAAACACTGCCTGTGAACAAGTTGGGCAAAGTGAGATATATGCACACGCATCCAAAAACGCACACGTTTTCAGATTCTGGTAATCCACACATCCAGAATCCATACATCCAGACATCAG
Source organism: Thermoplasmata archaeon (assembly GCA_041657955.1). Classification (GTDB taxonomy): domain Archaea; phylum Thermoplasmatota; class JASEFT01; order JBBABA01; family JBBABA01; genus JBBABA01. The sequence continues at coordinate 170,647 of JBBABA010000005.1, read as the reverse complement.
AAGGCCAAGCGTTCCTTTCAAAATTCACAGACGCCCGAAACAGCCAGGATGTTCTTGAGAATATGCGGCGCATACGCGTAGGCACGATACACACATTCCAGGGAGTTCAGAAAGACATCATGCTGTTTTCTGCGGTGGTTTCCCAAAACGCCCGCCAGGGAACGATAGGATGGTTTGACGAATACCGTAATCTTGTCAATGTGGCAGTTTCCAGGGCAAGACTGCAGATGATTTTGCTTTGCGATGAAAACGTAATAAAGCAGTCAGGCATAATGGGCGAGTTGGTTTCATATATCGAACGAATTGAAGCGGGCGGGCACGCAGAAGATTGAACGCTCACTTTGGAAAAGAAAACATATTTAAATGACGAGGCAGCGGCACTATTCTCAGAACTCGTTCGCAATAACAAGATACCCATAAAATATTCGGATTTGAGAAAAACTATATTCGTTCCCACCATACAAACTAAGTCAAAAGTTGACTACCATGGGTGGGGTGTGAATAAAACAGAGGCAGAAAGAGGGATCGTGCTTGCGAAGAGGTTTCTCGAAGCGGTTAAGAATTCGATATCTACAGACTTTGCTCGTGCAAAGTCTGTACGATCGTACAAAATTCTTTCAGAATTTTGTAGATAATATCCCGAGTTTTGACAATCGGTCGTTCAAAAACACAGAGGGCTTCATAAATTGCTTTGACGATATTGAAGTTGCTAAAAAACTATTGGGTTATGTAGCGATTAAGGGATAATATATAATTTCTTAGGAATTTACACTTAATCCACAAAATTAATCTATGTTTCGAAGCATCTCCAATATTCGATGTTAAATTTTCCTAAGACAAGACTATACAAAGTCCTTGCTATCTTCGTTGTTATAGCCGTTACTTTTTCTTTCACTATATTTTATTATACCACATCCACAAAAAATTACGAAATTATCGGATTCGATTACAACCGTGCTTACAACGATTTGGTAGTGCTCACGGATGTAGGCGAAAACAGATTGACCGGAACGGATAATGAAAGAAAAGCTGCAGAATATATCCTCGGTGAATTTACAAAAGCAGGATTATCCAATCCGCACGTAGAGGAATATCCCGCCACTCTTTATGAGGTCAATTCCGCCTCGCTTTCTATAATCGAATACAACTCTTTACTGGGAATCCCCAAATTTAACGGGAATGTCAAAAACTACGTTCATAAATTGGACTTTACAGTGCAATCTTATTCAGGCACAAAAAAATGGAGCTCGTTCGAAGATGACGTGAGCGCGGTGTATGTAGGAAACGGAACAGATTCCAATTTGTACAAAAGCGCAAACGGCAAAGCCGTGATCGCCACCAACAATGATGTATACACAGAAAACGCACATGGTCACACCCAGTTATATATCGATGCTGGACTGGCAGGCGCATCTTTTAACATAATACAAAACGAGATTACGCACCCGCAAAGCAATTTCAAGCCGATTAGTTTTTCGATGTGCGTCTATAACAGCGATGGGCACATGATACCGTTCCCGGATTCCGAGAACTATTCAAAAGTGGATTATGCCCATCTGCCGTCTGTAATGGTTTCTGACGGCGTAGGCAACGAGATAAGAGACAATGTAATCAACGGAACTTACAGGATAAGATTCTCGATAGACGTAACAATCGCAAAAAGAAATGTTCGTGTAGTTGTTGGAGACGTAAAGGGCAAGAGCGACAAGTTCATAATAATCGGCGCGCACCACGACAGCGTGTATGTCGGCAAGGGTGCGATGGACGACTGCTCGGGCACCGTAGAGGTAATCGAACTTGCACGGCAGTTGGCCAAGTACAACGGTAAACTGGACAAGACGATAAGATTCGCCACTTGGGGCGGAGAAGAAGAAGGATTGGTGGGTTCGTATCAATACTTTAAAGCACATATGGAAGAGATAAAGAAGGATATGATTTATAATTTTAATATGGATCAAACCCACGTGAATTTAACAAGAGATAATAAGTTGTGGATATTGGCAAGCAACGACAACATAAACAAGGATCTGACAAATATTCGGGACATTCTCCAGAACAACGAACCTGCCCTTAAAAAATACAGCGTGAGCATAACCACAAGCAGAAACGTAAAGGGAGTGGATTACGAGACATTTATCGTAGAAGGAATAGAAGGCTCTACCGGTGGAGGCTCGGGCGACTGGGAATATCATACGGACGGGGATACAGCAGATAAGATCAATCCCAAATCTTTACAGGTAACTGCGAGAATATATGGATCGTATGCTTTGTGGTTAGCTAGACAATAATGAATACAAAGCGTCAAACTAGCGCTTCGATAAAACCAAATTTTTAATGCTAATTTGCCATACTGGTGGAAAAGCTACAATTTCCTTTAACGCACCTTAAATAACATAATATATTACTATAACTTATAGATATTACACAATTTAAACCTATAATGAGTGATCTTATGGTATTGGAAGGTTATAGAAAATTCGCAGACAAGATACTCGTGCCGATAGCTAGCAGAATGCTGTTCATAGAGCCGAACACGCTTACAGTATTCGCATTTTTAATGGCGGTCATAGCCAGCGTCTTATTCTACCTCGGCGGCATATTCTTTCTTATCGCATCTATTTTCGTGTTCTTGAACGCCTCGTTTGACGCGCTCGACGGAAAAATCGCAAAATTAAGCAACAAGATTTCAAGCAGAGGAGATTTCCTCGATCACGTCCTCGACAGATATGCAGATGCGTTCATAATCGGAGGCATAATGCTGAGCGGATACTGCAACGACGTCATAGGATTCTTTGCGGTGCTGGCGGTCATCTTCGCGAGTTATATGGGGACCCAGGCACAGGCTGTCGGGGCAGGCAGGGATTACAGCGGCATACTCGGAAGAGCTGACAGGCTTGTAATTTTGACAGTAATGCCGATAATACATTATGTCCTTCTTCAACAGAATATACAGACGATACCGATCGGCAACTGGTCGTTCACGTTTGTGGAATTGGTCATGTTTTGGTTTATAATTGCAGGGAATATAACTGCGGTTCAGAGAGGAGTTTCTACTTGGAGGGAGTTGAAGAGGAAAGAGAAAGAATAGAAACACTGTTTCTTTTTAAATACATTTTATACTTTTATTTCTCAAAAAATCACTTAGTGTTCAACTCAGCTTTTTTGACAGCATCTTCCTCATCCACCGCCAGCAATTTTTGAACCGCAGATCATGGTGTGTAGTCCCGAACAACGGAAACATTTAAAAATGTAGTCACCCTTATCCTTTGTGATATGCACCTCGAAAAAAGAACCTACAAGAGCGGCACCAAATATTATCTTGCTCATTCTTTTCGCGAAGGAAGGAAAGTAAACAAGATACGAAAATACCTTGGCGCGAATCTGTCTTCCGATGTTCTAAGCGAACGCCGGAAAACCGCCGAAAAGTATATTCTGGAGGAAATAAAGCGGTACAGAATTATCAGCGACCCTCTGACAACCGTTCTGTCTGATCGGGAGATCGAATTCGTCAGGCGTCTGGAATCGCGGATACCGGCAAAGATATATCACCTCTCGGAAGAGCAGTGGACGCTGTTTTCCCGGATTTTTACATACAACACGAACGCGATAGAGGGCAGCCGGCTTAACAGCAAGGAAGTAAATGAGATACTGGAACGCGATAAATGGCCGGATAAGTCAAAAGAAGACATTGCCGAGGCGTACGGCGTCAATGATGCGATACGGTTCATAAGAAAGACGCCAGAACACGTCTCTGTTGCGCTTATAAAAAAGATTCACTTGATCGTTTTCAAAAACTCAAAACCTTTTGCTGGGCGGTTGAGGATGGCTGGAGAGGAAGTTGTCGTCGTTGACGGCACTGACAATATCGTGCATCGGGGAGCTCCGCAATCGAGGATAACCTGCCTATTGAACGAACTCGTCAGGTGGTACGAAAAGAACAAAAATAGATATCCCGCCTTGCTTCTTGCGGCTGTCGTACACAATCAGTTCGAGAACATCCACCCGTTCAGGGACGGCAACGGGAGGGTGGGACGAATCCTGCTCAATAATATTCTGATTAAACACGGACTGCCGCCGGTAAATATCGGCTTTAAAAACCGAACGGAATATTATGCCGCGCTCCAGGCATATGAAAAGAATCACGACATTAAACCCACAATAAATCTATTTATGAAAGAATATAATTCATTAAAGGAGTCGATAAGCAGACAGGCTAAAGGAAACGATAAGCGATCGCATTAAAGAATACGAAGAGCGATTACGTTAAAAGAGATTATAGGTGACTACAAAGCAAAAGGCGTGTAGTCACCCAATAGAATGCCCATCCATAATAACCGAGTCAGAAATCGGAGATGCCTGCCTCGATACTACGGCAGTTTGGCTATTCGATAATATTTTCGCTACTCAAAAAACCCTTTCGCGCACAATTCCGCCTTCTTTACTATCTCACCCTCGTCCACAGTGATCATTTTTCTTTTTTCCATCACTATTTTTCCGTTTATAATGACAGTATCCACATTCCCGGAATTGCACGAATAGATTATGTTGGATACGATATTGTTGTCTCTTGTCGGAGTCATGTTCGGTTGTTTTAGATTAATAAGTATCATATCTGCTTTTTTCCCTGCTTCTATCGAGCCCAGCGTCTTCTCCATCTTCAATGCTTTTGCGGCGTCTATTGTTGCCATATCCAATATCTTCTGTGCGGGCAGTACTGATGCGTCCCACCTGTGGGTTTTATGCAGCAGTCCGCACACCTTCATTTCAGAGAAGAGATCCAAAGAATTATTCGACGCTGTGCTGTCCGTGCCAAGCGAGACAGGCATATTTCTCTCAAACATCTCGGGAAGCGGCGCTACGCCTCCGGAAGCGAGTTTCATGTTTGATATCGGGCAGTGGGCCACCTTCACGTTATGCTTTGCCAGCAGGTTCAGATCGTTTACAGTCATCCACACGCAGTGGACCGCAAGAAAATTGTCTGCCAGGAAGCCGATATCGTCCAAAAATTTCGGCGGGTATTTGTCAGTCTTTTTCTGATGCTCGTAAACCTCGCCCCTTGTTTCAGACAGGTGCATCGTCATCATGGTGTTGTTTTTGTCCGCCAGTTCCTTTGCCTTCATCAATGTTTCTTCTGAGCAGACATACACTCCCTGAAGCCCGACCATTGGGGTTATCAAGTCCTTGCCTTTATGCGTTTTTATGAAGTTCTCGCAGTTGCTTATCGGCTTTCCTTTCTGCGTCGTAAACTTTTCGTCAAGCGTTACCCAGGCAAGAAAACCCCGTATGCCTGCCTTCTGCACGGCTTTTGCCACGGCATCTTCGAAATAGTACAGATCGACAAACGATGTCGTGCCGCTCTTTATCATTTCGACCGCAGCGAGCGTTGCGCCGATTTCCACGCTTTCTTTTGTCATTTTGGCGTCAAGTTTTGATGTTTTTTCAAGGAACTTTTCAAGTTGAATGTCATCTACACTTCCACGAAACAGCGTCATGGCTGAATGCGTGTGCGTATTTATGAAGCCGGGTAAAACCGCACATCCGGAGCCGTCGATTATGTGATCTGCGGACACTTTTATTTTGTCGCTTATTTCAGATATTTTGTCGTCTTCTATGAATATATCCGCACGTTTTATCTCTCTCTTCTCGTTTTGAGTTACGATTGTTGCGTTTTTTATTAGTATGCTCATAGCCACCAATCCTTCTCGATTGATTTTGTTTCATATTCCAATAATTTGATTTTCTTTATTACTCATTGCTCTTGCTACGTTTCTCTTAGATCTACACCGACCGTGCGAATTCCTATCTTTGGAATCCTTGGAAACTTTCGTTTGTGAATCGAGCGGTGTATCATGTTCTCCACATATCTAATTTTTGAAGGCTTTGTTTCGCATATTTCCGCGATCTCGCCCTCATTCAACCCAAGCTCTATGCTGTATAGAATCTTATCCAACAACTCATAGGTGATGCCAAGCTCCTTCTCATCTGTCTGCCCCTTCCATAATCCTGCGGTAGGGGTTTTTGAAATAATCTTTTTTGAAATTTTCAAATGCTTCGCCAACTCTCTGACTTGCGTTTTGTATAGATCTCCGATGGGCGTTATGTCCGCACCACCGTCGCCGAATTTGGTAAAGTATCCCGTAAGCAGCTCGCTTTTATTACTAGTGCCGGCAACCAAAAGATTTTCTCTATTGGCATATGTGTACAATAGCAACATTCTCGCCCTCGCTTTTGCATTGCCGAGAACCTCTTTTTTGTTTGAAACATCAGATGTTGATTTCATCGCGTCTAAGATTTTGGTGATGTCTAACTTCATTATTTTTATGCCTAGCATCCTTGCAATCTCAAAAGCGTCCTTTTCTTCCTCTCTCTGTATGTTTTCTGCGGGCATATAACATGCAACCACGTTCTTTTTTCCAAGTGCGAGAACACACAACTTCGCTACAACAGACGAATCTAAACCCCCACTTAACCCGATTACAACGCCTTTTGCTCCGGCCTCTTCTACATGGCTTTTGATGAACAGTGTTATCTCTTCTATCCATTCTTCGTTGAACTTCGGGGTCAGATCCATTACATCAACCGCGCTTATATCGATGCTTTACAGTTTTAAACTTATTGATATTTTTCAGGATTTTCTGCCAGTGGGTGCCGTGCCAATAATATCTCCCGCATTTAGGGCATTTCCAGAATTTTCTTCGCCCGAGGAATACACCAGGAGGCACCTTTCCTTCAACGTTGCATCTATCTACCCGAACAATCTTCGAATTGCAAACCGCGCATCTGGATAAAACGTCTTTGCCAATATTCAAGGGCAAATCCAAAATAACCTGTTTTATCTGCTCGTTTAGTTTATCGCTTTTAATATAGATCGCCTTGGTTATCCTGTTGCTGCCCACTTCTTTGTCCCGCGTTAATATTGTTCTCTTTTGTTTTTTCGCGGCTAAAATCAAATCCTCGTCTGATTCAGGCGGCGGGTATATGGTATCGTAACCCATAAACCGCAACCATCTTGCGAGGGTGCCCAGCATATGATCCGCAATAAATTTCATAATTATCATCTGCGATTAATCTATGTTACCATACGCGATTAATTTACAATAGAGTTATGATTAATATATTCGTCTCCGTCCATACCGTAGTCTAATGGGATCAGATCCGTATCGTCGTTTTGGCCGTCGTTATCCGTATCAATAACAAATAGTACAGCAGACATGTGATATTCTTCTCGCCTCAAAGATATACGTCATCAGTTATAGTAGTCATCTGACATATCAGAATTACATATCCTCCTGTTTTGATTGTCCCTTTGGTCCCCCCACTCTTACTCACTCGTATGGTGTCATTTACAGATACCATATTATCATGGTCGTTATCGAGAAAAGTGATGTTGTAACCTGATGGTTTATCAGTTATGTTTGACAATGGTCCATATTCTAGCGATCCACTCATATTATTGGGGAAAACTGCATACTTTGTATTCGATAGGCGCAGATAATCTTTTTGCATCGAATAATAAGGCTCTGTCTTCCACCATCCTATTTCACGGACTGTGATATTCCAGTAATTGTCATCTTCTTGTTTATCAAGATATATGAACGGGGGGAGGGGGGAATTTGGTGCTGTCATCAACTCTTGTCCCCACAATATATCCATCACAGCTTCACTACCCAATATTGCAATTGTTATAATAGAAACCACTAGTAAAACTTTACCGATGGCTATTTGTGGTTTTCTAATTTTCAGAATGCTTATCACCTCCTAGAAATAAGTAGATGTAGCATATGATATGCGATAAATTTCATAGTTACCATCTGCGATTAACGTATAATACACTTGTAATAATAAATTTATGATATAATCTGAGCCATACCACTCTATAATTTATTTTATAACTATATACTGAAGAAGCATCCCGTCACCGATGCGTGTAGCTTTTTTTAATCTTAATTTAACGGCTTCCTCAAGTTTTTTTATCCCTTCTCCTCCGGCCATTGTCGGAGAAGTCTTTCCGCCTATGATCATGCTTCCGACATATACATATAACTCGTCAACTAGCCTCTCTTTCAAAAACGACCAGATAACAGTTTCACCACCTTCTACTAATAATGTTTTAACACCCTTGCGATGCAATATGGATAGGCATTTTTTCAGATATATCTTATTTTCACCACATTCGATAACTTCCGCATTTCTTATTTTTTTATAATGCCCAGTAGCAGTAAATATTATCGTCTGGGCTTTTCCGTTTAGCACTTGGGCATTTTTAGGAATCCTGCATTTTGAATCTAAAATAACTCTGAGCGGTTGCCTCGGATTTTTTACATACTCGTTTTTCACGGTTAATTTAGGGTCGTCCGCCAGAATCGTTCCTATCCCAACAAGAACAGCATCGCAGTTATTGCGAAGCCTATGCACTCTTGCCATGTCCTCTTCACAGGATATTCTTGTCTGAATTCTCGTGGGGAGAGCGATCTTCCCATCTGCGGACATTGCACAGTTGATGATTACTTTCGGGCGTTGCATGTTTAGACATATAACTAAACCAAATATATGAGAATATCCCTATTATTTCATATCTATATGATCGACAGGAACACCAAAGTTCAGGGTCAGGATGAATTATTCATACGTGTTGTTTTAGCAGGAGTAAACTACCATGGGATAAAGCCCGATCTACGGACTTTGCACGTGCAAAGTCCGTACGATCTATGGAGTTTTTCGTAAAAACTCTATACGTATTATAAAATCTCCAGTGAGAGTTCATACGTTCGTACAGCATTGCTCGTGCAATGCTGTAGATCGTACGAACTTGCTCTGGCAAGTTCGTAGATGCTGTAGATTTCACAATGGATTTAACGTGACGTAGAGTGTGTGGGATGTTTATCCTTTAATCGCTACGTATCTCGATAACTTCCTGCCGACTTCAGTGTCATCAAAGCAATTCACAAACTCCTCGGTATTTTTGAATGGGCGACTTCTTATTATTCTTGACGCCCTCTTTCTGCCAACGCCCGGAAGCGACTGTATCGCCGCAAATGATGCTTTATTGATATCAAACGGATATTCTATTCCAGTGATGCTTCTGAATCCGTGTCCAGTTACTACGATATTCGAAAATCGGTTAAGTGTTGTTTCATAAGGCAAAACTACAAGAAGCGGATACGACCCGGTCTGTCTTCCAAGTGTGTCTTTGCCTATTTTAACCTCGAAGTAAACATCGTGCATTATCGTTCCTTCGGGCACAATTTTTTTCAGAAGGACTCGGTCTATTTCAGTCCGCACTTTCTCTTTGAACTTTAAAAATTCGCTATGGTATCTTGATTTGAATTCGTTTCTGACATTTATCACCTGTCGAATGTTGATTCTGCGAACTAACAACCCCCTATCCACAACGTTCTTTAGAAATTGATAATTCGACTCAAACGTCTCTTTGCTTTCACCTTTAAGGCCCGCCAGTATGTTTATGCCAGGCAGGAAAGTCGGCAATCCGTTTGGACCAATTTTAGCGCCGATTTCGTTTATGATTTCGATCGCCTTCATCACCTGGTCGGGTACGGCATTCAAGTTGTTCTCTTTGATCACCTTCGGATCTGCACTTTCCATTCCGAACGCTACAACATTTCCGCTTGTGCAATAATTTGCGATGACTTTGGTTATTCTTCTGCTTTCCGCGGGATGCTCGGCGATAATTGCCGGGTTTGCGTTGTCAGTGTGAAGCACTTTAATGGACGGCGCGTTCTTTCTTATCCCCCTGAATAACTTTTCAATATCGGATACATTCGGCTTCGGGGTTTCCGTCTTTCCAATATTTTTTGCACGGTATGAGTAGATGCACGACTGCCCGCCTATGCGAAAATTAACTACGCCCAGTTTGTTGAGCGTTGCAACTTCATCCACGATAGATTTAGGCGTCCTGAATTCTGGTTCTCCGAAAAGCGGTTCCACACAGAAAGAACATCCGCCATTGAAATACCGGACGCATCCACGGTATGTGTCTATCTCCGCAAGAAGCGGCTGGGGGAAATCCGGATGCTGCCTTACGACTTCTGCCCCGAGCTTCGACCATTTATCCCATTCCTTTTGCGTCCTGTTCCTGTCAATCGGCAGGCCGACGACTAACATGTCGAAGATAAATGCATCAACGTCCTTTTTAGAAATGTATGTAAAAGCATCATTAAGCAGTCTTTGCGTGTTCGCATCGTTCCCGCAGTATTTGGCAAGCGGGCCGCCAAGCACAATCTCTCCCGAAAAATCCTCGCAGATATTAAGCATCTCCCGCAAAGACGCAGGCATGCCGCGAAGATATTTGCCTGGCACCACTGTCCCGCCTATGAGCACCAGCATCTTTGCATTTTGGAGCGCGCCTGCCTTCACGGAACCGGTCCTATACTCGTCTATAGTCATGTAAACATAATCTTGACCCGCATCCTTTATCGCGCCTGCCAAATATCTTGGATACGGCGAGATATAAGGCGGAACGCCAAGGCAAGAAGGTTCATCCACATAGCCGTCTAGAATTACGATTGGCATCGAAAGGGGGATTGGCGAGTAATGATATAATGTTTGAGTGTTGACCGAATACAAAAACTAATTTATCATAAAACGTTATTGTTGGTTGCTATGAAAACCCTCGTAATAGACAACTATGATTCGTTCGTCTATAATCTAGTACAATACGTCGGGGAACTTGGAAGCACACCAGTCGTCTACAGGAACGACAAAATTACATTACCTGCGGTCAAGAAGATAAATCCAGACAATATCATTATATCCCCCGGTCCCGGAAATCCAGTGGAAAAAAAATATTTTGGGATAGGGTATGATATACTCAGAAACGTAAGCAAGGACGTGCCGACACTAGGTGTGTGTCTCGGCTGTCAGGGTTTGGGATATTTCTTCGGCGCGAAAATAGTCCACGCAAAAAAACTGCTGCACGGAAAAACTTCTATTATTACGCACGATGGTATGGGCATATTCAAGGATATTCCAAACAAAATTAGGGTTGCTAGGTATCATTCGCTTGTGGTCGACCAGAAAACAGTCCCGACTGGGCTGAAAGTAACCGCAAAATCCGAAGACAAAGAGATTATGGGTCTGAGGCATAAAAAGTATCCGATCGAGGGCGTTCAATTTCACCCGGAATCTATATTAACAGAATACGGCAAAGAGATGATGAAAAATTTCCTGATGATGTAAGCAGAATCTTTAAATTCAAATTAATCTCCAAGGTGCAGTATGATTAAAGAAGCAATATCAAAACTTGTCGAAAGCAAGGACCTTACGGACAACGAAGCAAAAGAAGCGATGCTCGAGATTATGGAGGGGAAAGCGACAGAGTCTCAAATATCCGCGTTTCTCATGGCGCTCAGGATCAAGAAGGAAACCCCGACAGAATTTACGGCGTTTGCCCAGATAATGCGCGAGAAGAGCGTCCGCATAGCTCCCAAAGTAAAAGGAAGGCTTGTGGACACCTGCGGCACAGGCGGCGCTCCGCTAAAAACTTTCAACATATCTACAGTCAGCGCTTTTGTCGCGGCAGGTGCAGGCGTTCCGATAGCAAAACACGGCAACAGATGCGTAACCAGCAAGTGCGGAAGCGCGGACGTCCTGGAGGCATTGGGTGCAAATATTTCCCAGGAACCTTCCTTGGTCGAAAAATCTATCGAGAGCTTAGGCATCGGCTTTCTTTTTGCCCCGACGTTTCACCCTGCGATGAAATATGCGATCAAAACAAGAAAGGAAATCGGTATCAGGACTGTATTCAATATCCTGGGGCCGCTCACAAATCCCGCGGGCGCAAAAGGGCAGCTGATCGGCGTATTTTCGGAAGAGCTTGTAAAAAAAATTCCCCCGGTCATCCAAAAACTCGGAATCGAACACGGGCTTGTGGTTTATGGCATAGATGGTTTGGACGAAATTTCTACTCTGGGGAAAACCATGATTGGCGAAGTGAACGATGGTGGCATAAAGTATTTTGAACTCTCGCCATCCGACCTCGGATTTAAGACTGCTAATCAAAAAAACATCACGATCTCGACTGTTGATGAGGGCGCAAGAATAATGAAGAGGGTATTGAGCGGCGACGAAAAAAATAACGAAAGAAACGACATTGTGATGGCGAATGCTGGTGCCGCTATTTATGTCGGCGGTAAGGCAGATAGCATTACGGACGGAATAGAGCTGGCGAAGGAATCCGTAAAGAGTGGAAGAGCGTATAAAAAATTGACAGAATTCATTAAATTCAGTGGTGGAATCTTAAAAGAAAGTAGCGCGTTGAGAAGATTTTGAATCGACCTATGCGGTATACGCAAGCCAAATCTCGTAATGCGAGAACTCGGATGTGATTATTTGCCTATACGAAGCCCAAACCAACCAGAGTTTTCCGTTTTTGTCCTGAGTTAAGCATGGATGCGCTTCGCTGTGGCTTTTGGTAATTTGTTTAGGCTGTTCCCAATTTGACAGGTCCGAGGAATTCGTGGCGAACAAGTTGTACTCATCATATGTGCTGTTATAGCCTTCAAACACCATGTAGAATTTCCCATCATTTGCCTGTACCATCGTGACATCTTCGATCTCCAGAGCGTGCTCGAACATAATCGCTGGCGCACTCCATGTCGTGCCGTTGTCTACCGAGGCGCGATATATTGTTTTCCCCTGATTTACCCAATATAATACCAATTTTCCATCATTCGATTGTATTATTCGTGGCGCAGTGTCGTTTTGGCTGCAGGTGGACATTTTGACAGGGGTGCTCCAATTGATACCGTTTACAGAGTTGAACAAGAACACGTCATAATTATCAGTACTGCAGGATGTCCATGTAAGCCAATATGTCCCGTTACTGTCCTGCATCAAAGAGGGCTGCTCGTCATTAATTGAATTGTTCGTCACTTGTGTGGCATTCCAATTTGTGCAATCATTGGATTTAGATACCCAGATATCGCCGGTGCCGTTGGTATTCCAGATGTCGTCCGTACCGTTATTCCAGCACGTAACAGCCATCAGATATATGCTGTTCTTATCCTGAATGAGTGAGGGCTGAGAGGTATACATGAACCTGGTGTCTTCTTGTATGACGACGTTTGCTTCGGTATCGTTCCAGGTTGATGTTGGTGCGGTGCTGTTTACTGTGCCGATCAAGCTCATGTCATAAAGTGCGTACGCAAGGTACCCCATGTCTGAATCGAACCAAGAATACCAAAACCAGCTGAAGGCTATCCAAAATTTGCCGGCAGTGTCCTGCATAATGCTGGGATGGGAAGCCTCTCCGTCAGAAAGATAGTCTGTCATCGGTATGGGCGTTGACCAACTCTTGTCTATATTTGTATCTGAAAGTATATAGAAATAATCAGTAGATGTTCTGCTAGCATCGTCCAATATGTCCTCTACCGTGATCTCTGCCCTGTACTTTCCAGGCACGTAACCAGCAGTGTCCAAAACCTCCACGCTGCTGCGGAAAGCTGGAATGGCGGTTAGGTCAGTCAAATCCCTCAGGTAAGTTTTATTCAATATCAACGTGTCTGTACTGTCATATATTTTAACATATTCCTGATATTTGAGTTGGTACTTTCCACTTTGCAGAGTTGCTTTGAGATTAGATGCTTCGTAATGAATTGCCACGGAAGAATTCGCAAAAAATCTTGCATTTTTTTGAGTATAATTCGACATGTCCGCAAATACCGGCCCGTTGATCTGCAGGTGTCTGTTGGTAGTAACAGTTTTCAAAACCTTTCCATTTTCAGCATTTATATATAAGAACGCATCGAAGGTGTTGTATTCATCATCTACAGAGCGCAACATTACCCACAGGGCGACGTCCGTATCTATTTCGGAGAATGTTGTTTCCGTTTGCTCTCCTTTGGTCCTAGCGCTATACATCAGGCAATACAAACCGTATCTTGACGATGTGTACGCCGTGAAAAGACTTTCATGCTCGGCCAAATAGATGGCACTGCTTTCCGTAACCACGCCATTCGGTTGCGTATCGGAGAGCTCCGTCCAGTTAGCAGTCTTTTTCTTTTCAGCAACAGACGTGACCTTTTTGTTTTTTCCGTTAACGCTTACGTCCATGTACTTTTCGTTAGTATTCGATTCCCAATAAATTTCCCAAGTTTCGGAGGATTCGTAATAAAAAGCAGTTGAGACAATGGCGTTTGGCGAGCCGCTCAAATATTGAATCATTGTAGTATTCGCCTTTGAAACCTCTGCGGCCTCTGCGAGCGACGATGCTGGCTTAAACACAGTGGTTCTTGCCCCATTCGATGGGTACTGTGAAGTTTCAACGATGTCGACGTCCTTGTTCACTGCCGTGACGTGGCTGGAATGGCACTCTGTTGTTATTGAAGTCGTACCCTCGCGAATCGCGGACAGGTTCAGAATTTCCGTGATTGCACCTGTAGAATTTTTTTCTTCTCTTTTTATTTCGCCGACATTTGATGCCACATAGGAAGTGCTTGTCGAATTATCGTGTTTATTGAATGTGCTGACAGCCGCTGTTTTAAACGTGCCTATAGAAGTAGTGACTACCGTAATCCCCACAACCGCGACACTGTAATGTTCATTGCTAAGATTCTCTCCCACATACAAACCGTCCCTGGAAATTAAATATTCCAGCTCATTTGATGAGATATCTGGAGAATAGCGGTATTCTATGGTCGTCGTGTTTTTATTTTCGGTGCTGTTGTAGGTTTCTTCGGCGAGTAGTATCTCATGCGTCGTTGCATCTTCATAACCGTTTATTTTCCTGACAACGCTAGCATTTCCGGTTTTGGATGCCTCGTCAATCAAAAAGGAATAATTAATTGCAGTGTGATTGTCCCAGAAACCGCTTCTAACGTTGGACGTACCGATTGTTTCGATGCTGTAATTACCCTCCCATGCCTCACCAGCTATCATTTGATATAGAGAATAAGTATATTTCTCGCCGGTTTTGGGTTCGTTTGTCCAAAACGCAGTTCTTACAATCGAGTTCTTGCTGTCGCTCGTATCCGGACAGCTTGCATTAGCCGAAATCGTGGTATTTTCCGTAGTGTCTGACGGTGCCGTAATGTTTAGAGTGAATATCCTTGTGCCGCCCCGGGGTATGGTTTGTGTAGCTGGCGTAACGCTGTTTATCTGCAGGTGTCCGGTATTTGAAACAGTCAGCACAACGTCACTTGCGTCAGTGTTGCCATTGTTGCTCACTGTCACATTTATGTTTTTAGTCTCGCCGAGGCTCAGGCGCGACTCCCCGATTTCTCCAATCGACAATTTCACGACCTTCAGAAGGGAGACGGAAACCGTGATATTCTTGGCGGCAGAAACCTTATCGTTTTTCGCCTCTATGGATACCCCATAATCCACGTTATCGTCTACTTTCGGTGCTGTCAAAGAAATGTTGAATGTTTTTGTTTCTTTTGGCCCGATGTCCTGTTGCGAAGGTATGATCTTGGTGAAATTAACAGGCAAGCCTGTTATATCGGCTCTAACGTTTCGCGCGATGCCCCTGCCACCGTTTGCGACCTCAACAGACAAAGTTCTTTTTTCGCTGGAATTCAATACGAGCGCGTCCTGTGTTGTGACAGACAACTTCGGCGCCAGAAGATGCACCGTAACAGTTACTGATTTTCTATAATCGCTGCTCGCCAGGGTGATGTTTGCTTTGTAGTCCTTATCGTTTGTCTCTCTCGCAGTTATGCTTATCTTAAACCGAAGACTGTCCAGCGGGTAGATATTATCCGAAGACGGTATCACAACGTCAAAATCGTCCAGGCCGCTTACCTCTATACCTGCCCCCTTAACCTCCCCGTTCCCAGTATTGTTTACATACGCGATTATCTCCCCAGACTCTCCCGTATTTATATACACATCGGGAATACTTATGGAAATTATCGGAGTTTTTGGTTGTTCCTGGATGGGTTCTTCCGGAGCGAATATGCAACCTGAAAAGACGACGGATAAGACTATGATCGCGATTAATATGGATAGAGGTTTGCCCGTGTTTTTCATATGTCCCAATTATAAAACTGTAAATGGGTATATAATGATATTGGGGTACTGCAAAAGGTGCTAGGTATACCTATACCCCAATTTGGGTATGGGGGCGCCTCGATTTTCCTTCGGATGAAAAATTCTCTACGCTCTTAGTGAAGAATTTTTCAGAGCCGCACAACTCTATGCCATTTGTCCAGTTGTGCTTTCAAATCTCGGCACTGTTAATTTGTAAAATTGGTTAATGGGGCCGCCGAGATTTCCCTTCGGGTGAAAACTTTTTAAACACTATCGTTTCAAAAAGTTTTCAGAGCCACACGACCTATTCAATTGGTTCGTCGTGCTTTCAAATCTCGGCCAGTTCATCGGTTAAATGGGTTAATGGGGCCGCCGAGATTTGAACTCGGGTCGCCTGCACCCCAAGCAGGTAGGATACCAAGCTACCCCACGGCCCCAAATTTGCGTACTAATTCTCTTATTATTTATTTCAATTATTTCACTAATTTTATCATATAACGGTTAAGCTGCATGTCCCCGCAATGTTCGATCGGTGCACTTCTATTAGTGGTTCTATTATTTCAATCACTCCCTTGCATAACCACCGAAGCATACCTCGCTCATTTCACGGCTAAATCCACCGAAATTAATGCTTCGGATGTTGGTACAAATATTAATTTAAACACATAGAGGGAGAGAAGATCGCTTTGTTTCTTGACCAGTATAGAATCTCCGTTGCTCAAATATCCATACCCATCGCTATCCACCTTATCCACATCGACGAATGATACGTTTCCCCAGATGGATATGTTCAGATTATAGACGTCTGAAAGTTTTCCCTCCTCGAATGTAGTGCCGTTTCTTTGCAACAGGTACATGAGGTCGTCTAGGCATCCTTTATCTTGTGTCGTGAGGTCTATTCTATACGTGTTAGGATCTGTGGAAGAAAGCGTGCCGTGAACCCTGGGTGCAGATTTTGAAGTTCCGTAATCGGCTACCCACATATAGATTACGGCTCCTATTGCTACGGTCATAGCAACGAGGAGCACAGTTGCGATTACCGGGGACACGGCGTTGTTCCTAGAGATGCGCCTAAACATAATATCCACACATCATATTCTTTTAATATATAGTTTATGGGATGGCGAATTTTAGCAGCTTTGGCTGTTTTAAAATCAATCTCAATCCAACTTTAGACGGATAGTCTATGTCCCCGTACATTGAAATTGTTTTTAATAATTCTTTATTGTCCAACAGGTTGAAAAGTTCCTCGAGGTCTCGATCTGTGAATTTAAGAAACGCTTTTCTTAGCAACATCCCGATTCGTATTTCACGTCCGATTTCCTTATGCCACATCCTTTGATACGCCGATAAGGTTCTCTTGGAGAAATCGCGGCTTTCTAATGCCTTCACGGCTATATCGCCGCAATGTCCAGCACACAAGAGGCCGGCATATATGCCGCCACCAGATAGGGGTTTTACTTGGCAGGCAGCATCTCCGACAACCATTACGTTATCGGCATAGGTTTTTTTTGGTATTCCAAGCGGAATGCCTCCTGCGATGTATTCGGTTATTTTACCATTTTTCAACAAATCTTTCCACACCGGATTTTTGAATAGAGCTTCAAAATAATATTTTGCTGGGTGTTTTGCACTGGAAACGCAAAGGCCGACCCTTGCGGTGTTTTCATTTATAGGAATTAGCCACGAAAAAAATCCAGGGGCAACTTCTCGCCCTATGAAGACATTGACAAAATTTTTGTTTAATTCCAGATTTGTAATTTCTGCGCCGAAGCCGGAGAGAATTTCTTTAGCGGTAGATAGCTTAAACCATCTGGCGACGTGGTTTTGCACGCCATCTGCACCAATTAAAATGTGGCAATTGACATTAATAGTGTTGTTCCCTTGACGAATTTTTACTGCTATTCCATCATCTGTTTTTTTAGCGTCTATTGCCTTAGATGATGAAAGGATGTCCACACCTGCCTTTACAGCGCCATCTACAATCTCCCTATCAAAAGCGGTTCTATCTATGACGATGCCCTGGTCCTCCCTGGCCTCAAACGATATTTTATGTCCACTAGGAGTATAGATATTAGCACCGCGTATACTGTTCAAAACAACGTTCCTATTTTTAATGTTGGCAATTTCAATAGTCCTTGGGGACACAAGCCCAGCGCATTGAACGGGTTTCCCAATGGTTTGATGTTCCTCGATAATTGCTACACTGTATCCTTTCTCCGAGATCCTTTTAGAAACAAAACCGCCGATTGGGCCGGCACCTACTACCACGACATCATAGTTCATTTTATCGCTACCATGTATTGTAAATATATTAGAATAGAAGATGAGCACGATATATCTTTAATCGCTATTATTGCGTTTGCAAAACTTCTCCAATTCCCCAGTCTCTTCTTCCAGCTTCTCTTCCTTTTCTTCCTCTTCAGCCTTCTCTTCGATTTTTAATTTTCGCTTCTCTTCGTAAGCTTCCGGATCCCACGGTTCAGCACCGTGAACGATTTCGGGGTCTATGTTTTTCACATACAACTCGCTTTCTTCGTAATCCTCTTTGTCCAAACCAACAAGTTCGAATTTGCACTCTCTTTTCTCCAGCGAGGCGATTTTCTTTATGTTCCATATTATAGTGTGATTTTCTACGCTTCCAGGTTTTGGAGATACATTTTGGAGTATTGCATCCGAAGGTATGATGGCATAAATGTCAAAATTCTTTCCAGTGTTTGTATAATTAGTTATTTCAAGTGCGACTTTATGGATTCTTTTCTCATTGTCGTATTGAATGCCTTCTGTTATAATCATGCTGTCCATTATCTTCGCCACTATGCGCTCAACGGAAAGTACTGGTTTGTTCAATATTTTTGCGGATTTTTCGGCGATTTGGGGGAGTATTTTCTGAATTAGCATCTCCTTTTCTTTCAGTTTATCGAGCCTTTCTTTCTTTCTGATGTGCGCATGCATCTTGCGAGCGCATTCCCTAATCGCTTTTTCGACTTCGTCCACTATTACGGGTATATCTGCAACCGCTTCTTTTGATTCGGATGTGAAAGGCACTTTTGTAGATGCTATATGGGCCAATATCTTTACTGGCCCTGTTGGAATGCCTCTTCCGCCCTTTTGCTCGAGTCCGTATCTGCGCCAGTCGATTTGTTCTACTGCATGTGTTATCGCACAACCGCCCTGCTGATAAAGCAGCGGCACTCTGTTTGCAAACCTCAAAATCTCCGCACTTTCCTCCTTAGGTGAATCTCCCCCGTACATCAATCCGGCCTCTACTTGGAACGGATTGCCCGAATATACTGCTGGAGGCCGCGTATATGTTATTATGAAATCGCACTTTGTCTCCTTTTTCAGTCCTTTTTTGATTAGTGTCTCTCCTATGGGAGAAAGGCAGTCTGTTGGCGGTGACATTATTTTAACTTCCTTGAACGCATTTAAAATATTAACCGCTTCTTCTAGGCCAAGTTCCCGCGGTTTTTTAGATTCGTCGATATTTGCCTTGTTGCAGATCTCTTTTGCAGTGTTGAGACTGACTCTTGAAAATTCGTTTGTCAAAAAGGACGTCATTTTTGTGGCTTCGGTTTCTTTCGCCATTTTCAATATCGTGCCAAGTTCAGTACCATCTGGGTGCGGCTTAATCTCTACGGCGGGCTTCGGCATTTTATCCGTTACCCTGTCGAATATTGTTTTTGTACCATCCGACTCTACAAATGTTATTCTAGAGTGTGGATTTACAATAGAAGTGGCTTTTAGATACTCGAATACCGATTGTTTCTTTTCCCGGATATATCTACCGCGAAACGGAATTTCTACCCGTGTACCGTGCTCTTTTTCCCACAGAATAACGTCCTCTCTCAGAACTTCGGGCATGTTCTTTTTTGTATCTAGGATTAAATCGATCTGATAAGCAGGTTCATCCTTCCCTATTTTCGATACGATCCTGGTCGGCCTTCCGGTAGTTAACTGCCCATACATGACAACTGCAGATATGCCTATCCCCTGCTGGCCTCTCGATTGCCTGATAGCGTGAAAACGTGAGCCGTAAAGAAGCCTTCCGAATACGAGAGATATTTGTTTTTTAACTATTCCTGGACCGTTGTCTTCTATTATGTATACGTATTCGTCCTTCACTTTTTCGTTCTTGCGCAATTCAATATAAATGTCGGGAAGTATATTCGCATCTTCGCAGGCATCGATAGCGTTGTCCAGTCCCTCCTTCACGGTAGTAAGCACTGCCCTAGTAGGGCTGTCGAATCCAAGGATGTGTTTGTTTTTTTCAAAGAACTCTGCGACTGAGATCTCTTTCTGCTTCTTTGCAAGCTCCTCTGCTATCTGTTTAGCCATATGATTGATTCACCTTAGATATTCTGGTAAATGCGGAGACATATATTATGATGATATATAAAGACTTTTGAAAAATCGAATTTTTAAATTGAAGATTATATTACTTTACAATTCAAAATTTACAATTCAAAATATTCATATACAAATTTTGTCATACACTTTGCATGGGGATATACTTTGGGAAAATTGAAAAGAGTATATTGTGCATATACGAATA
The DNA here is from genome assembly GCA_041657955.1 of Thermoplasmata archaeon. Lineage (GTDB taxonomy): Archaea > Thermoplasmatota > JASEFT01 > JBBABA01 > JBBABA01 > JBBABA01. Next base: position 150,105 of record JBBABA010000005.1, on the reverse strand, counting down.
AGAATATCCAAAATAGCAAAAAAGGTGAGTGCAAACGTTGCGGCGCCTGCTGCAAATTACCGGTTAGATGCCTATTCTACTTTAAAGATAGGTGTGTGATTTATAAACACAGATTTAAACCATGTAAAGTGTTTCCCGCGAGGCCGTCGGATATTGATGGAATAAACTGCGGTTTTAGATTTGATGAGAATGTTTTAAGATAGTACAGAATCCAACAAAAATTTTAAATTACATCCCCCACTCTTTTTTAAGTATGCAAGTTTTACAATACGTTTGTAATGTGGGTTCCCCGCATCTCTTACATGTTTTTAGTCTTGCTGGTTGATATTTTTTCTGGAGTATATCGCGAAGTTGGTCGTAACAGCTCACAATTGCATGCCTTGTCCCCGGTGTTGTTTTTTCCAAGTCGTAGAGTATTTTTCGGTATTCATTTCTCTGTGCTTTAGCCGTATAAGGGCAGTGCTCGTGCCCGTGAATTTCTATTTTATTTAAGAGCGCATACAGATAGGTTTCAACTTCCGGAATTATTCTGAGAGGCTCTATTCTCGGGACAAGCCCTTTCTGGATTTTATTGTGCGGCCCGAGCCTTGCAAGTTTTTCTACATCTCCCTTGAATAAATTCATCATTATGGATTGTGAGGTGTCGTCGAGGTTGTGTCCAGTGGCAAGAACACTTGTGCCGATTTCCTTTGCTTTTTTGTTCAGGCAGGATCTCCTGAAAACGCCACAATATGTGCATGGGAATATGTCCTTCCCATGTTCTACTATCTCGTCCATTGTTTTTCCGATGTAATCTGAGAAGCGAACTATGTGTAGAGGTATGTCGAGACTCTTGCAGTTTTTCTTGGCAATTTTGATGCTGTATGGCCTGTAGGTTGCGATGCCCTCATCTACAAGTATCGCCTCTATCGAGATGTCCTTCCTCTCGCGAAATATTTTGTGAACCATATGCATGGCGACCGTGCTGTCTTTACCGCCAGAAAGGGCAACTGCGATCTTGGAGCCTTTCTTCAGGTCGCACTGCTGTCTTATTTCCTTTTTCACCCTGCGTTCAAAAAAATCGTTAAAATGCTTTTTACAAAGATGGGCGCCGCTGTAGCGAACGGATATTACTGCAATGTTGTTGCATTTGTCGCATTTTAACATACGCGTCGCCTATGTTTTAGGTTCTTTTAATATATACCATAATAAATTGTGTGTAATCAAAAGAAAGAGTGCCAGTGCCAAAGGATGTTTCTGTGTAAATTCGATTAAATTTCAGCAAACTTCTATTTTTTAACTTCCTGCAATTCATTCTTCAGTTTTGTTATCACATCAACAGGCATCGGGTCAATCCCTCTCAACACTGCGAGATATATGCTCACCAGGTCGCCTATGTACATCGAGTAGAACATTCTGCCCAGAGTTGTTTCTCCCTTTGGCCAAATTTCTACTACGACTTTGGCATTGTTCAGCACCAGTTTCTTGGTCAATTCTATTCTTGTCCTTATTCTCTCCGGTTCTTTGGCGTCCCTGAGCAATATGACGCTGAATCTCTTGGTGTCATAGTCGCCCGACCATCCTACAGTGTCGTTGTGGTTCATTTCAGGGAAATTATCGTCTCTAGCGATTATCTTGCTGTTCTCGTTGAGCTGCGTTCTCCATCTCTTTGAGATTGCAGAATAATGCATCCAGCCATAAACTATTGGTATGGTATCCTTGATGTCGATTGCTATTTTCTTTGCGATATTCCTATCAACGCCGGTTATCGGTGAGAGTTCGTTAGATAGTTGTGCTAAAAGCTTCCTTGCGTCCGCAATATCGCGTTTAGCACTTATTAACCCCATCTTCTCCAAAATCACAAGCATTGGGAAGAAGAGATATACTATGGCTGAGCGCGGTGGTATGCCGCTTTTTATTTGGACGTATGGCAATTTCGATTTTTTGCAGAAATCTATCAACCCGCCGCCGGAGGCGATGCCGATTATCTTTGCGCCCATCTTTTTCGCCTCTTTTGTGGCACTCAATGTCTCTTCGGTGTTACCAGAATAACTAACTGCGAAGAACAAAGTGTTCTTGTCCACAAACTTTGGTAGGTTGTATTCCCTGTTAACATACACAGAAATATCTGACTTTGTAGGAAGCCACGCAGCCAATATGTCTCCGCCTATTGCGGAGCCTCCCATACCGGCTACGACTATGTTTTTTGGTTTGAATTTCTTGATATTTAGGCTTCCCGCAAGTTTTATGCATTCGTCTATCTGTTCGGCATAACCCGACGCTATTCCCATCATGTTTTTGACATCAACTCTTTTTACACTTTCTGTATTCAACATACTCATCACTCACCAAGTTCTCTAACTTTCAAAAAATATTTATGTCTTCGGCACAACGTATCCACAATTGGGGCAAGTCCTACTTACTCTTAGATTTAAATAACCGTTGCATTTTGGACAGTGACCGATGCTCACCATACCGAGCCCTGGAACGCCTGCCGTTTCCGAATATCTTTCCTCGGGATGAACGCTGGTGAATGCCTCATCTGTACCTACGTCATACGGCGAATATTCATCCTCGCCCATATTGGGTTGTTTAGCTGCTTGTACGGGCTTTGGAGGCGTTACTATCCTTTCCTTTGTTGGGACACCAGCAGCCCTCAGTGGTGCAGGAGTAGTTGCTTCTTTTTTATCTCCTAAAGTCTCTAGCGCCCTTTTAAGAGGTTGTGCAGTCGGTGCACCTGCACCCGCAGCGCCCTTTAGTATGATTGTATCGCTATTGACGATGTCTATATCAGCCACTGGAATAATGAGGTCCGTGGGAGCACTTCCTACAACTATGGATTCTATGTTGTTGGTTTTTCCTATCCTATTTATGTTTTTTACTTTTCCGATATCTCTTCCGAATGCATTCACCACTCTCATTCCACTTAATCTTATCGATGGTATAATATTTAGATAGATAACATCGTCTGTAATCCTATCTATGAATTCTCCGCTGAGGGGAAGTCCTTTTCTAAAGAATCCTGGATCGACAACGATTCCAATCTCTTTTTTCACAGTAGGTAAAACCTTTACGTCAAGTATTTTCCCTACCTCGACCCCACCAGAATCCACGACTTTTTTTCCCATTAGATTTACGCGTTTTTCCATACTTGCTCCGTATACGCAATTGAACTGTGTATCAAAGATGGGAAATGATGGGTTATACAATATAATAATGTTATGGTAAACTTTGCAGAAATTATTTTATCTTGAGGGGTTTTTCTAGAAAAAACTATACTATTATTTTATATATTGAAAGCGTAATAACTGCAAAAAAGGTGATGTTCTTGTTCGATAAAAAGAATCAAATGTTGAAGACGGAAGAGATAAAAAAACTTCAGTGGCAGAGGCTGAAAAAGATAATACCATATGCGTACAAAAATGTGCCAGACATCATGAAAAAGTTCAATGAGGCAAACGTTAAACCAGAGGATGTCAAGAAAATTGAAGACTTTGCTAAAATCCCGTTTACAACTAAGGACGACTTTGCGGCCAATTATCCATTTGGCCTGATGGCAGTATCCCGTGATAAGGTTGTGAGAATCCATGCATCATCTGGTACAACTGGCAAATCCAAGGTTGTTTACTATACGCAAAAGGATGTTGATACATGGACAGATTTAATGGCAAGGCTTTATGATTGTGCAGGTGTGACGAATAAGGATATTGTCCAAAACATGTATGGTTACGGATTATTTACTGGCGGACTGGGCTTTCATTACGGTGCAGAAAGAATCGGCGCAATGGTCGTACCTGCCGCAGCAGGCAACACAAAAAGACAGCTGACGCTTATGAAAGACTTTGGCACAACTGCGATAGCATGTACGCCATCGTATGCTGTTTATCTTTGTGAGGCCGCAAGAGTAGAAGGGTACAACCCCAAAGAGGATTTTAAAGTCAAGGCTGGCTTGTTTGGAGCCGAGCCGTGGAGCGAGGAGGCAAGGACAAAGATTCAGGATACCTTTGGACTAAAAGCGATTGACTGTTATGGCATGTCGGAACTCTACGGTCCTGGCGTGGCCGCAGAATGTCAGGAACAGAACGGATTACATGCGTGGGGAGATCAATTCTACCTTGAAACCATAAACCCGGACACAGGCGAAGTCCTAGAGCCTGGGAAAGAAGGAGAACTCGTTGTAACAATGCTTACAAGAGAGGCAATGCCGATATTGAGATACAGGACAAGGGACCTATCGAGGGTTGTTTGGGAAGAGTGCGGGTGCGGAAGATGCCATCCCAGAATAATGAGAATTAAAGGCAGAAGCGACGATATGCTGATAATCGGCGGCGTAAATGTGTTCCCGAGCCAGATCGAGCATGTATTGATGCAGACTCCCGAACTCGGAGATCAATATCAGATAATCGTTACTCATGACAAACTCGATAAACTCCATGTTCAGGTAGAGATAGCACCGGATATTGCTGCTAATAAATACTTCGACTTGAAAAAATTGGTAGAAAAAGTGGAGAGGGACCTTTTGAGCATACTCAGTATTCACACGACCGTAGAACTAGTTCAGCCCGGAACGCTCCCGAGGTCCGATGGCAAAGCGAAGAGGATTATCGACAAGAGAAAAAAGTGATATGAAATGTATTTCAACAGAAAGATTGAGACGCTTAACAGAAAAGAACTGGACCGCTTAAGGCTTAAAAATTTGAAGGCGGTGGTGAAACTGGCGTATAATGTAAAATTCTATAGAGAGTCGATGAAAAGAGCAGGCATAAAACCAACAGACATAAAAAAGTTGGAAGATATTAAAAAATTACCGTTTACTACAAAAGACGACCTGCGAAACAATATGCCGTTTGGAATGCTGGCAGTAAAATTGGATGATTGTGTAGAACTCCATGCATCTTCGGGTACGACTGGTACTCCAATAACAATAGCATACACAAAACATGATTTGGATGTGTGGGAAGAAGTGATGGCGAGATGCCTTGTTATGGCCGGACTTACAAAAAAGGACATTTTCCAGAACCCGATACCTTATGGAACTTTTACGGGGGCGTTTGGGTTCCACTACGGTGCAAAAAAAGTCGGGGCATTCGTGATACCGAGCGGCGCAGGCCAGAGTGAAAGGCAGATCCAATTAATGAAGTACTACGGCACAACGTTTATTTCCGGAGTTGTTTCCTATGCGGCACATCTGGGGCAAGTGGCACTTAGCATGGGCATAGACCCTGCAAAAGAGTTGAAAGTTAGAAAGGGAATTTTCGGCTCGGAAATGTTCACGGCTGACTTGAAGAAAAAGCTTGCAAACCTTTGGGATATGGAAGTTTACGACATTTACGGACTGACGGAAATGTGCGGACCTGGCGTTTCCACGGACTGCCACATTCACGACGGCCTGCATCTTTGGGAGGATCATTTCCTTGTTGAATGCCTCGATCCTAAAACGTCCGAGCCCGTAGATCTAGAGGAGGAGGGCGAACTTGTGCTTACGACTTTAACTAAGGAGGGCATGCCTCTGCTTCGATTTAGGACGCACGACATAAGTTTTCTATATGATGTTAAAAAATGCGAGTGCGGCCGGACTCACATAAAACATGCACAGATAAGAGGAAGAACTGACGATATGCTGATAATAAGCGGCACTAATATTTTCCCCGGCCAGATAGAGGCGGTGCTTATGAAAAATGAAAAGGTAGGCTTGAATTACAGGATAGTATTGACGAAAAAAGGAGACATGGACCATTTAGGTGTGGAAGTTGAGGCTAAGGGAAAGTTAAACGAAACTGAGGAGAAAGAGCTTGAACAAAAATTGAAAGGGGATCTGCAATCCATGCTGCTTCTCACGCCGGATGTAAAAATTTTAAAGCCGGGAGAGATTCCCAAGGACAGCATAAAGGCGAAAAGAGTTATAGATAGACGGGGGGGGATAATATGAACTTAAAATTAGATAAGGGGAGCATTTTACTTCTAGCCCTCATTGGACTCGCCACTATACTCATAATAAATCCAACTTCCAGGACGTTTACCCTGGCGGTTTTTCCTTTAATTCTTGTTTTTATAGGCATAATATTCCTAAAGCAGTCCGGTGCGACAATGGCGGTTGTGGGTTGGCTAACGGCCATCGCACTCGTAATTATATACTTCCACACAGCGATTGAAGTCGCATTGGGCGCATCCATATATGGGATCATAAAATCCTTCGGCATAACCATCTCGGTGCTTGGAACGATACTCATGATATTCCTCATGAAAGAGGCGGGCGCCCTGGCCGTGATCTCAAGCGCTGTAAAAAGAATTGCGAAAACAAAAGAAGAGCAGGCGATATTCATCGGCATAGGATTTGGCACGCTTGTTACGTCACTTGGCGTAGTCACACCGTCGCTGTTCCCTCCGTTTCTCATGGCCCTTGGTTTTGGGGCGGCGGCCGCAGTCTCCATTTCGGTGCTCGGATATAACGCTACAACTTCCTTTGCCCTGCTTTCCATACCAGTCATTTTACCGGCGGGCCTTTTTGGTTTTGACCCTAAATTATTTGCATACAAAATTTGCCTCTACCTGCCCGTTATAGCCACGCTCATCTCGTTTGCGATGCTGTATATGGTTGGCGGCAAAGATTCGGTAAAAAAAGGCTGGTTTTCCGCAGTTATTTCAGGGCTTTCAATTGGAATATACTCAATAGTATTCGTTGTTATCGGTGTACCGATACTCATTGTCGGCGTGCTCACTGGCGGGTTTACGATGATACTGTTTTATATCTTCTGTAGGAAGAGGGGGGAGAAGACTGTTGAAAAGATGAATTGGAACGACCTTTTGAGAGCGCTTTCTCCGTGGATAATTCTTATAACATTCGCCCTCATCATCAGCGTCCCGCAAATATCATCTTTCTTAAAAGATATAGATGGTCCAGCGTTCTCAATTTACGGCACAGCTGTGGACTTTGATGTATTCACGCAAATATATACGTGGATATTCCTCGCCACATTCATCTCGATTCCAATCATGAAGTTCAACAGGGGGGCGATCAAAAAGACCACGATCCTTTGGTCAAAAAGGATACTTCAGCCCTTCCTTGCTTATTCGCTCTTCTTCGCGATCGCGTACATCATGGCTTGGAGCGCGTGCCCGTTGGTTGGGGGCACGGTAGTAACTAAGTCTGCAAACATGGCCGTGGATGCCAAGGATATTTACAACTGTTTCAACATGAACGTAGCCGTGGCTTCAACCCTCGCAGGAATTTTCGGCGGCACTTTTATATACGTAGCTGCGTGGCTCGGTTTATTCGGGGCTGTGGTCGGAGGAAGCGAGGCAAGTTCAAATGTTATGTTTTACCCGATACAGAAAAATATCGCGGGTAAGATTGGATTAACCGACGACCAGTTTATGACCATGTACGCGGCGCATGCTAATGGGGGCGGGGTTGCGAGTGCTATCACTCCTTCAAAAATAAACAATGCTGTTGTCACGATTAATGAAAAATCTGAGTTAGAAAGCGTTATAATGAAAAAGCATTTGCCGATTACAGTAGCCATTACAATAGTTATTGGCCTAATGAATGCACTCTTTGTAATGTGGAATCTGTGAGGAAGTGGCTAGAAAATTAAGTGTGTTCAGTATCACATATCCAACTACAAGCCAGGCGATAACGTCGAAAGTATTATTTATTAATTTGGGGCTACCCCCAAGAAGGGAGATTATGGTCGCAAAGGTAAACATCGATGAGTGCACTGCGTGCGGACTGTGTGTCGAAGTATGTCCGGTTGGTGCAATTACTGTGGATGATTTTGCGGTAGTGAACCCTGGTGAATGTACGGATTGTGGTTCCTGTGTGGGCGAATGCCCCAGTAATGCTATAACCGTAGAAGAGGCTTCAAAGTAGTTGGTACTATGGAAATGGTCTATGTATTGATTAATACGCTTCCAGGTACTCTAGAAAAAGTATATGGAGAGCTTATAAAAAAACCTGGTGTTGTCGATGCCTCGATAGTTACGGGCCCATACGATATTGTGGCTAAGATAGAAGGCAATAAAATTACGGAAGCACTCGGAACCGTAGTGAGGGAAGTCCGCAGGATTGAGGGGATAAAAAGCACGGAAACGCTGGTAGTAGTAAAAATGTAATTTAGTAAAAAACCTTACCAAATTTTATATATAGCTCTTTTTTGTATAGAGGACTGACTATGTGTGGGATATTTGGCATAGTGTTTAAAAGCCAGAGACAAGACTTGGGTCGAATTTTGATTGATGCTGGCAAGCGACTTACGTATCGAGGGTATGACTCGGTTGGCTGCGCCGCTGTCGAAGGCGTCGATATCGAAGATGACAAGATAGATCTGAGAAAGGATACTGGCACGATAGATGATGTTTCCAAAAAATACAATTTCGCTAAAATGAAGGGCATCAGAGGGATGATTCAACTTCGCTGGGCTACCTTTGGAAGACCTTCCAAGCTCAATGCCCAACCGTTCTTCGGCTGTGATACAAATATCGTTGGGTGCACAAATGGCAATATAGTGAACACCGCACAGTTGCGAGAAAAATATATGGCAGAGGGGCACACCATAAGAAGCTGGAATGACGGAGAGGTTCTTGTCCATGCAATAGAGAAGTGCTATAATGATACCAGAGATATGAAGAAAGCTATCATGCTGTCGGCAAAAGAACTGCATGGAGATTATGCATATGTTGTTACAACTATCTACGACAACACTATGCACACTGTGAAAAAAGGCAGCAGTTTGTACCTCGGCGTTGGTAAAGATTTCATATGCTGCTCATCCGACCTGCCATCCATACTGCCCCTGACCAGGATGATAGTAACCTTAAACGATAATGAATTTGTAGAATTTACTTGGAACAAGTACAATATTTACAATCTTGCAGACGGCTCGTTGATAAGCAGAAAACCGGTAAAAAGCCAATTTGACATAGAATCCGCAACAAAAGAAGGATACCCGCATTTCATGTTAAAGGAGATACACGAGCAACCATCCAGAGTGGATATGCTTCTAAAAGTCCTAGAGGAGTCTCAATTCGTGGAAAAATTCTTTGAAAGATTGAACGGAAAGAGTGGAAGACATAATATGTATCTTATGGGGAGCGGTTCGAGTTATAATGCATGCGTGACTGGTGCATACTATTTTAATAAACTTGCGCACATGCCGGCCATACCAGTAATTGCCGGACAGTTTATTGACTTATATGGCAACGCACTAACCGACGAAAGCGTTATCGTTTGCGTATCCCAGAGCGGGGAAACAAAGGATGTCATAAATGTAGTAAATTATTGTAAGAAAATAGAAAGGGGCACTATACTTGGTATGATAAATGTACTCGGTTCTACATTAATGCTCAATAGTGATGTTTACCTTCCATTAGCATGTGACCTGGAAGTCAGCGTTCCAGCAACTAAAACATTTATGAACCAGGTAGTATCTCTGTATTATCTGGCACTAAAACTCGGCGGAGAGAAAGGAACAGTTGGAACGAGAAGATACGAATATCTGATGAGCGAATTAAGAAAACTTCCGCAAATCCTAGACAACACAATTAGAACTACGGAGCTACAGTGCAAAACCATAGCGAGCGATTTGGCTAGACATAATGACAGCTACTGCCTGGGGTACGGTGTGTGCCACGGAATCGCTTTGGAGGGTGCTCTGAAGATTAAGGAGATAACCTACGGGCACTGTGAAGGTATGTACAGCTCTGAATTTAAACATGGCCCGCTGTCAATTATTGATGAAGGTTACCCTGTTATATATGTAACCACACCAGAAGATACAAATATGATAATTTCACACATGAACGAGGTGTCATGCAGAAACGGCCGTGTAATAACGATTGCCGAAGAGTCCTCAGCACTTAGAAAACACTCCCACGACTATATTATGGTGCCAACATCGAGCACCATGCTTGCACCAATCCTAAATGTGATCCCGCTCCAGTTGATTTCATATTATTGGAGCGTTGCGAAGGGAATAAATCCAGATCAACCCAGGAACCTCAGTAAAACTCTGACCGTCGATTAGGAAGCCGAAATTGGTTCAACACCCCTGACAAGCCAATGTTTAATTCTAAAAACGTGAGTTTGACTTAACATGCGCGTCTGCGTATTATTCTCCGGCGGCAAAGATTCTACGTATGCACTTTACATTATGCAGCAATATGGCTGGGACATAGACAGCTTAGTTACCATGCTTCCGCAGAGAGAGGATTCATATATGTTCCACACCCCCAACATTCGATTTGCCAGCACAATTGCGGATGCCTTGGAAATACCTATAAAAACAAAGGAAACCAGCGGTGAAAAAGAGACAGAACTTGAAGATTTGAAAAAGATATTGAAAGATACGGATGTAGATGGTGTAGTCTCGGGCGCGATAATGTCGGATTACCAGAAGACCAGAGTAGACAGAATATGCCACGATCTGGGGATCAAATCATTCGCACCGCTTTGGAGAAAAAATCAGGAGATGCTGGTAAGAGAGATGATTGATACGGGGTTTCGGATAATCATAGTAGGTGTCTTTGCCCAGCACTTAGACGAGAGCTGGCTTGGGAGAGAAATCGATCACAAAGCGTTAAACGAATTGCTTGAATTCCAGCGAAAGTACAAAATAAACATTGCAGGCGAAGGCGGCGAGATGGAAACAATGGTCTTGGATGGTCCCAACTTCAAAAAAAGAGTGGTGTTGAAGAAGTGGAATAAGAAGTACGATAGGGATTCTGGCATATTGCATATCGACGAGTTAATGTTGGAGAGAAAGTAATATATTAATAAAATTATAATAATTACCAGTATTCTTATTTTTCATATTTTTTGATGAATTTTTATATGATTCTATGATTAAAATAAAAATTTTTGATAAAATAACCAAATCCAGATATTTATAGAAATTGGTAAATAAAAAATTATTTGATTGTATGTATTAATCCGTTAAATTTTTGAATATTAATAGATGCGCATATAAAGCTGGTATTTTCAAAAATAAAAATTATTTTTATGAAATAATAATGAGAAAATATATCCCGTTCAAACCTTAGGATGATAAAAAGCATCCACCGTAGTTCTTTCCCCGATCTCTCCAGCTACATTTGTTCTCATCAATTTTATTATTTCACTGTGCTCCTTTGTTTGGCCGAGTGCCCACATCAATTTCACATATGCTGTCTCTGGGAGAGTATCCTCCCCAGATATAACACCGGCCTTAAGTAAGTCCCTTCCGGTAGAATATACATTCATGTTTGTCCTGCCGAATAGGCATTGGGATGTCATTACAACGATTTTGCCGGCTTTCACTGCATTTTTTATACTTTCTATGAATTTTGTTGGAGTATGCCCCAGACCAGTTCCTGCGATAACAATACCATCATGTTTTTTCATTGTATACTCGAACAACTGTACGTCCATGCCGGGGTATGTATGTATCAGACATACATTCTCATTTAAAGTATCATGAATCTCTGTAACCCCATTGCTCTTCTTCCGATGTTCTTGTAAAAACTTAATTTTTCCGTCTTCCACCTTTCCTATTGGCAATGTGTTAATAGACTGGAATGCGTCCCTCCTGCTCGTATGCATCTTCCTTACCTTCGTGCCCCTATGTATCAAACCATAGTTGTCCGAGGTTTCTCCGTGCATCACTACGACAACCTCGCCAATATCCGATGTTGCTACCCTTACGGCCGATAAAAGATTAATGTTCGCATCAGATGATGGCCTGTCGCTTGATCTTTGAGAGCCGGTTAATACCACAGGACCAGTTAAATTTCTCAGCATAAATGAAAGTACCGCGGCAGTGTAACCCATTGTGTCCGTACCGTGTGTGATTACCACACCGGATGCGCCGCTGTCCAGCTCCTTTTTAACTTCTCTTGCTATCTTCTGCCAGTATGCAGGCTGCATATCCTCACTCATTATACTAAAAAGCACACTTCCCCGTACATTGCATATGTCCTTTAACTCGGGTACAGATGCTACTATTTCGTCTGAAGTCTTGGCTGGATGGACTGCCCCTGTCCTATAATCAACATAACTTGCTATGGTTCCACCAGTTCCGATTATAGACACCGTAGGTTTGTTTGGAGATGTGCTGCTAGTCTCGTGCTTCACAATGCGATCCTCCTTTTTTTGTATAACTTTTAGAGTAGATTTCTCGGTTACTGCTACGCCGATATTATATCCGTCATTCCTTTTTATCGTAATGATGTCTTCTGCGCTAAACTCGTGGTGCGGCATCAGTCTTCCCTTACAGGGTACCCCGTCCTTGTTTAACTCGACAATATCGCCAATTTCCGCACCAGCGTCTTTGATTAATTTCTCCCTTTTGTTCATATTTTCACACCATGCATAATGTAAATCGATTTAAGGATCGGATACCCATACTATTTTGTTAGGTTAATTAAGATAAATTTATGCGTTCTGATAGACCTGATGTTTTTTCTCCTTATGCTCTTTTGCAAGTCTGCGGTATGTTTCCGCGTTTCCATGAATTCTGCTGAGTAAGTCATCACTTTGTTTGATTACCTTGCCGGGTACGCCCAGCACCAAACTTTTTGGGGGTATCTTGCTGCCCTCCAGAACAAGAGCGTTCGCTCCTATCAGTGAGCCTTCTCCGATTTCGCAGCCGTCCAGAACCGTAGCGTTCATTCCTATGAGGCAGTTGTCTGCAATCTTTGCACCGTGGATTACAGCACCGTGCCCTATAGAAACGTTCTTGCCGATTATCGTAGGATTTTTGGCACTGACGTGCACCACGACGTTATCCTGGATGTTAGAGCCGTCGTCGATTGTTATGTAATTTAAATCTCCCCGGATTATTGCGTGCGGCCATACCCCGCAATCTTCCTTAATAGTAACGTCCCCGACGATGACTGCGTTTTTATCTACAAAAGTTGACTTCGCAATTTTGGGAGGCATGAAAGGGGAATAGAACAGACAGATAAAAGTATTTTTGTAGAGTTCGAGGAATTCTCAGCACACTAGGACTATTCCTGTTAAACTTCCCTTCGGGATGTCGTTGGGTTTGGCGTCGCTGCCTATCGGATAAATGTCCCAGCCGACCTTTGTAGCCAGTTTATATGCGTCTATGCCGACAGCTTCCATGGATGGCCTGGATTTTAACGAGTGGCGGCATTTGCCGTCTTTGAGCGCCAGGCAATCTTTTTCGAGACCGCAATAAGTATGCTTGCATGAACCCGCGGCAAGTCCAAATGCGAGATAGTACCCATCGTAGAAAGCATTAGATTCTACACTATTGACGATTTCAAATACAAGCTGGTATGCTTCAACCCTTTCTTTTATTGTAGTTTTATCACGAGCAATAACTTCAGGTTGGACCTCTTTTTTAAAAAATATTGCGTATCTATATTTCGCTATGTACTCTCGAGTCTCCTGCGGCGTCAATGTGTTCGGCGGGCAGTTGGCACCGGTGCCATACCCAAAGCATCTTGGAATCTCGCATTTGAGCACGACCCTTTCGTCGACAGGGATATCCTTTGCGGATACAATCACCGCGTCAGTAGCCCCCATGTCTATCGCTAATTTTCTATATTTCTCCAAATTGTTTTTGAGTTCGTGTTCGTCGATTTCTAGAGAGATCTTCCTGATGTTTTTCTCCATGTCGCTCACCTATTTCTCAATTAACACAACCATAACGTCAGCTACGTTAGTTCCAGTGGGGCCGGTTATAAGCAATCCGCCCACCTCTTTGAAAAATGCATTCGAATCGTTGTTTTTTAGATAATCCTCTATGTCCAAATTTTTATTCCTCGATGCATCGAGTGTTTCCTGGTCTATGATAGCTCCCGCAGCATCCGAGTTGCCATCTATGCCATCAGTGCCTATGGACGCTATTGTGGTCTTCGGCGGCAACTTTCTAAGCGCACTCAAGCAAAGTTCCTGGTTTCTTCCACCGTGCCCTTTGCCGATAAGCGTAACTGTTGCCTCGCCGCCGAGTATTACCGCGGCAGGTTTAGCTACGGGTTCATCGTATTTTATAATCTCTCTGGCGATGGATGTCAACCCTATGCCGACTTCCCGCGCCTCACCTTCCATGAACGTGGTTAACACTAGTGTATTGTAGCCCAACGCCTTAGCCTTCTTGGAAGCAGCGTTTACAGCCACTTTGTTGGATCCGATAATAATGTTTCTCACTTTTCCAAACGCTTTATCGCCTTCCTTGGGCGTTTCATTTCTACCGTCTTTTATGTGTCTCGATACGCTCTGTGGCAACTTCTCCCACAAGCCATATTTTTTTATTATGGCACGAACGTCTGCAAAGGTCGTTGAGTCGGGGGATGTCGGTCCGGATGCGATGGAATCCAACGGGTCGCCAATAACATCCGAAACTATCAGACTCACCAGCGTGGCAGGATACGCTTCTACTGCCAGTTTGCCGCCTTTTATCTTAGATATGTGCTTGCGGACCGCGTTGATCTCCCGTATATTTGCCCCGCACTCCAACAGAAGTTTTGTAACTGCCATTTTATCTTTCAGCGTGATTCCGTCCTCAGGAAGCGGCATCATGGCAGAGCCGCCTCCAGATATAAGACACAATACAATATCCTTCTCTTTAGCACGTTTAACAAGCTCAAATATCTGTTCTGAACCTTTGCAACCTTCTTCAGTAGGTATTGGATGCCCCGCCTTGTTCAGTTTTACGCCCCCGATTTGTCCTCCTTCCAGGGCATTGACGATTCCACGAACTTTCTCACCCAGCACATCTACAACTGCCTTGGTCATTGGTATAGCCGCTTTGCCCATTCCGACCACGTAGATATTGCCGTACTCCTTCAACACATATCTTTGTCCAGATACTATAAGCACTCCTTTTTCTAATACTACGGAATTCCCGCTGGATCTACAAACTTTGCTTTGGCAAAGTTTGTACGAACGTACAAAATTCTTACTTAGGAATTTTGTAGTATTCCGTACGTTCGTACAAAATTCCTCGTGGGAATTTTGTAGATTGACGTTTCGAACAACAGATTGAAATGGGTCAACAGCGGATACCGCGGCTTCGAGTATGGATAGCATTTTTTTGCGCGGATTATCAACTGGCACGTCTAGGAGTTTGTCTTTGTTTTTGAACATAATTCATCATTCCTTACTCAAAAATTTACCAGAAGATAAGAGGGAAAGTATTTAAATATTTCAAGTAAACTATCCCTCAATCCCGAATTTACGAGATCCACTAAATTTTTGGTTGTAAAGACAAATAACAATAAGATAGGTGAATAACATGAAACCTCTTTCGTCGCTTATTAAGAGAATAGGAACAGAAACTGGATTTGTAGTTAGCTCAGAGATAGCAAAACTCGAAAATGAAGGTTGGAATATAACTAGACTTACGCTTGGCGAGCCGAATGGCAACATTCCGTCGCCTGCTACAAAGGCAATCAAAGAGTCGCTTGACAGACATGAAACGCATTATGGTGCGTCTAAGGGATTTCAAAAACTTAGGGAAGAAATCGCAAAGTATGTGTCTGTCACCAGGGGGGTCGATTATTCTGCTGAGGATGTTACATTAACCCCGGGTGGAAAAACGGTTATATGCCAGACAATAATGAGTTATGTTGACCACGGAGATGAGGTTATTGTCCCGTCCCCCGGTTATCCTGTTTATGAGTCTATGGTAAACTTGATGGGTGGAAAAGTAGTCAAAGTGCCAATCCTTGAAGAGAAAGATTTTACTTTTGACGTGAATGTTCTAAAAAAATTGGTAACACCCAAGACAAAACTGCTTGTTCTCAACTCGCCCCAAAATCCCACTGGCGGTGTACTTAATAAGGAAGATATAAAAGAAATTGCAGAAATCGTGCGCAAAAACGACCTATACGTTCTTTCTGATGAGATATACTCCCGGATAGTATACGGCAAGGGGTTTGACACTGTAGAATTTAAGGGAAATAAATTTCCGATCGCCCCGAGCATTGCGTCCCTTCCGGACATGGCTGAGCGGACAATCATCCTGGACGGCTTTTCCAAGACATACGCCATGACGGGCATGCGTGTCGGCTTCGGCTGCACCAAGAACAAGGAATGGAATTACTATGCCGTAAACATCGCGATTAACTATTGGGCATGCCTACCACTGCCTTGCCAGATGGCAGCCCTTGCTTGTCTCGGAGAAGATCAAACCGAAGCGATGAGCGACTGCAAAGCGCTCGAAGAGAAAAGGGACATTGTAGTTGACGGCTTGAACAAGATCAAGGATATCAAATGCAAAAAACCGAAAGGATCATTCTACAGTTTTGTTAACGTCACAAAAGTGTGCAAAAATCTCGGCCTGAAGAATTCGGAAGCATTGAGAAAATATCTCCTGACCTATGACAAGAAGAACAAAAGAGGAATGGGGGTTCTTTCGAGACAGCATTTCGGCGAGCGAAGACCTGACGAGACTGAAGAGTACATCCGCATAAGTTTTGCAGGATCGAAAGAAACGCTGCGGGAGGGCGTCGCACGGATGAAGGACGCGATAGAGAACCCACGATTGTAGCAGATGGCGTTTCGACAGGCATAGAGAGAATTTTCATTTAGAACGAGTTTAATAGTGCACAATATTCCAGTACTGACAGTTGTGAATCATAATCTTAATATACACATTTCGCTTCTAAAGGCAAACATTCAATTTGGTGAGCTCTATGATTAATAAAAAGATTATTTCTGAATTGGAAAAGATTGTCGGAAAGAAGAATGTTATAATTTCGAAAGAGGAACTTGTTTGCTATTCATACGACGCTACGCTGAAGCATCATATGCCGGATGTAGTTGTTAAACCTGCAACCACCCAGCATGTATCAAAAATTATGAAGTTGGCAAATAAACACCGCATACCTGTCACGCCTCGCGGATGCGGTACAGGGCTTTCCGGCGGCTCCGTTCCCGTCAAAGGTGGTATTATAATGTCGCTTACCAGAATGAACAAGATTCTGGAGATAGACAAAGAAAATATGCTCGCGGTTGTGCAACCTGGCGTTATTAATCTGGATTTGGACACGACTGTAGGAAAGGTCGGACTCTTCTACCCGCCCGATCCAGCCTCCAAGAATCAATGCAGTATGGGTGGAAATATTGCGGAGTGCGCGGGAGGCCTTCGCGGCCTGAAATACGGCGTTACGCGGGATTACGTCATCGCCTTGGAAGTTGTAATGCCAAACGGCGATATCGTCAGGACAGGCGCCAGAACAGTTAAGGCGGTCACTGGATACGACTTTACAAAACTATTTGTCGGCTCCGAGGGGACGCTTGGAATTGTAACCGAGATAACGGTTAAACTGCTTCCGATCCGCGAACATAAAGAGACTATGATGGCCATGTTCAAGGAGATAAAGGATGCAGGCCAGACCGTATCGAATATAATCGCCGCGGGAGTTATACCGTCAACACTGGAGTTTTTGGATAATGCTACGATAAATACTATCGAGGATTTTAAACATCTAGGCCTGAATAGAACGGCGGCAGCCATGCTTTTAATAGAAACGGACGGCTACAAGGAAGCCGCCATTAGGGAAATGAATGAGATAATCCGCATCTGCAAGGAAACTGGTGCGATCGAAATTAAAAAAGCCAACAATGAAGTAGAGCGGGAAGAGTTGTGGGCAGGGCGCAGGTCTGCACTAGCCGCAATAACCCGGCTCAACCCTTCTCTGTTACAGGAAGATATCGTAGTGCCGAGGTCAAAAGTTGCAGAGGCTGCAGTTGGATGTGAAAAGATTTGGAAAAAATACGGACTGCGGGGTGCAAATTATGGGCATGCCGGAGATGGAAATCTTCATCCGTCTATTCTCAGTGACGAGAGGAACAAGGAAGAGATGGCGAGAGCCAAAAAAGCGATCAGGGAATTCTTTGAGTTGGCTATAAAACTCGGTGGCACGCTATCCGGCGAACACGGCATCGGCACGGAGAAAGCGCCGTTTTTAGACTTGGAAGTCAGCCCGGAGTTCAAGAAGGCGATGATGTCGCTCAAAAAGGCATGGGATCCGAATGATATACTGAATCCAGGCAAGATATTCTATGGGAGGAGATACTGATGCTGAAGAATCTGAAATCTGTTGAGGATGACATAGTAAAGTGCGTGCGATGCGGGGCGTGCAGGCACACTTGCCCAACGTTTCGGGGAAGCAACGAAGAAACGAAATTGTGCAGAGGAAGGATAATTTTAAGCTATGCCGTAGAAAAAAGTCAATTTCCTCTTTCCAAAAAATTTGCGGAGCTCATATATCTCTGTCAAAACTGCGACACCTGTACACCGACTTGCCCGACCGGGACGCCCGGAACCAAAATCATTTTGGCATCTAGGCGGGACTGTTTCGAACTGCTAGATAAAAAAGAACTTGTGAAATTAATCTACAACGCCAGTGGTGACACTGACGAAAAAAAATTATGGGCGAACGTAATTCTGAACGATATACCCAAGAACAACGTATGGCATACTGTCTTACCTAAATCGCTCGAAAAACTCCCGGAACCCCGCTTTAACATACCCGCTGCAACAAACCCAAAAGCAAACGTATTGTTATTCATAGACGAAACAAGCGCGTATGTCTATCCACACATAGCACAAAAGGCGATAAACGTGCTGTCGTCAGTTGACATTCAGGTCCACATCCCAAAAACGATATGCTCGTCGGGCGCATTCTTTATGATTGCTGGCGATTTTGAAACTGCAAAACTAGTCGCATCTAAAAATTTGGAACAACTGGAAGGAAAATACGACACCATCGTCACTCTCGACGGCGTTTCTGTGTGGATGCTTACGAAAGGATACAAAGAGTTGTTCGGCGATGCTAAATTTGACAATAATAAAGTCGAGAGCATTGTCTCCTACATCTGCAAAATGGGCGGGGAAGCGCTCGATCAAAATAAAAAATTGAATAAAAACATTGTAGTGATCTCGTCTGGTGCTTTGAAGAACAGGTTAAGCGTTGCAGACGCTACCGCTAGCCTATTGCGAAAGATGGGTGCCACAGTTGCAAACCTGGGTCTGGAGGACAGGGTATTCGGAGACGAGTTCGGTCTTTTGCCGATAACAAACTGGAAGATGGTGGAAGATGTTGTAAAAGTCCTGAAAAGGACGATCGCGGGCATTGGGCCGGACATGGTAGTTACACTCTCGCCCCAGCTTAAAATGCAACTCTCAAAAGTGCTAGATGTGCCTGTGAAACATCCGATTGAACTGCTGTAAACTCCCGATAGTTTAGTAAACTACTCTCGTTTGTGTCTTCTAGGCATAAGAACAAAAATTCCAATTGCCAATAGCAATGCTGCAATCTCGAAACCTGGAGTTGCACTGGTGTCTCCATCACCGCGCACCATGCTTTTTTCAAGTATAAATATAGATTTATGGGCGACGTTGTCTGTAAGATTAAATTCGTCTGCGCCGCTATCTACAACAACATATAATTCTACCGGTGCACCTTGTTTAGAATTCCATATATATGACACTATTCGATATGAGTTCTTGGAGATTGTAGATATCCCATCGTAACTCGTTATTAGATTGCTGGAAGATACTGGTCCCGCATAGAATTTCACGCTTACATTCCCTTCAAAATCCTCGTCTTTCGTGTTGTACACTTTGACAGTAATTTTTATTTTGTCTCCCTCTGCAACGAATCCGAGTGGATCCCCGCTCTCTGTCGTGAATGAAATATCACTTGCGTTTATCTTGAGGTTTGGTAACTTGGCATCCGGTAATGTCGATACCCCTATGGTTTGGGACAGCTCGTTATTATCTTCCCTCAGTTCTGAGATATTATTATCTTTGTCTGCGACTACAAACACTGTGAGATTACTAGCCGTCATAAAGTTATAAATTACAGAAACCTCATATGAACCGTTTACAGGCAGGCTCGGAATGCTTTGTTCTGCACCGACCTGTGTGCCGTTAAGGGACGGATTTCCGTTAAAAAACAATATCTTGACGCCGGAAGCATTTGCATTGCCAATATTTTTTATGCTTGCGGATATAGTGATAGCATCATTCACGCTGGCGGAAGTAACCGCTGTGTTGTCTTTTTTGAAGGTAATGTTAGATACTACAATATCCGGCTTTATTATAGCAGTTACAATAATGTTCACAGAGACAGGTACAGAATCCTGCGTGCCGTCATTTACAACTAATTTTATCTTGTAGATTCCTTCGTGTGATGGCGTAAATGTCGGCTTGTTTGCCGTGGAATTCGACAAGGAAACCGACGAGCCGCTCGGTTGTGAATCTATGGTCCAGGCGTAAGTGACCAAGTAACCTTCAGGATCTGTGCTGTTTGCACCGTCCAATGTTACCAACACGCCGACAGCTACATTTTGCGGGAAATAAACAATGCGTGCTGTGGGCGGATTGTTTATACCATGTATAGTTACGTTCCTGGAAACTATTGAAGAATATGTACTGCCGTCAGATACTCTTGCGGATATCATGTGCACACCGTTTGCATAGCCAGTGGTATTTAGACTATACGACCAGGGTACTTTACCTGTTGCGTTTGTCCAATTGCCTGAATCAATCTTTATTTGAACGCCCTGTAGTTCAAAGTTCCCGTCGGGATCAGCCGCCGTTCCTGAAATTGTTACCACACCGCTTAAAATAGCGTCCTCGTCTGGATAGGTTATAATTACGATGGGCACATTGTTTACTACAGTATTGTTTATGCTTATATTCCGGGAGACTATCGGAGAATATGCACTGCCATCAAATGCTCTTGCAGATATCGTGTGTACGTTATCCGTGTATGTTGTAGTATCTAGGTTATAAGACCAGGATGTTGTGCCTGTCGCGTTTACCCAGTTATTAGAATCGACCTTTATCTGAACATTCTGCAACTGGCTGTTTCCGTCAGGATCCGATGCCGTGCCAGAAATTGCGACAGTTCCGGATACTAGAGCGTTTTCTGCAGGCGAGGAAATGTTAACTGCGGGCGGGTTGTTGCCGCCGGCGTTGTTAACTGTAAAGTTCACGATAGAAACATTTGAATTATCCGCACCATCCCATGCAACCACCATAATCTGATGGCCACTGTTGGCTAAATCTGTTGTATCAAACGAGTATGACCAAGATGCAAGGCTTGTAGTTATGTTTGTCAGAATAACCGTGCCATCCAATATTATTCTCACTCGCTTCACGGTTCCGTCAGTATCCGAGGATGTGCCGTTGACGTTGAAAGTACCAGATATTGTTTGACCTTCGGTGGGAGCAATAACAGTAACTCTTGGAGGGATATTTATCAGGTATCTTAATACCTGATCCATAAGATTTACGAGTTCGTTTTCTGTCGAAATTGTAGTAAATTCAAACGAGAAAAATACCATTTTGTACGGCGATACGCTGGAATCCAAAGGATTTCGATTATTCCATTGTGTTGCGTCTATATATGGGAGGCTAGCGGTCCAACCTAAAGATACCTGTGTCTGGGATGCTGTGCTGTTGAATACTTCCGTTGCACCATCAGTATATGGCACTATGTGATCACCATACACCCTTAAATCAGCACTGCCTATAATTTGTGCAGCGGTTTGGTACAACAGCCCGCTCGTCAATCCTTTTTCCGTACCAACGAGCGTGTTTGGTGTGCCAAAATCCTGATAAGCTCCGTAGATTAGTCCGTATTTAGCAAGAAAATCTGTTGGGGAGAACGTCAGGAAAGTGTATCTGTCGTCGCCGGTTTGCACACCATATAAGTCCGCTATCAGCTCAGGGCTGCACAGCCATAATTTGCCGCCGTGATCCAAATATTGCCCAAGATTGGATATATCCGTAGAAGTAAGTGTTTCTCCGTCAAGAAATTTTGAGTCGTAACCAGTAAACCACACTACTGCAGAATAATTCTTCAAGTCGAAATTATAGTGCTCAAATTGTTTAGTGTCGTTGTTAAATATCTGCGGGTAGTTCCCCCCACTGTAAGCTGGACCGTTGCCTTTGCCTTCGATTAGAGCTGTATTCGGTGTCCCGTTGAGCACACTCAGTATATAATCTTGGTTCGGATCCCAGACAAAATAAATATCACCCTCTACATCTGTTCTATTCAATACATTACCTACAGTTGTGGCATCCTTCACAATTGTCAGATACCAATCAACCCAAACTGTTCCATTGTCATCGAACACAAACAATATCTTTGTGTTATCTGAACTTGCATCCTTGCTTTTGGTGCCGCTATAAAATGTGTTTTCGATATTATTACTTTCATTGATGGTTGATGTTGTTATAGCCGTCGTAAAAACAGACAACACCATAACAGCGAGGATACAGTAAACTAGCAATACACTATTATTCCTACACAATCTGAATTTTTGCACGATCTCAACCCACTCGGAATAAAATTATATATTGTCATATATATTTAGCATGGTATATTTAACCTTTTTCGGACAATTGTTCGTGAACGCTTAATTTCTAACAAAAGAGTTAGTACTTTCACCCACCCCATCTAAAACAATATATACTCTTCGAGAGATTGTTATCATGGAGGTTCTCATATGGAAGAACTACAATACGCACCCCATGTTACAGAAATAGTACGGGTGCTGGAAAATAAGAAGACGGAAAAAGAAATAGAGAAAGAACTAAAAAAATACGTAGAGACGTATATGGTACCGCTCTCTGAAGCGAAGAGAAGCATAGTGAAGAAATATGGGGGAGACCTGGCCCAAATCAGCGCAGGCGTGCAGAAAACATTGACTGAATTGAAACCGAGCGAAAACAACGTAGACCTTTTGTGTAGGGTAGTCTCAGTAAATCCAAAAGAGGTTGTCGTAGATGGCAAAACAAAAAAGATACATTACGGAATTGTCGGAGACCAGACCAGGACGCTGCCGTTTACTGCGTGGGAAGAGTTCGTGTTCGAAAAAGGAGACGTTGTCAAAATCTACGGCGCGTACACAAAGGACTGGCAGGGCACTCCGCAGATAAACTTCGGAACAAGAACGAGGATAACAAAAGAGTCAAAGGACGCTTTACCTGCATATATACCGAAAACCTCGCAAGCGATCAAGCTAAAAATCAAGGAACTTAGGGCAGGCATGAACAATATATCCGTGACTGGACGTGTTCTTTCCGTAGAAAAGAAGGCTGTCAAAGTAAAAGATGTGGAAAAGAATGTTTTTTCCGGAGTAATAGGCGATGAAACCGGAAAGATCTCGTTCTCCTGCTGGCACGATTTTGAATTATCTCTCGGAGAAGTTATTGACATTGCCGGCGGCTACACAAAAAGCTGGAAAGGCATCCCGCAATTCAACTTCGACGGCAATGCCAAGGTGGAGAAAGTAGATTCGGGCACAATACCGAAATTAGACGATCTTCTGAAAGACAAGCCGATCACAATAGAAGAACTTTCGGGCATTGGCGGTGCGGCGGGCATACTGGTCCGCGGCGTAATATTAGATGTCAAGAGTGGCAGCGGATTAATATTCAGGTGCCCGGAATGTGACAGGGTGCTTCAAAAAGGCGCCTGTGCGATTCATGGTACTCAAGAAGGTATTCCAGACTTAAGAATTAAAGCAACACTCGATGACGGCACTGGAGCATTATCTGTGATACTCGGAAAGGAGATTACAGAGGAGATGTTGGGAAAGACATTAGAGAACTGTAAAAACATAGCAAAAGAAAAAATGAGCGCGGAAGTCGTCCAAGATATGTTAAGGGATATTCTCGTAACCAAACCGATAGAAGTACATGGTAATGTGATGAGCGATGATTTTGGTTTGATGCTCATAGGAAAAAAGGCAAACATCCTTAAGGTGGATGTTCAAAAAGAGGCGTTGAAGTTAGCAGAAAATTTAGAGGGGGTGTTGTAAATGGCAATACCAAGAGAAGTAGCATGGAGGATCCTCGCGGGCGAGCTGAACGATTCAGTTCATGAAATTTCGAGCGGTGAAGAACGAGCCCCGTCGTATATACTAACTCCACTCGGAGCTAAGGTAAACAGGATCTTCATTGTCGGCACTCTCACCGAATTGGAAAATACCGGCACGGAAACCGAGCCGTTCTGGAAGGCAAGGGTTTCAGATCCAAGCGGCGTTTTCTATATCTCCGCCGGACAATATCAGCCGGAGGCAACACAGATGTTCTCTAAAATAAAGAATGTCCCGACAACAGTTGCAGTTATCGGAAAAGTCAAATCGTATACGCCCGAGGATCGCACAAACGTGAAGTATATATCCGTCAGGCCGGAGAGCATAAAGGAGGTAGGTCTAGACGTGAGGGATTATTGGTTATTGGAAGCGTGCAAGTCTACAAAAGAGAGGATAAATGCCATAGAAGAGACGCGAAAAATGGCAAAACCAAGCGTCGAGGAAATCACATCATTGGGTTTCAGAAGAAGCGTGGCAGAGGGTGCGATTACCGCCTTGGAGCGGTATGGTAAGATCGATATAGCAAATTACAATGATATGTTAGCCAACTCCCTTGCATATCTTTTACCAGGCGGAAAAACAGATGACATTACTCCCACACCGGAAACTAAAAAAACCAAGAAAACCGAGAAAGTCGAGAAAACGCAAAAAGAGACTGCGCATGAGGAGGAGGAAACGCCCCTAGAAATCGAAAAACTCGAACCCGACGTTATAGAGGATGATGGTGAGAGCGACAAAATGACAGATAAGGAAAACGAGCTCATAAAGAAATACAGTGATGTAGTTTTTCGCATAATAGAATCCAAGGATCGCAAAGGAAAGGGCGCACCGTCAACCGCAGTTATCGATGAGCTGAAAAAGAAAAAGATAGACGAAAAAACGATTGGCACTTTGATAGATACAATGCTTGACAAAGGCATTCTATACGAACCCGTATTGGGTATG
Source organism: Thermoplasmata archaeon (assembly GCA_041657955.1). Lineage (GTDB taxonomy): Archaea > Thermoplasmatota > JASEFT01 > JBBABA01 > JBBABA01 > JBBABA01. The sequence continues at coordinate 125,336 of JBBABA010000005.1, read as the reverse complement.
CTGAGGAAGGTGTAACCTTTCTCTTTTTTTATTTTTTTTTAACAAACTTTTAGTATACTTCATTAACCAGCGCTAAATTTTACAAGGACAAACTACATATTCTATTTCTCCTATTTCAGCACCATGAATGAGTACGACCATACAAAAATCGAAGAAAAATGGCAGAAGAAATGGGAAGATGCCAAACTCTTCGACAGCGATCCGATAAAAGGCAGGGACAAGTTCTTCATCATATTTGCATATCCAGGCGTATCGGGCTTCCTCCATGTCGGGCACATGAGGGGTTTTACTTATACTGACGTTATCGCGCGTTACAAGAGGATGTGCGGTTATAATGTCCTATTTCCAGCGGGTTTTCACGCATCCGGTTTGCCTTCCGTGAGTTTGGCAAAAAGGATTGCAAGGAAAGATCCTGAAACCATAGAAACATTAAAACACCAGGGCGTTTCGGAGAGCGACCTTGTAAAACTATCCACGCCTGAAGGCGTCATTGATTATTTTTCTAAAATATATATAGAAGAATACTGGAAGAAGTTTGGATTTTCTATAGATTATCGCAGAATGATAAATACCATATCTCCAGGATATAAGAAATTTATTCAGTGGCAGTTTAAAAAACTTCACGACCTTGGGCTATTGACGCAGAAACCCCACTTCGCCCCATTCTGTCCGAGTTGCGGGCCGGTGGCAGTGGATGCGTCTGAAACAGATATCTCAAAGGGCGGTACTGCTGAGATATTGGAGTTTACAATTCTTTATTTCACGCTGAAGGATGGAAGCGTTTTACCTGCATCCACATTAAGGCCTGAAACCATATTTGGCGTTACAAATTTGTGGTTAAATCCGGACGTGGATTATTGTCGTATAAAATACGAAAACAAAACGTGGATAGTAAGCGCGGAATCCTATAAAAAAGTCGAACTCCAAAAAGAAATAAAATTGATTGGCAAGATTAGCGGAAAGGAACTTATCGGGCAAATGTGCAAAATACCGTACACCAACAAGGAGGTAATCATACTTCCATCAAAATTTGTCGACCCGAATATAGCTACCGGCGTAGTAATGTCAGTGCCAGCCCACGCCCCCTATGACTGGGCAGCTTTGGATTCCTTTAAAGATGAAGATATAAAAAAATACGGCTTGACTATTGATGTCAAAAGGATAAAACCCATTTCAATGATTACAACCGAAGAACCCGAGGAAACACGCCCCCCGATAGGCAGGGCAATAAACCCTGACGAGACACACTCGTTCACTGCACAAAATGTCTCGCATTTCGAGGTCTCTGAATATCCTGCGATAGAAATATGTAAACAGTTCGGAGTCGAAAATATAGATGACAGGAAGAAACTGGATGAAGCGACGCAGATAGTTTACAAAAAAGAATTCCATACTGGCAGATTAAAGAAGAATTGCGGAAAATTCGCGGGGATGAGGGTTTCGGAGGCGAAAGAAGCCCTTCAAAAAGAGTTGATCGAGAAGGGCGAGGCGGACGTATTCTTTGAATTCTCAGAGGAAGTAATATGTAGGTGCGGTACTCCGGTACTAATCAAAAAAATACCTGACCAGTGGTTTATAAAATACAGCGATGAAACAGTAAAACAGAGCGCGAAAGAGCACATAACCGCCATGAATATCGTGCCGAAGGAATACGCCGTAGAGATGCCGAGGGTAATCGATTGGTTCAACGACAGGGCGTGCATAAGGCAGGGCGACTGGCTCGGTACGGAATTTCCGTTTAAAAAGAATTGGACTGTTGAACCTATCTCAGATTCTACGCTTTATCCTATGTACTATATTATCTCAAAATACATAAACGCCGGAAAAATCAGCCAAAACGATTTGTCTGAAGAGTTTTTCGATTTCGTGTTTGCCGGCGTTAAAAAAGAGATTCCATGTTTGAAGGTTTCAAAAGAAGTGATAGAGAACATCAGGGACGAGTTTAATTACTGGTATCCATTGGACATAAACCTGGGCGGCAAAGAGCATAAAACAGTACATTTCCCGGTCTTTTTGATGAACCACATAGCGGTTTTGGATAGAAAATTCTGGCCCAAAGGGATATTCGTACACTGGTGGGTTACCCAAAGCAAGGGCAAGATTTCAAAATCCAAGGGCGGGGCGGAGCCTATCCCGAACGCTACAAAAAAATATTCAGTAGACGGCATGCGGCTATACTATTCCCATATCGGCTCTACGGATGCTGATATTGAATGGAATACGGATGCTGTCCTTAATTACAAGCAGAGGATGGAAAAAACATGGGGAATGATAAACCAGCTTCTCGAAATCAAGGAAAGCATGGAAAAACCGATAGACAAATGGTTAGAGTCTGTGATAAACAGAAAAATCGAGAAAATCCTGGAAGCCATGAACAATTACAACCTAAGAATCGCGGCGAGCGAAATATTCTTTGAGATATACTCCGCCTTAAAGTGGTATCTGAAGAGGGGTGGCGCCAACAAGAAGGTCGCAAGGGAAACTATCGACATCTGGCTTAGATTAATGGCACCATTCTGCCCGCACATCGCGGAGGAATTGTGGGAAACCATCAGAGGCCATGGGTTTATTTCAGCTGCAAAATACCCTGCGGCGGATAAAGAGAAAATCGACCCCGCAGTCGAGTTTTCCGAAGAGTATCTTGAAACTGTCATAAAGGACGTGTCCGAAATCCTAAAGGTAACGAACATTCAGCCAAAGAAAATTGTTTTATACACCGCCCCGTCCTGGAAAGAAACGGTTTATAAAATTGCGCTAAAACTGGCTAAAGCCAAAAAACTAGAAATGAACGTTTTGATGAAAGATATTGGAAAAGAAATTGACATGAAGAAATATGGGAAAGATGTTCCAAAATACGCTCAAAAACTGGTAAAAGATTTCAAAACGATGGGGGCCATCGATCTGGAAAAAGCAGGATACAGAATAAACGAAAAAGAGTATCTTGCCGAGAATAAAAAATTCCTGGAGGACGAATTCAAGTCAGTAGTAAATATCTATTCGTGCGACGATAAGGATGTTTACGATCCGAAAGGAAAAATGAATTTTGCGGCGCCGAGAAAGCCGGCGATATATATTGAGTGAGATCTGTTAGTTAAGAATGATTCGAATCCTTTTCGCATATTGGGTATATCATGTTAGCCAAAAAATTTTCTCATGCCACAAGAAACGGGATAGCGGGGAATGGATTTGAACCATTGATCTACGGGTTATGAGCCCGTCGGGATTTCCTAACTACCCTACCCCGCTGTTGCATTATCGCGATTTTCTGATAAATTTTAATTTTTAGATTGGTTTTGTTCTTGCGAACTTTACTACTTAGTCCTCTGGTTATACTTTATTATATATATGAGCCCGTCGGGAGCGGTTTTCGCTAGAAAACCACCAAGACGACTGGAAGTCGTCTATGTTTCCTAACTACCCTACCCCGCTGTTGTAAAACACTGATGTAGTCTCTTTCTATTTAAAATTTAAGACGTTGGAGTCGTTAAAATTGATTTGCTTTCAAGCGGCTCTAATTATTCTAATAATCGATTTCCTTATGAAATTATATAATTATATTATAATGTTTAGGCGAAAAATGATATGGGTGTTGATGATCTTTATGATTTCAAGACGTATTCACTCGGCAGATATCCTTATCCCGCCGTCTTTATAGTGGATGTATATTCGGTCCTTTGCGTTCTTTGCAATGCTGTGAAGCGATTTGTAGATGTCCGCGTTTTTTACGCCCAGTTTTCTAGCCGCCTCTGGCGTAGACCACTTCTTGGTTTCAAAATCCCCTTTCTTGATGTATTCTATTAATCTTAAATCCAATTTTGTTAATTCTTCTGTTGCCATAATATCACATTCAATATCCACATTACCATTGATAAATTTTTCCCTTGGAATTTTGCGATTGTAGAGTTAAGACCATTCGTGCAATCTGCCCGCATAACAAGACACCTGCATATCCTGACAGTCTCGAAATTTTATGATTGTCAAGTTAAGAATGTTTGCACTACCTGCCGCGTGACTAAATGTTCCTTGTCTCGACACTCACGGAATTTTTCACCGTTTTCTGCCCTTCTTTTTTCGCTTGTGTTTATAATAGAATAGCGCCGCAAGCATGGCGGCTAGAACAATGAGCGGCAGCAACATATCCATAAACTGAATCGGCTGCTCTTTCTTTACTTCTACAACGGCAGCAGGCATCACCGCCTCGCTCATATCATAATAGTATTGTGACATGCTTATCGAGATGTTGCCGGAACCGCTTGCATTGGATATGGCTACGATATTCGGCAAGCCGAATTCGAACCTCGCAAACGTTGTATGCCAGTCCGAGACGTTTACAAAATTTCCAAACTTACTTGTATCAGGGTACACCAGTGTAAGCTTGAACGTATAGTGCGCTCTTAGATCGTAATACCCGCCATTCCCAGGTTCAGTCGGATCGCCGATAAACTTTCCTATCACTTTAAAAATCCAACTAGAATTTTTATTTGAACTGTAAGTGCCAGTGCCTACATCCACTTCGTAGTGTTTGTAACCATCAAGACTAGGATAAATGCCCGATGTCCATTCCGCGGTGCCGTCTGCATTAGAGTCAAATTCCGCGCCCAAGGTCACTGCGGACATGTCCTGTTTGTTTAACGTTTGATACGCAATGTCTATCAATATCTTGCTGACGTTGGAAGGCATAAATACGTTTCTTTTTTGGTTTGATAAAGTGCTGACAGTCAATCCCTTGTCCGTAAGCGATGTGTATTCTCCGCTCCATCCTGTAGTTATCGTATTCGTATATTTTGTCACTATGCTGGATTTCAATGTTTTGTTGTATACTGTAAGCGCATCCGATACGCTTGCATTCGGGTTTGTTTTTCTAAGTTCTGTCAACGTAAGTGCCAATGCAATTGCTTTGTCAACATTAATCAGGCCGTAGCCCTGCGAATAGTCAGTCTTCAATCCGTCCATTCCTTTTGTTCCGTTCGAAGGTACGCCGCTGCCACGTATATAATCGGCAGTGGCTTTCAGTATCCATTCGGCTTCGTGGATTCTTGTGTTTGGATTATCCCACCAGGCAGTGCTGTTCGGTCCGTCGTCGCGGCGCTCGCTCACTCTTAAACTCGGCGCGGCCTGAAACAGCAGTGCGACCGCTCCGCTTACGTGCGGCGTAGCCATGGACGTGCCACTTATCATAAAATAATATGGGTCGTCATTTCTTCCCGTGGCGCTTAAAATCGTTCTTCTGGCAGCCGTAGACCAGATATCCACTCCGGGTGCGGCCACATCGGGGTATGTGCTATTGTCTGCAATCAAGCCTTTTGAACTGAAACTGGCTATTCCATTGCCGTCCCTGCTTGCAGCGGCAACGCATATGACTGCCGGGGTATTCGAATACGCGCTTGTCTGTATGTCCAAACCCGAGCCACCAGAGTTTCCTGCGGCAAAGACGCATATCACATTATTCTCGTAAAGTAATTTCTCAGCAGCCTGCGAGATCACATTGTTAGGGTCGTATTTGGCGCCCGCTCCGCCCCAGCTGTTGCTGACTACGCGGATATTGTAAATATTCTCGTTTGGTTTGCTGTGCTCGTATACCCATTCCAAGCCGCCAAGGGCGTTGAATATTGCCATACCCTCGCCTACGCTCAGGCCGATGAGGTTTGCACCCGGCGCAACTCCTTTTCTGATGCCTGCGGACGCATCGCCGTTGCCGCCGACAGTTCCTGTAACGTGGGTGCCGTGGCCGCCTGACGTGTCGCTGTTTTCCATCTCGATCCATGGGCCTATGCCGTCGGATTTAAGGTTCTTTATCACCTTTTTGCCGTAATCTAGATCAGGATGACCGGCATCCGTTCCGGTGTCCAAAATGACAGCGGTAACACCAGAGCCGTCTATATTGCCGACTATCCCGCCGTTTTTGTCGAGAATCTTTCTATCCCACGCCTTTGTCGCGCTTATGGTGGTTGTGCTTTGATCCATAAAATAAGTGAGTTTTTCGTTTGGCTGGACGTATTTTATTCTGCTATCGTCGCATAGTACATTAACTGCTTCCTTTTTGCCTATAGCATAAACTGCAGGCAATATCTTGTATTGCCTGAGCACCTTGAATCCCAAGTCATCGAGTTTTTGTATATCCTCTGTGGTGACTGTATCCTTAAACTGTATTATAACCTCCAGGTTGGGCTCGGAGCTGTTTTTGGTGTCTTTGAGGAGCTTGACAAGTGCGTCTGACAATACCTGTTTTTTTAACGCGCCTCGGTCTGAGAAATCCGAGGGTGTTTGCTGGGCCGCGGCATTATCGTGCCCCAAATTTACAAACATGACTGAAAATACGGTGAAGGATATAACTAACGAAAGGACGATGCTGACTGCAGAAATTTTTTTAGAAATTGCCATCCATCTGCTACATGGAAATAATATTATTAAAAACTTTGTAATCATATACTAACACGAATGCTCTTTTCCCTGCGATTTCACAGAGGATTCGACTGTAAAATAACAATCTATGCCTTCTCCCCGTAATAATGCAACTTCAAATTTTAAATCCCATGATTTTTAAATTAAATTTTATTTCCCGCGCCTAAATTTTTATTTATGTCATGAATACTATGGTTAATTGCTATGAGATTATACTTCGAGACATACGGGTGCTCGCTCAACCGCGGCGAGTCTGATATCATGAGAGAACTTATCGCAGATCGCGGACACCAGCATGTCGATGATATCAAGACCGCAGACGTTCTTGTATTGTCTACGTGTGTAGTCATTGAATCCACTGAAAATAAAATGATTAGGCGGATTACAGAGTTGAGTAAAAGTAAGAAGCCGCTGATAGTAACAGGCTGCATAGCATCCGCATTTCCCGAGAAGGTGCTGAAAATCAATCGGTCTGCACTTTTGCTGCCGCCTGAAAAAATAAACTCGATTGGTGAACTTGTTAAAGATATAGAAAAATTGCAGAGGCGGAAAAAGAATGCCGAGTTTCCTGGAGGCACGCGGGATTTGAATATTAATATTCAGACATCAACTGCCGTAAATAAAAAACAAAAATCTATTAATGATGTAATCGCGACTATTCCGATCTCCAGCGGGTGTTATGGAAAATGCACTTACTGCGTCACAAAATTGGCGAGAGGCAGATTAAAGAGCAGGGCGATCGAAGAAATCGTAAACAGCGTAAAAAAGGCAGTGACGCAAGGGCGTAAGGAGATCCAACTCGCGTCTCAGGACTCTGGATGCTATGGAAAAGACATAGATGAAGATCTGCCAAAACTCATTAAAGAAATTTGCAACATAAGCGGAAACTTCAAAATCCGGATAGGCATGGCCAATCCAAATTCAATTATACCAATAATCGACGAGTTGATAGATGTTTACCGCGACGACAAGGTGTTTAAGTTTCTGCACGTGCCTGTGCAAAGCGGGAGCGAACGCGTGTTAAAGGCAATGAAGAGACAATATACAATCGACGATTTTCGTTATGTCGTGAAGAGATTTAGAAATGATATTCCAGATCTGACTTTATCCACAGACATAATAGTCGGCTATCCCGGGGAAAGCGAAAAAGATTTTCAACAGACATATGAACTGATAGAAGAAATAAAGCCGAATATCGTAAATATCAAGAGGTTCTCTCCGAGACCAAAGACAGAAGCGTACAAATTGAAAAGAGTACCCAGCATATGCTCGAAAAACCGTTCAGCTGTACTTACCGCACTTCGTTTTAGAATCAGTAAAAGACTGAACGAAAATCACATAGGGGAAGAAAAAAAGATATTGCTGACGGAAAAGATTAAAGAAGGCACGGTACTCGGAAGAACGGATAACTATTTGCCTGTAGTGATTAAAAAAGACCTGCCGCTCGGAAATGAAATTTATGTTAAAATAATAAAGGCGAATTATGCGTATCTTGAAGGAAAAATAATAAAATAGCTATACCGGGGTATCATCCACATTTTTACTAAAGCAACCTGTCTATCAGCTCAACAATATCCAGAATCTCAATTTTTGAATTGCTTATCTCTCTTCCCTTTTTCAGGTTATCCACGCATAGCGGGCACGCTGTCACCATGATGTCAGCGAAAGATGCCGCTTCAACTCTTTTCTTTGCCAGCTTCTTTGCCAGCTCCGGATACGCGAACAGCACTCCCCCACCTGCACCGCAGCATTTTGCCTGTTCTCTCGTACTCTTCATTTCTGTAAACTCTATTTTCGGTATTCTCTGGAGAAGTTTTCTCGGGGCGTCATAAACGCCGAGGTGCCGCCCAAGATAGCACGGATCGTGATAGGTAACCTTCTTAGGCAGTTCCCTGAGGTCGAACTTCATGTCGCTCAAAAATTCGGTTATGTGCATAGGCTGGAGATCGAACTTTTCTACTTTGGGATAATCCACGCGGAACGTTTTGTATCCGTCAGCGCAGGAGAAGAGCACTTTTTCCGCACCGGTTTCTTCGATCTTTTTTATGTTGTATTCTGCAATTTCTTTAAATGTTTTTCCGGTATAACCTATTGCCTGAAGCGGACAGCCGCAGCATTTCCCGTCAACTATAGAATAATCTACGTTTAATTTGTCAAGAATGGATAATGTCGCATTTGCAATGTTTTGCTCTTTATACGCCGCAAAACACCCGACAAAATACGCCACTTTCGCCTTCTTCCCCACCTTGTCTTTGTGCTTCAATTGTTCAACCATACTTTTGCTTTCGCCGAACGGGTTGCCGTGCTCAGTTATGTTCTTTAATAGATTCTTATGGGCATTGAGGGACGCGCCTGCATTTGCAATATCTTCGCGCGTGGCCTCGATAATCTCAGTGATTTTTACCTTCGACGGGCATTTTACTTCACATTGTTTGCACAACGTGCATTGAGCGAGAGATTCTACGACCGAGTCGTCTATTTCAATCTCATTTTCAAGCAGACCGTATGAAAGTATTACCAACCCCCGCGCGGTAGAAGAGTCCCAACAAATCTCCTCTCCGACAGGGCAAACCGCTTTGCAGAAACCGCACATTGTGCACGTGAGTATTTCCTTCTCCAATGGTTTTAGTTTACTTGTTTTCATGATTCTATCCTCCGGGTTCTAACTTTTATCCTCAGGGTTCTAACCTTCACTCCTTTACTCGCGAACAGGGTATCTAAGATGAGTAATGATTCCGCGGTCCCACTGGAACATCTTGTGCGGATTCATAATGTTGTTCGGGTCAAACGCCTTCTTGATGTTTTTCATAGTCTCAATCGAACTGCTTCTCTCTATCCGCATATACGGTGCTTTTGATATGGCAACGCCATGCTCGCCTGTCACTGTTCCGCCCAATTTAAGCGTTATGTTGTATATCTCCCCTACAGCTTTTTCCGCATTTTTCCAATGCTCTTTTTTCAATGGGTCTATCAATACCTTTGTGTGCAGGTTGCCGTCGCCCGCATGCCCGTAGGTCCCGACTACGATGCCGTTATTTTTTGCAATTTTCTGATATGCCACTATTGCGCTCGGCACTTGCGACATTGGCACTGCCATGTCATCTGCCAGCGATACAGAGATGAAGTTATCGCTGTACCTGCTCAATGAAGGTAGCACGCCTTTTCTTCCGGCCCATAACTGTTCCATCCTCTTCTTCTCGGTCGTGAAATCCACCGAGACTGCGCCTGAATCCATACATACTTTATTTATCCGCTCAACGTCCTCTTTTACGACTTGCGGATGCCCGTCAACCTCTATGAGCAGTATCGCCTCGCATACCGGAAGGTTCAGCTTCATGGCCCGGTTTACTGCCTCGATACATACTTTATCCATTATCTCCAAGGCAGACGGCGTTATCGGCTTGGCAATTATATTTGATACGCACTGCCCCGCACCCTCCAGAGTAGAGAATGCCGCCACTGCTACTGCTCTTTGTTGCGGGAGCGGTTGAACTCTGAGAGTGATCTCGGTGACTATGCCGAGCGTCCCCTCGCTTCCTACGATTAGCCTCTCGATTTGATAACCGCTTGCGTTTTTTAAGGTCCTTGTTCCACACTTCATAACATTTCCGTTGGGCAATACAACCTCAAGCCCCATCACATAATCCCGTGTAGCGCCATATTTTATCGCCCTGGTGCCGGATGCGTTCGTAGCTACCATGCCGCCGACTGTACACACATCGCTGCTTCCCGGCTCGGGCGGAAATGAAAAACCGTATTTCGCAAGCTCCGCCCCGAGTATTGCATAAATAATGCCTGGCTCTACTACACAATATAAGTCTCCTACCTTTATTTCCTTGATTTTGTTCATCTTCTGCATGTCGAGTACTATGCCGCCGTCTATGGGTACGCTGTGGCCGCATAGGGCTGTACCCGCACCTCTAGGAATAATAGGCACCTTGTGTTTGTTTGCCAGTTTGACTATTTTTACAACCTCGTCCGTGTTTGTCGGCCTGACGACAACATCAGGCATGCTTCGGTGTATGGATGCGTCAAAAGCATAGGCATATAGTTTGGCTGTGCTGACAGAAAAATCGTCTTCTCCGACTATGTTCCTAAGCTCCTTAATGATAATTTGTTTCATAATATCTAAAAGTGATTGTCATTAGGTAATTTAATTGTTGCTATCCCATCATGGTCTGTATATTATGCTCCCAAGATCTTTTTCATCACAAGCGAGTCTTGCTCAAGGATCGGGCTTTCGGATATTATTGTTATGTCGTACTTTTTCTTTTTTAGAATCGGGGCCAATACTTCAAAGTCCGGCTCCTTGCTTTCAATCGTTAAATGGTGCAGTTCGCCTTTTGTTCCGTATTTTATGCCTGTAAAATGGGAGTGCAGATATTTCGGGTTTGTTTTTTCAAACTTTGACAGCACTTCTTCAAAATCCGTTCCTGTTTTTAAACTGCCACCGTACCTAGCATGGATGTGCGAGAAGTCTACTACCTGAACCACCTGTTTGTATGCGTTGCACACCTGTAGTATCTCGTCCTGAGTCCCGAATGTTGCATGCTTTCCCATGGTTTCTATTCCGATTTTTACATCCGTGCCGGTTTTTTCTATGTGCTCGACACACGGAGAAAGGTTCTTTATTATCGCCTCGGTTGTTTCTTGGCTGTTCTTGCCCGAGTAAAAACCAGCATGGACAACCACCACATATGCACCCACGGCGTTAGCTGCGTCTAGGGTATGTTTGATTCTAGTTTGGCTTGCTTTTATCTTTTCAATATCCTTTGAATTTAGATTTATATAGTAGGGCGCATGGCAGGACAGTTTTACGTTCTTTTCTTTTGCGAGTTCACCTATCTTTTTTGCCCTATCCAGCTTAATATTGACGCCCCTGACGAATTCCAGCTCCATCGCGTTTAAGCCGATTCTTGCAACCTCTATTATTCCTTCTTCTGTTGTTTTAGCGCTTGTAGGCGTTCCGGCAGGTCCCAAATATATCATTCGCTCACCTTTTTGGTTTAAGTCTTCAATTTATTCTATATCGTGTTGTGCAGTTTAATACACTCGCTGAAACATCATGTGCTAGCCCATACAAAAAGATACTTGTTAGTTTGGCAAAATTTATATCTTGAAATGAAGCTTGTTCCGCGATAAGCATGCACCACACCGAACTTCGATGCAAGAACACCACGTTCAAATGGGGATCGAGAACATACATTATGGGCATACTCAACGTAACGCCCGATTCTTTCTCGGGGGACGGCATAACGTCTATCGATAGTGCTGTCGAGCTTGCAAAAAAGATGGTCGGGGACGGGGCGGATATCATAGATGTGGGTGGGGAATCCAGCAGGCCCGGTGCCGAGCCGGTCACAATCGAGGAAGAGAAAGAAAGGATATTACCAGTTATAGAAAGACTGGTTAAAGAGGTTGCTGTGCCGATATCAGTGGATACTTATAAATCCGAAGTGGCGAAGGAGGCGTTGCGGGTTGGAGCAAACATCGTGAACGACATAACCGGTTTAAAGGGAGATAAAAACATGGCGAAAATCGCTGCTAAGCACGGTGTACCGGTAATTATCATGCATATGAAGGGCACACCCAAAACTATGCAGCAGAATCCCACATACACTTCGTTAATCCCTGACATCATCGAAGAGTTGAAAAAGAGCACAGAAATTGCAAAAAATGCAGGCATAGATACGAATAAGATAATCATCGACCCGGGTGTAGGTTTCGGAAAAACTACGGAGCACTGCCTTCAGATTATTGGAAATCTTAGAGAGTTTAGGAAGCTTGGATTTCCGATATTGGTAGGCACGTCAAGAAAATCGTTTATTGGAAATGTTCTAAACCTACCAGTTGAGGAGAGATTGGAAGGGACTGCAGCAACCGTGGCGATAAGCATCGCAAATGGTGCGGACATAGTAAGGGTAAGGGACGTGAAAGAAATGGTCAGAGTGGTTCGAATAGCTGACGCCATCACGAGAAGATAAATTATATCGCCATCGACATAAATCTTTTAAGGAACAAGGATATACTGATGACAATGCGAACAGATTACACGATTTTGGAGGAGGATACAGCGAGCAATATACAACGATTGGATACTTCAAAGAATGGCGAGCTGTACCCGACGATTTGGAGCATAGCGATCGTTATCATATTGATGTTAGTCTCTTTCTCTGGTTGCGTGGAGGAGAAGACAAACAATGAGCCAATCGCGATATTTACTTTCGAAGACGTTGTGAAAGTAGATACAGCCATAGAGTTTAATGCCTCAGGTTCTTACGATGCGGATAATAATACAATAACGTACTCCTGGGATTTTGGAGACGGTTTGGGTTCTAACTCTGTAATAATTAATGCGATCGCACCCCTAGCCACACACACATATTACAAAATTGGGGATTATACAGTTAGACTTACTGTTAGTGATGGGAAATCCTCTAATGAAGCTTCAAAAACAATAAAAGTTGTTTATGGGCCAAACAAAAAACCAATAGCGATTATAGATGGAAATAAATATGCGGACGCAGAGGTTGGTGTGAACGACAAAATCAAGAACGAAGTTTGGGCAAACCTAAGTTTTGACGGCACAAACTCCTATGACGAGGATGGCACGGTCATATCCTACGACTGGGATTTTAATGCATCCAACGGTTTTACTGTGGAGGCGCAGGGACGAAAGGTAGCCAATATTTTTCAATCTGGAATTTATAAAGTAACGTTGAGGGTTATAGATGACTTGGGCGTTAGTAATATAGCAAACGCATGGGCGGCAGTCAACTATTCATGCATCTATTCTGGAATCCTTACCAATGAAACGCCAACCCCGAACCAGAATTCAAATCCAAATAATCCACAAATCCCACAAGTTCCAAATTTACCGTCACTGCCGAACATCCCGCAGATACCACAAATACCGAATAACACTGCACCCCCGCCATCTTCTACACTTCCAAATCAGAACCCGACCTTCAACGCAAGTTTTAACGTGCATCCGCATGTGGAATTTATTGTGGTGAATGTCTCGTTCAGGTCCAGTATAGAGGACCTGCCAGTGCAAACTGGTAACGTCAATAATATAGACTTGTATGTCTATGACAACACGGGGGCACTTGCCGGCAAGTCAGAAACACCCTTAGACGTCAATGCTACATCCAATCAAACAGAAGAAGTGAATATAACCGGCGAAACGATAAATACTGCAAGCACGGGTTCATGGACTACGCAAGTACAATGCACGTCGGGTATTAACGTAGAATATACTCTAAAAATATACGTAAAATACAGCGTACCAGTGGAAACATAAAAACAATAGTGTGGTGAATAGGTGATTCAGAGACCTCGTGGCACAAGGGACTTCTCCCCAGAGGAGATGAAAAAAAGGCGATTAATAGAGGGGAAGATAACGGATGTTTGCAAAAGGTTCGGATACCGGGAAGTAGCGACGCCTACCTTTGAACATGCGGAGCTCTTCACGCGCCGCTCAGGTACGGGCATTGTTAAGCAGATGTACACGTTTCTCGACAAGGGCGGAAGAGAACTCGCGTTGAGGCCCGAGTTCACAGCACAAATTATGAGATTTTATGAAAGCGAACTTCGACAACTACCAAAACCGCTGAAGTTGTATTATTTTGGCAATTGTTTCAGATACGAGGAGCCGCAAAAAGGGAGGTACAGAGAATTCTGGCAGTTCGGGGCGGAGGCCATAGGGGGAAGTTCACCCGCAAGCGATGTGGAGATTATTTCCCTTGCTATGGCATGCATAAGAAGCATGGGCATTGGGAATTTTGAGCTGCGGATCGGGCATGTAGGCATATTGAAACACATCCTAAGAAAGTATAACTTGAATGTTGAAAAACAAGGCGCTTTGATGCCGTTTATAGATAAATGTGATACAACTGGATTGAAAAACAAACTGGAAGAATTCAAGATACCTAAAAATGATAGTGAAAGATTGATAGAAATCGTCACGTCAAAAGAGGATATTTCTAAATTGGACGCTCTTGAAAAACTTCTGGCTGAAGACAAGGAATCGTTATCTATGGTATCTAAGTGGCGTGAGATGTTGGTGTTGTTAAACGCAGCAGGCGTCACTGGATATACTATAGACATCGGAATTGCAAGAGGTCTTGACTATTACACTGGCGTAGTGTTCGAAATTGATGCTGCATCTCTTGGGGCTGAAAAACAAATATGCGGCGGCGGTGCATATTCGCTTTCCGAGGTGTTTGAAACAGAGCAACCGTATGCCACTGGATTCAGCATAGGTTTCGATCGCTTTATCCTTGCATTAGAGAGCGAAGGAATTAAAATCGATAAAAAAGTAAATAATGTATATGTCGCGCCTCTCGTTGACGGTGCCAAGGCGGATGCCGAGGTACAAAAAAAAGCATTTGAACTGGCGAACGCTCTGCGGACACATGGCATACCGGCGAACATCGACATTGCCGGGCGAAACATAAACAAAAGCCTCGGTTATGCCAATACGATAGGCGCAAAGTATGCTGTGATAATAGGCGGAAATGAAATAAAAAAAGGCGTGGCGATAATTAAGGATATGGAAAGCGGGGAACAGGTCGAGGTTAAATTAAAAGAAGTGGCAGCGTATCTCGCCAAAAAATTTAGTTGATGGTTTTAAATGGTCGTTAAAGACAAGATAGGTAGAAGAAGATACATCGCATTTGAAATTATTACCAAGAGGCGAGTTGAAAAAAGAGAAATCGTTCGATTGTTGAATAGCATTAATTCCAAATTAGAACTAAGAAAACGTGAGGCGTGCGATGAGGATAAAACGCCAAAAGTAAACACGCCTACCAGTGGCCAGAGACAAGCAAAACCATATAATTTTAACTATGATACAGTTAGATTGATAAAGTTTGATGGTACAAGAGGCTTGATATACTGTAAACATTACAATAAGGATGTGACGATAGAATCTTTGACCGGCGACCAAAAACGAATAGACGGTGCAATCCTGAGGTTATTGGGTGTTTCTGGAACTATTAGGAATGCAACGAAAAAGTATTTAGACAAGTTGAATGATTACACATAACACGTTTCGACTGAAGAGTGATAAACATGCAAGGTGGACAAATAGCTTATGACAGAGCCATTACGGTATTCTCGCCAGACGGCAGATTGTTTCAGGTAGAGTATGCCAGAGAGGCCGTAAAAAGAGGAACGACGACTGTCGGATTAAAGTTTAAGGATGGCGTAGTGCTGGTCGCGGATAAAAGAGTCACGAGTAAACTTGTTGAGCCAAACGCCATAGAAAAGATCTTTAAAATAGATGCGCACATCGGCGGTGCGACGTCTGGCTTGGTAGCTGATGCAAGGGTTCTTGTAGAGCGGGCAAGAGTCGAGGCCCAGATAAATAAAATCACATACAACGAAAGAATACCAGTCGATGTTCTCGTTAAAAAGATTTGCGATTTTAAACAGAATTACACCCAGTACGGAGGCGTCAGGCCGTTTGGAACCGCACTCTTGATTGCGGGTGTAGACAGCACAAATACATATCTGTTCGAAACCGATCCAAGCGGTGCATTGATGGCGTACAAGGCAGCTGCAATAGGCGCCGGCAGAAACGTGGTAATGGGTATGTTCGAAGAAAAATACGAAGATGGCATGAACCTCGATGATGCGATACTACTCGGTTTATCCGCATTGCAGAAGGCGACAGAGGAACCTCTAAACACCTTGACAATCGAGATAGGAGTGGTAAAAAAGGATGCGGATTTCGCCAAAATGAGCTATGCTAACATTCAAAAATATATAAATATGGTGGTCCCGAAGAAGGGGTGATTTTAATTGGTCAAATTAGAGGATGCTGTGGTTGCAAGGTATGTCATAAAAGGCAGCCATTTTGAGATATTGATCGATCCGGACGCGTCCCAACAAATCAGGGACGGGAAAGAAATAGATATTCTTTCTTCCGTAGCAATCGACGTTGTTTTTAAAGATTCCAAGAAAGGAGACAGAGCATCTGATGAGAACCTCCAGAAAATGTTTAACACGACAAATTTTTCTGAAATTGCAAAACAAATAATACAGCATGGGGAGATACAGCTTACAACAGAACAAAGAAGGAAAATGCAGGAAAACAAGAAAAAACAGATTGTCGCAGAGATAGCCAGGAATGCATTCAACCCGCAAACAAAATCGCCACATCCGCCACAGAGAATAGAGGCGGCAATAGACGAGGCGAGGGTGAGTATTGATCCGTTCAAACCTGTAGATGTTCAGATAAAAACGGTGCTTGCAGCTATAAGGTCGATAATACCCATAAAAATAGACAAAATATCTGTCGAGGTCAAACTGTCTGCACAAGATGTTCCGAAGATATATGGAGACATTAAATCGTTTGGCACAATTGTTCGCGAGGAGTACAAATCTAATGGTTCGTGGGTAGGCACCATTGAACTTCCTGCTGGTCTTCAGACAGATTTTTACAATAAACTAAACACTAAGACAAAGGGAAACGTGGAAACGAGAATTGTAAAATAATACGAAAAACACCAAACACTTTTCTGTTACGTTTAGTGGTCGGAGAGACATTGGTATGAAAACAGAAGGAAAAAATGAAACAGGCGGTACAGAAGGAATCAGAGAGCTGGTGATACCGGGCGAACTGCTGTCTGAAAAGGACATGCAGCCCGGTACAGGAACGTATCAAGAGGATGACGGCAAGATATACGCCAACCAGCTGGGCATAAAGAGCGTCCGCGACAAATTTATCAGCGTAATCCCGCTTAACGGAAGATACAATCCGAGAGTCAACGATACGGTAATAGGAAAGGTCATAGACGTTGCTTCGTCTACTTGGCTTTTCGACATAAACTCGCCGTATCCTGCACCACTGCATGTCACCGAGACACCGTGGCGCATAGATTTTGGCGATACTGGTAGATATTTAAACGTGGGTGATGTTGTTCTTTTGAGGGTATCTGAAGTAGATGAGACAAAGAAAGTACAAGTTTCTATGAGAGGGCCCGGATTAAGAAAATTGACCGGTGGCGCCATAATAGAGATCTCCCCGCCAAAAATTCCGAGAGTCATCGGCAAGAACGCATCGATGATCTCCGTGATACAAAAATATACAAACTGCAAGTTACATGTCGGTCAAAATGGAAGGATATGGATAGATGGCAGCATTGAAAAAATTGAAAAGGTCATTGAAGTCGTAAAGAAAATAGAGAAGGAAGCACATACTGTTGGACTGACTGAGAGCATAACTAAATATTTAAGCGTGGGTGAAAAAACCTAAATTATGACGTTTGAGTGAGAGAGGATAATATGGGCGGAAAAAGTGATATAAAACTAATAAACGAAGATGGCACTAGGATAGACGGAAGGCGCGAGAACGAATTGAGACCGATAAAGATAGAAACAGGTGTACTGGAAAGGGCTGACGGTTCGGCGTACATCGAATGGGGCAAGAACAAAGTTCTTGCTGCGGTATACGGCCCACGGGAAGCACATCCCAGGCATTTACAAAACCCGACGAGGGCCATTGTTCAATGTAAATACAACATGGCCGCGTTTTCGGTAAGCGATAGAAAGAGACCAGGGCCTGACAGAAGGTCTGTTGAAATATCCAAGGTGATTTCAGAAGCGATAGAATGTGTAACATTTACAGAGCGCTTCCCGAGGACATCTATAGATGTATATATAGAAGTCTTACAAGCGGATGCGGGAACCAGGTGCGCTGGACTTACTGTAGCCAGCGTAGCACTTGCTGATGCGGGCATTCCCATGAGAGATTTAATTCCTGCATGCGCCGCCGGGAAAGTAGACGGGCATGTCGTACTCGACCTATGTAAGGAAGAGGATAATTTCGGAGAGGCGGATTTGCCGATGGCAATAATACCACATAGTGGAAAAATCATACTTATGCAGATGGACGGGAATCTGAGCGTTGCAGAGTTCAACAAAGCTACCAGCATGCTGTTTAAAGCACTGGGAACTATAAACGACTTGCAAAAAGCCGCCCTCAGGAAAAAGTATTCCCCGACATTTGAACAAACAGAAACAACTGGAGGAGAATAAATGGAAGAAATAGTAGCGGATATCAAAAAGGATTATATCTACCACCTGGCAGAAACCGGGAAAAGGGTGGATAATCGCGAATTTGACGAGGTAAGGCCCATAAAAATAGAGACCGGCGTTGTAAGCTCAGCAGAGGGTTCTGCGAGAGTCAAACTAGGCTCTACAGACGTACTTGTTGGCATAAAGATGAGCGTCGGGGAACCGTTTCCCGATACGCCAAACTCTGGCGTATTAACGACAAATGCTGAAATGATTCCGATGGCATCACCGACATTTGAGTCCGGACCGCCTTCGAAGGATGCGATAGAACTGGCCAGGGTGGTGGATAGGGGGATCAGAGAAAGCGAGTCTATAGATTTAGAGAAACTCTGCATCACTCCGGGGGAAAAGGTATGGATACTCTTCATAGACACCCATATCCTGGACTACGGCGGCAACCTCATAGACGCAGCCGCCATCGGAGCAATATCTGCGTTGAAAACCACTACAGTCCCCTCGAGCACAATTTTGCCAGGCACAGAGAATTTTCAACTGCCTGTGAACCATTTACCGATAGCTTGTACGGTGGCGAAGTTCGGAAACTATATGGTAGTCGACCCCGGCCTGGATGAAGAGCTGATAGCAGATGCCAGGCTTACGGTAACAACAGATGAACACGGAAACATACGAGCGATGCAAAAAGGTTTATCTGGGAGTTTTACGTTAGACGAAGTAGAGAAAATTGTGAAACTTTCATCTCATATCGGTAAGGAAATAAGAAAGAAACTGCCAGAGTGAGGATATGACCAGAAGAACGAAAAAAGTTGGATCGTCGGGCACATACGGTGCAAGATATGGTGTCAAAATTCGCAATCTTATAGCAGACATAAAGAAACAAAAGATCAGTGTATATAACTGCCCGACCTGCAACTATGCGTCCATGAAACGTATAAGTACAGGCATATGGGAATGCAGGCATTGCGGCGCTAAAATCGCCGGAGGCGCCTATACGCCAACAACAAAGGTCAGCAAAGCAGAGATAAAGAGCGAAAAAGAAGAGGATGTAGGGGGAGAAGAGAAAGATGAGTAGGGATTATAGATGCAGCAGATGCAAAGAGATAATTAACATAGATATAAAGACCGTCGGCATACAATGCGAGAAGTGCGGCTCTAAACTATTTTATAAAGAGCGCCCCAACATAAAAAAAACAATTAAATCCATATAATCAAAAGAGATATCATGACTGCAGTAATAAAAAAGGACTCTCTGTGTAGCGCAAAATTTACCCTGGAATTCGCTCCAAAACCAAAGCACAATAAATGTATCGACATAGCAAAAATAATGATGGAATCTTTGAGCCCGGAGATGAAAGACGGCCTTAAAAGAAGCGAGATCAAGATAATAAATGAAAAGAACAAAGTCGTGCTGGATGTCGCCGCAAAAGATACGGCCGCTCTTCGTGCGGCTATAAATTCAAACCTTCGTTTGTTATGTTGTGCTGCAGACGTGTGTGAAAGAGTGATAAAAAATAATCAGTAAAAGGTGAATAATATGGAATTACCGCCAAAAATTCAAAATCAGATTGCCCAATTGCAACAATTACAACAGCAAACACAGATGGCCATGAACCAAAAATATCAGATGGAAGTTCGACTGAGTGAAGTAAAGGCCGCAGTGGACGAACTGCAAAAGCCGTCTGAAAACAGAGTGATTTACAAAGGCATCGGAGACCTGATGGTAAAAGTAGAGAACGTCGATGAATTATCAAAAGAGCTAAGCGAAGAGAAGGAAACTATACCGATAAGAATAAAGACACTCGAGAACCAAGAGAAACAGATGAAAGAAAAATTAAAAGCGCTTCAGGAGCAGATAACCAATAGCATGAAGTTGACTGCTGATGGTTCCCAAAATCAAAAATATAATTGATGCACTCCAAAGAGGAGACAACCTTATTCTGCTGCACCATAATGCAGACGGGGATGCCATCGGGAGCGCAATAGCGCTAAAAACAGCTTTTCCTAGAAACCATATCGGCGCTTCGGAGAGCATTAGCAAACTGGGAAAACATCTTCTGTCGGTGTTAAATGAAACCGCAACAACAAAGATAAACGTCAGAAGATATAAACGAATTATAGTATTAGATGCATCAACACCAGAGCAGATTGGAAATTTAACAAAAGGCGTCAAGGAAACAATTGTTATAGATCACCACACCAAAAACAGCACATGGAATGCGAAAATATACCTTTCCGACGAAGGAAAAACTTCCTGCGCCGAACTAGTATATCAGATACTTAAAACTGCCAAAATTAAGATTAACAAAAAGATCGGCATCTCGCTGCTTGTCGGCATAATAACAGACACCGGCCAATTCTCCAGGGCAAACAAGGGCACGCACATAACTACCGCGGAGATACTGAAAGAAAGCGGCGCCGACATAAATGATGTTTTAAAACTTATCAGGGAAGGCGAGCAACAGACAGACAACTCCCAGAGGATTGCATTATTGAAAGGAGCCCAGCGAATGAGCTTCGAGATAATAAACGGATTTATTCTGGCCAGCTCGTATGTGAGCTCATACGAATCTGCAGTCAGCAAGATGCTGACTGTAATGGGTGCTGACGTTTCCATTGTCGGCGGCGAGAAGGACGGTCATGTCAGAGTAAGCACTAGGGCAACGCCTGAGACTGTAAAAAGAGGGATACATCTTGGAAAATTTTTATCGGAGATTGGAAAAACTGTTAAATGCGACGGAGGCGGACATGCCGGTGCCGCTGGATTAAACGGTAGCGGCAACGTTAAGGAAATTATGAACGCCTGCATGAAAACGATGAGGAACAAGTTGAAGAAATTGCATGGAAAGGAGTAGTTATTCGGCCTTTTTTTTGAATGCCTTGTCTAACTCGTCGCTGAGCAACTCCGAGGTTTTACGTTTCGCTCCGGATTTAAATTCGACGTCCAGGTTTTTGGCATTATTTAGGTATTTCAAAAATTCCTTCCCCATCTCGGTTATTTCATAATCTTTTCCTATGAGGCCGTATTCCTTCAGCGTGTTTATCCTGTGGGAAATCCTATCAGCAGGTATCTTAAGTTTTTTCGACATGTCCAGTACTTGGTTATCAAATACGCCCCCTACTTCCGCGTCTAGGTACTTATACATTGTCGTGGAGTCTTTAGATATTGATGGACGCTTTTGAAATTCTGTGAGGATCTCTGTGTCAATAGAATCGAAAACCGCCTGAAAAACAGAAAGTGGTTGCAGAGATATTTTAAATCTGCACTCACCTGCATCTTCTTTTACACATGCAGTTTCCTCGACGTCGCACGGCAATTTGAACGCGTTTGAAAACAAGGACTGTATGGTCTCTACTGTTGTGTGGCATACCCTTCCGCTAGTGGTCTCGGGATACAACGCACACACTGACGAATTCTTTACCGAGAACACGTATAACAGCGGTCTCCAATCAGTTAACTGGAATCTTCCGAGCTTCATTTTTTCAAACGTATCTATCATAAACCTGGAGAATGGAAGCGTAGGAACCTTTTTCCCAAATTCCGTTAAAAACTCCTTTACATCGTGCTGTGGTGCAGAGCAATTCTTAATCACTGAATGCGTCCGCAGTTCAATTTCCATTGCTTTTGTGAATATTTCGGTGGCTTTTGCTAACGAAATGTCTCCATCGAATTTTAGAAACTCTTCTTCATCCATATTTTGCCTCCATTAAGGTGCTCCGATTCTGTCTCTCATCTCCACTTCCCGTATCTGACGCGCGTATTTGTGCCCTTCTGGCGTCAATCTTCCACGAGAGTCTACATAGCCTTTCTCTTTTAATGAACCCGTAAGGGCGTTTATTCTGTCTGCGGTTGTTCCTAAAAAGAACTGCAGGCTTTGAACGTCGGATGTGCCCATATACAACAAAATTACCAATTTTTTTTCGAGGGCCGGGGAATCCTGTTTTACTTCCGGTTTTTTCTTTATTGTTGTGAATAATTTATGTTTAAAATAATTTAATACTGAATCCGGAGCATTGAGAAAAGCGGTCATGCTTTTGATGTCGGGGTAGGTACCGGCTCGGTATCTAACCACCAATGTGTGATTTTCATTGATCGTATCTACTACGTCGATTATATCTCCTACTGGCACCTTGATGCTTTTGGAAGAATCGGCAAGCCAGAAACTTATATTTGTGAGATATCCCATGCCGTCTCGCCAATCGCTCGATGTGGATACACCAGATTGATTGGAAAATGCGTGAGGCTCCTTTATGTTATATTTTAACTGTATCTTTGCTATTAGGGTTTCAGCAGCCTCTGCCATCGGGTTATTATACATCTCGGAGTTAAATATCTTTTTCTGTTAGAAGCCCGCATATGTTAACCTAAGAAAATCCTAAAACCCAAACGCTTTATATTCGTAGCACGATTATCCCATGGAAGTGCTACTATGGTCGTAGAACGGGTGGGTGTGTCCTTTGAACCTGATCTTTTGAAAAAATTCGATGTGCTGACGAGAAAAAAAGGATATACAAACAGATCGGAGGCGATTAGAGACCTAGTAAGAAAATCGATTGTCGAATCCGAAGCTAAAATCGAAGATAGTGACGTTATCGGAACGCTTACGATTATTTACGATCATGACATTGGCAATGTTACTGATAAACTGCAACACCTCCAGCATCACCACCACTCCGAGATATCAACAACAACCCACATTCACGTCGATGAACACATGTGCCTTGAAGTTCTGATTGTTCGTGGAAGATCTGGTGATGTAATGAAACTAGCAGACAACATAAAGGCGATAAAGGGAGTAAAACACGGCGAATTGGTTATAACAAAATCCTCTTTCTGATACATTCTAGATTCTTGATGTTTTCATATGTTTCTAACGACCGCGTGTATGAAACTTATTTATAACACAATCAATATGTGGTTGGAGATTTTATGACCGAGAATGTTGTAATAGACGCAAAAGAAGTCGTCAAGGTGTACGACACGGGTGCAGTTAAGGTGGAGGCGCTTCGCGGACTGAATCTTTCGGTTGCGGAGGGCGAGATGGTTTCCATAATGGGACCGTCCGGATGCGGCAAGACCACGCTCCTGAACTGCCTTTCCGGGCTAGATGACATAACATCGGGCAAGGTGTTCGTGGAGAGCAAGGACATAAGCAAGATGTCTGATAACGAAAAGACAGACCACCGCGCCCAGCGCATGGGTTTCATATTCCAGGCGTTCAACCTCTTGCCAGTGCTTACGGCAGCAGAGAACGTTGAACTTCCATTAATTGTCGGCGGAACGGGCCAAAAAGAGGCTAGGGCAAAGGCGATCGAAGCATTAAGGCTCGTTGATATGGAGAACTGGATGGACCACAAACCCTCTGAATTAAGCGGTGGCCAGCAGCAACGCGTGACAATCGCCAGATCCCTTGTCAACGATCCAGCGATAATATGGGCGGACGAGCCGACAGGTAACCTTGACACCGAGAACTCAAAACAAGTCATGGAGATACTGTGCCGGTTGAGCAGGGAGAAGAAAAAGACGATACTGGTCGTGACTCACGACAGCACCATCGGCAACATGGCGAACCGCGTCATAATGATGCGAAACGGCATAGTCGAAAAGACGTACACCCCGGCGGTTCACTAGACGGTGATTATCATTAACGAAACTGCTCTTCTCTACACTGAAGTGGGCGCGATACTGCTCGTGGTAGTTGCGTTATTGGCGCTGCGCAGGCCTATACTTTTCAAGATGGGTGCGCGAAACATAAAGAGACGCAAGAAGATGGCGGCGCTTATCGTGTGCGGCCTGATGGTTAGCACAGCAATAATCTCGGCAGGGCTCGCGGTCGGGGACAGCCTCGGTTATCTGTTCAAAAAAAGCGTCTATGAATCGCTCAACACCGTGGACGAAATCATAGACGGCAGGAATGCTGTCGGGTCGCGCGTCTATTTCAATTACACGGTGTACCAGGAGCTTGCTAACCTCAGTTCTAATCAGAGCCAGCACATACGTGGGATAGCCCCAGCGATCATCGAAACGGTAGCGATAAGGGACGTCACAATCACGCAGGCAGAGCCTTCCGCGACTTTGATAGGCCTTGACGGCGCGATCGAAAGGGAGATGGGTTTTTGGGCGCTTGACGGCGGGAACTTTTACTCGGACAAAATCCGCCAGGGCGATATAGTAATAAACAAGAAACTCGCGGACAAGCTGTTCGGGATAAAAGAAGGCGACCAGATGCGCCTGACCTACGGCCTTGCGAACGCGTCAAACCCTTACAAACCAGACATGATAAACATCACATTCAATTTGACAATGATTCTTCCAGATCCAAAGGACAACATAGGAACCGCCAACTTCCTCGGCGGACAGAATATCTTCTTGAACCTCTCGACGGTCCAGCAGATGTTCAGGCGCACTGGCCAGATAAACAATATACGGGTTTCGAATACGGGCGATGTATATTCCGGCGTACAGTACAGTGAAGGAGTGAAGAAGGCACTCACAGACAAACTCGACTCCATACTCGGGGTAGATGATGTGGGCCTGTCCGTTGCCTACCAAAACAACAGCGTAACCGTGTCATACGGCTCAGGAATCTCGCTTTCAAACATGTTCTCGACA
Source organism: Thermoplasmata archaeon (assembly GCA_041657955.1). GTDB lineage: Archaea > Thermoplasmatota > JASEFT01 > JBBABA01 > JBBABA01 > JBBABA01. Next base: position 100,282 of record JBBABA010000005.1, on the reverse strand, counting down.
ATTTCCGAGAAGCATGCCAAAATAATATTCAACGAAACGCGCAACGTAACTGCCAACGCCAGCATACTCGAAGATGCAATCGTCCCTGTGATGCGCATGGGCAGCACAAACGTGAGCGGCTTTGTAATCGGCATAAAGGGCGCATATGCAGTATACACCGTTCCGGAGATGAACAAAAACGAGATGTACGTGCTCCCCCTGTCGCCGATGCAGATAACTGACGGCGCAGTAGTGAACGTCACCGCGATTTCTTATGACGGCTCGTTCAATACATCGTCTTATTCTGTACACCTCTTAGCTGACTTCATAGAGGATACGTTGATGAACATGTCGCCGCAGGACGCGGCGAACCTTTCGGCAAAGATAGCCGACATCCAAGGCCTGGACAAACAATTATCTGCGGTGCCGGGATTGAACGTCACGACAATCGCGGCTTTAATACCGGCGATACAAAGCGGTGCCCTGAATATCTCGGGGATATTGGCGATGATGATGCCACCTGCAAACGCAACGAACACAACAAATACAACTGGTCAGGCAAGCGGAATGTTCGGGACAGGGCCACTGATCGTAGGTCTTATGAACATCACGGACGCAAGGGCAGTCGCCCTTGGCAAAAGGGTGTTTGAGAACTTCACTAGCTCGATTTATATAACGAACATATCCGACGCAGAGGGTTCGATAATAGTCCGCAGGGTGTCAAGCACTTTGAACGACTCTATAAACTCTACCGACGTCGGAATTTCAGTGAAGGAATCAAAACGACTAGGCATCAAGAATGCGGAAGAGAGCGGAAAGATGATAGGCACGATGTTCTCAATCTTCGGGATGTTCAGCATAATCGCGGGCATTGTCCTCATCATCAACATATTCGTGATGCTCGCGGAAGAGCGCAAGTCCGAGATGGGTATGGCGCGCGCGGTCGGCCTCAAGAGGCGTCAGCTTACTCAGCTTTTCATATTTGAGGGCACACTCTATTCGATTGCAGCTTCGTTTGTCGGGGCCCTGTTCGGCATAGCAATCGGATACATGATGGTCGCCACATTTGGGATGATATTCACAGGCATGGGAATGAGATTTGACATCCAATTCTATTTTGAGTGGGACAGCGTAATTACCGCGTTTTGGTTAGGCTCGATAATGACATTCTTCACAATCCTTGTTACCTCTTGGAGGGTAAGCAACCTCAATATAGTGAAGGCGATCCGCGACATCCCCGATGTGGTCACGGAAAAGGCGAGCAGGGGCATAATGTACTTCGGGATAGCCCTGACGGCCCTTGGCGGCCTTATGGCAGCGGCCGGCTACGCGGGCAAGACGACGGCCCTCTGGATATCCGGGCCATCGCTTATGTTCCTCGCGATCGGTATGATCGTGATGAGGTACAAGAGCCAAAGATTCGCATACACGCTCGCGGGCGGTTTGATTGTCCTGTGGATGTTCAACCCGATAGACTTCCTGGGCAGCACCAGCGACTCGGGCAATCTGGAGGTGTTCATAGCCGCAGGCGTATGGCTCGTTTCTGGGGCCATCATGCTCGTGATGTTCAACTCGGAATTGTTCCTTAAGGTAGTTACCGCGATATTCTACAAAGTAAAGACGCTGAGAGCGGTCCTGAAGATCGCGGTTTCTTACCCAATGAGGAAGAAGTTCCGCACAGGCATGACGCTTGCTATGTTCACGCTGATAATATTCACGATAACCGTCATGTCCATGATAGCAGCGATGATGGGCACAGTGTTCGACAACACCCTCGAAAAAGAGTCAGGAGGGTACGACATAATCGCGATTACAAATCCGAACACTCCAGCGACAAATCTCTCTTTTGGCACCCTTCCAGCAAACCTCTCGCAATACAGCATATCTGCGATAGAGAGGATACCACAGGCAACGGTCAAGCTACTGGTGGAAAAAGACGGGAAGAACACGACGATGTATTATTCCCTGCTCGGGCTAGAAGGTAAGGATTCGCCCAAGAACTTCATTACCAACAGCAGTTTCCAGTTCAAAGAGGTCGCCCCCGAATATAAGGGCATGAACGCAAGCGCGATATGGAGTGCGATTTTGAACGATTCCTCGCTCGTGGTCATCGACGGCCTATTGGTGGATTCCGGGGGCAGTTCATTTGACCAGTACTTCTCTGGGGGCGGCTTCGTCAAGGTGAAGGTCGGGCAGAACATGACCATAAGCGACATAACAACCGGCACGCGCAACCGCACAGTCAGGGTAATAGCCGCCCTTGACGAGATGTATATGTTCCAGGGTGTACTGATGCAAAGCGATGTTGTCATGAACGAGTACAAGGGAAGCTACATGATATACATGATAAAGGTGGACAACGAAGCAGACATCAAGCCGGTCATGAAGGAACTGAAGATGGAATACATAGACAACGGCATAACTGTCATCGGCATAAAAGAAACCGTGGATGAGGCAATGAGGATGATGAAAAACGTATTCTATCTGATGGATGCGTTCCTGGGCCTCGGCCTCGTCGTGGGCATAATCGGCCTCGGCGTCATCACGACGCGCTCGATAGTCGAGAGGAGGAGGGAGATTGGCATCCTGCGGGCCATCGGCTTCAAGAAGAGCATGATAAGGCGCGCATTCATGGTGGAAACGTCGTTCATAGCGCTTACTGGGATTTTCTTGGGATTGTTCTTGGGAATATCGATTGCATATATCCAGATGTACCCGAGCGGTTTCAAGTCCATGGGCGCGTCGTTTGTGGTGCCGTGGTTCGATCTCGCGGTAATCTCGATAATCGCATATGTTGTCACGGTCGCGTCCACATTAAACTCGGCGTTCTCGGCCGCGAAGATAGCGCCGGCAGAGGCAATTAGATACAGTGAGTAAACTACCGTTGCCTTGAGCGCCATTTACGGGTTCAGAAACTGGTCGAAAAAATTCACAGATACTCCAATTCTATTCCTGTTTCTTTACAAATTGTTTCGATTAACTTCTTTGCCCACATCAATTTTTTCAATTTAGTCTCGGTACTTTTTTTGTTTGACGTTTTTCCAACTCTAGAATAATCGAATCCTACTAATGTTATTTTTTTGGCACCGAAATGCTCTGCGAGGAAAACACACCTGTCGCCGTCCGTAAATCCGCCGAAATTGAATATGTTCGCAAGGGGCCTTGCTTGTGTTGTGCCCACTAACTTTCCGTTGAATCGTGAAACCCATTTTTTGATGTTGCTGGCATTGTCACCATGGGCGTGAACCACTACCACCGAGCCCTTTTCATTAGCAGTGACTTGGTCCTCTATTTTCCCATCTAAGTCTGTAACAATTATATCTGGTAAAATGTTGTTTTTTATCAAATGTGTTGTAACCCCATCCGCAGAAATAGTAACAATTTCTTCGGCGCCCCTCCTTGTAAACTCCATAAACGTCTCAATGCCTTGGAACAACAAATCTCCCCCGCCGAAAATAAAAGCATGCTTGCCCATAATGATCTTTTCTAAATCGCCAGGCGATATTGTGTTCATTCCACGCAGTTTCTCTGATAAAAGTTGAGATGCCTGCTCATCCATTATTCTATCAAACTTGAAGTCCGAAAGTATTTCTAAATAGTATTTCTCCCACGCATCATAATTCATGTCATCACTTTTTGAAAGGCACCTCTGCATACTTAAATCTGTGCCACATTTCGTGGGGGGGGGACAAATAAAAAAACTCAAAACATATTAATACTGCTTGTATGACTATCGCTAGTTTAGGATTTAGCATGAAGATTCGATTTCTTGGCGGGGCAAACGAGGTCGGCGGACTCGGGATGGTACTGGAAACAAATGGGACAAAGATGCTTTTTGATTACGGGATAACTCCTTCTGATCCTCCCAAATACCCACTCGCAGCTCCGCCCGTGGATATTGCTATGCTTACACACGGGCATGCAGATCATTCGGGCATGATGCCCTGGCTATGCCGAAGATATCACAATCTCCGCGTTCTCAGCACATCGATGACAAGAGACATTTCTCTCCTTTTGGCTAACGATAGCATAAAGATATGCAATAGCGAGGGTTATGTTTCTCCATACGACATCGAAGACGTAAAACAAGCAGGCGGACATTATGATGCGATAAAGTATCATGATTCGGAGGATCTGGGCGATACCGAAGTGTCGTTCCACTCTGCGGGGCACATACCGGGTTCAACTATGTTTGAAGTAAACGGCGAAAGAACTTTGCTTTTTACCGGAGACATCAACACAGTCCATACCCGACTAATAGATGGCGCAAAACCCGTAAAATGCGACGTCCTTGCCATAGAGTCCACGTATGCCGGAAGAGAACACGAAAACCGCTCTAAAACCGAACTTGCATTTTTAGAGAAGATCGATGAAGTCGTTAATAGGGGCGGATTAGCAATAGTGCCTGCTTTCGCAGTTGGAAGAACTCAGGAGTTACTTCTCCTTTTGAGCGAAACGGGGTATGATGTGTGGCTTGACGGCATGGGAAGGGTCGTTACGTACATGATGATCGACGAGCCGTCGTATATCTGTAGCCCGAAAAAGTTAAGGAAAGCGCTGGCGTCTGTGAATTTTGCCCGCAACGAATCGAGCAGAAAACAGGCCCTGAAGGGGGAGGTAATAATCACGACAAGCGGGATGCTGGATGGCGGCCCGGTTTTAAGATATCTGCAATACATTAGCAACGACCCGAAGAGTGCGGTCCTGTTGACGGGATACCAAGTAGAAGGAACTAACGGGAGGCTTTTGCGGGATAGCGGAGTGATAGACATTCAGGGGTTTAAACAAAAAGTGAATTGCGAGGTAAAGTTTTTTGATTTTTCTTCACATGCCGGCCACAGCGAGTTAATAAAGTTTATCGGCGCTTGTTCGCCAGAGGAAGTTATACTTTATCACGGTGACAATAGAGAAGTTATCGCAGAAAAACTACGCGGCGAGTATAAGGTTCATGTGCCATTTGTCGACGAGACCTTAGAAATATAAGCATATTTATTTAAATCAAGAGACGAGCGCCATGTCAGATAAAAAGAATGATTTTGAGGAGATATACAAAAAATCACGGAGAGTCAACGAGCGATTAGACCGCAGTTTTGACGGGCTATTGGAATCCTTTTCAAAAAAAACAAAAACCGAGAAAATTGAGGAATATGCCATAAAAACAAAAACCAAAATCGTTGAAGCTAGCGATACTATCGCTAAATCCGTCAAAAAATTAGACGATGCTGGCGAGGAGTACGCTTCAACAGTTGCAAAAAAGAGACTTGGCGAAAATGCTTTAGACACTATTGTCGAGCACAGGGTCGGAATCATACTGGTAATCCTTATAATAACTGGCCTTATCGGTTCGCAGTCGCTTCTAGTGTTCAACAATATAAAGAGCGATTTTGAAGTTTATCTTCCACCCGGAGATCCCAGCAGCATAACCTTGAGCGAGGTACGAAATGATTTCTCAGTGGACATAATCATGATCAGTGTGGAAACTCTGAAGAAAGAGGATAACATAACGTCTAAGGTTATTTTGGAAGAGATGAGCCGAATAGAAACGCTGTTGGATAAGGATAGGAATGATTGGGGGAAGGCGGATTCTGTTATATACGTATTCAGCGTTTCGTCCTTAATTAAAACAATCAACAGCACCCCTCCCAGGTGCATGGATGCGATAAAGAAGGAGTTTCCATTAATACCGTTTTTAAATGTAACCGATGTCCCGGGAGAGTACGCCATACCCGATCAGCAGTCGATTGATAGAATTATGTCAAGCATCCCCGAGAACCAGATGAAAAATTTGATAATAGATAAAAACGGGGATGGCAGGTACGACAGTTCCTTAATACTAATCGGGCTTAGCAAAGACGCGCCTCAACACGATGTAATTGAAAAAACCGATGAAGTCATCAAGAATACGACATACTGTAAGATGACTAATACTGGTCCTGCCACCGTCCTTCATGCCACCCAAGAAAGAACGACAACTGAGTTCATAAAAGCAATACCGTTAACCCTCTTTCTTATATCCATCGGCCTTTTTATGTTCCACAGAACCTTTAAGATAGTAGTTATCGCAGGCATACCGATTCTTTGCGCCCTTGCTTTGACTTTCGGCATTCTGGGCATTCTCCATGACTTTTTTGTGATAAGCCCCCAGATAGTCATGGTAGGGTCGATATTGGCCACCCTCGGAATTTCATATACATTATACATATCCAACAAATTTACAGAGATACGATATGGCAACAGCACAGACCGCATAAAGCTCGCGGTTAAGACAATACACGCTGCGATATTCCTGTCCGCAATAACCACAGTAATAGGGTTCGCGTCATTAATGTTCGGCAGCATATATCCCGTGGTTACAATAGGTTTTGCCCTCGCAATGGGCATCACAATATGTTACATTTTGGCGATGATAATGGTCCCGGCATTAATTTTAGTGCTTAACTATCAGAAGAGATATGTTCTGCCCACCTGGAGGAAAATTGCAACAATTCCGCCGGTTCATAGAAAAAAAATCATAGCGTTTGCACTCTGTATGATTGTCATCTCGATTTGTGTTATTCCGATGGTTAAAACAAACGTAGATTATTATCTGTTAGCCCCCCAGGACGAGCCTTCTGTAGCAAAACTAAGAGAAGTTGCCACTGATTTTGGAAGAGGCCAAAGTGGAATGATTATTGTCAGGGGAGATATGTATGACATACACGTCCTTGATTTTGTGAATCAAACTGAGACCAGGTTGAAGGAAGTCGAACCGATAGTGGTATACACAATAGTAGACATTATGAAGATGCTGAAAGTTCCCAGTACGATAAACGTAGCCGGTGTGGATATCCGTGTCCCATTTAACATGAGTTTCTGGGATGCTATTCACAGTGCGCCCCAACAGCAAATCCCGCCATCGAAAAAATCGCCGCAACAGATGCTCATAGATATATTTTACAACACGCTAGACGAAGAAATTAAATCGATGCTGATTAGCCGAGATAACTCTAAAACGCTTATAATGATAGACATGCCTACGATGGACGTCAAAGCTACGGAGGATGTTGTCAACCAAGTCAACAGCGTCGTAGTAAATTACGGAAATGTACCGGGTGGATCGTTTTCCTTCTTAACCGGAACTGCCGCTATCGCCGTAGCAATCAACAATCTATTAATCTCAAGCCAGTTCCAGACAACAGCGTTGTCCATACTCCTATGTTTCCTTGTGATTGCCATAACCTACCGCTCATTGAAACTGGGACTTATAACAATGATTCCAATATGTATCGTAACTGCTTTAGAGCCCCTGGTTTTCGTAGGATTGAATATCGAACTCTCTGTTATAACAGTGATAGTTGCATCCACGATTATCGGCAATGGCGTGGATTTCAGCATACAAATGACTCAACGTATAAAATTGGGCGGAGAATCCATAGAAAGCGTGAAGGCTGCTGTTGAGTATACAGGCATATCCTTTGTAGAAGCAACGGTCACCGTAGTCATTGGTTTGATTGGTATATCGGTTGTACCAATAGCCGTCATCCGACAGTTTGCCGCGATGATAATGGTGTTATATGTCCTCAGTGCAATGGCAGCTCTTTTCATACTGCCAGCGATATACACAATCATCTTTAAGAGATCAGAAAACAAGTGGGACTAACAGAGTCTCAACTTTTATCTATAATAATACTGTTTACGAGATAGAGGTCGTGTATGAGAATAGATCCCTGGGCATCTACGCAATATGCGGATTATGCCAAATTGAGAGACGAGTTTGGAATCGAGACGTTTAATCCAACTATGTTGCCAGAACCCCATAAACTCATGAGGAGGGGGGTTATATTCGGGCACCGTGGATTTGAACGAATCGCGGAGTGCATAAAAGGAAAAAAGAGATTTTCCATAATGACTGGCCTGATGCCTTCTGGAAACATGCATTTTGGCCACAAGATGGTAATCGATCAGGTCATCTACTATCAAAAAAATGGTGCGGATATTTCCATAGCGATTGCGGATATAGAAGCAATGGCTACTAGGAACGTTTCATTGTCTGCTGCTAAAAACATTGCGCTCGACCAGTATGTGACAAGTTATATCGCACTCGGACTTAGACCAGAGAATTGCAATATTTACTTTCAATCGAAGAGAACTGCCGTGAAAGACCTCGCGTATATACTCGGCAAAAAAATAAACTTCTCCGAAATGAGGGCAATCTATGGTTTTGAAGATTCTACAAATATGAGCCATGTCTTTGCACCGCTTGTGCAGGTCGGAGACATTCTACATGTTCAATTACATAATTACGGCGGCCCCAGGCCAACACTTGTACCGGTCGGTGTAGATCAGGACCCCCACATGCGCCTAACCCGGGGGTTGGCAAGTGACCATAGGTTGTATAGCGTAATGCCTGCCAAAGAGGGCGGCATCGGCATATTTGTTAAAACGGACGACAGAATTTCTGAACTGCTCGACGAAGCGGAAGGTGCGCTTAAAGGCCTTGGTTATACCAATCTAAAAAAGGTCCAGTCATATAAGGCACTGTACGCACCAAAAGCAACTTCAAATGATATTTCAAAAATCGAAGACGCGCTTGTTCCGGCAGAATTAAAATTTGGAGGTTACGGTTTCTATCAACCGTCTTCCACATATCACAGATTCATGACAGGATTAACCGGCGACAAAATGTCAAGCTCTAAACCTGAAACCGCAATATTTCTTACAGACGAACCTCGCCTGGCGGCGAAGAAGATAAAGAGTGCCAAGACTGGGGGCGCTGTTAGTGTAGACGAACAGAGAAAGCACGGCGGAAAGCCGGAGGAGTGCGCGGTATATGAAATGTTTTTGTATCATTTTATCGAAGACGACAGCGAATTAAACGAGATTTACCAGCAGTGCAAAAATGGAAAATTGTTGTGCGGCGAGTGCAAGAACAGGGCTGCAAAACTTATCGAGGAATATCTGAAGGAATTCCAGAAAAAACGCGTTGAAGCCAAATCTGTGATAAGCAAATATCTGAGGAACGATTAAATGAAGGAAGTAATAGACAGTTTGAGCCATAACGAAAAAAAGATTTTGCTGGTATTAAAGGAGTTAAAATTAGCAACGCCTCAGGAGATACTAAAAACTGGTGGTTTTACTACAATGGATGAAGTGATGGGTGCTTGTTCATGGCTGAAGGCGAAAGGGTTTGTTGAGTTTAAAGAAGAGATAAAAGAATATTATTCACTTGATAAAGAGGGCGAGGAGTATATCAAAAACGGTCTTCCTGAGAGAACATTTGTTAGCACTATCATCCACACATATCCGGACGTCACCACCGTTCTTAAATTTGACGATATCAGATTCGATCCTGACAAAAAAGGAATTGCCATTAAATGGGCTAAAGAAAAGAATTGGATAGAAATGAAGAAGAACGAAAACGGCGTAGTTGTTCTGACACTCACCTCCGTGGCAGTAAATGCCATTAAAAATGAAATAAAAGGAGAGGATGAAAAGGTACTCCGAGAACTCTCTGTCGAGGAACTTCCTGAAGAAGCATTAGATGCAAAAGGCCTAGCAATGTTAAAAAAAAGACAGAACGTCATAAAATATCGTGAACAAGTGGAAAGAACAATATACTTTACCGAGCAAGGCCAAAAATTGCTAGAGCACGATATAACTGTAAAAGACGAAATATCGGAGATAACGCACGAGACAATCAGGAGCGGCAAGTGGAAGGATGCGGAGTTCCGAAAATACGACATCAATGCACCGATTAGTGTAAGTTATAGCGGAAAATTTCATCCATTAAAGCAGATGATACATAACATAAGACAGATATTTTTAGAGATGGGGTTCAAGGAAGTCGAATATGATTATGTGGTTTCCTGTTTTTGGGATATGGACGTCCTGTTTATTCCGCAGGATCATCCAGCAAGGGACATGCAGGATACGTTTTATGTGGAGGATTCTCTTCCTCTGCCAAACAAAGCTTTGGTGCAGAGGATAGCAAACGCCCATGAAAACGGTGGCAACACTGGCTCGAAGGGCTGGGGGCAAAAGTGGAACAGCGAAGAAGCGCGGAAAGCGATATTGAGGACGCATACAACTGTCAACACAATAAGATACCTTGCGGAAAACCCAGTGTCGCCTGTAAGAATTTTTTCGATAGGGCGGGTTTTCAGGAGAGAGGCTATAGATTCCACGCATCTGCCTGAATTTTATCAGATCGAAGGCATCATAATGGAAGAGCACGCCAACTTTAACATGCTAGTCGGAATCTTGAAGGAATTTTATAAGAGAATAGGTTTCGAGAACGTCCGCTTTAGGCCCGGATATTTCCCATATACAGAGCCGAGCCTGGAAGTCGAAGTGTATTTCAACGGCAAGTGGATGGAACTTGGTGGCGCAGGAATGTTCAGGCCTGAGGTTACTCTACCGCTTGGTCTCAAACACAGAGTGCTTGCATGGGGGCTTGGATTGGAAAGACTGGCCATGCTTAAATTTGGATTAAATGACATCAGGGATTTGTATATAAGTGATATCGATTGGTTGAGAAAAAGGGCGATTTAAAGCAACTTTTCAAATTTTTATCTAAGCTGTTCACCAACAATCTCATTCAGAGTGTTCAAAAACTCTTCCTCTTTTTCCTTTGGTATAGTTGCACCTGCAGCAATAGGATGGCCTCCCCCGCTTCCCCCGACTGCAAACGATGCTTCCCTGAGGCCTTTCGAAAGGTCCAATCCTTTAGCAACGAGATGTCGCGTTCCCCTGCTGGATATTTTCGTATTTTCAACTTTGGTTAATGCTATTGTGGGTTTTTCCTGGTCGAACAAATAAAGCATGCCTATACCCGCTAAAGCGCCTGCCAGGGAGTGATCCTCGGATACGAAGTATTGGATATTGCTCATGGAGGTTATTCCTTTTTCCAATCTTAACATACTAGCGATGATTCTCTCCTTATATTCCTTTCTCAGCTCTTTTGCGATTTTCCAGGAATCTTTGTGCCCGAAACACAACGACAGGCCTACGCCCGCCCTGTCCAGTCTTCCGCAGGAGTTGATATAATGGGATAATTCCTCGGCGTCCATTTTCTCGTTCTTCAGCCAATATCTTTTGCCTACGATATCCGTTATTGTTTCCGGCATGGCGCCCTGCTTCAACAGAATCAAGGCGATCATAGAAGTCAACTTTGTCTTTTGCTGTTCGTTTAACTCCTCCAATCTAACTGACACGGGTATATCTAATTCATGAAGAAAATCACGAACATTATCTTCTCTTCCAGATATGTTTTTTAGAAACGGAACGCTTGACAGGGTAATGGCATCCAGTATGGTTTCGCCTGCTATGTTTAATTGCGTAGTTTCTGTTACAAAACCGTGCTTGATGCCTTCCTCAGCTACCTCTTTGTTTAAGCCCTTAAGGCCGCCGATATGCTGGCGATCTCCTATTATTCCCGCAAGTGCCAATCCAACCAAATCCAAATTTTTCTCATTTGCTGTTTTTGCAACAACATAAGCGATTGTGGAAGCACAGCATTCAAAGGTGCCGTCTATCCCGAAGAAATGCGAATTTATTTGTATCTTCTTCGATTCCCGTATCGGTACGTGATGGTCGCATATCACTACTTCTTGAGAAAATTCTTCAAGTTTTTCTATGTGCCCGCTGCCCATGTCCAAAAATATGTATGCACCGCATTTCTCTGATTTTAATTTATCAATAAATTCGGTAGTTAAATCCTTGATCAGTGTCACGTGCAGACGTTTACCCTCGCGAAGAAGCGCCCGGGACATTATGCCTGCTGACGATATCCCGTCCGCATCATAGTGCGATATTATTCTAATATCCTTAAAATCACTTAGGAGTTCTAACGCTTTTTTGATTCTCCTGATAAATTCGGTTGAATTAGGTTGAGGTTTCTCCACACAGACACCTTTTCTCAATTACAGCGAATACACAGCCATAATATCATCCTATGGCGAATATGTAAATTCTCATGGCAGTGTACGAGCGTGTTTATTTTTGTTCTGGTGCAGCCTTGTGCGTGTGATCCGCGGTTGGAGTTAGAATACCTTTGTCACCATAATAATCTCTGAGGCGTTTTATCTTTGCCCCCAATAGCTGCAATCTTCTTTTGTTATGAAGGTCCTTTGGATTTGTGCTCAGATGGGATTGAAGTTCTGTTGCCCGATTTATCAGATTTTGAAGGTCTTCGGGTACTGAAGCTTTAATTCCCTGTTTTTCTAAAATTTCTGTGATGCTTTTACCGGTAATCTCTTTCACGTCTGGCACACCATATATGTCCCGGAGTTTGATTCCGATGACACTTGTAGATATGCCTTCCTTTGATAATTTCACGATTATTTCCTCTATCTCGCTGGGTGTTGTAGTAACCCATGTCAATTTCTCTGTTCTAAACGGTTTTTTTGAGGATGAAGCCCCTCTTCGTCTCGCGTGCATTCTTGCCATAAATATCCTACCAATGAATCGTGGGAACGTGGATATATCTTTTACTACTTAATCCTTATGTGCTCGTTTCATCTAACTGGATAGACATTGTCCTGTTGTTTATAATTATGCCATTTTCACTCTTTTTTTGATATTTAGTTCGAGCCGTTTATGTTCTTCGTCAGTAATGTGTAAAGTCTCTCTTAGTGTGAACAGCATTTCTTCTTCCTTGTCAGATACGTTTCCATCCGCCCACGCCGTGTTCAAAAGGGAATTATATAAATCCATTTCTGTTTCATGCGAGAGCTGCAATTTTCTCTCGCCGACAACCTTTTCGACCAATTTTTCTACTGTTTTTTCTAAAGGATGGAAAAACGGTAAGATTGCAAAAGCGGCGAGTATGCTCGCTACATCCGAATCCCCGAGTATGGTATCTTGAAGCAGATTCTGTATTAATTGGTTTACAACAACGAAAATGGCAATCATCGATAATGATAGAGCAGCATAAACCATGCTTCTGCGGACAAATACCTTGACGTCCAGCATTTTGTAACGAAGTATTACATAGGTAAAGAGGATGGCGCTTATCGGGATTAGAATAATTTGGATCATACTGACAATCTGGCCGAAAGCGGCAACGTCTATATTGTTGGCGGCAAGCATGAAATTTATCGCGTTGACGACATTATTGAAGAAAATTATGCCGATACCGACCAATATAAAGCGGAGTTGATCGTGCTTTCGCAAGGCATTGGCTTTGGCGTATGTCATATATAGCAGCGTTATAAAAAATATCATTACAACGACTATGCCGACGAAGTATGTGGGTATGGCTGTGTATTGCAAGAAACTTCCCAGGGCGGAAGCCACAACATTATCGCCAGGGTTGGAGAGATAGTTCGATAACGGTTGTGCTATCGCTACATAAAAAATTATGCACGGCACGTATGGGATAATTCTATTGTACCTTTTACTTGTAAACCACTCGCTTTTGTTTGAGAATATCAGTATGAAGTGGATGGCGATGCACGGATCGATCACGCTCTGCAACGTACCCGCCACCATCCAAAAGAAATCGGCTAAACTGTTCCCCTCACTTCTATAGAAAGTAGATAAAATAAGACATATTGCACTATAGACACTGAGCCCCATCCAGAATATGAATATCTTGCTCATTTCCGGCTTTCTGTTTTTTGAAAATACCAAGATAGTTAAGAATAGGCTTACACCGATTGTGATTAGTGCGGATACTATGAATACAATATCTGTTGTAGACAGCATATGATCCCACGCTTGCTGTATCCATAATAGATTACACCTTTATGTTGCTTTCGTTTGCCATGTTGAGACTACCAGAATAGTTCGAGATGGGCGGTCTTGCCTGGCATTAGACTTAGCAAAACGCAATAGTTTCATTGAAAAGTGCTATGCCGACTGTTTATTATGTTTCATCGTATATCACTAAAAACCTTTAAGTCTCGATAATGCATTGAGATTACGGCACGTGAATCCTATGGTTGGTGCAAGGGAATTATGGAGATACAAAGTTGGCGAATCCAACAAGGATATTGCGATTTCGGCTACTGGCGATTTTATCGTTGTAGGTTCAACGGACAACGGTGTTCATCTCCTAAACGGAAGTGGCGGGCCCTTATGGAAATACAATATTGGCGACGAGGTCCTTGCGGTAGGGATCTCAAAATTTGGTTCTTTTGTAGCAGCAGGCTCCAAAGATAAACACCTCTACCTTTTTGACAATACCGGGGCACTCATGTGGAGATATCAGGCGGAACATTATGTTTCATCTGTCGCCGTCACCGACAATGGCGAAAATATCATTGGCGGTTCTTGGGATAGATACGTCTATTCGCTTTCTGGCCGTGGAGAGACGTTATGGAAGCGTGAACTTAAAAAGAAAGTGCTCAGTGTGGCAGTTTCCGGAACTGGAAACTTTGTGTGTGCGGGCTGCGAAGATAACCAGGTGTATCTCTTAGATAAGGGAGGGAATATACTGTGGAATTACAAGACTGGAGGATATGTATTCGATGTCGCTATTTCGGAACAGGGACAGGTGATAGTTGCGTCCTCTAGTGATAACAACTTATACTTCTTTAATATTCGCGGAGAATTGCTCTGGTCGTACCAGACTGGGGGTGCTGTTCGTTCTGTAGAAATTTCCACCACCGGAGATTTCATAGTGGCAGGTTCTACGGACAATAATATTTACCTACTCGACAAATTTGGAAATGTTTTATGGCTGGTCCCCAAGGAGCATATACGCGGTGTGGCTTTAACCTCTTTTGCCGAGTATGTGGTTGCATGCTCGGAGGATGGCATAGTTTGTTTCTACGACAACACCAGCATCATGGGCAGCATGGGAATCCCCCAGCCAGCGCCGCCTCAAGCAACACAGCAATATGGTGGTTACGGACAGGCGCCGCCACAACCCATACCGCCACCGGTAAAACAACAGTACCCCGGCTATGGGCAGGTACCACCACAACAACAATACCAACCACCGGAACCATATTCCCCGCCCTACGAACAGCCGCCACAGGTACCTCCGTCTCAACCAGATCTCAAGAAGTATTCTTCACTGCCTCCCCCCGCTAAACAAGTTGAGAAACCTAAATTGCCAACAACAAAACAACCTACCCCTACTGAAGAAATAAAACATGAAGCGGTCGATACTATGCGCCCTAAATCCAAGTTCGCCTCAGAAGTAAAAGACGTACTGAAAATGCTTCAACATGCCGATAAAGCATTTTTGGAGAAGGATTTTGAAAAGGCAGAGGCGTACATAAAATGGGCATCAGAATGTGTAGTGAACGCCAAGAAGGAGCTTGAAAAAGCAGTGGTAAAGAGCGCGTCTACATTAAAACGATGTGATAACTGTGGTGCAGAAGTTTCGAAATCGAGTGCTTTTTGTGGTAAGTGTGGTGAGAGGATTTAGGTGGTCTAATGGAAAAATGCATGGGCAAATGTGGAGTAGACGCATGTAAATATTGGATGTGCAGATTGGAAAATCCCACGCTCAGAAAATATTTTCGAGAGAGGGCATTCGTCAAAAAGAACCTTGAGGAACTTGCAAAGAGGGCGGAACTTAAAATAAAGGAGAGAAAACCTGTTGACACAACGACGACAACTGAACCTGAAAAAGAGATTATAGATGCTGATGATGAGAAGGATGAGGAAATTGAGGGATAATATTTCACCGCCCAACGGCACCGATAAACGACGAATTGTGTTTACTATACGCGTTTTCGTCTAAAATGAACGAGCACAATCACACCTATAACTCCAAACACGAGTATTGGCATCTCAAAACCACTAATAGTTATTTCAGTTTCTTCCACGGTGATGTATCGGGTTGCTACATTATTGTTCAAATTTGTCTCTGTTTCTTTATAGATTATCTCTACTTTCACGGCATGCATGCCTTTTACCGCTTTCCATTTTGCTGTTACGTTTACACGCTCGTTTGCTGCAATCGATGCAAATGTTTGTTCGGAGACTTGAGTGCCGTCTACAAATATTCTGATCGCAACGTTGTCCGCAGTGCCGTTGTTTATATTTTTAATCAGCGCGGTTATTGTTATCTCCTCCCCCTCCTTCGGGTTATCGTTTGAAAATGCAATTCCTTCCCTGGTAACCTCTAAATCTGGAGATTTGGTTGCAGATACATAAATAGAACTTGTCGCTACATTGTTTCCTTCGTTTATTTCCACGATTTCGTTTCTATAATCCACTACTGCCCTGATTGTGTGTGTTCCGTCCACCTTCGGTGTCCATGTTATCCAGGTGCTTCTTGCGTCGTTAGCCGGAACCGAGGGTGAGATTGTGGTTGTGCCTATCACTTCTTCTTTACCGTCTGGGCATACGTCCACAAATTTTACAGAAAAGGCGCTAGTACCTGCAGTCCCGATGTTTTTTATGATTGCATTAATTATTACTTCTGTTTTTTTGGCTTCTGGGGATGCGGTGGAGAACCGAATGCCATCACTAACGATTGCAAGGTCTGGTCTTATTATTACAAATTCTATAGTTTTTTTCTGGGCTCTCGATGCATTTTCTGGTAAAAGCGTAAGATTAACTGCATAATTGCCTATGTCAACACTTGAAGGCATTGTTATTAGCAATTCGATGTCGGTGGTTGAGTAAGGGGCAAGTTGTGCGGATGAACTCACCTCCCATCCCAGAGTTGCAGTAGTTATCGTGATGTTCTCATAAATATTTCCATTATTTGCTATCCTCAGCGTAGTATTGATCACCGGAGTATTTCCGGGATCGGCTTCTATCCTGGGAGGAGCAAATGCTACGATGTCGTATACACTGCCAATCGTGATGTTTATCTCGATGTTCTCGATTTCCTCCCTTGAACTCCCTCTAAGAACAATGTGCTTAACATCAGGATAGCTTTTTTCTTCGACGGTAACATTCAGATATATGTTTTGAACTTCTCCCTTCCCGAGTGTTATGCCGCCCACCAATAGCCCCATCTCGTTTGTTATCACAATATCCAGGCCAGAGGATTTATTGGCACTCAAATTTATTCTGTTTACCACGTTTCCAAGGTTGGATATTCTTATCTGGAGGATCGTGCAATTCCCAGGGTACGACAGTATCTCGTTTGAACCAATCAGTGCCATTTTGAATGAGTAATTTGCCAATTCTATCAATCTGATGTCCACAGACTTCCCGGAATCCTCAGAATATGCATAAAATTTCCAGGAATAGTTCCCAAGGTTGTTATATGCAGAAATTTCAATCTCGTCGCCTTCGTTGTATCCACCTGGCAGATTAAGGAGGTTTGTCGTGTATGTCCCGTTATCTAGTTCGGTGATTGAGAATGTAGAGTTCTGTTTAGTTCTCAGGTTTATTACCTTGAGCGTCGCGTTTTTGGTTGTGCTGCCATTAGGGTCTTGTAAAATTCCATGCAAAATGTAAGGAATGGTGGCGGTCATATCCCTTACGAAAAAAGTGTATGATAACGTATTGTTTGTTCTGTTGTATTCGTTCTTTAGTTTGGAGTCTGGATCTACATTAATCGAAAATGTTCTGTTTCCAAAAGTAGTGTTCAATATTGTTTGTAGCGTCTTGTTCTCTTCCGCCTTGACGCGATCCATAGTTTCCGATTTTATTGTCACGTTATCTATAAGGATTACAATTTCTACATTATTTGCATCTACGTTTCCAATGTTTCCGACAGTAATCTTGATTGTGGTATTCTCCGAAGCGACCGGGCTTTTTGTTTCTATGCCGTCCTTCTCGCGGTATAACTTAAGATCGATAGCGACAAGATCTACCCGCCCTACCACAGTTGTAATTGTTATTGCACTGCTTTTTGAAGTATCGCTCATAGATGCTCCAGTTACCGTTATGTTTATACTATCGCCCTCGGTGGCGTTTAGCGGAGCCATGACTACAAGCGTGGTTGCAGATGTGCCGTATGGCTCCAGATATACCAGTGTTTTAGTTAATTTCGAATTATTCCATCCTGCCGATAAAGTAGACAGCGAAAACGAAATTGTATCCACTGCATTGCCGTTGTTTTGAACGCTTATGTTATAATAAACTACGCCGCCTACGCTGATGTTCTTTTGGTTAACATCGGAGTTTATCACGAATCCGTAAATTGGTTTAACATTTGTAATAAGTGTCGCATATGTGGATAAACTCGTGGAAGCAAGCGTTCCGCTGATATTCGTCAAATATCTGCCGGCATGGGCATTGACTGGCGTAGCGATTGATATAACAATTGTGGTTTCAGCTTGGGCATCCAATGTAACTTTACTTCTATCTATGCTTACTATCCAATTTGCCGGTTTTGAGACAGCATCAAAAGTAATGTTTTCGAGAGTAGCGCCAATATTTTTTACAGCGAGTATGTATAGTGTTTGTTGTCCAGCATCCACACTCAACGTGTCCGCGTCGCAAGTTATGGCAATTCTATGGGACACTTGAACGCCGATGGGTTTTGTAGCGTTGTTGTTATCCGTTCTCAGTTCTTCGATGTTATTGCTAGGATCAACGACTACCCTGACCGCAGATGTAGTATTTTCGATTGTGAAATTAATCCAGGCACTTCCAGTACCATCATTGCCATTTTCGTCTCTCGCCGGAATGTAATCTATTGTACACATACCAACGATGACATAACCATCATAGAACAGTACTTCTATGTCGTCAGAGGCATTGGAAGTTTGGCCTTCCTGGTATCTTGGAATTCCTGCATTCCTTGTACCGCGATTGTGAACTATCGCCCTAACGCCAATAGTGTCGCCCAATTTTGGCGTGGTGTTTGTGAGTGTTATGTCCCGCGATGTTAAAAGAAGGTCTGGCATATGTTCTGATATTGCCACACCATCAACCACAACATCTACGAACCCGTCGCCGTCCAAATCACCTATCGCGGGGGAAGAAACAATGCCTATCTTGTGTCTTTCCAACCTATATTTCCACAAGTTATTACCGTTCTTTCCGTTGAGAGCGTACACATGGCCATCATAGGTCGTGTATATCACATCTAATTTTCCATCTTTATCGACATCGGACAATACTGGCGATCCTTTCCCATATTCGAAATCCGTTTGTGTAGAATTATCCAAAATCACATCCCACAGCGACATTCCGTTGTCATCGAGGACATATACATGGGAATAGCTGTTGATTACACTGCCATATGCAGTTGAATCCCAACTTACCCCCACTATTTCCATCCTGCCATCGTTGTCTAAATCTCCAACAGCGGGTGAAGCCTCGAATTTTCCATATACGTAATACGACCATAATTCAGAAAATGTATTTTTGGAGCCGTCGTAAACGTGTATGACGCCCTTGCCGTTTTCTGCTAGTTCTGCTGGCGAAAGTATGATTATATCCGGGAAACCGTCTCCGTTTACGTCACCGGTAGATGGCGAAGGCAACAGTGTGGGTACCAATGGATTCTCGATTGGCGTCTCTACATTTATTGTCTTTTCGTCGCCAACTTTCGTACCAGTAGCGTTTAGCATTAATATGTGCAGCTTCGATACTGTTCCTATTTCCAAAGAAGTTATTACGACGTCCTTGAAACCACCGTTGGCTGTTCTGATTGCAGGGCTCGAAACAATCGTACCAGTAATCGCATGGGACCATAGTTTTTCGCCGTTTTTACCGTTTATTGCCAGTACAGTTTCATCTGCCCCGATAACCACGTCGAGAGTTCCATCGCCGTTGGTGTCTACCAAAACCGGTGAAGAATGTCTTATGCTTTTATTAACGGAGTATGACCACAATTCAGTATAGTCACCACCCTCGGACAGTGGATATTCTCCATTGTTGTCTGTGATTATTGGCTCAACCGCATAGATTTTTCCATTGATGGTTGCTGCGATTATGTCCAATTTATTGTTGTTATCTAGGTCGGCAAGGGAAGGCGTAGCGACAATTTTTTCTGTGATGTTTCCTAGGATTGGCACAGTGCTAAAATCGTGTTTCCACATAGTTTTTCCATTGTCCCCATTTTTAATATATACAGTGGTGCCGTCCCCAAAAACTACCCCCGTTGTTTCCTTATAATATGAGATGTCCATAAACCTAGTATTTTTAGTAAAATCGCCGATCGTAGAACCCAGGGAATCTATATTCTGCCCATAATCCCATTTTATCCAAGGCGCCGAGATGCCGTGAGAAAGGGTGTTGCCTTCACTGCTATGCCGGTCATCTTTTCCAAACATCGGCCACTGGATTATTTGGCCATTTGATTTAGTGCCAGTTTCAGCAGTAGTTGTGGTTGCCAGTAAACACGATATCGCAGATATCAACAGAGAGAATGTGATGATAAGTATAAGCACTCTATAGCACTTCATAAACTACCGCCTTTATGCACGTATAGAGAAGATAAACGTACACTATGCTTTATATTTTGCTTTACACTTGAATACAAGCCTGCATCAATTGAATTTTCATACGATAAAAAAATATACCCTAATCCCGTTACATTCTAAATAATATGCCTGTCATCTCTTTCGATTACAACGATTTAATCTCGCTTGTTGGCAAAAAAATCAAAAAGGAAACGCTTGTAGAAAAAATTCCAATGCTTGGTGCAGATGTCAATAGGGTAAACGGAGACGAAATTGATGTAGAATTTTTCCCTAACAGGCCAGACCTATATTCCGTAGAAGGCATTGCCAGGGCGGTTTCTTCGATTTTTGGATACAAAACCGGCTTAAGGAAATACGATGTAGAAGATTCGAATATAAAGTTGATAGTTGAATCCTCCATTCGAAATGTGAGGCCGTATGTCGTCTCTGCAGTAGTAACTGGTATAAACATAACCGACAGTTCAAACGAATTTAACAAGAAAACAATCTCACTGCAATCATTGATGGATTTCCAAGAAAAACTCCATATTACGATTGGAAGAAACAGGAAAAAGGTTTCCGTAGGCATCCACGACATGAAAAGAATAAAACCGCCATTTACCTACAAAGCAGTAGATCCTGCCAGCATAAGATTTGTTCCGCTTGGAAACAATGAAGAAATGAACCTGTGCGAGATACTTCAAAAGCACGAAAAGGGGATTGTGTTTGCCTCAATACTCGATGGTTGTAAGAAATACCCGATTATAATTGATGCTAACAACCAAGTTTTATCGTTCCCCCCGATCATCAACGGCACGATAACCAAAGTAACTTCTGAAACGAAGGATATATTTATTGATGTTACTGGCACAGATTTCAACGCAGTTAATTCTACCCTAAATATCATTGTTACAGCGATGGCGGATAGGGGCGGCAGGATACAAAGCGTTAAAATCCAGGATGGCAAAAAGACCATAAAAACTCCGAATCTGTCTCCGACACCAATGAAATTGAAGTGCGGCGATGTAAACGAAGCTATTGGTTTAAACATCCCTAAAAAAGACATAAAAACGTCGCTCCAGCGCATGGGATACGGCGTGGAGGACTCAAATAAAAATAAGGGTGCAAAGAAAAAAGGTGCGAAGAAAAATAAGAGCGTGGAAAAAGATTATTTGAATGTTTTAATCCCGGCGTATCGATGCGACATCATTCACAATATCGATCTCATCGAGGACGTAGCCATCGGCTACGGCTACGAGAATTTTTCTGGGCAGCATCCGAAATCCCCGACATTCGGCTCGAGAAGGAGTATAGAGGATTTCTCGGATAAACTCAGACTAATCATGATAGGCCTGGGGTTCCAGGAGGTTACCACACTGACATTATCGAACGAAAAGGATCAGTCAGATTTCCCGTCAGAGTCAGGCTTCCCGCCAGAGTCAGGCAGATTCGCGCGCATTAAAAACCCGATAACAGAGGAGCACACAATCGTGAGAACGACGCTGATACCGTCGCTGTTGAATATACTGAAAATAAACAAAAGGCACAACCTGCCGCAGAAGATAGTCGAGATAGGAGAGGTGGTAATAGATAATGCCAATGTCAGAAAAATCGCATCTCTCGGCATTTCCTCAAAATCCGGATTTTCAGATATTAAGTCCACTGTGGAATGCCTGCTTAAAAATTTGAACATCGATTACGGCATAGAGAATAAACAGCATCCAGCGTTTATTAACGGAAGATGCGCATCCATAAATTACAAAGGAAAAGAGCTGGGATACTTTGGCGAAATTCACCCGAAAACCATAATAGATTTTGAACTGGAGCACCCGATCAATGGATTCGAAATAGATGTTAACAGGCTAATGGAAGCATATAATTCAATCGTTAAACAAGGAAAATATTGACACGGCAGTCAATTAATTAACTAAAAGATATGAATTAAACAAAAATAATATATACTAGAAATTGTCACATTTTTAAAGGTGAAATTTAAGTATGAAAGAAAAACTGATTAAGCGGGGCGCGGAAGCGGAGATATACCTGTCGAAGTGGCTTGATAGAGACGTAATTGTAAAAAAACGGATAGCAAAAAGATACAGAAATAAAGAGCTTGATCGTGCCCTTAGAGCAAAGAGAATAAGGACTGAAGCTAAACTCATTTCGGATGTGAGAACCCTCGGAATTTCTACTCCGATTATCTATGATATCGACAGTATGGAATGTAAATTAACAATGGAACATGTAGACGGAATAAGAGTAAAAGAGATTCTTCCCAAATTGAGTGAAAAAGAAAGGAAAAAGCTATGCAACAGAATCGGCCGAGATATAGGAACACTTCATAATAACGATATAATTCATGGTGACCTGACAACTTCCAATATGATCGTAACCGGCGACGCTGAAAACTCGCGCAATCTTCCAAAAATTTACAGATTTTCAAAAGATTGTAAAATTCGTAAACTTCCGAAAGATTACAAGGTTTATTTCATAGATCTTAGCATGGGCGAAAAAAATAACGAGATAGAGGCAAAAGGCACTGATATGCACGTGCTAAAAGAGGCGTTTGAAAGCACGCATTCCGAACTGGATTGCTTCAAATATGTGTTGGATGGATATAAGAAAGAATATGATAAAGCGAATGATGTAATAATAAAGATAGATGAAATAACTAAGCGAGGACGATATACAAACTAACAGTTAACTAATGAATAAAATAATGTAATTATAAATCAATGGGAGTGTACCAATCAAGCAAGAGATATATAAATTAATAAAAGAGATATACAAATTAATAAATTAGCAGAAAAGGAACGCGAGGATCAGAATTATGACTAAAAACAAAACAATCTATTTCATTACAACAAACAAAGGAAAATTCAGGGAAGCCAAAGCAGAACTAAACCGGATAAACATTGATGTGAAGCAAATAGACATCGAATATCCCGAGATCCAGGCAGACACCCATGAAGAAGTTGCGAGCTTTGGACTGGAATGGCTGAGGCGAAAAATGAAAAAAACATTAATGATAGACGACTCTGGCCTGTTTATAGATGCACTTAACGGTTTTCCCGGAGTTTATTCGTCCTATGTCTTTAAAACGATTGGCTACAACGGAATTTTAAAGACAATGGAAGGAGAAAGGAACAGAAGCGCCAGATTCGAATCCTGCATCGCGTATATGGAGCCCAAAAACGCGCCTGTGTTTTTTAAAGGCGTCTGTAAAGGAAAAATAAGCGATAAGCCGAAGGGGCGCGGCGGGTTCGGGTACGACCCGATATTTATACCAACTGGTTACAAGAGGACGTTTGCCGAGATCCCTATCGAAGAAAAGAACAAAATTTCGCATAGGGGAAAGAGTTTGAAACAGCTTGTGAAATATCTGAAAAGAAATCAACCGAACAAATAGGAACATTTATAGAAAAGTATCCTATTATCCTCCCCACAGTCAACGGTGTTCTTATGGCAAAGAAGATGGTTTATCAATTTGAAGAGGGGGATCCGAAAAACAAGAAACTCCTGGGCGGCAAGGGTGCTGGGCTATGCGGGATGACCAAGATTAAACTGCCGGTTCCTCCGGGTTTTGTAGTAACGACTGAAGCTTGCAATGAGTATTATGCAAACAAGAAAAAACTGCCAAAAGGCCTCATGGAACAGGTTGTCAAGAATCTCAAATTATTAGAGAAAAAAACTAAGAAGGTATTCGGGGGCGACCCGCCTCTCCTTGTTTCTGTGCGTTCAGGTGCGGCAGTCTCGATGCCCGGAATGATGGATACAATACTGAATTTGGGATTGAACGATAAGACCATCCAGTATCTTATAAAAAGCACTAATAACGAAAGATTTGCTTATGACGCATACAGGCGGTTCGTCCAGATGCTCGGCAACATTGCATTAGATATTCCGCGCGAGCATTTCGATAAGATTTTTGACGGGTATAAGACAAAAACAGGCGCCAAGTTCGATACTGACCTGGACGTAAATGCACTAAAGAACATAGTGACAGAATATAAAGAAGTTATTAAAAAAATCACAGGAAAAGACTTTCCGGACAACCCGGTTAAACAATTGGAGCTTGCAATTGTCGCTGTATTCGATTCTTGGGAAGGAAAAAGATGTGTAGATTACAGAAAGCAGTTCAGACTTACGGAAGACATAGTGAAGGGCACTGCAACAAACGTTCAGACAATGGTGTTTGGAAACATGGGGAACGACTCTGCTACGGGTGTGGCGTTCACCAGAGATCCAGGCACTGGGGAGAACATCTTTTATGGAGAGTACCTCGTAAACGCCCAGGGAGAAGACGTTGTCGCAGGGATAAGAACTCCCAAACCTATTATCGAGATGAAAAACGAGATGCCGAAGATGTACAAGGAGTTATGCGACGTTAGAAGCATACTGGAAAAACATTATGGAGAGGTACAGGATTTTGAATTCACAATAGAGCGCGGCAAACTATACAATCTGCAAACCAGAAACGGAAAAATGAATGCGGCAGCCACGATCAAGACGTCCGTAGATATGGTAAAGGAAGGTTTGCTCACGAAAAAGGAAGCGCTTCTTAGGGTAAAACCGGAACATATGGAGCAACTACTTCATAAAAGATTTTCGTTAGAGGCGAAAAAAGAGGCGGCTGCTAAAAACTCGATACTTGGAAAAGGACTGCCCGCTTCACCGGGAGCAGCATCTGGCAGTGTAGTATTCTCAGCGGATGATGCGGAAACGCTTGGAAAATCCGGAAAAAAGGTAATATTAGTTAGGGAAGAGACAAAACCCGATGACATTCATGGTTTCTTCGCAGCCCAGGGAATACTCACGAGCAGGGGCGGAAAGACGAGCCACGCAGCAGTCGTAGCGAGAGGCATGGGCAAACCCTGTGTCGCCGGCTGGGAAGATATTAAAATCGACAACTACAAGAAAGAATTCGCCATAGGCACCAGAGTTGTTAAAGAGGGCGATGTAATAAGCATCGACGGTACTACCGGCGAGGTTATTCTTGGGGAACTGCCGACTATAGAACCTGACATAACACCCGAACTGCAGCAGGTGCTCAAATGGGCAGATGACATCAGGGAGCTTGGAGTAAGAGCTAACGCAGACACACCGGAATCTGCTGCCAAGGCAAGAAAATTCGGAGCCGCGGGTATAGGATTGTGCAGAACTGAAAGGATGTTTAATGCTACAGACAGGCTTCCGCTCGTCCATAAGATGATTCTGGCAAAAGGCGATGAAGAAAGAAAGAAAGCGATTGAAGCTTTGATGCCGCTCCAGAAACAGGATTTCAAAGGGATTTTGAAGGCAATGGAGGGATATCCAGTTACGATAAGGTTGCTCGACCCTCCCCTGCACGAATTTTTGCCGACGATAGAGGAATTGATACATGAAATTAACCATCTCAAACATACAGGCGATAACGAAAAACTCAAAGAAAAGGAGGAGATTCTGGCAAAGGTAAGGAGCCTTTATGAAGTTAACCCGATGCTCGGCCACAGGGGTGTCCGCCTTGGAATAACATTGCCGGAGCTATATGACATGCAGGCGCAAGCGATAATAGAAGCAGGCGCAGAACTTGTAAAGGAAGGCGTGGACGCCAGAATAGAAATAATGATTCCACAGGTATGCAGCGCTTCGGAGTTAAAATTTGTAAAAGACAGAGTTAAAGCAGTGGCAGATAAAGTGATGAAATATACGAATGTAAAGGTGAAATACAGTTTCGGGACAATGATAGAGGTTGTGAGGGCGTGCGTAACTGCAGACAGCGTCGCGGAGATTGCAGAGTTCTTCAGTTTTGGCACAAACGACTTGACCCAGGCAACATTCAGCTTCAGTCGGGAAGATGCCGAAAATAAATTCCTTCCGAACTATATCGCCAAAGGGATACTGCCAGCAAATCCATTCGAAACATTAGATGCAGACGGCGTTGGGAAACTCATGGATATGGCAGTCAGACTCGGGAGAGGAAAAAATAAAAAATTAAAGGTCGGCATCTGCGGAGAACATGGAGGAGACCCGAACTCTATTAAATTCTGCCACAAGACAGGTTTAAATTATGTAAGCTGCTCGACCTTCAGAGTGCCTATAGCGAGGTTGGCTGCCGCACATGTCGTATTAGAGGAACAAAGCTCGAAAAAGGCAGCTCACGATTAGAGCACAGTCGCGTAGTCTGGAAACTTCTCAAAACAGTGAAAGTTCTCCCCCACTGACTGTCAGATTTAGAGCAATTTACGCCTCTGTTGCATTAGGCATGTTCCGTTCTGGCGCTCCCTTTTTTAAAAGCAAAACATTTAAGTGGACGAATCTTATTCCCTCGCACACATATCATATATTATTAAGAGGGATAAAATGCCAAAAAACATTTTCATTGAACCATTGGTGCGCACACCGATA
Organism: Thermoplasmata archaeon; assembly: GCA_041657955.1. Classification (GTDB taxonomy): domain Archaea; phylum Thermoplasmatota; class JASEFT01; order JBBABA01; family JBBABA01; genus JBBABA01. Next base: position 73,664 of record JBBABA010000005.1, on the reverse strand, counting down.
GAGGAGCAGGAAATAGAGATCGTAGAACGAAAGGGAATCGGCCATCCAGACAGTGTAGCAGACGGGCTTGCAGAATCTGTCAGCAGAGGGCTGTGCAGGGAATATATCAAGAGATATGGCAGAATACTTCACCACAACACAGACCAGACAGAAGTCGTCGGCGGCTTGGCGAAAGCCGAATTTGGCGGCGGTCAAATCATTCAGCCTATGTATATTTTACTGGTTGGGCGAGCTACCATGGAAGTAGAGCGGGATAAGATTCCAGTAGGCTCAATCGCCATTCGCAGTGCCAAGGAATACCTGAAAAAGAGCCTTGGAACATTCAATGTAGAATCTGATGCAATTGTGGACTGTAAGATAGGTATGGGTTCCGCAGACCTAAAGGGCGTCTACGAGACAAAGGGTCTGCTTGCAAATGATACGTCTTTTGGCGTAGGATTTGCTCCATTCTCTGAAACTGAACTTATCGCGCTGAACACCGAGAAGTTCATAAACGGGCCGCTCAAGAAAAAAATGCCGGAAGTAGGCGAGGACGTAAAGGTCATGGCCCTAAGGGACGGCGAAAAGATTCTTTTGACGATTGCGGCCGCGATGGTCGGCAAGCACATAAAAGACCTAAGCCACTACGAGAACGTAAAGGAAGAGCTAGCGGACAAGGTAATTGACGTTGCGCGCAAGTACACTAAGAGAGACATAGAGATAAACGTCAACACCGCAGACATCCCAAAGAAGGGCGTCATCTACCTGACCGTAACTGGACTTTCGATGGAGAACGGCGACGACGGCTCGGTCGGCAGGGGCAACCGCGTAAGCGGGCTCATCACCCCGAACAGGCCCATGAGCATGGAAGCAGCGGCAGGCAAGAACCCGGTCACCCACGTAGGAAAGCTCTACAACCTGCTTTCGATGAAGATTGCGGAGGACGTAATCAAGGAAGGTGCAGGCGATATCAGGGAAATTCACGTTAAAATACTGTCGCAGATAGGGACACCGATAAACAACCCAAGGGCCGCAAACACCCAGCTGATTATGGCGAACGGTGCAAAACTCGAAAAAGTCAAGAACAACGTATATGGAATAGTAGATAACTGGCTAGAAAACATAGATAAGATTACGAAGATGATTGTGAACGACGAGATTACTGTTTTCTAAAAATATCGTCTCTTCCAATCTTCCTTTTTTTCTATTTCTCTGATTTATCTAGCGATAGTTATGCACATGTTGTCAGTTCAACCTCTCGCCCTTTATGCTTATGGTAATCTCTTCGACAGATGCTTTCTTTCCCGCCTTTTTCATAGCCTCCTGGACAATCCTGGCGAGTTCAAAGCAGCAAGGAACTTCCATATGAACTATTTTTATATTCTTGGGATTTGCTGTTTTAATTATCTGCGCGATTTTTTCTACATACGCATCGGCATCGTCGAGTTTCGGACAGCCGATAACAACAGAATTGCCTTTAAGGAATTCCTGATGGAAGTTAGCATACGAAAAAGGCACACAATCAGCAGCTATCAGTAGATTCGAATTCTTGAGATATGGTGCCGCTGGATTAACAAGGCGAAGCTGTATCGGCCAATTGTGAAGCTCGGACTGAACTTTTGAAATCGAAGATTGCCCTTCGGATGGTGATCGGCTTTCCCAATGCAACGTTTGCGCTGAAGGGCAGGCACAGGGTTCCTTCGAAGTTTTAGATATGAAATGTTTGCTCAGATCCTGCTCATGTTCTTTAATGTGCTTCATATGCACTTCCAGCATTTCCGGCGATACCCTCTTTATCCGTTCGATTGTCGCCCCATCGTCATATTCTTCTGCCTCTCTTTCCTCAATTCTCAATGCATCGGCAGGGCAGTTGCCCAGGCAAGCACCAAGCCCGTCGCAATAGAACTCTTTTATCAATCTTGCTTTCGGGCCTTTTGGTGTATTGACGATTTGAATCGCCTGCTCGGGACAAGCCGGGATGCAGTTTCCACAGCCATTGCACTTATTTTCGTCGATTATTATTATCTTCCTTTTTATTTTCGCCGTTTATTCACCTTTCGTTATTTCTCTAAAATGTATTTCTAATAATTTTCACACAATATCTCGAAATACGATCTCGGATGTGCGCATGCTGGACATTTATCCGGAGCACCGGTGCCCTCGTGGACATATCCGCAATTCCTGCATTTCCATTTTACAGTTTTTTCCTTTTTGAAAACCCGGTCTTTCTCAATGTTTTCGAGGAGTGCCAGGTACCTTTTTTCATGCTGTTTTTCTGCAACCGCTATCGCGCTGAATGCAGACGCTATCTCCTGGAGCCCTTCTTTCTTTGCGGTGTTGGCGAATTCCGGGTACATCTTTGTATGCTCGTGATTTTCGCCGGCGGCTGCCGCTTCTAGATTTTGTTTCGTGTCCCCAATTACGCCTGCAGGAAATGCGGCACTGATCTCTACGTCGCCGCCCTCCAGAAACTTAAACAATCTCTTGGCATGCTCCTTCTCATTGTCTGCAGTCTCCAGGAATACACCTGAAATCTGCTCATAACCTTCTTTCTTGGCTTGGGACGCAAAATAAGTATACCTGTTCCTCGCCTGAGATTCCCCTGCAAACGCAGTCAGCAAATTCTTTTCCGTTTTTGTTCCCTTCAAACTCTTCATATTTCCACCTCACAACACTAGCTTCTCCATAAACCATGAATGTTACAATATTCGCGTGCTATTATGTTCTGTGCGTCTATCTTGAATGTAGCCTCTGGTTTTTCCCCCGGTTTCAAGAACTGGCGATAAGCTTTTCCGTCGGCGATTATTTCGATCCACTCGATATAGTGTTTCTCTTCCATTGGGTGTGGAACGCTTCCAACCTTCACTTTAACGCCTTCTGTTGTTTTTTCAATTACTGGTACGTGCTTTTCCTTCGATGCGTCTACAGTGTTTTCTTTCATGAGATTCATGGGTTGTCCGCAGCATACCAACGTTCCTGCACCAGCGTGCAGCACTTCTACTATGTTTCCACATATTCCGCATTTGTATATTCCCATATTTTCTGCCAAATTATCACCTCGTTTTATTTTTTGAAATTGGTACCTTTTCTCTTTTGCTACTCGCCTCTCGGGTATAGGTTCCGGCCGTTTTTTTCCTTTACTTATCTCTCCAGAGACATACAATGCACAATAACATGTTCCGAATTGTTCTAAATCCGGGTCTCGGTATACGCAAGGACATATTATGTCGATGTCCTCGGCTTTGTCGCCATCGGCCAATCTACATGGACAAACTCGATATCCATATCTTTTTTCGTTTATCAGTAGACCAAGGACGAGGTCTTTTGTGAACTCTGAATCTGGGTTAATATAGTATCCAGTATCCTTTGCGTTCTCATTCAACCTGTTGTAAAGTTGCTCGGTTTCTTCCTCGGTTATTCTTCTCATTTATCCGATCGCCTCACGAATTTTCTGCTCGTTGAACCCAACGATACATCTCTTGTCATTTATTATAAGCGTTGGAAACGAGCATCTTGGATTCCATCTCTCTAATTCTTTCAGCGCGTCTATCTTCCGCTCTTCTTCTAGTGCGTCGAGAAACACATAGTAGTATTCAACTCCGAGGTCGCTCAGCAGATGTTTGGTCTTTTTGCACCATCCGCAAGTACTAAGCGCAAACAGCTTGAACTTTCCCTTGTTTTTTCCAGCTATATGTTCGAATTTTAATTCAACCAATAATACCCCTCCCTCATTTCGTATTTTATTCAAGTCGCACTAAGCTAATTGGTTTTGGCCCTTTAACAGAAAGGAAAACCGCATGTTCGTCGCTAAGGTTTTCGAACGAGTGCGGAATGTTCATTTTACCTTGAATAATGTCCCCGGGTACAGCCACGAGTTCCTTTTCACCGACCTTGAATTTTAGTTTTCCTCTTAGAACAAAAAACAATTCATCATTTGTCGGGTGTTTATGTAAAGATACTTTTTGTCCTGGCGGCAGGTTATATATGTAAGGAGCCAACGAAGAGAAATCTCCGAAGAACGGATTCACTTCAACTGCATCTCCGTATGATATTTTTTGTCCGTTGTGAATGTGTATTTGTTCAAAATCTTTAGGTATCTCAACGAACTTTTCCTTAGGTGCCCCGCAGTTTGGACATTTGTCAGGCGGCGGGCTGTCGCCTTCGTGTATGTATCCACAAACACTACATCGCCAACGTTTTACCATATTAAATCACCCTCTATCATGTTCAAATTTTAAACCTCGTTCCGTTTCTAAACTTTCTTCCTATTTTCCACAATGATGGCATTCATGTTCGCAACTCTCACTGTTTCGCTCGTTATTGTCACCAATTTTCTCCCCTTTTTTATTTTTATAATCTTTTATAGCGGCATGAAGCGCGTCTGCAGCCAAGTTGGAACAATGCATTTTTATCGCGGGCAAACCTTCAAGTTCATTCGCGACGTCGTTTCGTGTTATTTTCAACGCCGCATCCATATGTTTTCCTTTAGCCAACTCAGTTACCATGCTGCTTGTCGCAATGGCCGAACCGCAGCCAAAAGTTCTAAATTTTATATCTGTAATAACGTCGTCCTTTACTTTGATGAATATCTCCATAAGGTCGCCGCAAACCGGATTGCCTACCTTGCCATATCCGTCCGCATTTTCTATAACTCCTACGTTCCTCGGATTCATAAAGTGCTCCATCACCTTTTTGCTGTAACCAACTCTTTCTGCCATTTTGTCATTTCTCCTCATCTCATGGACCTAAATGCATCATAGGTGAGTATTGATCGTACTCTTCGAACTTCAGGCTTTTTTCCCTCTCGATCTCAAGGAGTTTATAGTGTCCCAATTCCATGGATGCAAAATACTCCAATGTCACTTTTATCATGGGTTCTTTGGTAAATTTCTCTGCGAGTGCATTATAGAACTCGTTTGCTGCCATCTCTGCTTTCATCGCACTCTTTAAGACATCGCTCAGGCGCACATCCCTGTCGTAAACTAACATCTCCGGCAAAGGTATCGGAGTTTTCTTTGGTAGAATTATTTTCCCCACGTCAGGATAATTTTTTCTATACAGCTCCTCTATAAACGTCTTGTGCTTCTCTTCCTCTCCTGCAAGGAATATTAGTCTGTCCTTCAAAAAAACATTTTTCACACTCGACGCCGATTTCGAGTAAGCCGCTCTGCTGTCTTCCTCGCTTTTCAATGCGGTGAGGAAGAAGTCCTTCAAACTATATTTGCTCAAATCCATATTATTCACCTCTTTTTCTTTCGTAATCCCTAATTTAATCACACTTTACTGGACAGCGGTGAAAGTTTTCTCAATCGCCCCACTGTCTCCTTCGCCGCTTTTACAACCATAGGTACCTGTTCCATGCCGTTCGATTTCCCGATTGTCAGGACCATCGAACCATGCGCTTCTTCGTGTTTTAATCCGATCGCCAAAAGCACATGCGACGGCTCCAATGTTTTGGAAGAACACGCGGATCCAGTAGATACCTGTATGCCATACATATCCATATTCAATACTATGCTCTCGCCTTCTATATAGCTAAAACGAAAACTCGCATGATGGGGGAGCCTCTTTGTCGGGTGGCCTGTCAGGTACGCCTCGTCGATCTTCAGTATGTCGCGTGTTAAGGCGTCTCTTATTTTTATCAGTCTAGCGCTTTCTTGTTGCATTTCGGTTTTCGCTATTCTCGAAGCTTCCCCCATACCCGCGATTGCGAATATGTTTTCCGTACCCGATCTCAGGCCGCTTTCCTGCCCTCCGCCCAATATTATTGGTTGAACAGTTGTTCCTGGTTTAATGTATAACGCCCCAGCGCCCTGCGGGCCGTACATATCGTTAGACGAGAGCGTCAGCAGGTCTATGCCATCACTCTGCACGTCGATCGGTATTTTTCCTCCTGCTGCAGTTGCGTCTACATGCAGGTAAGATCCCTTTTTGTGAACCATCTCGCTGATTTCTTTTATCGGTTCTATTGTCCCTATCTCATTGTTTGCATACATTACAGAGATAACTGTAGTCTCTTTTGTCAAAATCTCATCTAGTTTTTCTAGATTTACAATCCCTGTGTTATCCACGGGAATTATAGAAAAATTAAAACCGTTCTTCTGAAGCTCTTTCATGGAATTCAAGACAGAGATGTGCTCTATGGCGCTGGTGGCAACATTTTTGCCTTTTTTTATGTTTCTGAGAGCGGTCCCCCTGATTGCCAGGTTATTTGCTTCCGTGGCTCCGCTTGTAAAAATGATGCGCGATTCTTTTTCCGCATTTATCAGTTCCACAACCTTTCTTCTTGCATCCTCAACAGCGGTTTTTGCATTTAAACCGACTGAATGTAGCGAGGATGGGTTTCCAAAAGAGTTTTTGAGATACTGCCCTGCAAATTCCAGCACCCTCGGATCAACCGGCGTTGACGATGCATGGTCCAGATATATCCTGTCCATATTTTCTCTCCTAGAACCACATTGTCGCGCCTGCGTCTAATGCAAGATCGTTAAGCGTAGCCGCGCCAACTATTTTAACACCTGGTATCAGGTCAACTTTATCCCAGCCCAGCATCCTTTTGGAAGCCTCGCATACGTAGATTTCGATCCCCATGTCGAGCGTCTTTTTAATCATCTCCGCAACGCTTGGAAATGCCCCGAGTTTCATCTTTTCGGCCGCGCCTGGGCGCAGTATTTTCAAGCCCATGCCCAAATAATACACCTTCGGATTAAGGTCCGTTGCCTTAGCCGTTTGCGCCAAAACCAGCGGCGAATATTGTCTCTCTGGCAGATCGCTTGTCTGCACATACAGAATGAATTTTTCGTCTTTCATAATACCTCCTTTTTGTTTTTATTCATATTATCCATATATAATATCGTCATTGCGTATATTTAATCATATCCTCTTGTATGGAACAGCGGTATAATTCGCTTATTTTGTTTACATTTTGCATTCTGTCAATTTACAAAGTGAATCGTATGCACTTTTTTTACCAAGATCAAACGCCCTCATATTTTGCTCGAGTGCTTTTTGAGGCACTGTCTCAGCAATCGATTCTCGAATATATTTCTCCTCGATTGGTAGAATTTTCAGCGTAGATATGGCACCCAAGAATACAACGTTCTCGGTTAGGGGGTTGCCTGCCTCTTTTGCAAGTTGTATCGCATCTATGATTGCGATCTTGTTCGTGATCTCTTTCAACCTCTGTGTGATGTCGTCCAAAACCAGGTACTTTTGTTTCTTTTTAAATATTAGATCCCAAGTTTCGACGTTTGGACGCATTATGTTTTTGTTCATAACTATGATACCGTCAGGTTTAAGATACTCGATATATCGTAACGCTTCTATCGCTTCGAGACTTACGAGAAGATCTGCGTTTCCATACGGTATCAGAGGGGAATACGCATCCTCGCCTATGCGTAAATGAATTGAGACCGTACCGCTTCTTTGAGACAACCCGTGTTGTTCACCAGTAACTGCTTTTTTGTCTGCTTTTGCACAGGCGTTGCCTATTATGTTGCTCAGGAGAACAAGCCCTTGCCCTCCTACACCTGCCAAAAATATATTGTAGCTCATTGTTTGGCCCCCGTTTTTTGAACAGCAACAACTGGACAAAGTTTTGAACACACACCACACCCATCACACATCTCTTTGCGTATATTCGCCAGTCCATCAGAGTCAACTTCGTATGCAGGGCAATAGAAGTTCTTCATGCACATGTATAATTTTTTACACTTCTCTTTGTTTATTTCATAGGGTGTAAGTTCCACTCCTTTCTTTCTTTTTATTCTATCACCATACAAAGCGCATTCTCTTCGAGAGATGATAACCGAAATTCCATCGTATTCGAAGGCCCGTCTAAATACCTCGACATTTGCTTTAGCTTCGTAGGAATCTACAATTTCTACAAAATCGATGCCCAGCGCCCGTATTATGTTCTCTATCTGAATTTTCTTGCCCTGTTTTCCTCCGGCTATGTTTTCGGTGCTGGGATTTGACTGTTGGCCGGTCATCGCCGTTACGGAATTATCCAGTATAATGAGCATGAGTTTGTTTTTGTTGTGCACGGCATTCACCAATGCAGGAAGTGCCGCATGGAAGAACGTACTGTCCCCGACTACGGCTATTACCCGCTCTTCTATCACGTGCTGTAAGCCGTTTGCTACTCCTATTGATGCGCCCATGCAGAGTGACGAATCCGTATGTTTTATCGGGGGAAACGACCACATAGAGTAACATCCTATGTCATTGGAAAAAAAATGGGGTCTAGCTTTAATGACATGATAAAGCGCCGAAAAAGTGCCCCTGTGCGGACATCCGGCACAGAACGTCGGGTGTCTATCCGGTATAATACTCTTCAACTTATCGGCCTTTTCAACGAATGCATTATAATCGGGGTATTTTAAATTCAGAGCCTTGCCAATACCGGTTACAACAACTGGAATGTTGTATTCCCACGCTTCCGAGAAATGCCCGCTATATTTTCCAAATATTTTCACGGAAGGGTTCGCGTCTTTTGCGATCGCGGTTATTTCTTTCTCCAGATACGGAGATAGTTCTTCGACGACGATAACATTTTTGAGATTTTTTATGAAACTGCCGATAAGTTTCTTTGGGAGAGGGTAAGTTGTCCCAAGTTTCAATACATTCGCTTTAAGGTTCAATATATCGAGTGATTCTAAGACGTAATTGTAAGAAACCGATGATGTGATTATTCCTACGTCTGATTTGCGATCTATTGTAAAATTGAACTCCGATTTTTCAAACTCCTCCTGTATCTTTTTTGTCCTCTCAAGCATCCCGAGTTTCTTTTTCCTGGCAGTTTCGCCCAGTGTTATAAACTCTTCATTGAGTTCCCTCCACTTGACCTTCTTAAATTCTTTGCGGCTCATTTCTTCGAGGGGCACTATACCGCTCTGGTGGTTGACTCTTGTGACTGTGCGTATCAATACTATAGTTCTGTATTTCTCCGAAAGCTCAAACGCCTTCTTCACCATCGCCTTTGCTTCTGCGGGTGTGGACGGTTCAAGCATCGGAATATAAGTGTTCGGGGCAAAAAAACGGCCATCCTCCTCGGATTGCGAAGAGTGGGCGTGCGGATCGTCCGCCATTATCAACACCATGCCGCCTCTGACTCCAGTATATCCAAGTACAAACAGAGCGTCGCTTGCGACGTTTGTCCCTACGGATTTCATTGCGGTCAATGTCCTGAATCCGGCGAATGCGGCTCCAGCACAAATCTCCAATGCAACCTTTTCGTTCGTAGCTATTTCCACTTTGTAATCAAAAGAATCCGCGAACTCCGAGAAAGTGTCTAGAATCTCAGATGACGGGCTGCCAGGATAAAACGCCACTACCTTTACATCAGCCTCCAAGGCACCCCGCACCATGGCTTCATTACTAAGCATAAATACATTTCTTTTTTCTTTAGACAAAATATCTTTTAAAACCATTTTCTCACTTCATCCTTTTTATAAAGAACGTCAATATCGCCCCGTCTTTTTCGAATTTTAACAGTTCGTGGCCAGTTCTTTTTGCCCAACGTTTAATATCCTCCTCAGCTGCCGGGTCATCCGCCTCTACTTTTAGTATCTGCCCTATACCAATCTTTTCTATCTCCTCCTTCGTCATTGCGATAGGGAGGGGGCAGTATAGGCCTACACAGTCCAATTTCGCATCCGGTACAATTTCTTTGGTCATAGCCAATCACATATCCCGAAACACTTCTCTTTTGTTTTTTTCGCCGGCACGTTCTGTCCTCTTACAACCCCAGTATAGATTCTATTCTCTTCTTATCAAATCCCACTATGATATCACCATCGATATCTATAACTGGCACTCCCGTCTGTCCTGATTTACGGACCATCTCCTCGGCTGCAACCTGATTAACGGAAACATCAATGTCCTCGAAGTCGATGCTGTTGTTCTTTAAGAACTGCTTTGCCATAACACAGAACGGGCAGGTCGGGGTGCTATATACTTTTACGTTTTTGCTCATATTCACTCACCTCATCTTAAAATTTTAAGCTCCTTATGTTTCTTGGCCACCTCATCCGCGAGCCGGTCTAATTCTTTGAAATCTTCCGCCCGCGGATATCCCCGTATAATAACGGGCGTCAGCACCTCTACTTTGAGGTTGGTCAGCATACCAGTAATTTGCTCTACCATCTTTCCGCCCCACCCATAGGAACCGATAATGGATGCGAATCTTAGCTTTGGCCTTAGGGCGTTGGCGAGATATGTAGCATAAACAACGTTCGGATGCGGGCCGGCCAGGACAGTAGGAGAAGCGACGACTATCGTGGCAGCGTCCACCATGGCCTTCGCCAATTCCCCAATATCCGTTTTTGACAAATTGAACGGTTTTACAGTTATGCCTTTTTTCATCAGAGATTCCACAAAATGGTCCACCATTTTTCTTGTGCTGCCGTGCATTGAAGTGTACGCGACAATTACCTCGTTCTTAACTTCGTCCGAAACCCACTCTTTGTATATATCTAAGATAAACTTCGGCTCTGAATATATCGGACCATGGCTCGGCGCAATCATCTCTATATCTATGCCGTTCAATTTTTCCAGATGCTTTTTTATGTTGGTTCTGAACGGCATCATTATCTCCGCATAATAGCGTTTAGCGCATTCATACACCTTCCAATTTTCAGTTACAAACAAATCGCTGGTGGCAAGATGCGAGCCGAGAAAATCGCATGGAAATAAAATTTTATCTTCCCGCAGATAAGTAAACATTGTCTCCGGCCAGTGAACCCAAGGGGCAATAATAAACTCCAATGTTTTGTTTCCCAAAGAAATTGTTTCCTTGTCGTTTACCACGATGAATTTATTCTCGGGGATTAAAAGAAGTTCCATAAGCAAATCCTTGCATTTCTGATTGGTTACAACCTTGGCTTTTGGATAAACCTCCAGTGTCTTGGGTATTGCACCGGAGTGATCCTGTTCGGCGTGGTTGGAAATGATATAATCAATGTTATTGATATCAAGTTCCCTGAGGTGCTCTATAAGTTCATCACCTTTTGTTGTATCAACTGTGTCGATCAGCGCAGTTTTTTCACTGCCTTTTATCAGGTAGGAATTATAGCTTGTTCCATCAGGAAGCGGTATAAGTTCGTCGAATAATCTTCTGTCCCAGTCTATTACGCCTACTGAATAAATATTCGACTTTATTTCGCTGAACGCCATATTTTTCAACCCCTTTTCAGAATCTCCTTCAGGTCTTTTTCCGGGTCGTCTATCAGGTGAACGCTGTAGTTGTCCACGAGCACCTTTAAGATCTCGTCGTTCACGCATGCCGGAATTATCGGGCCGATATAGATGTTCTTTATTCCAAGCGATAGTAAGCTCCAGAATATTGCGACAGCCTTCTGTTCCATCCACATCAGTATAATTGATAGAGGCAGGTCATTCAGGCCGACACCGAATAGTTCCGCAAGCGCCGCGGCTATATCTATCGCAACAATAGAATCGTTGCACTGGCCTAGGTCTATTAGGCGCGGTATGCCTTCTATCTCGCCCAGGTCGAGATCATTTATCCTGTATTTCCCGCATGCAAGCGTAAGCACAATAGTGTCCTTTGGCAGTTTCTGGACAAACTCGCGGTAGTACTCGTCCTTCTTTATCGGTGCGTCGCAGCCGCCTACAAGGAAGAATCTCTTTATCTTGCCTTCCTGGACGAGTTTTTTTATCTTCGGGGCAAGGCCGAGCACGGCAGACTTTGAGAAGCCTGTGATGAGGGTTACGGTGCCTTTCTTTTCGGGTAGCGGCGGGAGCGATTTTGCCTTCTTTATAACCTCGCCAAAATCATAGCCGTCAATATGCTTAGCGCCTGGCACTCCGACTATACCAAGCGTAAAAAGACGGTCTTTGTACTGGTCTGTGGGTATGAGCGTGCAGTTGGATGTGCCTACAATCGCACCCGGGAACTCGGCGAACAGTTTTTTCTGGTCAAACCACGCCTTCCCCAGATTTCCTGCAAGGTGCCTATACTTTCGAAGTTCGGGATAGCCGTGTGCCGGCAGTAGTTCGGAGTGAGTATAGACATTTATTCCAGTGCCCTCGGTCTGCTTTAGGATCTCGTGGAGCGCCTTTAGGCTGTGCCCTGTGACAAGTATGCCTGGTCCAGCCCTTGTGCCCGTCTCGACTTTGGTCGGCGTCGGCTCTCCGAACGCTTCGATGTGCGCCTTCTTGAGCATCTGCATGGCCTTTATGTTCATGCGCCCGCCTTCAAGGGCAAACTTCACGAAATCCTGTGCATCGAAATTGACGTTCGTGAGCGTGGAATAAAGGGCTTTCTCGACAAAAGCGTCAACCTCGTGGTCCCTGTGGCCCAGTTCTTTTGCGTGGTATGCATAGGCGCTTACACCCTTCAGTACATATATCAGGTTATCTTGCAGCCGAGCAACGGTCGGCTCTTTTCCACATACTCCCTTTATTGTACACCCTGTACCCCTCGCGGTTTGCGAGCATTGATAGCAAAACATATTTAGTGCTTTTTCTTCGGCCATATCTTACACCTCTTTCTCGAATCTAAAATGTGACGATTTTGTCGCACTCCTTTATTAACTCATATAAATCTTTCATTGTTGACAACGGACACGTTTTTGTGCCTTCGCTATGTCTAATTTTAAGACAAGTGCCGCAGGCAAATATTTTCCCGCCACTGTCAACATAGGAACGCATCTGTTCCGTGACTTTGAATTTATCCGTATCGAGCGATTCAGATTCTACTCCTTTCGCAAGCAGGAACGCCCTTACATCGTCACCTTCTTTCAATGCAAAATTTCCGAGCCGGAAAGCGTTCCAAACAGTTTCAGGATCGTTCGAGTAAATTACTATTCCCATTTTCATTTTTAATCCTCCTTGACAAAATCTTCTTTGCCGACGCCGCATACTGGACACACCCAGTCAACCGGCAGTTCTTCAAACGGTGTACCTGGTTTTATTCCCGAATCTGGATCGCCCTTCTCAGGGTCATAGACATAGTCGCAAATCGTGCATCTATACTTTTCCATTTTCTCACTTCTCATGTTGACTGTTTTTCTCTGTAACTATTCCTGTCTGATTTCTATATCTGTCCCGAAGTTCACCTCTCTTGCCCTTGTTCCAGCTTCCGACCTTGCTGTAGAAACCGGTTACGCGGGTAACGTGTTCCACGTTTTTTCCGTGCGTCATCATCATTAAAAGCAGTTCCAAATTATTCTTCTGGATAGCATCGAATGTAAAATGCGTCTCTGTCTCGAAACGATTGTTTTTTACGATGATGCCTCTTTTTCCGTTGTAATCCGATTCTGCATACTCAAAGTCGCCCTTGTGCGCGTCAAGGTATGTTTTAAAATCTGTTATGTTCATTTTTTACCTCCCTTTCTTTTTTGTTTTTTTCTTTTCCAAACACTCTTTGCAGGTGCCCTTGAAGTAGCCGTGTATTTCTTCTATTTTGTGTTCTCCCTTAAGCAATCCATCAATATACGGGCACTTGACATTAATATCGAGTATGACGCCGCACTTTTTACACAAGAAATGGTGATGCGGAGCCATCTCGAAATCGTAACGCAACTCCGATTCGGAAATGGTTAGCACTTGAATCATATTGTGTTTATTCAACGCCTCTAAAGAATTATATACTGTTGTTCTGGATAGTGCCGGATTCTTCTTTTTTAGTTGTAGATATATGCTATCAGCATTCGGGTGTACCCTATTCTCGTCGAGAAACCGCAATATCTCCAATCTCTGTGAGGTTATCCTTATCTGGTTGTCTTTTAGGATTTTTACATATTTTTCCAATCATATCACCGATTATAATTGTTTCTAATTTGTAATGATTACAATATAGTATACAATACAAAATAAGTATTTAAAACTTTTTCAAAGGGTTATTATCAATTAAAAAAGGCAATCGAAATATCTACGTTTTTGTTTTACCGGCTTCTTTCTTGAATACTTCATTCGCCTCTTTCGCTGTGTGCTTCTCGTGAATAATAGCCCGAAGTGCCTTTATCATAGCAACAGGGTGTTCATGTTGCCATATATTTCTGCCAAGATTTACACCTATGGCCCCCTTCTCCATGCCGTCATATACGAACTCGAATACCTCGAGCTCTGTGTTCACCTTCGGTCCTCCCGCCATAACTACTGGAACAGGGCAACCGTCAACCACTTTTTCAAAGTTCTCACACCAATATGTCTTCACTACTCGCGCTCCTAATTCTGCAGCAATACGACAACATAGGGCGAGATAGCGAGCGTCTCTTTTTTCTAGCTCTTTACCTACTGCAGTGACTGCCATTACTGGAATACCATAGTCTTCACATTCATTCACAAGTTTTGATAGGTTTAGCAGTGTCTGATTTTCATATTTGCTTCCCACGAAGATAGATATCCCCACTGCTGACGCATTAAGACGGATTATTTCCTCTATTGAAGTGGTTAGCCCCTCATTCGCCAAATCGTCCCCTACCATGCTGGTGCCGCCCGACACCCTCAAGATAATCGGTTTACTTTTTGTGGGATCGATCACCGATCTCAACACGCCCCTAGTAACGAACAAAGCGTCGCAATAAGGAAGAAGCGGTTTTATTGTTTCACCAGGTTTTTCCAATTTTCTAGTCGGTCCCTGAAAATATCCATGATCTATCGGCAGGAACAAGCAGTGCCCATCGGGCTGTATCAACTGTGCCAAACGATTTTTCATTCCCCAATCCATTTTAATCCCCAAACTTGATAAGTGGTGCTAATATTTATCTTTTACTTCATACTTCATCGTTTTTTAACGAGGATGTCCATAACTATGTGTGATATATGAGGAGAGTACGATTTAATATTGTGCAATTTTAGCAGTATTGGCTTTTGCCCACTTTCTTTGTGGATAAGTTTTAGTAAATCCATAGACCGGTTTTTAATAAGTTTATCGTGACATTTTTCGTGATAGTGTATTATTCCTCCGTTTTTTCCTATTACTCTAACCGCTTTCGGTAAAAATTTCCAGGTGTCGTGGAGATACCCCATAATCACCCTATCTGCTATGTTCTCCGGCATCTCTTTACGGCAATCACCTAAAAGTGGTATAACGACGTTGGCAACCTTATTTAGACGTATATTCGTGCACAAATAACCATAAGCGGTCGGATTTATTTCAGCAGTGTATATCCTTTTTGGTTTAGAATGAACAGCAATGGGTATAGAAAAGTAGCCGATCCCCGCAAACATATCCGCTACAGTTTCGTTTCTATTCGAGACATAAGCCATTCTTTCCCTCTCATGGATATTTCCACTTGAAAACATTATCTTCGCCACGTCCAATTTAAACCTGACCTTGTTTTCTATGTGTGTGGTTTCCGTATCGTTTCCGTATATCGTCCTCGTGGTAGGCTCCCGAGTTGTTCCTCTTATGTCACAACTATCGATTAACACCGTTTTTGCTCCAACTACACTTGCATAAACTTCGCCGACTCTTTTCTCTACGCTTCTTAGCTTGTCTGGTATTTTTAGAATCAACACATCTCCAATCAACTCCCATTTCCGTGGAAGGTGTTTTGATTGACTTTTTGGTAGATTGGTTTCCCTTGAGATTTCCTCAAACGGTGTTGGTTGCAGTATTCTATTTTCGATCGTTTCTAGTTTTATAACCCCTAGTGGGTATCCTCTAAAACCAGCAACTTCAGTCCGCTTTAGTTTTCTGACTATTGGTATCTCTACATACTTTCCGTCGATTCTAATTTTATGAGTATTATCGACTAGGTTTTTTGTCGCTAAACACCTGCGTACCTCTTCAGCAAATCTATTTTCCACACGAACAGCAAACATTTTATACCCTTAACCAATTTTACACGTCAAAGGGATTATCATGAAGACGAATATAAAAAGAATGGTTTTTTTGATTGCCGTTGCGATAGGAGTAATCATTATACTCTCATCGGTTGCAAGCAATAAATCCGCGGCATCTACAAAAGGCACTCGCAGCGCTGGCGAGGATATCGTGGGAACGTATTACATGAACCTAACGGATAACATGACGGCTGTAGAGATGAATTTTTCGTTTGGCATATATACGATATATGATGATATGTTCACTGAGGAAAATGTGAGTGTTTCAGTCATTAGAGACCGCCCCGTCAACGATAGGAACACGGCCGCTGCTAGTATCAAGACCAAAATCAATAATACTGTTAGTGGGATAATTAGTGGTGCATTTCCAGGAGACGCCAATGTAACAACAAAGTTAGAGGTCGTAAACAGTAGCCTAGATAACACGATATGCGGTCCACTGGATCCGATAGTAGTCGAATACGAGGGCATGGTTTATTTTACGAACAGATCATTTAATTTTACTAAACCCGTTGGGAACTTATCAGACGTGATTCGTGGAACCATGACAATGGGTGCTACTGTAAACAAGAGCGTGCCGTTAAAATCCGATCCAGGGTATACGAACACATTCATATTTTCCCAGCCATTACCATATAACTTCTCGTATAACTCTTCGGAATCGCTAAAGAACGGTACGGTATCGGATGTTCCGGGCAACAAATCGACTGTACAATGGACAATTGACAATAAAAATGAAACTGGAACAACTGTAAAGAGTGAGACAAAGTATCTTATATTCCACGCCAGAGACCCTAACCTAACGACAAAAGAAGAGATATTTATATACACCAACATGAACATTGTAAACTTTGGAGACGATGTGAACATTAACATTAAAATAGACATCAAAAGCATAAACATCTTGAAGTACAATATGTTGCCATCGACAATCAGCAACCTTGATTTCATATCGTCGGATGGTATCCGTTTAATGGAAAATAATGGATTGACTACTGCAGCAGAAATGCAGGAAAAATCAGTAGATAAATCTAAAACAAAGGTAGAGAGTGATTTAAACAACATATTCAACAACCCGCAAAAAAGAGTTACACTAGCATATGCTTGGGACCGGGGCACACTAAACGGATACAATATTTCTATACTTTCAAATGCAACACCAATTAGTTCTTACCTCAATACCACCACGCCGACAGGGTTTAGCGCCAATTCTCTGAAAATTACCATAAAAGATGCTTCGAAAACGCCAGACGTTCAAGAAATAATCATGGGCATATTGAGGATGGGTGCCGCAGTAAAAAAGGATTTTAACCTGACAGCGGAGCCGAACAGATTGGTAACGCTGAATATTACTGGACCGCAAAGCCCGAATGGCATATGGTTTGTTTATCTCGGAGGCAATATCACTAGCGACAGCACGATTGTTCAAGGTACAAACATAGATGGCAATATGAGAAAAATCTCTTTCTCCATTGATAATATAAACGGGGTTTCCGATAGGTCCGAGAAAGTAAATCTTACGCTTGAAGCGAGTTCAAAGAACTCGGAAATAATCGGACGCGCTTCTCAAGATATTCAGATATGGAGCACTATGGACCTTAGAAATTTTGACGACATTCGCATGAACGTTACAGTAAGGGTTGCTATAATAAATATCAGCGACTACAATATAGAAATACCGGGAAGCGTCAGCAACTTGACATATATCACCGCAGAATGCATGAGGATGGTTGTAAAAAATGGGCTAGCTTCGTGGGATGACATCACAAAAGGAAGTGAGAATTCTTCTAAGGACTTGGAGAGTAATTTGCTAAAGATTTTCAACCTGCCCCTAAACTTTAAGACAGAAATTGTCGAAAGCAGCAAGTTGATTGAGGGCATCATAGACCTGGATTATATGCCTGCTTACCTTAGTGGAGATAAGGCCGCAGAAGTTCTTATAACTCTGACTCCTACGATCCCTGACGGCGAAACACTTCAGTTTAATAAATCATACCTCGGAATGAAGGATAATGTAGTGTCCGTCCACAACCTGACAGTGGGTGTGCTGAAGATGGGTGCAGATATCACTACGAATTTTGATGTAGAGGCGGACAAGGGAACAAAAATGTTTGTTGAGGTAGTTGCCCCACAAGACGTCGCGCCCGGTGGCACAATTAGTGCCGGAAACAGTAGTGCAACCGGTACGACATACATGGTAGAAACAAATTATCGCGCGGTTAGATGGACTTTAGATAATAGTGTCGGTACGGCAAAGAAAAAAGGTACAACGTCGCTCAATCTTGCATCGTCCTCGCCTTTGAATATCACAAAAGAGAGCCTTGAGATAGAAGCGAAATTGGATTTAAAGGATTTCTACATGAGCATAACTCTGGATGTCGTTATTAAAAGTATAGATGTTGAGAAATATAAAATAGAAGTTCCAGAAAAAGTCCACAATCTAAAGTTTATAACGGCAGACGGCATCAGACTTGCAGTAGAGAACGGCCTCGCGAATTGGGAAGATGTTCTGAGCAATGTCACAGAGAGTACAAAGGACGTGAACGACAAACTTACAAACGCTACTGGTGCCAACCTAACAATAATATATAGTTGGGATGAGAGCAGCAAAAATAAGGGTTATGATGTCCTCGATATGAGTTCGAATAGACCGGCACTCAAATTAAGTGGCAACGGAAATACACCCATGAGCGTGAAGGGGGGAGACACAACAATACCTCGCGAGGGGCTCATGGGGTTCATAAATGCTGGTGCAACTGCAAAATTCAGCAGCGACAAAGTTGATGTGAATTATACGATGACCATTACCATCATTCTTCCAACCGATATTACCTTTACTAACCTAGAGAATCTAACAGAAATTCAAATCCCAGACAGTGATGGTAGACGGGCATATAAATGGGGCGACCCCGCAAACAAAAGCATTTCCGGCATTTTGAAATCTACAAAAGCACCAGTATATACGTCGGATAAAACAGAGGCTACCGTTGTCGTGGATATTTACTCGATAAGTGTAGGGAGTGGGCTGGTGCCAAACCTAAAAGACATCTCTGCCAGCATAAACCTCGAAGTTATTGCTCAGATATACCACGTAGGCATCGAAACATACGGCATTGAACTTCCGGGAGATGTGACGTTTGAATATATCAACGCAGACGCGATTAGACTGGCATTGGACAAAAACATAGTTGTTTTAGACAATATCAGTAGCAGTATATACGACATAACAAACAGTCTCAACGATAGCTTACGAAAGAGTTTCAGCGATCCGACAATCGGCCTATCCTTCGAATACGACTGGTCAACATTAAAAGATTCAAACGGCAAATATATCTATGACTTAAATAACATGAAAGAAGACGTGCCTATCAGAATCATACTAAAAACCTCTTTCACTTATAAAATGGGCGGCACAAGCACAACAAGCTCTTCTTCAGGGGAGTTCATTAAACAAAAACTTGAATCGGCCATGACACTTATGAAGATCCCTGTGCCGCTGTCGTTGCAGGGCATAAAAGGATGGGACACCCTTTATAGAGTGATTTTCCCGGAGGGCATAGATATCGCGGGTGTTTCCGTACCAGACGGTGAAGCTAAAATAGGCAGTATCGGTGGTAGACAGTACTTTGAATACCTGGTGCGGGGTATTGGAGCTAGTGAAGACCCGAAAGTGGACATAAGCGTTAGCATCGGAATCACTCCTATGTTCTTACTGACAATACCGCTGATAAAAATAGTGGTGATTACTGTAGTAGGATTAATTGTACTGGTTATCGTTTATAAAGTAGCTAGAAGAAAGAACATAAAAGAAAGGAAGGAGAAGAAGAAAGAGGAAAAAATTAGAAAAAGAGCGGAAAGGATAAAAAGAATGGAGTTAAAGAAAGAATTGAAAGATTTCAAACCAGCAATAGCGTCTCAGAAAAAAGAAGCGGAAAAGGAGCCGGAGCCGTTACAAGAACCTGATGTAGAACCGTCGCAACCGTCACAAGAAGGCGACGAATTCCTGAAGACATGAGTGTGAGAGCGATTCATGAAAAAAATGTTGTGTTGGATGGCCGTCAGCATATTGACTGCGACCTTGCTTATCCCTACATCAGCCGGGGCAGCTATAAGCTCTCCCAACATGGTTCCAGATTTTGACAATTACTCAACACCTGTTATCATGCCTGGAGACGTTGGAATCCTCAGTTTTACTGTTAAGAACAGATACAACGTAACGATGACCAATGTGACCTTGACTGTAGAAATCTACAAATACGCTACATATTATGAAGCAAAGGATGCCGAAAATGTTCCCGATGCCCCCGTAACTGAGAATGCAAATCGCACAATCGTACAAATAATTTCAAACATATATCCAAATGCTAGCATACCCGTTTCATTCAAGATATACACGCAACCTACGACTCCCGAGGGCGTGTACTTCGTGCGATCGAAAATGGAGTTTGTTTATGCGGGGGTAAATAAAACACAGTGTTTGATGAAATCCAGAGGTTACTTCGATAACAATCTTTGGAACGCAGCATTGAATATTCCAGATAATGTGAATCGATCGAATGAAACTCAAATGATTCAATACCCCGGCGGAATTAACATATCGATGCTTGGAGTAGATGGCATACTCCCGGATACTAGTTTATCTGTAAAAACGACCGTACAATTGTGGCCGCCTGCCGCTATGCTGAAGACCGCACCTGTCTTGGTGGTAATTATAGGAATAACGGCATTCTTTGGGGTGCTAACCGCCATATTTTACTGGCAGGATTCCAAAGAGCCAAAAAAACAAAAAAAGAGGCTGCGAAAACGTTAACACTGTTGACAGCATATTTAAGTATAGGCAATATATTGTAGTGGGGAGTTCTATGGATGAAATACGGGTTTATGAGCTAAAGAAGAAGGATTTGACTGGTGCTACGGTAATCGAAGGTTTTCCGAGTGTTGGTCTTGTAAGTTCGATTGCCGGAAATTATTTGATTAACGCCCTGGGACTGGAACACATAGGTGTTTTGGACTCTTCAGATTTCCCAGCAGTTTCAGTAATAAGAAATTCAGAACCGCTCAACCCTGTGAGGATATATGCAAATAACCCACCAAGTAGACCTGACGTTGACCCAGAGCAAGTTGTTGTGTTTGTTTCGGAATTCCAGCCTCCAACCAGTATGGTAAAACCAATAGCTAGTACGATACTGGATTGGATACAAGAACAAAAATGCAGTCTTCTTATCTCACCAGAGGGCTTGATCATAGACCGCGGTGGCTCTGATGAGGAGGAAGAAACGGATGAGCGTAGCGGAAAAGCAAAGACGGAACGAATAAACGATATAGGCGTGTATGGCGTTGCCAGCAATAAGAATGCAAGAAAGATAATTACTAAACATAATATCAAAGATTTCCAACAGGGTGTTGTCTCTGGTGTTGCTGGCGTACTTTTGAACGAGAGTAAAAGGCGAAATTTTGATACTATTTGCTTATTGGCAGAAGCGAACCCCAATTATCCAGACGCACGTGCAGCAGCAAAAGTTATAGAAGTTATAGACAAGATACTTATTCATACCCATATCGATGTAAAACCACTCTATGATGAGGCGAAGAATATTGAAGTTCAACTTAAAAATATGCATAAACAAGTGAAAAATCAGACAAAGGCCGCAGAACCCCAGATGTACACGTAGCGAAGAAATATTATTTCTTTAGCGTCCCTTCTGCACCGCATTTTGGACACTTTATTTTGATTGGCCTTTTCTCGGAAGTAATTTCGATTTTACCGCGGCATTTCGGACATGCTATAATTTTCACTACGCGCGGTTTTTTTTTCTTCTTGAATTTGAAAAGTAGTTTTTGTAAAAATCCCTTTGGTTCTTCTTCCTTCTTTTCTTCGACTACCTTAGCCAATTGTTTCTGTTTCTCCAATTCTTCGAGTTGCCGCTGTTTCTCAATCGCTTCCTGTTCTATCATCATCCTTTCTTCTTCTATCTCTGCCTCCAGTTCTTCCTTTCGTTTTCTGAGTAGGGAAATTAGTTTGTCGGATTCTGTAGTTGTACCCTCCAAAGCAGAGATCCTCTCGATCACATCGAGCCTTTCTCTAATGATTGTAAGCGTTTTTAACAAAATTTTTAAATTGTCTTCTTCCTGTGCATTCTCATCTCGTAAGATTTTGTGGAGTTTTTCCCTGACATCAGCCATTCTTTTTCTATCAGTTATCAGTTTCTCTTGAGTTACACGATAAAGCTCAATCAATTCATTCGGGTCGTCGCTTAGTATTTTGGACCCTAACTTTTCCATACCCTCCACTAAATTCAATTTCTCTAGTTTTCTCAGTTTTTCCATGGTTGCCAGTTTCTCAGATAAATTACCAGTATCCTTTTTTGTCATCTCCATTAATTTTCCTTCTATAAGAGACAATTTTTTGTTTGTACTGCCCTGCTCCTCAACAAGTTTAGAAAGCAGTTTGACCTTTCCATCTAAGGTTGGTGGAACCTCGACAGCGATCTCTTGCTCTTTCTCAACAGTTGTTGTTGCTCGGGGTGGTGGAGAAATTACTCTTTTTGCTCTCTTTGCCACTTTTTTATCGCCCTCATTATCACCAACAGTATATTGAGGCGTTTCGTATTCGGCCATGTCTTTAACTCCATTAGAATTATATTGCACCATACAATAAATAGGAAGATACTGTTCGATTTCTAACGTCTATTTCTTTAATGTCCCCTCGGCACCACATGCTGAACATTTTATTTTGATTGGCCGCTCTGATGACGCGACTTCAATCTTTCCTTTACATTTCGGGCAAGTAAGCGTAACTGGTTTTGCTGGAGCTGAACTTGGTGGCGTTGGTGCCGCTGGCATCTTCAGAAGCGAAGATCTCAGTTCATCAAATCCAACGGTCGGTGCGGCCGCGGCTGTCGGAGTTGGTGCCGAAATTGGGATTTCTTTTTTAAGTATCGCGGCAAGGTCACTTTCTTTATCCAACTCTTCCTCCAATTCCTCCTTACGTTTCCTGAGAATGCTTATCAACTTAGCTTCTTCAGGTGTCGGTTCCTCCAATCGAGCAAGTTCTTCCAATGCCACCAATCTTCTCTTGGTGACCTCGTGTGTCTTTGCTAACGACTTGAGCCGGCTTTCCTCCTCTTCGCGCTGCTTCTTCAGCACAACAGCGAGTTTTTCTTTTATTGTTGTTAGCTCCACCTTAGATGCTTCTACCTTTCTCTGGCTTATTTCATATATTTTTGAGAGATCATCTATGCTCTCAGTAAGTGCTGCACCCTCCAATTTCTCTATTTGTGTGAGTTTATCCAATTTTATTTTCTCTTCTTCCTCTCTCTTCAACATCACCACCAGTTTGCTTTCAATGGATGCGAGTTTTCCTTGATTTCTTACTCGTTCTTGCTCCATTCCCGTTATAAGCATAGCCAATTTGTCTTCCATGTCCAGTATTTTCTCTTTATCTTCGCCTGTTCCCCTTTGGGTAATGTTCATAAGTTTTCCTTGAATGTCAAGGATATCGTTCTCTAAAGAGTCGTTTCTTCTCTGCAATTTGGAAATGGAATCCGCGAGATTGGTAAAATCCGTCTCTTCTTTGAATTTCTGAGTAAGGTTTCTTTTTACCACTTCATCTATCTTTTCGTCTATCACGCTTTCCTCTAAAATCACGCTCTTGAGTTTATCTTTAAGTTCAGAAACATCCGGTTCTTCACTGACCATATCTTCTATCTTTCTCTGGATTTCGTCCATCCTAGATTGTAACGATTCGTTGCTGTTTTTCAGCTCATCTATGATGTCTTCCGCTACGTCCGGTTTTTGAGATTGCCTCTCATCTATTTTTTTGTTAATTTCACCAATTTCGGTTCGGAGAGATTCGTTGCTATTTTTCAACTCCTCCATGACGTTATATATCTCTTCGTCACCAGCACCTTCTTCGGCTTTACCCATCCCACCTATGGCAGCGGTTATCCGACTGTCGATCTCTGACGTCACTTCGCTTTTCATTTTATCGTATGACCTTGAAATTTTTACCAGTTTTTCTTCTATAGCCGCAAGTTCTTCCTCTAGGGTTTCTGTTCTTCTCAATTTCTCCTGAATGTCGTCTATCCGCTTGCCCATTCTCTCTTCCAAGCGCAGTTCGAGGCTCTCTTCAATCTGTTTTATCCCATCGATGCTTACGGTTTTTAAATCGTCCATCTCCTTTTTTCTCTCTGTCTCGATCTTCTTCATCTCGGCTTCCATTTCTTTCTTTTTTTCTTCCTCTAATTTTTTTATTTTTTGCTCAAACTCGTTTCTAAGGTCGTTCTCTCTTTTTTTGCCATCTTCCGAAAGTCTCTCTTTTTCTTCCTGTGTCTTTTTTGTCTCAGCGTCCAGCCTACTCAGTATTTGCTGCTCTAGTTTATTAATCGTTTTACGATCGACCTTATGCCCCTTTTTCTTCTCCGCTTTTTCTCTTTTTTTGACCTCTTCCTGGAGCTTTTTCTTTATTTCCGCCTCTTTTCTCTTTGCGGCCGCCTCTAACGTAGCGTATTTCCGATTTCTCTTTTCAGTCTCTTTTTTCATTACATTTTTCATCTCGTCCTCGATTAGCTTGATTTCGGTCTCTAATTCCTTCTTCTTCTCGAGTTCTAGATCCCTGGCGCGAACTATTTCACCGTAATGCGCGAGTTGCCCTGGTATCCCTGAAAAAATGTCATTTTGTATAGCTCTTGACGGTGTTGTAAAAATATCGTCCCGGATAGGCTTTATTTTCATAACCTTTTGAGAAGAGTTTGTCCCCTTTCTTTTATTTTCTTCTACGGATTTTAAAATGTTTTTTCCTGATTCTAGTCGACTCATTTAAATCCCTCGTTTTTATTCACATTCGAATGGTGCACCATTGTGGCAATAATGGAAGAGCGAATTGAGGAAACAAATAGCACTAGATATATTTAAATATATAGTTATCAGAGATATTTAACCGTTTTATTATCTTGTTTATATTTTTATCCCTCCGATTACTGGTAAATTAAGAAGTATTTAAATACGATTTCTCGTATTATTGAAGGTATAAGTTGTGTGTGCTATGGACGTAACAATCATCCTATTGCCTGGTAAAGCCACTGCGAAAAGACTACAGTTGCAAAATGGATCGACGGTACTCGACATCTTGAACAAATTAAATATAAATCCAGACACGATGATACCTCTTAGGAATAGTTCGCCGTTGCCCATAGATGAACGCCTGAAAGATGGGGATGTGATTGAACTTGTTCGGGTTGTGTCCGGCGGATAAAGTATTAACTGAACCTATAAATTTTGGAAATAGAGAGAGGATGATATGACAAAGATTTTGGTTCCATATCCAGAAAAATGCACGGGTTGCAGATTTTGTGAGATTATATGCACCCTGGAAAATGATGGCGTGATAAACTCAAAAAAAGCAAGGCTCAGGATAGAAAAAAGAGGGATAAGAAACGACATACCCGTTGTATGCACACAGTGCATTGCCTGTGAAGAAAATTGCTGCACGAACGTATGCCCTGTCGAAGCCATATATATGGAAAATGGCGTTGTTCGAATCGATAAGGACAAATGCACTTCTTGTGGCACATGTGTCGAAACATGCCCATATGGAGTTATTAAGATAGTCGATAACTGTGCGGTAAAATGCGAACTTTGCGGAGGAAGCCCCCAGTGTGCAAAACACTGCATCATAGGTGCATTGAAATTTGAAGAGCCAGTTAAGGAGAGGTACCTCAATGTCAAAAAGATGATAGGAGTGGGATAATGAAAGGTTTTGCTGGAAAAATTTTGAAAATCGATTTGAGCAAAAAGAATTTTACCATGATAGAAACCCCGAAGGAGTGGATGGGTCTTTATCTCGGTGGCGATGGTTTCGGAACAAAATTACTCTACGACAACTTGCCGGCAAAATGCGATCCGTTGGGAGAGAAAAACGTTATTGTTATCTCTCCTTGTTTATTCTCCGGCCTTCCAATATCCACCGCCGGAAAAACCATATTCCATTTTAAGTCACCGCTGACTGACGGGTACGGAGAATCGGTGATGGGCGGGGCGATAGGTGCGGAAATAAGACAAGCCGGCTACGATAGCATAGTAATAACTGGTAAAGCAAAAGAACCGTCCTATATCTACATCAACGATGAAAATATAGAAATAAGAAGCGCCAAATATTTGTGGGGAAAGAACACAAGAGAGTGCCCAGAACTCATAAAAAAGGAGCTTAAAACTACGAGAATATTAATCGCGTGCATAGGACAGGGTGGAGAAAACCTCGTAAAATTTGCTACAGTGGATTGTGAAGACAGGCAAGCCGGGAGAAGCGGTGTCGGCACTGTGATGGGTGCAAAAAACCTCAAGGCGGTTGCTGTTGTTGGCGATAAAGATATACCGATTGCACATCCTCAAAGAATTAAGGAATTGGCTACAGAATGGGTGGAGAAGATAAAGGTGCACCCCACGTTTGCGGAAGACACAAAATACGGCACTGGAGAATTCCTTGAATGGATGAGCAATGACAGGGGGACGCTGCCTACCAGAAATTGGAAACAAAGTCAGTTTGAAGGCAATAAAACAATAAGCCCGTATTACTGGGCGCCAAAATACTCAAAGAAGAACAAGGCGTGCCTTTCGTGCCTAAAACCATGCGGACAACTGTTTGAGATTACAGAAGGCAAATATAAAGGTACGGCAGTAGACGGCCCGGAATACGAGACACTCTTTTCGTTGGGTTCGTGTTGTGGGAACTCTGATATCGAAGCACTCAGCAAGGCGAACGAATTATGCGACATATATGGGATAGATACGATATCAGCAGGCGGAGTTATCGGGTTTGCCATGGAGTTATATGAAAAAGGGATACTCACTGAAAAAGACGTAGGCATGAAGCTCAACTTTGGAAATTCCGATGCGGTTCCGAAAATGGTTGAGATGATTGCGCTCAGAAAGGGCATAGGGAACGTCCTTGCCGAAGGTGTAAAAAGAGCTTCGGAAAAAATCGGAAAAGGTTCGGAAAATTTCGCAATTCATGTGAAAGGACAGGAACCCCCGGCCTACGACGTAAGGGGAATAAAGGGTATGGGTTTGGCGTTCGCTACATCGCCAAGAGGTGCCTGCCACCTTCGTTCTGGTGCCTATGGATTAGAACTCACGGGCAAGTGGTGGAAGTTCTCTGGTGTAGACCGCTTTTCCTCGAAGAACAAAGGTGTTGAAATAAAGACGATGGAGGATTTGATGACGGTGTACGATTGTTTGGGTGTATGTAAATTCTCCAGGCATTTGTTCTTCCTGGAAGGTTTTCCGCCGATCATAGAGGCGGTCACAGGCAGGAAATACACCGAAGATGAGTTGTTGAAAGTAGGAGAAAGGGTAAACAACCTAAAAAAGTTGATCAATCTCAGAGAAGGATTTACAAAAGCTGACGATACTCTTCCAAAACGCATAATGAGCGAGCCGATACCTGAAGGGCCGGCTAAAGGAAATTACATAAAGCCCGAAGAACTGGAAGAGATGCTAGACGATTACTACAAGGCAAGAGGTTGGGACAAGGAAGGAGTTCCGAGTAAGGAAAAGTTAAAAGAACTGGGGATGTTGTAAAGTAACGTTTTCGATCGATAGGGGATAAATGATTGAGATGGGGCTTTGGATTAATACGGTTTAAGGTATAGGCATTAGATATGGTGGAGAATACGGTATGGGTGGGGATGCGGGATACTGTGTGATTATTAGGGTATAATAGGCAATAGCAAAATTCACAAAAAACCTTATTAGTGCTGTGATCTCTTGACTATGTGATGAAACGGCAGATAGTAGCAGAAATTTTAGCAACATTGGGTATTGTATCGGTGGTCCTGTCATTGTTCACACAGTCAGAACCTCTTGGTGTCATGTTGTCGTTGATGGGTCTTGTACTTATAGTATATTCGTTATTATTGCTGAGGAAATGTAAGAAAGAAAAAATGGAAAATTTGCGATGGGAAGATGCTACACTAAAATCTAAATGGTATTTTATATTCACATTATCTGTGGGCATCTTTTCTATATTTATGGTCGTTTTTATACTATTTTACCCACCACTAGATCGTGCGGAGCGTGTGCTTGGTTTTATAGCATTCTGTGGGGCCTCGATGGTGTTGGTCGTTACATATCTTTCGTATAATGGAATTAAAAGAGATGGTGGAAAACAAGTAAAGGAGTATGTCCTCAAGAGTAATGCAAGTTTATATGAGAAAAATGACAGATTACGAATTTTTACTACACTCAAAAAAATGCTTACAGATTTAGGGGTCAAAGTTAGTCAAAATATTAATTTCAATCAATGGAATTATGCCATCGTAATGTCATACAAATGTGATGATGATTATTTTATAGAAATTGGTCATTCCTCTCAACAAGGATTCTTCGATAAAAAAAACAGAATCTTCGTTCTAATCGGCCCCTTGAATGAAAATAACAAACAAAAAATAGAAACATTGAAACAAAAAATAGACGAACTGTTCATTTCTGGTAGTTACTAAATCTTCCAAAACATCCAGCACGGATTTTTCAAAGAATAAATATAATGGAGGGTATCACCTTTTTTCTCAACATAGCGAACGAGCACTCGTGCTTGGCCGAGTGCGAGTGAGCGAATTCACATTATCCGTTTGCCAGAATCGATAGATATTAGTAATCACTGTTTCCTTTACAGATATAGCCAATCAACGCCGTATCTCAAACCCTCCAAACTCTCCAACATGCTCTTCTTTCGTAATCTTCGCATCACTTACATCTGCGTTAGGGATCGAACACGAGCACCACTCGATAAGCTTGTTGACAGTTTTATCCTCGCCCTCGAAGATCGCCTCTACAGACCCATCGTCAGCGTTTCTAACCCATCCAGTAACACCCAGCTCCCGAGCTTTTCTCTGTGTATTTGCCCTAAAAAACACGCCCTGAACCCTGCCAAAGAATTGCACGTGTTTTCTTGTCAACATTTGATGACACCGACGTCAAACGTCAATTAGCTTATACTATAAACGCACTCCCTAGCAAGGCAGTCGCTGCATACAACACAACTGCGACAGGCATGGCATTTCCTATATAACTTTTCCATACTATCCTATCACCGCTCCAATAGATTCCCGCACAAAAATACATGGTGATGACGACTGTTAGAATCAGGTATACACCGAGTATTAGTGAGAATTGACCTACACCCAACATGCTTGTATTTGCGATTCCAGAAAAGGCATCGAAAAGCGTACCGTATAGTGACAATGTAATTCCAAAAACAATCGGTGCAAATATTGTGCTCGTGGTCCTCATCATGTCAGTAGTAGATCCCAGTTGTGTTCTGATGTCGTTATCTACTTTTTTCATGTCCTTCAGGTGATCTGCGATAGAGAGTATAATCTGCCCGGCGGTTATTAAGTCCTTTTTTACCATCTGCACAACAGATTTCATAGTTGTTTTTATAGTTCTTGAATAAACCGTATTGAACACACCCATATTCCCAAATAAGATCTCGTTTAAATCTGCCCGTGTAATCTGTATGTTGTACGCAATCCTTTCGAATAACATGCTGATAGCTGAACCCTTCATTGTTTCGCTAGTCTTTTTTAATGCTTCCTCCAAAGGCATGCCTTCGGATATCCTGCTGCCAATGTGGAATAACGCATCCGGAAATTCACTCTCCATTTTGAGAACTTTCTCTCTTTCTTTTTGTTGACTTCGCGTACTCATATTACAGTAATAGGATATCCCAAATCCGATGCCGATAACTATCAGAATACTGCCGAGACATTGTTTAAATGTATCCGAGCTATTGCTAAATTGTAGAACCGCTAGCAAAATGAATAAAGTGGAGATAAATATGGAAACGATTAATGCTTGATGTGCTCTGCTCAAAGACATGTGTCTATTTCGATCGTTAGTTTTGCGATTATAATCATGCAATTCATCTGGAATAGTTGGAGGAGGAGTTGTTCCCGGATGTTTTCCAAGGATGTAAGAAGCATAGGCAAATGTGCTTACTGGAAATATCACATCCATCAAAAGTATAATTTGGATAAGGGAGTTGCCACCAGAGTTGGTGTTCGTGGCTTTATCGATATTGGGAGATAGCCCTATATTGATGTTACCAAGTGCAATCATAGGGAGCATAGCACCAATAATCATAGGCAGTAAAATTCCAAGTGTGAACAATATTGTGGTCGGACCTGAGAGAGAAGTCGTGAACTTCTCTACTCGCGTTTTGGTACCCATCAGTATCGTGTTCGCTGCTTTTTCCAGCGTCCTTATTAAGCCATCTTCCGTCATTTCTACGGTCGCACTTTTGATAGCATAAAGAGATCGTTTGAAATCCTCATCGTGTTCTCCCCAATCATAGGCAAACTGAAGGAACGCTTCGTCAACGCTATCATACTTTCTCATGTGAACATCCCACAATATTTTCCTCATGATCGAAGCAAATGGCTCGTCGACATTCTCTGCAGTAAATTCTATGGCTTTATCCAACGATGGCGTAAGCCGCATACTCATTATCATATAATTGATTGCTTGTGGTGCTAAACTGAGGCACCTCTTCCTAAGCCCGTTTGCAAGAAGGGATGGATAGTTTAAGACAAAAACCGTTGTTACCATGGGGACAATTAACGTCGGGATTATTAGGCAGATCAATATTTCTACAATCTTGAGTTTGGCGGATAATATGAAGGTTGCGTCTATCAGCAACATAACCAACAGCGAAACAAATCCAACGACATAAGAAAAAATAGCGATATCCTCGGGTTCAGTATCCCAGTTTAAGAGGGTCAAGTCCTTTCTTAGTTTTCCATCAGTTCTTTTTTTATTTCCAGATTTTTTTAGTTTAGTTGTAACACTTTTGCATAAATTGAGATAAAGTTTGCCTTCCTGAAAAGATGCATCGCGATTATGCATACTTAACACTCTTCTCGAACCATGCAGACCATTTTTTGAGAATTTCTTGGTAATCAATACCTTTTTCTCTGTTTTGTTCCATCATTTGCCAGTATGCATTATTAGAAAGATTCACCCACTTGGCAGAAAGCAATTCGTCCTTATTATTTTCAATAGCGTATTTCACCATCTTTTCCCTGTAGGCGGCACGCAGATATATATTTTGGATAGCTTCCTCGACAGAGAAGCCCCACGATTTTGCAATTCTTTGTATCTTCTCAGAATCTCGCAAGGATTTTGATTCCACTAAAGCGTCTGCCTTTTCGTCATAATGGAGCATGTCCTGGAACGTGCCGTCAACCTTTGCCTCCTTCAATAACTCCGTGACCTGCACCACCCTGCGCATCTGCCTTTGCGATCCCCCTGGCCTTGTTAACCCTGCAATTATTATGATGTCGGTAGCACCGAACGATTTTGATGGAATGCCCATATCATGTACTACTCGTTCATACACCGCCTTTGCAGAATTTCCGTGGATAGTCCCGAGTACAGAGCTTCCGGCGGTGCCTGTCCTCATGGCTTCGT
The DNA here is from genome assembly GCA_041657955.1 of Thermoplasmata archaeon. Lineage (GTDB taxonomy): Archaea > Thermoplasmatota > JASEFT01 > JBBABA01 > JBBABA01 > JBBABA01. Next base: position 42,407 of record JBBABA010000005.1, on the reverse strand, counting down.
AAAGAGTTTTTGCTTCTAGTCCCCTAACCTCCCCCAATACAATCGCAGACTCTCCCAACCTGAGAGATACCCTCAAGGCATCATCCATGGATATCCCGCCTGTTCCCCCAATCGCAGATTTAACATACATCGACTGTACCTTGTAGTCCAAACGCTGCATCTCTTCGGTTGGAAGTTCGAGAGTGTCTTCTATTGTCAGTATTCGCTGACTTTGCGGAAACTCTAATAAAATCGCGCCTAATAACGACGATTTTCCCGCACCCCTGCTTCCCGCCACCAGTATAGTGGACTGCCCGTCTACCAAGAACGATATCAGCCCTGCAGCCAGGGGTGTTATACTCTTACAAGCAATGAATCTGAGTAGCGTCCACGGATCATAGGAGTGTTTCCGCAGAGCAAATGCATAACCTCCTGGGCTAAGCGGTTTGCCTATTGCCGTAATCCTTGTATTGTACGCCCCCATGTCCACCTCCAGAACAGGCATTGCCTCTGAGAATGGCCTTCCACTCTCATGTTTAAATCTAGAGACCAAACTCTCAGCATCTTGATTGTCGAGACAAATGTTTGTTATGCACTTGCCGTAAATTCTTTGATCGCTAATCCCACCAATCGTTAGATACACTGTATTCTCCGAGGTCGGGGCATCAATGTATATGTCCTGCACATAGCGATCGAGAAGTGGTGTTTCTATTACGCCCAACCCAGTAGTGTATCTTGCGAGTATCTCGGAAAGTTCTTTTATTGTATCAATCTCTTGAAGGCGATTGTTGCCCAGTCTGATGCCGTGCTCCTTGCTCAACCTGTAGATTATACCGTTTCCTTCCTTTATCACATAATTCCTTGCTTGTTCCAACCTATTGAATTTTATGGATTTTGGGCACTTTTCTACGAGTTTCATTTTTGCCAGTTCTACAAGTTTAATGTAGTGCTGGGATAGCGTATATTCGTACGGTGTAACATGATATAGCGTTTCGGTGCTGTTTTCGATGTTTATCAAGCGCACGCGAGACTTTCCGATCGGATACTCCTTTATCGTTTCTGCCCGCTCGGGTATGTCGAGTGATACCCATGAAGAAGAGAAGCATGGCCTAACATTCTGGCTCTTTTCAAATATCCTTTCTATGCCTCTCGTTAGCATGGATGACTTCTTTTCATCTTTGTTTCCTAACTTCAACAAGGCATCCTTCGATACAACAACAGAAAAGCCTTTGTATGCTACAAAGGATTCTAATTTTGAAAGCATGGTATTCAGATGAACAATATCGTCTAGGGTTGTAGACCTACATTTTTTACAAATAGTTTGAGCTACATCGCATTTATCTTTAACTATGTCCGATATTCGAGAAATCTCCAGATAAAGTTCATCTGCGTCTTCCATGAATAGGTTCCTCAGTTCCTTAAATAGTTTCTTCGGATGTAGTTCGCATTTTACGCAATTTGGTTTCGGCTGCTTTTCATTGGCAGCGTATCCATCAAATTCCGTTATTGGATCTCGAATTATGGCATGCTCCATTTCGTTGATGATCGCCACCATTAACTTCAGCAATTCCACTGCGTCCGAGTGGTATTGTTTTTCTGTAAAATTCGACAGAACAATATTATTTACACCCGACTCGTCAACAAGTATCTCTAAGATATTTTTTAAACAGTGTTTGTCGTTTAGCGTAGATGCGCAGCCGCATTCCCGGCATTTCAACAAAAGAGTTGTTTTTATCTCTCGCTCCAGTTCATAACTACATTTAGCATCTTTTTGCTTCATTTTTGGCACGCCCACACTATAGGTGATTTCTGGAGCACATGTCAGCAGTAAGGATAAAGTTGTTTATTAATAATTTGGAGGAGGTTGCGTAACATAATAAACATAATATGAACAAATCATTGGTATCAAAAATAATATGTTACGCAACCGACGAGTTGGAGGAGGTTGTGCGATTTAACAGATAAACTATGAAACAAGTAAACGGATTAAACCATCACTGAGAGTGCAACCGACGATTTGGAGGAGAATACGCAACCCCGATGGTTAAACTATAAAACAATCAGAACGATTAAATGATGGGCATAGCATATCCGACGAGCGACACAAAAACTATTATTATATTCACAGCTATACGCGCAATGAGAATATGAAAATAACTTATTCTGAATCTGGCGTAGACATTGACAAAAAGGACAGGATTGCAGAAGAGCTGATTAAAAAAATCAAATTCACCAGAAAAGGTTTCGGCACACCGATCTGCCTTGATGGCCATTTCACGAGTTTGATAGATTTTGGAAGATACTCTCTTTCGTTATGCACTGATGGTGTAGGCACAAAAATAATGATAGCATCGGAAATGAAAAAATGGGACACTATCGGGATAGACTGCATTGCAATGAATGTAAACGACATGATATGCGTGGGCGCAGAGCCTATTGCGTTTGTTGATTATATTGCAATGGAGAAACCGGACGAAGAGATAACGAGACAGATTGGCATTGGCTTATCCAAAGGAGCGGAACTTTCGAACCTCTCCATAGTCGGCGGTGAAACCGCCATATTATCAGATATGGTTAATGGCCTAGACCTTGCGGGCACATGCCTCGGGTATGTGGAGAAAGGTAGAGAAATCACTGGAAAAAGAATAAAAGTAGGAGACTGCATTATAGGCCTAAAAAGTTCTGGCATACATTCAAACGGATATACGCTCGTTAGAAAGGTGCTCAAAGATTCCAGATCTAGATATACATATAATGATAAAATAAAAGGATATAGTAAAAAACTAGGAGATGTCCTGTTAGAGCCTACAAGAATTTATGTAAAAGAAATTCTAGAAGCGATAAAAAGATTTGAAATTCATGGTTTAGCGAACATTACTGGCTCTGGCCTTTGGAATATATCCAGATTAAAAAATAACGTGGAGTTCAGGATAAGCGACCCGATTAAGCCGCAACCCATCTTCAAATTGCTTCAAGAACTTAATAGAATAAGCGACTATGAGATGTACCAGACGTTCAATATGGGGATGGGTTTTTGCATTATCATAAATAAAAAGGATTGTGATGATGCCCTCGCATATTTAAATGACAAATGGGTAGGGGCAAAATGCGTAGGAGAAGTTGTGAAAGGCAAGGGTGTCAGCGTACCAGAACTTAAAATCAAATATAAAATGTAGATTTTTGTATATTTTCTATCTGGTTGCATTTACAAACTTTCGAACAGCCTATATTAGCTATTTTAGCCATTTAAACGTATCAAAAAGCAAACTATATATACTTTAAATAAAATAGCCCCTCTAATTTAAAAGTAAAAACTTTTAGGGATGAGTTGTAAATGAATATGAAAATAAAAAACATCTGGAAAAACAATGAGGCAGTATCCCCAGTTATAGCCGTCATATTGATGGTTGCTATAACGGTAGTACTGGCAGCCGTCTTGTATGTATGGGCGGCAGGACTGGCATCAACGGGCGGAAGTGCACCGCCAGCGTTCTCGGCAAGCGTGGCCGATGCGCCGGATTCGATAACTGCGTATAGTGTTGCACCAACAGGATACTCAAGTCCTACTGAAGCCGTAGGCGCCAAAAAATTAGCAACGAAGACAGGGGCGCAGGCGACTAATATATTCACCGCGGGCGCAACAATAGCACCAAAGCCATATGGCACTAATGCATTTGCTGTAATCTACTATGGTGATGTGTGGGGTGGCCCTGCTATTACTGTCACTGTGACTTATGAAAATGAGAAGGGAACTAGCCCTGCAAGTTCAACGACCGCAGTATTCCCTGCGACACCTTTTTCGACCGGATATACAATCAACGCTAGCCTCGCGACAGGCGATGTTGGCGTAAAGAAGGTTACCGGTGTAACACTGAGTGGTGCAACGTTTGGTGCCAACAACACATTCTATGTAAACACAACTGCGTATGATACAATTGCTAAAATAACTGCGGACAACGGCAAACCAGGCGACATAACAAAACTGACGCTCTACATTAAGATTGGATCAACCGGCGACTGGAAGAAAGTCGCACCTGATGCTTCATACCCATATAAGATTGGTGCGATTGTATTGGATAACGCAGTAACAGACCTTTCATGGGATGTGGGTGAATCTGTGTATTTCTCAGAAACATCAACTCTGGGGGACATTGCACTGGATACGACCCAACCAGTATATGTAAAAGTTATCCACGAGCCTTCCTCGTCAACAATATACGAGAGCAAGACTGGCGTAAACATACTATAAAACAACAAATTTTGCGGCATTTTGCCGCACCCTATTTTTTATTTTTTTTAATACTTTTGACACATAGTAAACTTTCTTACAAAGTATTCATCTATGATGTTGGTCTGTACCGTAGCCTGTTGTTACGTAAAATTACATAACGTATTTTTACATAACCAGTGAATTTTAGATTGGAAACGAAGTAACATTATCGTTTTTTATACAAAACAACCGTTTTATATATCAAACATCCCGAATTTTCAGTGCGGGGGAAGCGATTTGAACGCTCGAAGACCTGCGTCACAGGGTATCATACATCAGCTTTAGTACGTTTTTATGGGTTATTGTGTAACCCGTTGTATCTGATGTCCTAAGCCCTGCCCCTTTGGCCACTCGGGTACCCCCGCGTTGAGATTGCCTTGGTATTGCCTTGCCTACGTTCTTCTGCATATTAAAATTTTTCATAATAGTGTTATTTTAAGATATGTGAAAAATTTTAAAGGTTACACATCTTTAAGGTTTAACGATGGAAGATCGAGAAACAAATATGCCTATAAGCGACACTAACATCGAAAGTGATACCGTTGAACCGGAAGAGACGAAGGAAAAATTACAAAAACCAGACGATACGTCTCAATTGAAGAATTCGCTAGAGGAAAAAAACAGATTATGTGAAGAATGTCTGGATAGGTTACAAAGGTTTCAGGCGGATTTTGAAAACTATAAGCGGAGAAGTTTGATCGAACGGGAAGAGATTGTAAAGTATGCTAATCAAGAACTTGTAATGAAGCTATTAGAAACACTTGATAACTTTGATTCCGCGGTTAACGATTTAGATGATAAACCCCTCGAGCTGCAACAACCCGAGAATCGAAATGAGCGTAAAAAACGAACATCGCGCCAGAGCAAAGAGCCGCCCACTGATGACGCCTTAAATACATTCTACGAAGGCATAAAAATGATTCATAAACAACTGTATAGCGTCCTGGGGGGAGAAGGCTTGGAAATAATCAAAACTAAAGGCGAGCGATTTGATCCGTATAAGCACGAGGCGCTTTCAAGGGCGTATAAACCAGAATTGGAAGAGAATAGCATAGTAGAGGAGATACAGAAAGGATACATGTTTAAATCCAAAGTAATTAGAACCGCTAAAGTTATAGTTAGCACCAAAGAGGTTCACTCCGAAGATGGGAGAGAAAAAGATTGACAATTTCATTCGCAACGTTCTACCATGGCACTCTAGATGAATATCTAGCCTGGCACCTAGATGTGTTTAATATTGTATGAAAAAGTATATATCTTATTCGTGTAGATGTTTGTGAGCATATGGGCGAGTGTTCTAATTTTACTAATAAGTCGGGCATTTCAAAACGCTTGCTATTTCAATTGATGATTATACTTTTTGCTTTTGTTATTGTCATTATAATCTCGAGTTTTGGAGAGCGCGTAAAAGGAGAAACAAATGCGAGCAATGTGGATTGTGGCGATTTTTGCCTAACCTCCAAGCTTTTAAAGATGATGAACGAAGATACTGCTGCAGGTTCTCTTGAAAGCATGGAAGTTGTAAACGACCAGCATACAAAATCAAAGGCAACATCCTTTTCAATTGGAGAAACGAAAACATTTTGGGCAGTTGATGAGTACAATGGTTTGTATTACACTGTCACTGCCCAATTGAAAAAAATAGGAAATTACTCATACGTCTTCGTTGAGGATGGGCAGTACATTAGTCCAGGAACCATAAACTCCATCACTGATGAATTTGACAATAAGATTTACCCGCTGGATACGAATTATTTTGGAAGCCCCCCAAACATAGACGGAAATCAGAAGATAGTCATACTGCTATTAGACATCAAGGACGCACACAACTATATCTCATATTACCCACCCAGTGTACTGGGATATTTCAATCCCATGGACCAAATGTACTATAAATACAGCAATCGGCTAGATATGATTTATATAGACACGTATACCCTGATAACAAAAAAAACGTGGGCGGCTACACTAATACATGAATTCCAGCATCTAATCCATTATAATTACGATGTAGACGAAGACGCATTTATAAATGAAGGCTTATCAGGTTATGCTGAATTTTTAGGCGGTTATAAAAACTACGAAGGGTGGGATACCTTCGGGCATATAACAAGTTTTGTCGACTCTCCCGATAACCCACTCGTTGACTGGGATAATGAAATCAGAGACTATGGCGCAACTACTCTGTTTATGTTGTACCTCTCAGAGCATTATGGCGGTAACGATACAATAAAAAAACTTGTTGCCGAAAAGAGTAACGGGATTACCAGTATAAACAAAGTTCTGAAAAGCGAGGGTTATTCTGAGACGTTTAATGATGTTTTCTCGAACTGGATTATAGCGAATTATTTAGACGATCCGAGCCTAAACATAAATTCGGGCAAATATGGCTATACAACCGTAGACCTTCAAGCAAGCCTCTCCGAGTTTTACAATACCTACCCAGTACAGGGAAGAAAAGCTACGGTGGGATTCTTCGCTGCAGATTACATCGCATTTGAAGGCGGAATGGGCGGCACACTAACGATAATGTTCGATGGGAGAGACACCAACGACTTCCAAGTGACAGTAATTAAAACCGGACAATCTACAGTACCAGTCGTGGAGAGGATGGTTCTAGGAGCGAATAACAAAAAAGGGCAGATATCGATTGAAAATTTTGGAAAAACATACGATGAAGTAATAGTTATACCTGCCGGCATCTCAAAATCAGGGCCAAACCCGCCAAGTTACGAATATTCTGCAATATATTCCGCAAAGACTGGACCGGGTCATCCGTATTTCTATGATTTTAACTATACCATCTATGATCCGAACTACTGGGGATCGGTACGCGGACCGATTAAAAATACAATAAAACTCGTTTATGATGTAGATACCACAGAAGCATCGGCCACAGTATCCGTGGCTTTAAACATCTGGAAGTTGAAAGAAAATGGGATGAGTTTTGAAGGAAAAAAGACGGACAGTTATACGGTGTATGGACGCTCTGCCGACAATCGCACGCTCGCCTATACCGCATACACTAACGGTTACTACAAGTTCAACCTTTCAATATATGATTCCAATAATATAATGAGAGACCATAGGACTACACCGTGGTTATATCTGGAAGTTGGGCAATCTGGTGCGAGTAATGAATGGTTTGAGGAAGATGATTATAACATAACAGATTCTAACGGTGATAATAAAAGCGATACGATTAAATTTACGTTTAAACCACAAACTGACTCTTCGAGTCTAGAAAATATAAACTTATCCATAACTGTAAAAAACAAAGACTACGAAGACGTGTCCTCATATCAGTATATTTACCGCATTGTATCTGGGAGCATCGACTATTACTCAGTAAATTGGACATGTTCACGACCAGATTTCTACAATGTTTTTTTCCTACTCCTTGATGATGATGGCAGTGTGGAAGATTTTAGGCACATAGAAGACGTTTGGCTTGAAGATTCTCACGAATCTTTTGGAAGGGAAGTCAACACGACTTTTGATAAAAGCGACGATGGTTTGAATGATACTTTTTCGTTTATTTATAATGCAAAAACCACTGCTAATTTCGAAAACATTAGCGTTGTTTTTTATGTTTATAATTCAACATCCATGATAAGTAAGTTGCATTATGATTCCGCAATACGGCAGGATCTCGTAGAATACAGATACATAAACTGGACGGCATGGAAATCCGATAAATATTCGTTCTACATACTCCTCATGGACAGCAATAACAACACAGAGATTCGGAGGGAATATTCAAACGTATACTTGGCAAGATTTAACAGAGCGCCGATAGTTATGAATGTGCCAATATCAAATGCGACGGTGGGTTCAAAATGGGTTTACGATCTTAGTGCGACTGATTTAGACGGTGATGCCATATCATACACGCTTTTTAAGTCTCCGCCTGAGGTTATTATCAACAAAACTACTGGCGCTATTGAATGGGTTCCTACACAAGAAGATATGGGCAACAACAACATAACTGTAGATGCTTCTGACGGGCTGACGTCATTTAAGTATTCTTTTGTTATAGATGTTAGAAACGCACTGCTAGAAATCATTTCGTTATCTAATAAAACAGCAACGGATGGTGTTGAGTTTATGTCTCAGATTTATGCGGTTGGTAGCGACGGCAACAATATCACATATTCCATATCAACCAAGCCAGACGATATGAGCATCGACGAAAGGACCGGCATGATTACATGGACACCGAGTAATGACGATGTTGGGTTTTTGGAAATCGTTGTCGTAGCAGGTGATGGGGGAAAAACTACGAATAAAACATTTACCATAGAAATTAGGAATAAAAACAATCCACCAGTCATCACGTCCTTTGAGCCGTTGAATGCGAACATTTCTATGTTAATAGAGAGAAACGTGCATTTTGTTGTAAACGCATTCGATCCGGACGAGCCGAACACACTCTCGTTTAGATGGTATTTAAACGATACATTAGTATCCGTGTCCAACACCTATGATTATAGGGCAACAATAGATTCTGGAGATTGGTATTTTATAAACTGCACAGTTTCCGATGGTGAATTAAACGCCGCCCAAGACTGGATTCTACATGTTAAAAAAACAAATACGGTCCCGATGGCGATAATAGATTTTATTAAACCGAGCCCTGCGACAGTCAATAAGGAGATAGTGTTTGCAGGCCATGGTATCGATATTGATGGCAAGATTGTAAGGCATTCGTGGAGATATGAGTCTGGACAATTTGGAAGTTCTCCCACAATAAATATATCGAGCCTGCCTCCTGGCAACCATACTATCTTTTTTAAAGTGCAAGACGATGATGGCGTATGGTCGGAAGAAGACAGCAGGCATCTTTTAATAGAAAAAGTAGAAGATGCCAAAGCCGAAAATAAAACTGTAAATGGTGGGAAGATGTTTCTGCCAGCAACCGATTATGTGATGACCGCACTTGTTATGGGCCTCGGTGTGGTGATTTATAGATTTATAAAAAACCCTAAGAAAAAGAGATAATGTTTAAATCGTATAAAACGATATAGTCCAAACATTGATGCCTACACGAGTATGGTGATAAATTTTCAATAGGCATAAAAGGCAAATGTGTGATGATATATGAACTTCAATCTAACGAAAGAACAGGAAATGATTAGAAAGATGGTTAGAGAATTTTCAGAAAAAGAGTTAAAACCAATTGCTGCTGAAATCGATGCGGAGGCGCGTTTTCCGTGGGAATCCATTAAAAAAATGGGAAAGCTCGGCATAATGGGCATGACTGTGCCGAAAGAATATGGCGGCTCTGGAATGGATAAGATATCCTATGCTATCACTCTCGAGGAAATTGCCCGCGTTTGCGGCTCTACAGCATTAACAGTCGAAGCCCATAATACGCTAGGGGTTGGCCACATCTATGAAAAGGGAACTGAAGAACAGAGAAGAAAGTATGTACCGCCTGCGGCTAAGGGCGAAAAGATTGTTGCGTGGGCGCTCACGGAACCCGGCGCGGGTTCTGATGCCGGCGCTACGCAAACAAAAGCGGTTTTGAACGGCAACGAATGGGTGTTGAACGGTACAAAGGTATTTATCACGAGCGGCCACATAGCAGAGACCGCGGTGGTAATGGCTTCCACCGACAAGAGCAAGGGAGTTAAAGGGATAAGCGCGTTCATTGTCGAAAAAGGTACACCTGGCTTTTCCTATGGCTCCCAAGAGGATAAACTTGGATTGAGAGGAACTGTGACTTCTGAACTAGTATTTGAAAACTGCAGAATCCCGAAAGGGAACCTCATTGGAAAAGAAGGCTTTGGCTTTATCGGTGCAATGGAAATTCTTGACAGGGGCAGAATGGCTATAGGCGCATTGGCGGTAGGACTTGCACAAGGAGCGCTTGATGAAAGTGTAAAATATTCCAAAGAGAGAGAACAGTTTGGAAAACCGATAGCAAAATTCCAGGCAATTCAGTGGATGATTGCGGACATGGCAACCGAAATAGATGCGTCGAGATTACTGGTTTACAGAGCGGCATATCTGGAGCAGCAGGGCAAGAAATTCAGCAAAGAGGCATCTATGGCTAAGTTATATGCCTCAGAAACTGCCACTAGGACGGCTCTAAGGGCGATTCAAATTCATGGTGGCTATGGCTATACAAAGGATTATCCAGTGGAAAGGATGCTCAGGGATGCAAAACTATGCGAGATAGGAGAGGGGACCTCTGAAATACAGCGAATGATTATAGCAAGATTGCTCCTTGGTTTATAAAATCCAGCCACGATTAGTTGTGACTCTATGAAATATGTGAGCGGCTCCATCTTTTCCGAAAATAAATTTATCGGGGGAAGCGTTGGTTTTGAAGATGGTGTAATTAAAGAAATTAGAAAAGACTATGTTAAAAACCCGATGGTGGAGGGAGTGATAATCCCGTGTTTTTGTAATTCCCATATCCACATAGGCGATTCCTTTTTAAGCGATGTTGCAGAAGGCACACTTGAAGAATTGGTTGCACCTCCAAATGGACTGAAACATCGTATGCTACGGGAAGCGTCTGACGAGACAATAATAAAAGGAATGAGTCTCGCTCTTGATGAAATGCTTTATTCTGGCACAGACTTTTTTTGTGATTTTAGAGAAAGTGGCATTAGAGGGATTTCACAACTAACAACAGCGTTAGATAAATCCCCCCTGGCATCGATGGCGCTTGGCAGACCGCGAAATTTGGAATACTCAAAAGACGAAATGAACAAAATACTAAAAAAAGCAGATGGCATCGGCATAAGTAGTATCTCCGATTGGGATTATTCCGAGGTAGAAAAAATCGCAAAACACGTAAAAGAAAAAGGGAAAATATTCTCGTTGCACGCAAGCGAGAGAATCCGTGAGGACGTAGATAAAATCCTAGACTTGAAACCGGACTTTTTGATACATGTGATAAAGAGCACAAATTCAGATTTAGAGCGGATAGCAGATAATAACATACCAATAGTTGTTTGTCCGAGATCCAATGCGTTCTTCGGAACACTGCCGAACATACCTGCAATGCTTGAAAAAAACATTATGGTATTACTCGGAACGGATAATGCTATGATAAACAGGCCGTCGATGTTTAGGGAAATGGAATTTGCATATAAAATATCAAAGATACATGGGAAAATTGACCCGCTAAAAATATTGAAGATGGCGACTTCCAACATAAAGAAAGTTTTAAATCATACGGACAATATTGGTATAACAGAAGGCGCGACTGCGAATTTTATGGTAATAAAAGCAAGCTTCAAAAAACCGCAGATTACCATAGTAAATCGGGCGTGCGAAAACGACATTGCATTAATCTCCATGGGAAATTTTCTCTGGAGAAAGTAGGTGAATATTTATGGAAGAAATTAAAAAAATATTGATCCCGACAGACGGTTCGGAATATACAAAACTGGCAGTGAAAAAAGGATTGAGCCTGGCAAAACTCCTTAACGCGGAAGTTACTGCATTGTACGTTATAAATGAGGCGGCATTTACAGCGATACCGCCTGATTCGCTTATCACAGACATATATTCACTGTTGAAAACGGAAGGGGAGAACGTTCTTCAGTATGTGGTAGATGAAGGGGCGGAAATGGGCGTTAAGGTAGAAAAGATGATTACTGAAGGGGAAACCGCAGAATCCATAATAGAGGTAGGGGAGCATTTCGATCTAATCGTCGTGGGCACACTCGGAAGAACAGGATTATCGAGACTAATGATTGGGAGCGTAGCAGAGAATGTAGTAAGGCATGCCACCTGTCCAGTCATGGTCGTAAGGGCAAAGGATAAAATATAGATTTAAGCAGTTTTCGCTTGAATGTATTTTACGGAATGTTGCAGTATAAACACAAGTTTATCATTTTATCAAGACATTTATCCATAAAAATATTTGTGGTAAGCCGATGGGGGTTTATGGAGGCATTAGGACCAGCCTGAGTGGGGGCCGATCTGTTCTTCAATTCTAGAATTTCCAGAATTAAATACCTTAAGATAACTCCCCGATCATCGACTTACCCATAATACAGAATATACCAGCATGCCTGTCTATCTTATAGACAGTACTTAGATTCAAAGTCGTTCTTGTCACCCCGCCCAATTAGTGTTGTTTGGATTCGTGCGCGTCGCTTAGTGCTCACAAAGTAAATGCAGACCATGGTTATTGCAATTCGGAGCATCATTAACTCCAATCAGTTTTAATCCAGTTATATCTGATGCCTCTCTAGTAACTGCCCGCAAGTCATCCACAGACAATTCATGAACGTCATCATGTCCCGCCAACATGGCGAGTATCTTTAATTCCTCGTTCATCACGTGCAGGAAGTTGGAGAGCCTTCTGGCTCCTTCATCAACACCAAGCCTCTGTGTTAGGATCGGATCTTGTGTAGCAATACCATACACACATTTTCCTGTGTTGCATTGTTTGCATACCCTGCACCCCAGCGATATCATGGCCGCTGAAGCGATGCCAACGGCATCGAACCCCATGGCAATTGCTTTAGCAGCATCTGCACCAGTTTTTATGCCACCAAGCAATATCAGTTTTATCTTGTCTTTTTGACCAGAATCTTTCAATGCTTTTACGGTAGGCACTATGCAGCCAAGTGTTGGAATGCCTGCATGCTCTGTGGTCACCTCGGGCGACGTTCCAGTTCCGCCCTCCATGCCGTCGATAGATATGGCATCAGGCTCTGCGCTAGCTGCAAGCATCACATCAGTATACACATTGCCTGGCCCCAATTTTATCAGTATTGGAATCTGCCAATCCGTTACCTCTCTAAGCATTTCTACATGTTTGCTTAAGTCGCCTGGTTTTGTCATATCTAAATGTTTGCAGGGACTCAAAGCATCGGTCCCGACTGGTATGCCTCTTATCCTGCTTATGTCTAGTGTGACTTTTTCTGCCATGAGGTGCCCCCCCATACCGGGTTTTGCACCTTGGCCTATCTTTATTTCAATAGCGCTTGCCGTTTTTAGATATTCGCTAGTGCAACCGAACCTACCAGTTGACCACTGGACAACTAGATTTTTAGCCAGTTTTCTCTCCTCTGGAAAAGAACCGCCTTCTCCAGTATTGGAAGCGGAACCCACTAGTGCCGCACCTTTCGCCATTGCCATCTTTGCATTCTTGCTAAGCGCACCGTACGACATTGCACCAACTATGATAGGTATATCCAGCACAAGAGGTTTCTTTACATTTCCTCCGCCGATTACCACCTTGGTGTTGCATGTTTGTCGATATTTGTCTACGGGGGTTTTAGAGAGTTGTGCCGGAACGACGATTATGTCGTCCAATGTAGGCAGTCTACGACTTGCACCGTATCCTCGCAAGGCATATTTCCCAGTATCTGCTTTTAAATGAATGGTTTCTACAACATCCGAAGTCCAAGGCCCTCGCAGGAGCTCTTCTGAAAACCTAGGGTCGACAGTAATTGCTTTTACTGGACAGTTTTCCTCACACACTAAACAACCAGAGCACTTTTCCGGGAAATTCAAAAATGGGGCTGGAAAAGTCTCACGTATTCTCTCGCTCAATGCTTCAGTCGGGCAGTTTTTTACGCACAACAAACACCCAACACACTTGTTTCTGTCTATCTCTACACGATACGCTCTCCTATGCGATCTAATCAATCATATCCCTCCTTTTTATGCCTCTCTTTTTATTATTCTTAATTGTGTAGCACCCGCACACGACATGCACGGATCATATGCGCGGATAGCTTGTTCGATCATTACCTTCTCTTCATCTGCAAACCTGCCATTGCTAGCTTTCAGAACCATTCTAGCGGCTTCAAAAGTGGTTCTCTCAATGCTTCCTTGGTGGAATGTAGTAGGCGCGATTACCCTGGCTTTTTTTATGATTCCATTTTTATCTGTTTCATAATAATGAAGTAGTATGCCCCTTGGTGCCTCCACTACCGCAACTCCTACACCGTCCCTTGGACGAGCTATGTTCTTTATTTCATTATCCAGACCAGAGTCAATAATATTCTTCATTTCCCTAACACATTCTGCCATCTCTGCTATCCTCGCGGCATCATAGCCCATGGTAGATTGAGTTAGTTCGCCGAAATTTTTCTTGAAATCATGGAAATAAGGATTATCCCATTTTGCGTTTTGAATTCTTGGTAAGGGCCCGACCCTAAACTGCCCACCCTCAGCTCCAAGTTTTGTTAAGTATGGATGTCGAACATATGAATAATCCTTCTCCTCTTCAGTTATCCTATCCAAAAGCTGGACGGGCGTCAGAAGTTCTTTTTTCCCGCTTTTCATTAAGAGTTCAAGAGGGGCATCGTAGAGTTCGAGCCTCTTGCCTTGCTTTAAGGATAAAAAGTGGGTATCGATCTTTCCGAAAGATAACATATAGTTCTTCTTTTGAGAAACAATCTTGCGGGTGTACTCTCCAAGAGTACTAATATGTTCATCCGCAGAATCCAGGAGATCCATGATAGAATCCTGCTTTTCTTTGCTTAGTGCTCCCAATACGCCACCCGGGGCAGCTATGATAGTGTGCACTTTCCTACCCGCGATTATCTCCGAGATGTCCTGACCTATCGCGCGTAATTTTATTCCCGCTTCAAGAAAATCGGGATATTTCTTTTTCAGATCAGATATTGCATTAGGACCACCGATAAGTAGGCCGGGGCCAGCAAGGAAGACATTGTGTAATGCATGACTCGAGAGTGTGTTTGCGTATATAATCAACTCACGAATTTTCTTTGCAGAACGGGGAATAACAGTTCCCCACGCATCCTCCAAAGCCTTGCATGCTACTATGTTATGTGGTGTGTAGCATATGCCGCAAATCCTAGCAGCCAACCTCGGTATTTCCGAAGCGTGCTTTCCCTTAAGGATCATATCGAAACCCCTTGATGGCTCTGTAGCTATGTACTCCGCTTTCTCTACATTTCCACTTTTATTTATATATAGAGCTACAGAAGCATGACCTTCCAGCCTAGCCAAATTATCTATTGTAACTACTTTAGACATTTCAATACCTCTTTCTTCTCCTTATCCGTAAATTTCTTAAATCCTCTGAAAAGGAATATTGGGCCTCGGCAAGCTTCGCATGCTATGTTCGCTTTGGTGCAAGATGCGTTACAACCACCCATTGTTTGCCTGCCAAGGCAGAGATAGCCCTGTTCCAGCAAGCACTTTTTTGGATCTGGTGCTTCATCGAGTGTTGTTTTCCACTTGCCACCCGGGACAATCGGTGGTGCCGTGTGTGTTTTTTCTCGTTCACACTCATCGCAAACAGTATGAGATATTTCTGGGACAGGTTTGCCGTTAACTAGTGCAAGAATCGTGTCTCCAATCACACTAGCTGGTGGTGGGCACCCCGGAATATAATAATCTACATCAATGAATGCCTTTGGCGAACAGACCAATGGGTGCAACTTATGTTTTGAATCTTTTAGGTTGTCCGTATTCGTCACAAATGGATTCTTGAGGTTTCCTAGGCATGCTATGCCGCCAAAGCAAGCGCAGGAGCCGACAGCCAACACTGTCTTTGCGTGTGGGGCTATACGCCTAAGAAGATCTTCGTCTTCATTAGTCAACACAGCTCCCTCGATCAACAATACATCAGTATCGCTCTCAACAGTATCAGTTACCTTATCCATCAAGAGGTATGAGTGCACAACCGTGATAGCATCACTAAACAAGTCTTTACCTACGTCTAACAACGAAACGTGGCATCCCGAACAACCACCTAATTGTATAGTAGAGACTTTCACTACCATGCTGTAAACACCCCGTTCTGTTTATTCAATAAAATGGTCGTAACTCCTTTGGAACTATTTTTTTAATATTTTTCAATGAATTTTTTATATTGTTTTGGGCAAACAATGTGTTTAAGAATTTTCTATCATCATTGTTCAGCTGTTGGATTGTTGTGTTGTTACCGAGATTAGCTATTTTCCCTCCAACGAATATCCTCCCCTTTATCATCCAGTCTCCAGTCTTCTTTCCAATGTTTTTCAAAACCACTATATCTCCACCAGTTAGATACAATCCAACAAAATCTCCAGCATTGCCAGTTATAAGGATCGCCCCGCCTTTACTTATTTGACCTATATTGTCTCCTCCGTCGCCGTTGACGGCAATTTGGCCTCCGTACATATACATACCAGTGCCTTCACCGCAGTTTCCGTTAATTGTAATTTTCCCATTCCGCATTACGTCTCCTGCAAATCTTCCTGCATTGCCGTTCAAAGTCAGAGATGCACCATTGACTAATGCACCGAAAAAATCTCCAGCGCTACCATCAACTGTTATTTTAGCCTTTTTATCTACGCCAACAGCTATGGAATCCTGTCCATGCGATTTTACTTTTACAACTCCATTCTTCCTTATTTCTTGATTTATTTGCTGGTTTATCTCTCTAGAAGACTGGCTTCTAGACATCTTGCTGGTTTTTTTAACCACACTGGCTGTCCTCTCATGCGATTTTAGTTTCTTATTCATTATTACGCCCCCCTTTTTTAGCATCATTAGTTCGAAAATTTGTTATCCTGTCACCGATGTTGCTAACGGAATTTGTGAAAAATATGCTGCGAATCTGAGAAAACATTATGTTCAAATCATTTTTTAATTCAGCATAACACTCATATTTTAGCTCACTGCCCCAAGGCGCGTGTGTTGTGCTAGATGTTTTTTCGTTTATATCGCAACCTATGCCAGAGGGGATTGTAAAAATTGAGAATGCCTTGTTTTCCCAAGAGATATTCTCATAGATTTTTTGCATTCTCTCGACAGCTTCATCAAGGTTCATCAATGAAGTAGTTTCGATATACCATTCAGGTGTTATGCAATCTTCCAAAGGACCTTCCGCCCAGTCCAGAGAAGTTATCCTGCACACCGCATCATTCCAAATCGTCAGAACTGCAATGGACTGCGCAGCGCGATCGTCACAATAGTAGCCACGACACTTAACGGCGATTGCAATGCATGGAACATCTTCTGGGATACATATGTCGGTCCAGTGCTTGACTATTAGTTTCATCTGTTCAATGTCAAAATTCTGGAAGCGAGTATACTCTGGTAAAACAATGGTTCTTTTAAGATTCCATGGCGTATTTTCTAAACTTATGCCGAATGCCTGATGCCCTCTTCCAACAGTATCTTTTTTGTTTCCGTTTTTAGGAACCTCAAGGTAATATGGTTTCCACGCATCGATTGGGTATCTTCCCAATTTTGTTCCTATTAATCCAAAATTTTCATACGTTACAGACGTAGGTTGTTTATTAAAGATGCTTTTAATATTCCATAGCACAATAGTTGGATTGAGAGAGGATAACTCGTCGTTAATCATTGCTTCGCCTCCATCTTTTGTAAAATCCTCTCTTTGGCAATCTCTTTGACAACCCGTCTTATAGGAATTGCTGACTCTTGGGAACTTTCAACTGCACGTTTAGTTGTTTCTTTAATCCTTGACTCTATTGTTGAGAAAGCCATAGCTTGGCTATCCAAATTGTATTCAGCATAAGAACTGATAGCGCCACCAGCAAGTGTTAGAATATCCGGTAGGACCAAAATTCCGTTTTTGTGAAAAATCTGGTCAACGACTGTGGGAAACGGATTCGTTCCTTCAACGATGCATTTCGCTTTAAGGGTAAGTGCGTTTTTCTCTGTAAATTCATTAGCATTAGTAGTAGAAACGAATATATCACAATCGATTTTTGTTATGCCACCCTTCGGCAATGTCTTAATGCCTTTGCATTGTTTTAGGGAATTTTGTGAAAAGGGCCTTTGAATTTTATTTATGTCTATGCCATTAGGATCGTAAAACGTACATTTGTCGTCACTAATCGCAATTATCTTTGCACCTTTGTTAACGAGATACTTTCCAGTTGTATAACCGATATTATCAACACCTTGAATCGCAATTTTTGACTCTGCAACACGAGGCGCGTGTGCCGAGTAAGTTCGAGTGATTTCAAGGCAGGTCTCGATTGCAACTCCCGTCCCGAGACCGACGACGCCCAATTCGTATGGAATTCCACCCATGCTTCCAGGCTTTCCGGTAGCACCTCTTCGGTCCCCTATTTCCTCGACAAATGCCGCCATTTCGGCCTGCCCTGTATTTGTATCTGGTGCGGCAATATATTGTTCTGGGACAAAAGGTGAAACTTCTTTCGCAAAAGATTTTATGAACCCCGTTTTATCAATATCCTGAGGGTTTACCTGAATGCCTGCGGCTGCTCCGCCAAAATTTATACTCATTAACGCGCACGATAGGGTCATTCTTCTTGCATGCTGGAATATTTCATGAGGCGTAATGATAGGAGATACTTTTATCCCGCCGCACGCAGGACCGAGGACAGTGTTATCTATAACCAGGATACCTCGCATGTTAGTATCTGGATTATAAACATGAAGAACGTGGACTGGACCCCAGTTGTCTAAAAAGGTAGAGACGTTTATTTCTTTTAGTAAATTTACTAGATGTGCTGTTTTTAATTCGTCAATGCCATTATTTTCCTCTGTTTGTATCATTTCCATGATACGCAGTAATAACACACAATATTTATAACTGATTGATATTATTTGGAGCGTATCGTACTTTTTTTGATAAAGAATTGGCATAAAATTTATCATTTAACACGAGTTTTTTGTCTGATAATATACAATTATTTTGTATATCTTTATGATGATGTATTGTCTCATTTGATATATTTGTTATAAAAAAGTATATATATTGACAAAATAATGTGCATAATATGTCAGAATTGCTAAACGATGCGTTAAACTTGGAGATTCTGGAGAACATATGTTCTGGAACAGGAGTAGAAGTAAACATCAGCGCGTTATCAAAAAGTTTTAAAAAACACAGAAACACTATCAAAGTCCATGTCAAAGAACTATTTGAACATAAGATAATCGATAGGCCAATTTATCCTTTTATTTGGTTATATCAGGAATACCCCTTACTCGTAGTTGCTAGAGCAGATCTACCCCGAAATGAGAAAATCGATAAATTTCTCGTAGAGGATGAGCAAATCTTCGCTGTTTTTTATGTTAGGGATGAGGAGTATAACACATTGTTGATAGAATATCACAAGGACCTACACACATACGGCGAGTGGAGAAAGAAGATAGTGGCGGAGGATAAAATTCCACCGCGGGAAACACGGTATCCTGCGAGTGCTCTATTTTTCAGTACAAAAAACATTATTAAATATCAGCCAAACTCTCCGATTCATATAATGGAAGAGAGGTTCAAGAACGGGGAAGAAATAAAAATCAATGGCTGTAAGATGAACGCCCTTCACATCCAGATATTAAAAAAGTTAATGTTTGGTGACGGAATTCGGACAAACGAGAATATACTAGCTCAAAAACTGAAAGTTCATCGAAGAACAATAGAGCGCCGCATTTCGGAGCTTCTCAAAGAAAATA
This sequence comes from Thermoplasmata archaeon, assembly GCA_041657955.1. GTDB lineage: Archaea > Thermoplasmatota > JASEFT01 > JBBABA01 > JBBABA01 > JBBABA01. Next base: position 22,765 of record JBBABA010000005.1, on the reverse strand, counting down.
TACTTTTAAAACCTGTCTGCAGGTTTCCAAAATTCTTCGTTCCGCCCGAACAAATTCTAGTGTATTATCTGGTTGAAGTCAAAAAGGCAAAGGACAAGATATTAAATGCTATAAAATCAGATGCGCATGTTCCGTTAGCTATGGAATCAAATATGGGAAGATATAACTTGCTTTTATTTGGCGTCTTTTTCAGCGTTGAAGATCACTTCAGGTGGGAGGAAAGATACGACGAAAGATTTACAGAGTGCTTTGGTGCCATGAAAAAGATATATTTGTCTCCAACAATGACCGCGTCAATCGACCAGCAATATGTATCTCTTTGTATTATAAAAAACAGAAAAGAATCTTTGCGAGGAAAAGCGCTTATAGAATCCGTAAAGGACACCCATGAAACGATGCTGCGTGCCTAAATACAATAGTTAAAACAAGTGTGAAGTCTTCCCAATCAATTTACGTGATACATAATATGATACAATATATACAATAGAGAGTGGTTTCACCGTGTTTTGATGAGCATACGCAACCATCAAATCCGAGAATTGCCGTTATTCTGTTTCGTAGAGTTTTCAGCAGCGTTTCAGTTTGGTATATGAAAAAATAGCACTGCATCGTGCACTGCACAATGATATCCTGCGTGTACAATCGACGATATGGATACGGTCATTTGATATCCGTTATGATATTGCCGTTTTAATTTATGTATCTTTTTGTTATAATAATTAGTCTAAGTTTTCAGCATATATGATAAATATTATATATACTAAGTGCTATTACTATACCCAGCGTGAAAAAACGCTAGGATGAGGAAAAATGAGTTCTAAAACAGAAGTGTTTGGAGAAAATGCAAACAGGGTTTTGAAGGCAATAGTAAGAAGCAAGTCTGTGCTAGTGGGCGACTTGTACATTGAGGTCGAAACGAAACTTTCGAACGACAAGGTCAAAGAAGCGCTTGGTTGGTTGATAGAATCTCGCAAAGTGGACGCCATAAAGGAGAAGGGCGATAAGAGTGGTAAAATCAAATACGCCCTCGTCGACGGCACTTACGAGAAAAATGCAAGCGTTATCTGGCGATCGCTAAGCCAAAATGGATCGCAAAATATCACCCAGCTGAAAAAATCGACAAACCTAGATGAAGAAGATGTGCATGGAGCGCTCGGCTGGCTTGCAAGAGACAACGACATAGATTTCGTGCAGAAAGGTAGCCTGAAGACGTTTTCCGCTATAACACATATGCAATAAAACCGCTGAGCATGAAATCGAATAGCGTTCTCTATAATGTTGTCTTTCAAAGTTTATTCATTTTTTTTCTTTTTTTTGGTTTAATCCTGTATGATGACAATATAAAAGAAATAGTTCAGACGAGTTAACTATCAGAGTCTAAAATTTGTGGTTAGGAAGCACAACGATGAGGGTGTGGGCATGGAAGGGAGCGAGAAACAAAAAACAGATGACAGATGGCACAATTCATACTATGCCAATGCCGTGGCGAGCGGGGCTAATAGCCCAATGACTCCTCTCTTTTTTACAGATGTATTGGGCGGCACTGTCGGAGAGGCAGGTATGATGATGTCTGGTTCCTCCGTGGTCGCAGTGCCTGCCTCTATACTTTGGGGCGAATTATCCGATAAATTAAAAAAACGGAAGATATTTGTGTTGATAGGATTCCTTGGTTTAGCTATATCTCTCTTTTTAATGGGATTGTCTTCAGAAAAATTTCATTACATCGCCTTTGTATTGCTTTTAGGGTTTTTGGGTGCAGCAAGTGCTCCCATAAGCACGGTTCTTGTAATGGAAACATCAGAAAAGAAGGAATGGCCAAGAATGGTGGGGCATCTAAACAAAACTATGGGGCTTGGGCACGTTGCTGGATTGTTTATAGGGGTAGTTTGGTTAGGATTTATAGTTTCCTTTATAGAAACAAAGATGAGCTTGCGTTTATTCATGCTCATCTGCGGTGCCATAGGTCTTGTTGCAGTTTTTCTTGCGATTGCATTTATAGACGAGCCGAAAAAAAAGATTGAAAAAAGACACTACATACATGATGTTGCTATCGCGAGCCGCACTATTATAGAAAGAGCACGGTACGCGCCACGTGCAAGATACCATTTTCCAAAGATTAGGGATATAAAACATTTGAAGAGACACGGCGTTACGTTCGATCACCAACTTACGAGATTTTTTGTGGCAGCAGCTATTTTCTTTATAGGTTTCAACGTATTCCTGATGCCGTTGCCGATATTTTTAAAGCAAGAACTGGGCGCGTCATATCCATACGTGTTTTTGATATATATGGGGTGCTCTCTCGTCGGAGCATTCATGTACCCAAAAGCAGGAGACTGGATCGTTAAATACGGCGTCAAAAAAATTCAGTTAGGTGCTACCACTGCAAGGGCAGTCGTAATTCCTATGATGGGCATTACTGGTTATTATATTCTAAATTACCCAACCAATATTCTACCATTCTTAGATAACAGACAACTGGCGATATTGTCCGTGTGCATCCTCAACCTTCTTTCGGGTTTTTGCTGGGCAATGATATCGATATCGTTTATATCAACAGTTTCATATCTTGCACCGGAAAGTGCCAAGGGCGAAGCGATGGGTATCTATACTGGTATGAACGGATTCGGCAGCATAGCGGGCGCGCTCATCGGCGGCATGCTTGCCCAAACGTTCGGATTTAAAACAGTCTTTTTTGCGTCGTCCGCATTTATAATTGCCGGCATTCTATTGACCGCAAGTCTGCGAATTAATTTAGACAACATTCAAACAGAAAAACAAAACAATGAAAAAATAGAGGTGTAGATTTGGAAACAAAAGAAAAACAAAAATCAAGTAAGTGGATTTCCTCGTTTTTTCCAATGGGCGTGGCACACGGTGTAAACGGACCCACTATCCCATTGTTTATCACCGACGTCCTTGGCGGAACTGTCGCACAGGTGGGTGCAGCTTTATCCCTATCGTCATTGGCCTCTGTGCCTGCTCATATCGTTTGGGGAAAACTTTCCGATATGTGGAAACGTCGAAAATTTTTCATAGTAGTTGGTTTTGCTGGTGCGGCATTGTCGCTTTTTATGATGAGCTTGGCCCAAACCGTGGAAATGTTCATCCTATTTATCATACTTATAGGATTTATCGAGGCGGCGAGTGTATCCCTTGGGCCTGTCTTGATAATGGAATCTTCGGATAGAAAACTATGGCCTGAAAAGATAGGTACCCTGACGAGGGTGGATGATTTAGGCCACATAGCCGGACTTATTATCGGCACTGTGTGGCTCGGCTACATGTCTCTGCAGTTTAACCCGCAGGATAATTTAAGGATGCTCCTTTTTGTCTGTGCGTTTTTCGGGCTTGCCTCAGTCATACTCGCATTGATAACAATAAAAGAGCCGACGATAAAAATCGAGAGCAAATACCGTGAAGCGTTCATTAGAAGACGCAGAAGGGCTGTTGACCGGGGATTGAAGATAAGATACTTTTCATACCTCCTTAATTTTCCAAACAGAGAGACGTTTAGACGGCTTCGTGAGCACGGAGTTAACTTAGGGCACGAATTACTCATATACCTTGTTGCGGTGTTCATATTTTTTATCGGGTTTATAATTTTCTTTGCACCATTCCCAATTTTTTTAAAAGATGTAGTCGGGGCATCCGATTTGGAAATTTTCCTGCTGTATATATTCAATGCCATAGGATCTACCGTTACATACGTCAAAGCAGGCAAACTCGTTGAACGCTTCGGTGCGAAGAAATTGCAGATGTGCGCCGTAGGTGCAAGGGTGATAATGTTTCCTGCTGTTGGTTTTATCGGTTACCTGTTGACTGCAGAGTACGCCACAAGAATCACCCCGATGATATCGAACAGGACGCTGGCATTACTGGTTATTGGTCTCTTATTCATGCTGATAGGCCTCATGTGGGCAGTTATTACTATCTGCAGCGTAAGCACTGTTTCCTATCTAGCTCCCGAGAATGTCAAAGGAGAAGCGATGGGATTATACAACGCAGCAACCGGCATGGGCTCGGTGTGCGGTGCATCCATCGGCGGGGTGCTGGCCTATACGTTCGATTACAAGATTGCCTATTTGTGCTCTGCCATGTTTCTTGTCATAGGACTGATAATTGTTTACAAAATACATTTGAATATTAACAAGGAAACATGATATGAGGGCACAAAAATAGAGACAAATTAAATAGATTCATATAAATCAAGTGATATCCTGCGTGTACAATCGGCAATACTAATAAGGTCGTTTGATATCATTTATGATTTTATTTTTTTAATTTGTGTATTTTTTATGATAACTATTACTCCAAATTATTAGTATGTATGATAAACAATATATACAATAGACGCTATTACTACATTTGGCGTGAAAACGCTAGGATGGGTAAAAATGGGTTCTAAGATAGAAGTGTTTGGGGAAAATGCGAATAAAGTTTTGAACACAATGGTAAAGAGCTACTCGAAATTGTTGACGGGTATGGACATAGAAGTCGAAACAAAACTTTCGAACGACAAAGTCCAAGAGGCATTGGGCTGGCTAATTGAGTCGCATAGGGTAGCCCCGATGAAGGATACAACGAACAAAATGAGATACGTTCTCATTGACGGCACCTATGAAAAAGATGCAAGCATTGTTTGGCACTCTCTCAGTAAGAGTGGGGCGCAAAACATAACCGGGTTGATAAAAACAACAAAACTAAGTGAGGGGGAAGTTCACGGTGCACTTGGATGGCTTGCGAGAGAGCATGATATAGATGTCACTACAAAAGAAAAAGGAAATGTAAGAAAATACTCAGCAGTGTAGAAACAGTCAAGAAGTTTGAATGTGGTTTTTATGAGTACTGTGAATAAATTTGGATATATAGTCTCATATTTTAAACACTAACACGGAGTCGTGATGGGAAATGGAGCAGAATAAGAATTTAGAGAAAGAATATAAAGGTGAACCCAAAACTGTTAACGAAGACAAGAACAAACCGGCAGCGTCCCAAAAAAAGTTCCTCTTTGTATCTCACGAAAGTTTAAGCGGCGACCTGGCGTGGCAAATAAAAAAGGAAGGGTGCGAAGTAAAGATCTGCATAGAATCAGAACGTGACAAAGAAGTTTATGATGGTTTCCTCGATAAAGTTGCTGATTGGAAAAAGCATATAGATTGGGCGGATGTTATAGTTTTTGACGACACTGGTTTTGGAGATGTGGCTGAATCCCTAAGGGCTTCAGGAAAACTGGTGGTAGGCGGCAGCAAATACACAGACAAGCTTGAGGAAGACAGGGAATTTGGTCAAAATGAGATGAAAAGAGCAGGTATGCTTGTGTTGCCACATTGGGAGTTCATAAATTTTGACGACGCAATTAATTTTATAAAAACAAATCCCGGAGAGTATGTATTCAAACCCTTTGGGAGCGCGTCCGACCAAAAAGGAATATTGTTTTTGAGTCAGGAGGAAGACGGGAAAGACCTGATAGAAATTTTAGAACAAAATAAAAAAGTTTGGGCGAAAAAAATAAAGAAGTTTCAGCTACAGAAAATGGCGGACGGCGTCGAGGTTGCTGTAGGCGCGTTTTTTAACGGCGAGGACTTCATATATCCTATCAATGTTAATTTTGAGCATAAAAAGCTGTTTCCTGGCGACATAGGCCCATATACCGGTGAGATGGGGACATTGATGTACTGGTCTCATCCAAACGCGATTTTCAATAACACACTGCAAAAAATGAAGACTGAACTCACCAAATCTGGCTACGTTGGGTATATAGATATCAATTGCATAGCAAACTCAAAAGGGATATACCCCCTGGAATTTACCTCAAGATTCGGTTATCCTACAATAAGCATACAAATGGAGGGCATAACAAGCGAGTGGGGGGATTTTCTACATGGGATCGCTAAAAAAGAAAAAGCCGAACTGAAAACAAAAAAAGGTTTCCAAGTGGGAGTTGTTGCGGTTGTCCCCCCGTTCCCGTATAAAGACAAGGACGAGTCTTTTATCTATAGAGATCTCTCGATACTTTTCAAAAAACCTAATCTGGATGGGGTGCACCTTGGCGAAGTTAAAATAGTAAATGGCGGCACTTGGACAATAGCAGGAGATTCTGGATACATTCTTGTCATAACTGGTACTGGCATTACGGTCGAAGATGCAAGAAAACAAGCGTATTCCAGACTGAAGAATATTGTTTTACAAAATATGTATTATAGGACCGATATAGGGTTAAGGTGGCTTCCCGACTCAGATAGGCTTCTGACGTGGGGTTACCTGTATCAATAATAAAACATTAACGTTTAACGTAAAAGTTGTCTGAAAGTTTGAAGAACATATCGAGAAATGTTTTTCTAAACTTAATGCTTGATGTATGGCCTTCGTGTATAGTTATCGCATACCGTGCAATGGGTAACTACCCTCTTTTTTCTGAGCCTTGATGTACAGTTACTTCCAGGAATAAAATAACTATGGCAATATCTGCAAAATCTTTGCCCGTATCTTCGCCCAAGTCTTACATTATATCGCATGCCTAACTTTCTTGCCAGTTCTACATAACGATTTGCTTTCCCAATATCGTGGTTCAACGCTTCTTTTTCCGCAAGTTCAAACAGTATGTCAATCCTTTCGTTTGCTATTTTAACAATTTCCTTTGAACTTTTCCGTCTTTGTCTTAACATCAAACAGGAATTGGTTGTGGGTAATTTAATTGTTCCGATAAAAAATATAAAAAGAAAAAAAAGAAAAAAATAAAAAAAGAGAAGGAGTTTATTGTTGTGGAGTGTTTTGTGTAGCTGTGCCGCTTGTGGTTGCGGTGTTTTCTATTGTGGCTTCCTTCTTTTCGGTTGCAGCTGGCGTATCTGGTGTAGGTGCACTTACATTTATGTCTGTTGGTGTGTTGATGTTTACGGGCAACGATACTTGTTCCGTAGTATTGGCAGTCGTCGCCATAGTAGTTCTTATGTCGGCAAGTGTGTTCGTCTCTACTTTCGGTGCCTCAACAACTGCTGGCGCTTGGGCTTTTGCCTCTGCTGCTGCATCAACAATATGCTCGACTGCTTGCGTCAGTGCGGCTTGTACCGCAGGTTCGCCTTTTGCCTCTGCTGCTGCATCAACAATATGCTCGACTGCTTGTGTCAGTGCGGCTTGTACCGCAGGTTCGCTTTTTGCTTCCACAGCCGCATCAACAATGTGTTCAATCGATTGCGTCAATGTCATCTGTACTTCCTGTGCTGTTTGCATCTCAGAAATATTTTTTACCTCGCCCACAGCGTCGATTATATGCTCAATTGCCTGCGTTAGTTCGGATTGAACATTTGGTGCCTCAACAACTGCTGGTGCAGTTACAGCTATAGACTCATTCTTTTGAGATTCTACTATCGCTGCAACCTCTTCAATCGCCTCTGTCATAGATTCAGTTTTCGAGTTTTCAACAACAGTTTCTATCATACTGAGAATTTCTTCTATAGCCAGACCTTTCGGTGCCTCAGCAACAGGCATTTCTACCTTTGGCGTCTCAACAACAGCTGGTGCCTCGACCTTTGCATCTATTGCAGCTTCGACAATGTGCTCGACCGCTTGTGTCAATGCCGCTTGTACTTCCGGTTCATTTTTCGCCTCTGCTGCTGCATCGATAATATGTTCGATCGCCTGTGTTAGTTCGGATTGAATCTTTTGCTCCTCGGCGACAGGTGCCTCGACTTTCGGAGCCTCAACAAGTGCTGCCTCAATTTCTTCTTTCTTTATCTCCGCCGCTGCCTCGACGATGCTTTTGACTGCTTGTGTCAGTGCATCTTGTACCGCAGGTTCATATTGGGTTTCCGCCGCTGCATCGACTATATGTTCGATCGCCTGTGTTAGTTCGGATTGAGCCTTTGGCTCCTCGACGACAGGTGCCTCTACCATTGCTTCGGCTTTTGTCTCTGCTGCTGCATCAATGATGTGTTCGACTGCTTGTGTCAGCGCAGCTTGTATCGCTGGTTCGTTTTTTGCTTCCGCTGCTGCATCGACAATATGCTCGATCGCCTGCGTAAGCTCGGATTGAGCGCTTGGTGTTTCTACCTTCGGCGTTTCAACAACTGCTGGTGCTTCGACCTTCGCCTCAGCTACTGCATCAACAATATGCTCGACTGCTTGTGTCAGTGCAGCTTGTACCGCAGGTTCGCCTTTTGCTTCTGCCGCTGCATCGACTATATGCTCGATCGCCTGCGTTAGTTCGGATTGAACGTTTGGTTCTTCGACAACTGCTGGTGCTTCGACCTTTGGTGCTTCTCTGACAGGCATTTCCGTTTGCATGTTAGATAACGCAACAACAACATTCCGCCCATCAACCATTGTAACTACACCCTTCTTGGATATGAGGTTCTCTGTTATCTCCTCAGCTAAGTCTAGGTCCCTCCTTGCCTCTTCGACCAACGCCTTAATTGCCATCTCTTCCGCTTCGTTTGCTGTTTCCTGTATGAATGAAGATTCTGCTTTGGTTGGTACGGTGATGTTCGATGTGACGTTCATGGTAGGTGTTGCACTGCCACCGTCTGCAGGAGTAGGTTCTGTGCTTACTGTAGAATCCCCAGCATTTGTCCCAAAATGCCTCCCCAAAAATTCTCTCACAACTTCAGCCCTTGTTTTTCCTAGGCTGCCGATTTTTTCGAATAGATCTGCATCTACTCTTACCAGTATCTGGTGTGTAAATCCCATCTTATTCCCATCCTAGTATAGATTCGTTTTAAAAGATATCTATACCAAATGGTATATTGTTTTTCTTATATATTAAGGTTATTCTCTATTTTTGCTGCGCTTTCGGATATTGTATGATATTAGTAAGAATTTGTTTGATACCGCTCACGTATGAAGATAGCGGCATATGATAGCACTATAAAAGAAGGAATAAACATCAATATCAATACGGCTAAATAATATAACACCCATGAAATAAATCACAAATAATCTACGATATCGTGGAATAGGGCTAAGCTACCGCCATAAAATGGGATTAGATTAGCGACATTTTTTGCGGAATAAAAAAATTGTGGTTTTGAATTTGTGTTACAAACATCAACTTTAAAATTTCCATGAATTATTTTGATTAGAGTTAAGTATATAAGATAGCAAGTCGTTACATGACTGGGAGCAATATGTTCGTAACTACAGATGATTTGACCAGAAAAGAGGTAATTGGTTCAGACGGGAGAAAAATCGGAACAGTGATAGATACCGAGGTAGAGACTATGACATGGACAGTTTCTTCTGTCGTAGTGAAGGTTAACAAAAACGTTATGCCGGTATTAGGACTCAAAAAACACATATTTGGCGCGACGACGATAAAAATAAAGCCACAGATGATACAGGGCGCGGAGGATGTGGTACGCCTTAGTATGGGCACAGCACAATTGAAATTGCAGATTTCACCGCCGCCACCTTCACTGCCTACAAAAAAAGAAGGCGACAAGGCAATAAAAAAATAAAATGTTTAAGAGGCGAATGTTATGGAAATATCTATAAAAAACATACAAAAAATGCAGGTAATAACCACAGATGGTAGAAAAATCGGCACAGTCGTCAGAGGCGAGATAGATACCGTCGGGTGGAAGATAAGATCTATCACCGTTGCTATAAAGAAAGAAGACACCATGGGCCTGGGCCTAACAAAACCCTTGCTAAGGACGGCACTCATAGATGTTAGCACGAGTAAAATCACAAACTTAAGCGACTATGTAACACTGAATATTAGTTTGGAAGAGCTAAAGACACTTCTCGAGCCTGAAACATCTAAGAGGCAAACGTTAACAAAAAAATAAGCGAATAGTATATAGACAAATAGTGAGCCGCTTAATTTGTACCTGTTGTGAACACCGCATATTGTTTGTTAAAGAAGATTTTTAAGTAAAATGACTCTTGCAAGACATAAAGGCGTTTAAGGTGTAAATTTAAAAAACAATATATCCTTCTTTGCAGTATGGGGGTAGGGAGTTATATGGCAGTCCTTTCTGATAACGATATCCAAAGATTCATCATAGAAAAGAAAATATCCATCGAACCTTTCGAACCGACAAAGCTTACGCCCAATGGTTATGATTTAACTATTGGGGAAATTGCTATTCCAAAAATCGGCAAGCACATCGTAGAAGGTAAAGTAAAAATTCCATCACTGACGTGGTTCGCAATCAGCACCGAGGAATACGTTAAATTATCACCGGATGTCTCGGCACAACTTTGGATAAGGACATCATACGCAAGGCGTGGCATAATGTCATCGTTCGGAAAGATCGATGCGGGATTTGAAGGCAATTTAACGCTCTCTAGCTTCAATGCATCCAGTGACCAGGTAGAATTGGAGATTGGAAAAACGTTTGCCCAGATTGTGTTCGAGCTACTGCTTTCGAATGCAATGTTGCCCTATGAGAAGAGAAGTGGAAACTACATGAGACAAAAGGGTATAACAATTCCAAAAAATTAGGCCGAACCGCGTCCGGAAACTATGCGTATCTCGCAACAGCATACAGTCGCGATTGAGGGGGGAGTAATTTTAAACAACAATAAGAAAAAATCAACGAACCCGTGCTTGCAACATCACTGCTGCAAATGCTGTATCGAAACGGAAATGCCGTTATTGAAAGAGGATGTAAATCGAATCATAAATTTAGGGTACAAAAATTTCTTCGAAGTGAGAGATGGATATGTTAGACTAAAAAACATAGATGGCCAGTGCGTCTTTCTAAAAAATAGGCGTTGCTCTATCTATGTGTGCCGCCCGATTGGGTGTAGGCTCTATCCGGCAATATGTGATGCTGATGCCGATAAAGTGATTTTAGACAGGGAATGCCCATGTTATGAAATGTTCAGACTTATAAATAGTGTAAAAAGAAACGTGAAAAGCACGATCAAAAAATTGACAAACGAAAGAAAGATGATATGAAGCATGATTTTATTTCGAAGAGTCGATTTCTGGCGATCCTACCCTTCCCAGGATCTTTCTTATTAAGAATTTTAGATTTTTATAACCGTCTCCCCACGTCTTGAGTTTAACCTCGCCCTTTCTTATTCTATAATCCACTGAAACTTCTTTGAATTTAACTCGTTTTAACCATGCCTCGATTTTAATTTCTTCAGATAGCGGCATGCCGTCGTCTGTGAGTTCAAGTTTTTTAAGAATCTCTTTTCGAAATACCCACATACCCGACTGGGAATCAACAATTCTCAAACCGAACAACAGGTTTGTTAGAAATGTAAGTGTCCAGTTACCAAGCCTGTGCCTGGTAGACATAATTCCAGTTTTATGTAGTTTACTCAATCTGTCACATGTTATAAAGTCCAGATTTCCATCGGCGAGTATCTTAACCAAACGGGGTATCTCCTCTGCGGGATACGTTGCATCGCCGTCAAGTGTGGCGATTATTTCCCCGCTGGCGTTTGCAAATCCAGTTTTATAGGCGCGGCCATAACCGGGGCGAGGTTCATTGATTACCGTGGCCCCGTGCGCAGTTGAGATTTCCTGAGTGCCGTCCTTCGAGTCCCCATCTATTACCAGGACCTCTACATCTGCAAAATCCGTAGGTATGGAATCGATGACTTCCCCTATAGATTCGGCCTCGTTTAGTGTTGGAATAATTACTGAAACTTTCATGGCACCAACCTACAAATCACCAGCTTATATGGACACTCTCAGTCTCGCCACTGTTTCTTTTAGATCCCCTTCCAGAGTTCGGAGAGTTTCTATTTTTTCGTTCAATCTTGTAATTATGTCATCTTTTTTCGCTAGCTGAACTTTAAATTTTTCCAATTCGTCTTCCATTTTTTTGATTTCGTTCTCTCGATTATCCAATATCATTTTCCTGTCTATGAGTCTTTCGTTTCTCTCTGCCACAATTTTTGAAAAGCTGTTCAATTCCTTTTCTTTCTTCACTAGTTCTTCCTCGCGGCTCTCGACCTTGCGTTCTTTTTCTTCCAGTGCTTTAGATTTGCCTTTTTCCAGCTCAGTAATTTTATTTTCTAATTCTGTTTTCCTCTTTTCAAGATTGTGTTGTTCATTCTCCTTCTCCAACACCTTCTTTTCCCGTTCCTCCAGGTTTGTCTTCCAAGTCGTAAGTGCAGCCTGGCGTCGTGTTAGATCGGAATTCTTCTCGTCTATTTCTCTTTGTCTTATGGAGAAATTCTCCACATAATTCATTAATTTATTTGTTGAACCGGTAATTGCTTCATAAGACGCGTTGTTTTTTTCTACAAGGGAGGTAAGATGTGTTCTTGCCTTCTCCAGTTGCTGTTCTTTTTGCAAAAGGGCTTTTTCTTTTTCGGCGAGGTCCTTCTCTTTCTCATCTACGCCCTGCCCTTTTGATATCATGTCTGCAAGGCGTTTTGCCATTTCGCTGATGTGCTGCTCCTTTTGGTTCAGGAGTTTGGTTGTCTCAGTCATCTGTTTTTCTCTTTCATCTATCCCCTGTCCCTTAGATATCAGGGTAGCCAAGTTTTTCTCTGTTTCATTAACACGCGCCTCTCGTGCAGCTAGTTTCTCCTCCCGGTTGCTTAGATTGCCCCCAAACCTCGCAATTTCCTGTACGCTTTCCTGTATAGATTTTTGCAATGCAGTCAATGCTTGCATTAAAGAGGTATATTTGGCTTCACTTTCAACATTTTTTATTACCAAGTATTTTGCAATATCCAAATTTCTAAGCACCCGTTCGTCTTTTTTACCATATTTTACGTCTGCCAATTCCATTGCACTGTCGAGCGCACCCAATACCTCGTCGATATCTATCACTTCACCGCCGCGCGGGTCGCCTATGTTTTGATGAGGTCTTCCAGATTCTTGCATCGAAATCCTCCTGTCATTTTTATTACATACGAATTCTGATCGTTATGCTTCTTTATCTTTTGATTTTATCTTGCTCTCCAAGATTAGTTTTTTCTGCATTGACAAAATGTTGAGTTCGACATCATTTATGAGGTTCTTTATCTCGAGGAACCTGCCATCCATGGTTTCATCGATAGTTTTTGCTACTTTCGACAATGTGCTTGCAATCTCCTTGAACTCGTCCATATTCGCGTCCATCTTAGCGTCCGTCTTCGCTACTTTCTCTGGCTTGTCATCGAGTTCGAAATCTTCCTCTTTTGGTTGCTGTGCTTGTTGCTGCAACATGTATTCCATCTTTCCGAAACCATCGACAATTGTTTGAACCTGATACTCTAGTGTTCTCACTTCCTCGGAGAGAGCGCGAAAACCGGTCTCGACATTAGCGGAAAGTCGTTTTATAGAATCATCTATCTCTCTTTTCCATGCGTCGGTATTGTCTTCTTCAGCTCTAGTCGCTCTAGGCATATACGCCCCCAATCAGATATCCCAAATACAGTTTAATAAATCTCCTATTAGTTATAGTTTGTTGTTAGTATTGATGAACCAAAAACAAACAATGCACGGCTATCATTACGATGGTGTCATGGATGCGTAATATTCGTTTATCTTCATCGCATCAACATCGGTAGGATCGCATGGGTTCAGCCCATTTCGTATCTCCCACCACGAAGGTATTCCGTCGCTGTCGATGTCGTTGAATGCTGCTTCCCATCCATCTGACATGCCATCACTGTCCGTGTCGTTCTTATTTGGGTTTGTACCATTCTGATATTCTTGAAGATTTGTATAGGTGATGCTCATGCTGCCAAGTGGAGTGTAGGCGGCAGTGGAGTCGTTATCCGGATCTTCGAACGCATCGTCCGGATTTGTAGGATCTAGGTTTGGCGTCATATCAGCGCTGCTTTGAATCATATTACTTACCTCCCATCCATCGGGCATTCCGTCAAAATCAGTATCGGGATTTAAAGGATCTGTAGATTGCCCATATGTGGCGGCCATTTGATATTCCTCCAGATTTGTCAGATTATCGTCGTCAGAATCGATGTTCCAATCACTCCCGTTTAGAGGAGAAATCCTTAAACCTGGTTGTGCAAGTTTTCTTTGTGGAACCTTGTAACTAAGGCTTTTACCGGCTGCATCCAGCATTACTTTCAGTTTATATTCTTCCTTTGTTTCATCGGGGATTCCGTATTTTTTCCCCTTCCGCTCGAACTCTGTGTTTATATGCTCTTTATCTACTGGGTTGGTATCGTAAAGGTACTCTATTGTGTTATTGAAACCGTCTTCATCGTTGTCTTTATTACCTATGTCTAGATCGTTCGTATCCAACCTATATTTTATAAGCCACCAGCGCGGTATTCCACATCCAAAGGGGTCTGAATAATTGAACTCCCAGCCATCGGACATTCCGTCCTTATCCGTATCCCATTCCTTCGGGTTTGTTCTGTCTATCTCGGGCGTGCTCGGATCGAAATCTGTTTTCACTTCATCATAATCGCTGAGGCCGTCATTGTCAGTATCTATGCTCTTTGGGTTTGTGCTTACCGTGGCGTTAATACATTTGATATTGAAACCTTTTATTTCCTCTCCGTCCCACAATCCATCGTTATCCGTGTCCTCTTTGTTCGAATATGTGTCGTATGTATAAATCTCATCAAAGTCATTTAGCCCGTCACTGTCCGTGTCCGTCTTGAGGGGGTTTGTGTAATTATATAGCCCGACTTTTTCTACAGTGTGTTCTACGGCTTCGGTATAATCACCTAAGCCATCGCCGTCAGTATCCTTGCTTCGCGGGTTTGTGTAGTATTTCTTTACTTCGTCGTAATCCTTTAATCCATCGAAATCTGTATCTGGAATATTCGGGTCGCAGTCATATTTTCTTTCCACGCCGCTCATGTTTATAACAATGCCGCGAAATTCATCTAGGTTCGTCAAACCATCATTATCTACATCCAGAGGTGCGTCACTACCATTCATTGGATTAAGCGACCATTTCCACGTATTATTGTTTACGGAGATTTTTCTAGAATATTTTACCTCCCAGCCGTCAGGCATTCCATCACCGTCGGTGTCAGCATTATATGGATCGGTACCCCCGAACACGGTGCCATTGCCATAAATTCTTGCAGTTCTGGATTCGTTATAATTATCTAAACCATCATGGTCAGCATCCTGATACGCATCGCTAGAATTGTTTGGATTCAAATGCCACAATATCTCCCACCCATCCATCATTGTGTCGCCGTCCGTGTCGCTGTTTGTAGAATTGGTCCCCGCGCTCATTTCCCCTATAAACGTTACTGTACCGTCTTTATTGTCTCGGTGGGCGATAGAATTATGCCACGCTATCGCTAATGGATCTCTTGCATTAAGTGTTGTATTTTTTCCATCCAGCAAACCATCGCCATCGTCGTCCGAGTTCAGGGGGTTAGTGCCGAGTTTAGATTCTTGGAGATTTGTTAAACCGTCGTAGTCGGGGTCCTCTTTTGCGTCTAGTGGATTTAATGGATCTAAGCCATATTTTGTTTCGTATCCGTCATTCATTCCGTCAAAATCGCTGTCTTTTTTTGTTGGGTCTGTGCCGCCACACCAAACACCATCGACAGGGACGCTCCATAGTGGTTTTCCACCCTTTTCTCTTTGTTGATTCGTTTGAAAGATTCCATAGGAATATTCCTCGATATTGGTGAGGCCGTCGCCATCTGGATCACCATCCCTATCGCCAGGATCGGTCGGATCCAGAGATGGTTTGCTATTTATCAATAACTTTTTTCCGTAATTTACTTCCCACCCATCTGGAATTCCATCACCGTCAGTATCCCATTTGGTCATGTTAGTCCCCAGGTAGTTCTCCTCTATGTCTGGCAAACCATCGTTATCCTGGTCTATTACTGGAATATTGCTCTGAGTAATGGTTGCGAGGTCGCCGCCCTGCGGCAGACCGCTCAGGTCTATGGGCCGCTCGTTGGAGATGTCTTTTTCCAAGGAATACAAATTGTGATTGAATAAAAATAATAGCGCCAGTATTAACAGGAGAACTATGATAAACAGTGCCACCACGCCAGGTCCTTTTGTTAGCTTGGGGATTATTTTCCTTATTTCATCCAATAGTTTGTTTATAAAAAGAGGTTTCTTTTCTTCAGGGGTTTCCGTAGCAGGTTTTAATTTACTTATATCCTTAAATTCGAAAACGTCCTTCGTTTTTGAAACTGCTGGACTTTCGGCCTTACTTTCCCTCTTTTTTAAAATCATAAATACGCCCCCCAGAGGTAAAATACCGCCAAGGATCTAAGGAGTTTTTCGAATGTCACATTCCCAAACTATAGAAAGTATAATATTTAATTGTTTTCAAACAGTCTTTACATCTGGTCAATAATCACCTTTGGGTTGGCGGGCTCGCCGAGACCGAAGAAACTTCAATAGAAGTTTCTGGGCTAGATGCCTTCAATAATAGAGCAGAGGCGTCAAGATTTCCCTTCGGGTGAAAAATTCTTTATGCCATATGTCCAGAATTTTTCAGAACCATACGACCTGCACTGCCTATTCGTCGTATTCTCAAATCTCGACCAGTTAATAGGCTATATTGGTTGGCGGGCTCGCCGAGATTTGAACTCGGGTCGTCGGCTTCGAAGGCCAAAAGGATATCCGAACTACCCCACGAGCCCACAATACGGATAATCCTTAACACTCTACGTATAATAAAAAAGTATTGATAATCGTTTTATCTCTATGGGCATAAAAGTATGCGTAATGGCCACGTATTGAATATTCTAAGTCTAAATGTTAACAGCCCGTCCACATGCATCTCTTCTTTTTTTTCCAAACTCGTCTAAGCATTTTAACACGTCGCCACTGAATACGGGACCGTCCTTGCAGACTTGAAGCCCGCCTATACTACAAGAATCGCATATGCCTACCCCACATTTCATATACCGCTCTAATGATGCCTGTACTGGAATACGCCTCTCATTTGCCAAGTCTACAATTTTTTTCATCATAATCTCCGGGCCACACGTGAGAACTAAATCGAATTTCTTTTTTTCCATTAGTTCCTCTGCCAGGTTTGACGCGAAGCCCCTGTAGCCGAGCAATCCATCATCTGTAGAGAACAGAACGTTTTTCGTTGCTTTTTTAATTCTCTCTTCAAACAATATCTCGCTTTTTGTTTTTGCGCCGATGATGACCATGATTTCTTTCTTCGTAATTTTCTCCATAAGTGATGCTAACGGAATTATGCCTGTCCCTCCGCCAACCAACAATATTCTTTTTCCGATTATTTTGAAACCGTTACCATACGGCCCCCTTATGCCTATTTTGTCGCCAATTTTCAATTTGTGCAAAGCGCTTGTCGATTCACCAATATTTTCTACAGTTATGCCTTTTAGGCCTTCAGTATAAGAAACACTCATCGGGATCTCGTCGATGCCTGGGATCCATATCATAAAAAATTGCCCGGGCGTAACCTTTTTCTCGAAGTTAAATCTAAGGGTTTTAACATTGTTGTTTTCGTTGTTTATTTTGAGAATTTCTACAATCGTTGAGGGCATGAAAATCGCTCCCTGTCTGCTCTGTTTTGGCATCAACCTACCTTTTTTGTGCTATGCCGATGATATCAGATATTTTCTCATATTTGTTTTTCTTCATCCAGTCTTTTATTTCTTTACATACCTCTTTGAATATACCCACTCCGTTATAATGCACGGCGCTTCCAATTTGAACAGCAGTTGCACCTGCCATCAGGTATTCAACAGCGTCTCTTCCGTTCATTATCCCTCCGACGCCTATTATGGGGATGTGTACTTCTTGGGCAATTTCGTAAACACATCTAACGCCTATTGGTTTTATCCCACAGCCGCTATAACCTCCGATTTTATTGCTTAACGCGGGAATTTTGGCGTCTACATTTATATTCATGGCCTTTACAGTGTTGATGGCTACAACGGCGTTACCACCTGATTCTTCAACGGCTTTTGCAATGCTGACAATATCTGTAACATTTGGAGTAAGTTTTACAAACACAGGAACGCGAACGTTTTTTCTCACTTCCCCTGTAATTTCAAAAACGCGATCTGCACTTTGGCCTATGCTGGCACCATATCCTTTAACATGCGGGCAACTCATATTTAATTCCAAGGCGCTGACACCATGCGACTCCATTTTTTTTGCGACTTCGACGAATTCCTGCACGTTACCGCCAAATATGCTGCCGATTACAGGAACGTTGCCGCCCAAAGCGGTTTTTACCTCAGATCGGTACTCATCTACTCCGGGATTCGGAAGTCCCATAGCGTTCAATAAACCACGCTCTACGTCTACAACTGTGGGGTTTGCATAACCAGGAACTGCATTTTTTCCAATAGATTTTGTAACTACGGCACCTGCACCATTTTTTGCTGCTCTTAAAAGCGATGCACCTGTTTCCCCCAAGATGCCGGAGGCGAGCATTGTCGGATTTTTCAACTTTGTCCCACAAACGATTGTCGAGAGATCAACCATAGGTATCATAGTTTAAGGTATAACGAGATATTAAGGATTGTGAAATGAAACTGAAGGATAACTTTTAATATGGCGTGTGTGATTATACGCACAAATTACCATCTGTGATGTCTATGAAGCTGCCGAGAGAAATCAAAAGATATTGCCCCTATTGTAAGAAACATACCATGCACGAAGTAGAGAGAGTTAGGAAAAAGAAGGCGAGCGAGTTAAAGTGGGGGCAGAGAAGATTTAGAAAAGTAACTGCCGGATATAGGGGTTTCCCCAGAGCAAAACCAGAAGGCAGGGAAAAACCCACAAGAAGAGTGGCCCTAAGATATAGATGCACTAAATGTAAAAAAGCACACCAATCACCTTGTATAAGGGCCAAAAAATTCGAAATTGCGGAGAAGTGACGATATGACAAAAGCCAACACCCAAACACGAACGCATTTTATAAAGGTAAAATGTAGAGATTGTGACAACACCCAGATAATATTCGATAGATGCAGCAGCACCATTAGTTGTTTAGTATGCGGTGCTACACTAGCTAGGCCAACCGGAGGGAAAACAGACATTAAAGGAGAGATCGTTGAGGTGCTTAGCTAATGGTATTGAGGTTGCATGAGTTTCCAACGGAGGGAGACCACGTTGTAGGCACAGTATTGGATGTAAAGAATTTTGGAGCATTCGTATATTTAGATGAATATGAAAAGGAAGGGTTTATCCATGTTGCAGAAGTAGCTACTGGATGGATAAAATATATACGGGACCACATCCGAGAAGGCCAAAAAATAGTTTGTAAGGTTTTGAGGATAGACACATCAAAAGGACACATAGACCTTTCTCTGAAACAGGTAAATGAACATCAACGAAAAGAGAAGATTCAGGAATGGAAAAATGAGCAGAAGGCAGAGAAATTATTTGAAATTTTGGCAAAGGATATCAATAGAGATGTCGAGACATGTTATAAAGAGTTCGGGCATGAGCTGATAAAAACATACGGTTCACTTTACGGTGCATTTGAGGGTGCCGCTTTTGAAAAAAAACTTTCTGGTGAGAATTTAAAGGGCAATTGGGTAGAACATTTCATAAAAGTAGCGAGCGACAACATCGCATTGCCTACAGTAACAATCAGTGGAATTATTGAAGTGAGCTGCCCCCTGCCAGATGGAGTTGTACATGTAAAAGACGCACTGATAAAGGCAGAGAAGGAAGAAGAGGATGTAAAAATAAACATCCGATATGTAGGTGCACCGAGATACAGGATTAAGGTAACTGCGGTAGATTACAAGAAGGCGGAGAAAGAACTCGCTAAGGCAGTGGATCGCACCGTAAACAGCATAATAAAACACAATGGAAACGGCACATTTTATAGAGAGGGGAAATAAAATGGGTTCTTTGTTAAGATGGTGCGAAGCTTGTCGCATATATACTATGAAGGATGTATGCGTGAAATGCAGTTCAAAAACAAGAATCCCGATACCTGCTAGATTCTCAATAAATGATCACTATGGCAAATATAGAAGAGAATTAAAAAGATGCGGGGCGTTGTAGGCTGTGAACGATATAGAGATAGTCTATTTATCTAAGCCAAAGTTAAAAAATCCGATATTAATAGAGGGCTTGCCTGGCGTCGGAAACGTAGGAAAACTTGCCGCGGATCATCTTGTAGACGAATTGAAAGCCGTTAAATTTATAGATGTATTTTCTAGTTACTTTCCACCCCAAGTATTGGTTGGTGACGACGGCGTTGTCAAGCTCGTAAGACAAGAGATATATTATGTGAAAAAAAAGAGTCCGAACCATGATCTGATAATACTCGCGGGCGATTATCAGGGGATGTCTCCAGAAGGTCAATATGTGCTCTCGGACAGGTGTTTGGATGTTCTTGAAGGATACAACATACGGAGAATGTACACGCTAGGCGGTTATGGTGTGGGCAGAATGGTTGAAAAGCCAAGAGTCCTTGGGGCCGCTACAGACACCAAATTGGTGGAGGAAATGAAAAAATATGGCATAGTCTTCCCGAAAGGAGAGCCTGGGAGCGGAATAATCGGAGCGAGCGGGCTACTGTTGGGTTTGGGAAAACTTCGCGACATTCCCGGAGTATGCATAATGGGCGAAACGTCGGGATACTTTGCAGATCCGAAAAGTGCAGAAGCAGTATTAGAGATATTGACAAAAATCCTTTCAATTAAGATAAATTATACAAAACTCGAAAAGAAGGCGGCACAAATAGACAAGATTACGGCACAATTGAAGGAGATGGAGTCGCCGACGAGCAGCCCGTCACCAGATTCCAGAAGCGACGATCTAAGGTATATAGGCTAAAGGCGGATGATATCTATGATAAATAAAACTCTTGTAAAAAATGTGGTCGTAGAACTTCTTAGACTTGCGGTTACTAAACTTCCCGCAGACATAGAAGAGGTTCTGCAAAAAGCTTATGAAACTGAAGAGGGCAGTGTTCCAAAAATGCAATTAAAAACAATTCTAGACAACATAAAATTAGCGGAAGAAACAGGAATACCGATGTGTCAGGATACTGGTATTCATATATTCTACGTGAACACTGGCAAATTGGGAATAGAAAATATAGAGGATGCTATACGAAACGGGGTCGCAGAGGCTACAGCAAAGGTGCCACTGAGGCCGAACGCAGTCCACCCAATGACGAGGAAAAATCCTGGAAACAATGTAGGCGAACGGATGCCGTATATCAATTTCAAATGCTCTGCCAACGATTACATCGAGATAACAGTAATGCCGAAGGGTGCAGGTTCGGAGAATATGAGTTCTTTGGCAATGCTCACACCGTCCAAGGGCATAAAGGGGATCAAGGAATTCGTCCTAAACACGGTATTGAAAGCTGGCAGCAACCCCTGCCCCCCGATAATCCTCGGTATTGGCATAGGCGGTTCTGCGGATATATCTATGAAATTAGCAAAAGAATCGCTTCTTAGGCCTGTCAATAAAAGGCACAGTGATAAGGAGATCGCGGCACTCGAAGAGGAATTATATAGGGAAATCAATAAGATAGGAATAGGCCCGATGGGTTTGGGCGGCAAAACAACATTATTGGGAGTAAACATAGAATACGGATACTGCCACACAGCAAGCCTTCCGGTTGCAATAAACATCCAATGCTGGGCGGCGAGAAGGGCTACGGCTAGGATATACAAAAATGGGAAAGTAGAGTATATATCGCATAAAAAATCATAGACTGAGGCGTATTATGAAAGAAATAAAATTATCATTACCGTTAAAAGAGGTGCAAATCCGAAGTTTAAAGGCGGGGGACATCGTCTATTTGAGCGGAATGATGTATACGGCAAGAGACGAAGCCCATATGCGCGCACTGGAGTTGCATGAAGAAGGAAAAAAACTTCCAGTAACTTTTGAGAGCAACGCTGTGTTTCACTGCGGCCCGATAATGAAAAAGAAAGGCGACCGCTGGGAACTGGTCGCTGCGGGCCCCACGACAAGTTCCAGAATGAATTCGCTGGAACCGAAATTTATAGAAACATTCAGGCCGGCGGCTATCATCGGAAAGGGCGGAATGAGCAAGCCGACTATCGATGCCATGTCAAAATACGGCTGCGTCTATCTTGCCATCACCGGAGGCGCCGCAGTTTTGGCTGCAAAGGGCATAAAAGAGGTAAAAGGCGTCGAGTGGTACGATCTCGGAATGCCGGAAGCATTGTGGATGCTCCAGGCAGAGAATTTTGGGCCCCTGATCGTAGGCATAGACACACATGGAAATAGCCTGTATCTGGAAGTGGAGAAACAGATAGAGAAGAACACCGTGGAGATAAGGAAGAGGCTCGGGTTGTAAAATTTGATTACTTTTTTGTTGACATGTTTTCGCAGTTACTGGTAAGGTGAATGCATCCCCTAATTATACTGGTGCGATACACAATCATCGTTAATTTTGCAGTCGATATTAATTGTACCATAACAAATAAATATAATAAGTCTCAGAAGCATCTAATGTGGTGGATTGTATGGATGTGAATGATGGCAGACGGCTAAAAAAAGACATCCATCACCTTTCAAGAGTGATGGCCCTATTCGTATCTCTCACTCTACTTTTACCACTCGCTGTCAGCATCGTTTCTTTTAGTGCTTCTCCGGACGAAACAAACGTACCGGTTGTGAACGAAAACAAGTCTGATATATTGCCTGATAGTGAGGGCAGGTCTGGCACCACAAGGGCAGATGCTCCAAACGTTGTTATGCGGAATTGGGAAAACATAATATTCTGGAACAATCACCCCGAGGAAGGCGAAAAAACAGCTATTACAGTCTTCATGCATAATGACGGCACTGCAACTGCATATAATGTTACTGCTAATTTTTACGATAATTCACCATCAAAAGAATTTATCGGAAGCAAATCTGTCGGCACCGTCCCTCCAGGCGAATTAAAAAGTGCAACTATCAATTGGGTTT